>NZ_QAOH01000001.1 GCF_003050785.1 Celeribacter persicus
TGTTTGAACTCGCGGCTGAACATCCTTCTTGTCATGTAGATTCTCCAGTTTCATTAACACCTTATCTCGGTGTCCACGAAACCGGCAGCAGCTCAGCGGGCTGAACCGTCAGGACCGCAATCAGGGACCAGGAGATGATCTTCTCTAAACACTTACCCATTTTAAAACCCACACATCCCCAACTCATCAAACACATTAAAATCCCGGTTTTACTCCACGCCCTGCACGGTAACGCTCATAATCCCGGGATATTTCCATGACGTGGAACCAGCGATTGCACCGCTCACAACCGCGGTGAGTATCGCTCCGCCGACCCCTGCATTCGTCGCCGTCTGCACCTGCTTGTCGGTCGCATCGAACGACGCAATCCCGGTGCTTCCAGCCGCCTTGCAAACGACACGCGCAGATGTCGGACGCCCCCGGCTGGCAAATTCCTTGCGTTGCCGGAACTTCGGCACGATGATCTCGGCCGGTGTTGTGAAGCTTGCACGGATTTCATCCGACTCCAAAACACACGCAGCCCCGGAAAACTCCTTTCGCTCCTTTTCCACGCCTGTGAAGCTTCGCACGGTCACTGCGCTCTCACCCGCGACCCTGTCCACGGAAAATCCCGGCTTGTAGTCTGCTTTGATCGGGGCCTGTGTCACTTCAATCGGTTGCACACATGCTCCAAGCAAGGTGACACTTGCCAGAATGCCTCCAAGAGACGCGCGTTGCTTCCACTTCATCTTAAAACTCCACCTTGAAACCAACATAACCGACCGTCTTGTCCGCCTCGAACGCAGGCTGTGCGTTCGGCGGGTTCTCTTCCGGTCGACTGAGTGCATGCGCCACTTGTAAGGTAAGCGTAGCCCTGTTCTGTATTTTGATATCCGCGCCAAGGCTCACCCCCACCAGATAATCCTGCGACCAGTTGCGCAGGGTGGAAGGCTCCACATAGCCGAGATCGAGCCCTGCATTCAGGCGTACTTCGACATCCGCTCCCTTATGGGCATCCCATTCGACCGTGTTGCGCAGGTATATGCCGCTGTCGCCATACATGCTGTCGTCATGGAAACCGCGCACCGAAGACCAGCTGCCGATGGAGAACTGTTCCGTGCCCGGCAGAATGTCGTCCGAGCGTTGCGCCACCAGCGTGCCCCTGTATAGCGCCCCTGCATCGTCCAGCGGATGCTCATAGGTCAGGCGCGCTTTCAAAAGACGGAATTCGGGATCGACAATGCTCTTGTCCAGCACATAGGCGTCGAAAGCATCCAGTCCGAATTTCGTACCGACATCCCAGGTGAGCTTTGCGCCCTGATCAAAATTCTTCTCGCCACGCAGGCCAAGAGAACCGATCGTCAGGCGGCGGCGCTGGGTTTCGATCTCCTGATCGTCGATGAAGGTGCGTGTGCGGGTCAGTTTCAGATCGCCATAGGCATAAACCCTGGCGCTCTGGTTGCGCATGAGCAATCGTTCCGCCGAGAAGGTTGTATAGTGCGAACGTCCTTCCACCGGATAGGACTGATTGAGCCCGGGCAGGATGAAGTAATAGCCGCTAGCCCCCGCGTTGACCCCGAAGGTCCACTTGCCGACCGGCACACCCCAGCTCACCGAATAGGCGTCGGAATAGTTGTCGGCGCGATTGTCGAAAGGTGTGCCCGTCACCCCGAAGCTCAACTGATCGTTCAGCCCCAGCACATTGTCAAAACCCAGGTTCGCCGTGGCCTTCACCACACCTGTCGTCTCGAACCCGGTGTTGTTGACGCTGAGATCGAAATGCCAGGGGCGCGTGTCCTCCACATGGACCTGCACAAAAGACCCTCCCGGCGCCTCGCCGGGGATCAGTTGAAAGCGACCGCTGGCGGATTTCGGCGCATTGATGTTGTCCAGCCCCTGTTCCAGATCGCGCAGGTTCAGCAGATCGCCCCGCTCTCCCGGAAAGGCTGCCGCAATCCGTGCGTCAGCCTGAGCACCATCCCCGTAAACATAGCCCTCAAGCCGTCCCGGAACGATGGTGATCTCCAGCGATCCGTCCATCACATCCTGTTCCGGCACGTAAGCCCGCGTGGTGATATAGCCCAGAGACTGATAATGCCGGTTGATCCGGTTGAGCGAGGCCGCGATATCCGCCGCCGTGGCGCAAGTGCCGATCAGATCGCGATACCCTTCCGGTTCACGTCCAAACGCCTCAAAACCGCTCAGAACGATGTCGCGGATTTCGAAGCAGGGACCGCCGGGAACCGGGGCCAGCGGATCGAACCCCATGTCGAGCGCGCCCTGTGTCGTCCCTGAGCGGCGCTGCTCCGCACGTCTGGCTGTCTCAGCCTCAGCCTGAGCCGATTGCTGTTGCTGAATCCCGCTTTCCGCTGCGCGCAAATCGGCAGGCGGAATACCTTGTGCATGAGCCGGCCCGATACACTGAATACATGCAAGACCAAAGGCCGTGCCCATGGAATATATGCGCGAACCGGCCATTTACTCCGCACCCTCATCGCTCAGGGCAACAAAAGCACGCGCCTTTTGCTGCGCCGCTTCCACATCCTCCTGCGTCATCGCCGCGGTCAGTTCCTGCAACGCCTCCGGCGCGTTCGGGTGCGAGCGTGCCGAGGCCAGATTGAGATACATATGCGCCTCGACCTGATGAGGCGCATCGGTGCCTTCTTCAAGGATCAGACGCGCCATTTCAAAAAGGCCGACCGCATTGCCGAAGGCTGCGGAGCGCTCGAAATATGCCCGTGCCCGCGCCGTATCCTCCGGGCTTTTCGCCCCCATCCGGTACAATGCGCCAAGGGTGTTCAGGGCAAGGATATGATCCTTTTCAGCCGCCTGCCGATAATAGGCGATCGCCTGCCCCGCATCCTTCTCGACCCCCTCGCCCTCGAAATAGAGCTTACCGAGGTTGAAGAGCGCATTGCGATCCCCCTGTTCCGCCGCCAATCCAAACAGACGTGCGGCTTGCTCATAATCCTGCGCCACACCCGCCTCGCCCCGATAATGCATCAGGGCCACACGGTTCAGCGCTTCGACATTGCCGCCTTCCGCCGATTGCCGGTAAAACTGCATGGCTGCAACCGGATCGGCTTCTACACCAAGTCCAAGCTCCAGCATCCGCGCGAGGTAATAGCCCGATGCGGCATCGCCAGCGCGAAATCCCGCGCTGAAAGACTGCATCGCGGCTTCATACTGCCCCGCGTCAAAGGCCGTCTTGCCGTCCTCAAGCGGTGCGGCCAGAGCACCGTGAGAAAAGCTGAGGCTCAGAATAAGGGCTAAGGAAAAAGAAAACGAACGCATCATCCGGAAACCTGTTCTTGGTAATGGTGGTAAGCTGCGGAAAAGCCGCGCAGAGAAACGGGGAATTCGACGGCTTGGGTTTTGGCGGTCCAGACACGCACCTTCGCGTCCAGCCCTTGCCGGAAAGCGTCCAGAACCGCGCCCGACAATTCGAACCCCGCATGACAGCTGGTCCGATCGCAAACCTCATAGAGCACTTTGAACGGGCGCCGCTGATCCACATGGATTTCAATGCCGGGAGCCAGATAAACCCCCAAGGGAACAGTCACCACAGCATAGCTTGCGCCCGCCTCCCGTCCCGGTGAGACACTCAGCAGAAACACCGCCGGACCGTCTTCCCCGGCCGCGGCGCTTTGCAGCATCTGGCAAGTGGAAGTCTCTCCCGGTGACTGGCACAGAACGCGCCAATCTGTGAAGTTTTGTTCATAGGGGCCATCGACAGCGATTTGCGCCGTTGCAACCTGACCCCAAAACACAAACATGGCACACCAATGCCAAAGGAAACCCAACCGCACCATGGTTTAACTGCTCAGTGGGCTTACAGGTTGATCGGGACGGCTTTCCAGTCCCGTGCGAACGCCTGAGCATTTTCCAAAGAGGCGGCATCAAGCTGAACCGCGATTTCATCGCGCAACACACGCGCCTCTCCCAGACCACGCACGGCCGCGAGATTGGCAAACCCGTGTGCCTTCACCAGATCGCGCTCTACGCCCGCCCCGGTCGCATAGGCCTTGGCCAGTTCATGCAATCCCATCGGATTGCCCGCAGCCGCCGTGATCGAGAATTGCGCAAACGCAGCGGTCGCGTCCTGTTCCAGCCCGTTGCCGGTTTGATACGCCTGACCGAGATAATTGATCGCCGCCACATGATCGGCTTCAGCCGCTTGCTGCCAATATTCAACGGCACGAAAGGTGTCTTGCCCCACCCCCTTGCCTTCGGAATACAGCAGACCGCAGTTGAACTGCCCGTTGGCGTCGCCCTGATCCGCAGAGGCACAGATCAGCTCCGCCGCTCGTTTGTAGTCCTGAAGCACGAACTCCCCGTTCAGATGCATCAGCCCCAAGCGGTTTTGTGCAAGCGCGCTGCCTTTGGACACCGCCGCCGCATAAAGCTCCGCCGCGCGACGCATGTCCTGATCCGTACCGAGACCCATCTCGAAAAGGCGACCGATGTAAAATGCGCCATCCGCATCGCCCGCTTCAAACGCCGCCTGAAATTCCTGGACTGCCCCTTGGACGTCGCCCGCTTCAAGCGTTTCAATACCTGTCGCAATATCCGCCATCACAGGCGCCACAAATCCCACACAGAAACCAAGCCCCAGAACACTCGACAACACGCGCATAACATAACCTTATTAACTCATCGCATCTTGCCGTAGTCCAAACAAACACTCCCTTTTAAGGGGAAAAACGTGAATGAAACAGCAGATGTCGCGAAATGATGCGGCTCCGGCATTCCTGAGAATTTTGTTGCATTTCCAAACCACATGAATAAGTGGCGAAACATCGCGCAAACCGAGATCCCCACAGTTCCCGAACCCGAGACCGGTGTGGTTTCCGTCAAAACCTCACGCCCAAGCATAGACGTTTTACGGCTCTGTATCGCCATCCTTAAAAGACCGTTCATGCGAGCGGCCTTTTTCTTGTCATGCTGGATTTTCTGCGGGTGATTATATGTCCCTAAATTAAGTAGCGTCACCGCCGCTCACACGCACTATACAAACAAATTCAATAGATTAAATTTTCCCTCTGAGCGGCAATTGCCTCCTCTGGCAAGGCTGTGCGAAAACGGCAGCGGGCTGCGGGAGATTCCTCGTAGACAGATCGAGACGTCTTTTCCATGGTGGCGCAATGTCGCAAAACCCCAGCTCTCCCTCTAACGGCAAGCCGCCGGTCCGTTTTCTTGACCGACGCACCCCGCCGCACATCCTGACCCTCGTCCTGATGGCCGGGGTTTCCGCCATGACGATGAATGTCTTCCTGCCCGCCCTGCCGGAAATGACCAGCTATTTCGACACGGAATACAGCGTCATGCAGCTCTCCATCGCGATCTTCCTCGCGGTGAATGCGGCGCTGCAACTGGTGATCGGCCCCCTGTCGGACCGGTTCGGACGCCGACCCGTGCTGATCGGCGGTATTCTGATCTTTCTCGCCGCGACACTGGGCGCGATTTTTGCCCCCTCTGCGGAATTCTTCCTTCTGATGCGCGCGGCTCAGGCCGGGATCGTCAGCGCCATGGTGCTTTCACGCGCCATCGTGCGCGACATGGTCCCCGGTGAAGAGGCGGCCCAGATGATCGCCTATGTCACCATGGGCATGTCGCTTGTCCCCATGGTCGCGCCCACAGTCGGCGGGTTCCTCACCCATCTCTATGGCTGGCAAAGCGCCTTCTGGCTGCTGTTCAGCGTTGGTGCCCTGCTTTTGACCATCGTTACATTCGATGCGGGCGAGACCGCGCCGAAGACCGGCGGTTCGATGAAGGATATGCTGCGCGGCTTTCCGGAATTGCTGAGCTCGCAACGCTTTCTCGGCTACGCGCTTTCCGCCGCCACCGCTTCGGGGGCCTATTTCGCCTTTCTCGGCGGCGCCCCCTTCCTCGGCTCGACCGTGTTCAACCTGACAGAGGACAAGCTCGGCCTCTACATGGCCGCCCCGGCGATCGGGTATTTCTTCGGCAACTTTATGGCCGGAAAATTCTCCGCCCGGCTGGGCATGAACACGATGATCCTGATTGGCGCAGGGATTTGTACCACGGGTGTCTGCATTTCGCTGCTGATCTTCCTAGCGGACCACGCGACCCCGCTGAATTTCTTCGCAATGATCTCGCTTGTGGGGCTGGGCAACGGGCTGCAATTGCCCAATTCCATTGCGGGCTCTCTCTCCGTGCGCCCGCATCTGGCAGGCACGGCGGCGGGGCTTGGCGGGTTCATGTATATCGGCGGCGGCGCGGTGCTCTCGGCTTTCGCGGGCGTCGCCCTGACCGAAGAGAGCGGCGGCACACCGCTTCTGGTCATCATGCTCTGCGCGTCGCTCTCCTCCATTGCCGCAGCCCTCTGGGTGGTGTTGCGCGAACGCAAACTGATCCGCGAGGGCTGAGCGCGCTTTCCCCTCTTGCCAGAACGGGTTTGCACTGGCAAACCTCGTTTTGCAAAAGCGAGAAGAGAGGGAAAAGCATGGCCCAGCAGAAACTCTATGCCGGCGCGAAACTGCGCGAGACGCGCACCCGCCTCGGGCTGACGCAGCGCGCTTTTGCCGAAAAGCTGGGCGTTTCCCTGCCCTATCTCAACCAGATGGAGAACAACAACCGCCCGGTGTCGACCGGCGTCGTTCTGGCTCTGGCGCAGGAGTTTGGCTTTGACGTCACCGAACTGTCTTCGGGCGATGCCGAACGCATGGTCACCGACATGCGCGAAGCGCTGGCCGATCCGGTATTCTCCGACGGCGCGCCACCGCTGGCCGATCTGCGGCTCGCCGCCTCCAACGCCCCCGCCCTCGCCCGCGCCTTCCTTGAGTTGCACCGCGCTTATCGCCAGACCACGGAGCGGCTTGCCTCGATGGACGAGGCACTCGGGCGCGAAGACATTCCGACACGCCCCTCGCCTTGGGAAGAGGTGCGCGATTTCTTCCATTACTGCGACAACTATATCGACGCGGTGGATCGGGCAGCCGAGAATATTGCCCGCGGTCAGGGTCGCGGGCGCGATGTGATGAAAACCGCACTCGACATGCTGGAGGGGCATGGCATCACCGTGCGCAGCGGCGAGCGGGAATTGCGCCACTTCGACCCGGAACTGCGCGAGCTGACGATTTCGTCGCGCGCTTCGAGCGCCACGCGGCGGTTCCAGATCCTGCACCAGCTTGCTCTCGTCACGCAGGGCAAGCTGCTCGACGCCACGCTCGATCTGGCCCGGTTCCACTCGGATGAGGCCCGCGAGATCGCCCGCATCGGGCTTGCCAATTATTTCGCGGGCGCGGCCCTTTTGCCCTATACCGCATTTCTGGATGCTGCGCAGGAGACCCGTCACGATCTGGAGATGCTGGCCGAACGTTTCGGCGCGTCCATCGAACAGGTCGCGCACCGGCTCTCCACCCTGCAACGCCCGGGCGCCAAGGGTATCCCGTTCTATTTCGTCCGCGTCGATCAGGCCGGCACGATCACCAAACGCCACTCCGCCACCCGGCTGCAATTCGCGCGCTACGGCGGCGCCTGCCCGCTCTGGAACGTGCACCAGGCCTTCGAGCGCCCTGGCCATTTCCTGCGACAACTGGCGGAGACGCCGGACGGGGTGCGTTACCTGTCGATTGCCCGTGACGTTTCGAAGCCCGGCGGCGCGTTTCATGCGCCGGTGCGACGTTACGCGATCTCTCTGGGCTGCGAGGTCACGCACGCCTCTGAACTGGTTTATGCCGACGATCTCGATGTCACCAAACCCGCGGCCTTTCAGCCGATCGGCATCTCCTGCCGGATCTGCGAGCGGCGCGACTGTCACCAGCGCTCGGTGCCGCCCTTGGAACGTCGCCTGACCATCGACCCGAACAACCGGGGCACACTGCCCTATCGGATTGATTAAAGCGTTTCGCGAAACGCTTCAAAGACGGCGCTTGCCCGTAAGATAAATCCCGCCAAGGATCAGCACGCTGGCGAAAAGAAAGCGCAAACCAAGCCCCTCCCCCAGAAACACCAGCCCGCCAAGGGCGGTGATCAGCGGCACGGAAAGCTGGGCACTGGCGGCCAGAGGCGCGCTCAGATGCGGCAGAACCCGATACCAGAGCATGTAGCCAAGTGCAGAGGTCACGCCGCCCGACAGCACAGCCATGAGCCAGCCGAATGCGCTCAGATGCGGCGGCACGATGAGAAACACCACCAGAACGAACGGCACCGTGCCAATGAAATTGCGCGTGGTCCGCCCGGCCTGTGCGCCCGCCCCCTGCCCCAAAAGACTGTAGATGCCCCAGGCCATACCCGAGAGCGCCATCATCACGGCCGCTGGCAAAGGCGGGGCCTCCAGACCCGGCAGCAAAAGCCAGATCAATCCTGAGAGCGCCATGGCAACACCGATGAGACCGAAAGCACCGATCCGGACACCACGCACAGAGGCCACGAACAGCATGGTCACCTGCACCACGGCGAACAGGATCAACGCGCCGCTGGCCGCCGACATGGCCCGGTAGGACAGCGAAAATGCCACGGCATAGCAGAAAAGCGCCAAAATTGCAGGGAGATCACGGGTTTGGGGCACGAAGCTCTCGCCTCGGATCATGCCGAGCCCCAGCAAGACAAGCGCACCGGAGACAAGCCGCACTCCGGCAAAGGCCAGCGCCCCGGTCGCAGGATCGGTGAGCGCCGCCCTGGTCAGCAATGAATTCCCGGCAAAGGCGATCAGCGTCAGAGCCAAAAGGCCAGATATGCGCAGCCATTCTGCGCCCCGGATATGGTTTTGCGCCATGGCACACCGCCCGTGTAATGCGTAAATCCATAGTGGCGGCCCGTACGGGAAGCACAAGGGACCAAGAGTCGGATGCCGGAAACGTTATGAGAAAAGTGGCGCGGTTGACGGGGCTCGAACCCGCGACCCCCGGCGTGACAGGCCGGTACTCTAACCAACTGAGCTACAACCGCGCAGTGCTTTTTCAAAAGCGGTGCCCCGAAGGGCTATGACAGCGATGGCGCGGTTGACGGGGCTCGAACCCGCGACCCCCGGCGTGACAGGCCGGTACTCTAACCAACTGAGCTACAACCGCTCGCTGCCGATCCGGGACTTGCGCCCCGAAGCGTGAGGGGCGTTCTATGGGGACCGCAGAGCCTCGTCAAGCATGGAATCGCGAAAAAGTGTCGGGGCAGGAGAAAAAACTGTGAACGCGCAATTGCACTCGTTGCGCTCGCTCAGGATGGGCGGGACATTCCCCTTACCGAACCGTGCATTCACCTTTTGCGCCGTCTTTCCTGAAGTCTCTTTTCGAACCCACCCCGAGTCGTTGGCATGGTCCAGATTCCCCAAGCAACGATGAATGGCATCAGGCAGGCACTGACATGTGCCAGATAAGGGATATACCGACGATCCTCGCGCCACCAAACTGGTTCGTAAAGCGTCAAGTAGAGATAGAAAATTTCAAGCGCAACACAGAGCAGGAGCGCTTTCACGACGCCTCCCCTGCTGACACGATTCCTGATCCGTATTCCTTCAACGATCCTGCGCATTCGTTTCTCTTCGATGTCGGGTCCCACGGTAATCTGCACGGTCATGAAATACGCGTAGAACGTCTGAGGCAAGTCAGAGCGTCATGGGCGTACATTTCAGAGAAAATGGTGGGTCGTGAGAGGCTCGAACTCCCGACATCTTCGGTGTAAACGAAGCGCTCTACCAACTGAGCTAACGACCCGGTGCGCTGTCGTCTAAGGGAAAACGCGCCGCCATGCAAGAGGGAGGGCATGTGGTTCTGCGGGGGTATTGCCGGATTATCCCTGTGCTTTGCGCCAGCCCGCCGCACGGGCTTCCGTCTCGGAACAGAACCAGCGTTCGCCCTGAGCCTCGTTGATCCGCGTCTCACCGTACCAGCGCCCTCCGGGCAGATGGTAGAGCTTGCCGGAGCCGGAAATATTGCCCTTGATCGCACAGCTATCGGGCGGGGTTTGTGCCGGTTGCGCGTCACGTTTCTCCGCGCGGTATTTTGCGGGCATCTCACTGCCCGCACGCCAAAGCCCCTGCCCTTCGGTACGGGCAACCGCCTCCAACGCAACATAATCGCGCGCGTATTTCGCATAGGCATAGGCAGCCCCGGCGGCGACCATCGCGGCGTTGATATCCTCCGCCTCCGAAGCACAGACGGCGACCGTGCGGCCATAGCGGTCGGTATCGCGGGCGACACAGCGCACTGTCCCGCTGGCAAGGTTCTCAAGCACCGCCTTCGACCACTGCCCACAGGACCAGCTGCGCCCGCGCATGTCGAAGCAGCTCTGCGACAGTTCCGGCGCGTCGATGCCGTAGAGCCGGATGCGAACATCCCCGATGGAGAACGTATCTCCGTCGATCACACGCAAATCACCGTCCCCGGGCGAGGACAGAGTGACAGGTGCTTGCGCAGATTTTTCTGCACCTTTAAAATCCAATCGGAGCGAGTTCGCGGCAGACACCAAGACCCTATCCTGATCGCTCACAGCCTCGGCCGTTTCGACAGGAAACAGGGTCACCCCAAGACCCATCACGGCCCAAAGAGCCGCAACATATGGTATTATACCCAACCTCACGCACGATTTGTGCGCGATTTGTTCTCCAAATACAAGAGGGCGCGCCTCTTTGCGAGTAACGCGCCCTCCGGTTTAAAAGCGAGGATGAAATCACGCCGGAGCGGTCAGCATCCGGTAAATCTCATCCTTGAGATGCATCCGTTTCTTGCGCAGTTCGGCGAGCGCCAGATCCTCCATCGGATGCACATCGGTTTCAGCGAGATGGACCTCATCGTTCAACGCCTCATATTCCGCGGCAAGGGCCGCAAAGCGCGGATCGGAGGCTTTGAGTTCAGAGATTTTCCCGGCAAGTTCCGGGAAATCGGCGGCGAGTTGGTGTGGCGTATTGGACATGCGTTTCTCCTTATGGCCCGGTCTCATATTCCAGTCTGGACGCAGAGGAGCGCCACCTGCTTTGACCCGGATCAAGAAAACCCCTGCTTTTCACCCCGACACCCGCTCGCTGAGGTGCAAATATGCAGCCGGGCGCTTGCGCTTTGAGTGAGTTGCCATCTTTGGGACGAACGACCACTCTCGCCACATGCGCACCCCCGGTTCCTTCTCCAAACCCACCGCATCCGTGACGGGCATCCTCTGGATGCTGTTCATGACGCTTTGTTTCGTCATGGTGAACGTCTTGGTGAAATATGTCGGCGACGGGCTGCCCGTGCTGGAAAGTGCCTTTCTGCGCTTCCTTCTCGGGCTTATTTTTCTCATTCCGACCCTTGGCGCGGTGCGAAAAGCGCGGTTCACGCCACAGATCTGGAAGCTCACCTTCGGGCGGGCGCTGTTTCATGCGCTGGCGATGTCCTGCTGGTTTTTCGCCATGACCCGCATTCCCATGGGGGAGGTGACCGCACTGAACTTCATGAATCCGATCTATATCACCATCGGGGCGGTGTTCCTGTTCGGGGAGCGCATCGCCCTGCCCCGGATCATGGCGCTGATCGTCGCATTTCTCGGCGGGCTCATCATCTTGCGTCCGGGCTTTCGCGCCATCGACCCCGGGCACCTGTCCATGGTGGTCTCTGCCATGGCCTTCGCGGGGTCTTACCTGATTGCCAGTCGGCTGGCAAAGCTACTGCCCGCCGCCGTGGTCGTGTTTCTCATGTCGGTGACCGTGCCCATCGTGATCGCGCCTTTCGCACTGCTGCACTGGGAGACGCCGACGCCGCATGAGTTGGCGCTGCTGTTTCTCACCGCCGCCTTCGCAACGCTCGGGCATTATTCCATGACCCGCGCCTTTGCCTGTGCGCCACAGACCGTGGTGCAGCCCGTGGTCTTCGTACAGCTGATCTGGTCGGTGAGCTTCGGCTATCTGCTCTTTGGCGAGGCAATTGATCCCTTCGTGATTCTGGGCGGGGCGATGATCATCGCCGCGATTTCCTTCATCACCTGGCGGGAGGCGCGCAAGAAGACTACGTGAGGAGAGCGCCCCAGGCAAAGCCTCTTCCGACACCTCTGTGAAAACGGCAAACTGTCCGGGTGTTATTCCCGTTTCGCACTCTCGCCGGATCGGATACGAAAATACTCGCGCAATTCTTCACGCCGTAGACGATAGTCCATCCGCCAAATTAAAAACCTCTGACGCCCGGAAATTCCGGGTTCCGCAAGAATGCGCTTCAGGGAAGAAAGCGCAGGAAAGAAATATTTCGGAGAAGGAATCCAGAGACGCTTCCTGTCCCGTCCCTTCATGCGGAAACGCCCACCGGCAACCCGAAAGTGCTTTTTTCTTAAAGTCGCGAAATCATTCCGCGCCGGATGTTCAACGCAGACGTTTTCTCCATAGAGAATACGATCTCCAAGGGCCGTGGCACGCTTGTTCCATTCCTTGTCACCGCTGGAAAAAAGCTCTTCGTTAAAGGGGCCGACCCGCTCGAAAAAAGGCCGCTTCACGATCAGGTTCGCCGTGGCCGCATAGCCATTTGGCACATAACGCTCCTGACGCAGATTGAAAATCCGGTCATACAGCTCCGGAACGCTCCATTCCGGGCCGACTGAGGTCATTTCCACATGGCCGCCGATCCGGTTGGCGTCCGGAGCGCGCGCGAACAGGTTTTCCGCCTGTTCCAGCCAGTCAGACTTCGGCCGACAATCGGAATCCGTAAAGCACAACAAAGCGCCCTGCGCCTGCGCCACCGCCGCATTGCGTGCCGCATAGGAGCCGGGTTTGGGCTGATGAACGACCTTGGCATTCGATGGAAGTTTGAAATCCGCAGGCAGATCCGCTGCGGGATTGTTGTTCCCGATCACGATCTCAAAAGCCTCTGCGCCCACTGTTTGCCGGGACAAAGCCTCAAGACATCCGGCCAGTGCGGACCAGTCCTGATACGTCGGCAGGATCACCGAAAAGCGTGGCGGCATTGAAACGACTTTCGTTTGGCGAGGAGGGGCGACCCGATCCACTTGGATACCGTAAAAACAGATCGCACTGCAAATGCCAAACTTCCATCGGCAATATGCCGATACTGTGCGGATTTGCGCCTGTTCTTAGCTGCCCCGGATCACTCCGAACGCGATTGTCCACATCACCAGCGCAATCGCCGCATCGAGCACACGCCAGGCCGTTTCGCGCGCAAAAACCGGGGCAAGCAGACGCGCCCCAAAGCCCAGAGAGAAAAAGAACAGGAAGGACGCAAGGATCGCCCCCATGGCAAACCCCGCCCGCGCTGCGGGAAATCGTGCGGAAATCGCGCCCAGGAGCACCACCGTGTCGAGATAGACATGCGGATTGAGCCAAGTGAGCGCAAGGGCCGTAAGCACCGCCGCTTTCAGGCTTTGCACGCTTTGCCTTGCCGCATCGAGATGCCCGCCGCCTCTATACGCGGCAAGGGCGGCCTTGCCCCCGTAGAAGATCAGGAAGGACGCCCCGCCCCAGCGTAAAATCGGCAAAAGGGGTGGAAAGGCTGCCGAAACCTGCGCGAAAGCAAAGACCCCAAGCGAGATGAGTATCGCATCAGAAAGCGCGCAGACCAAAACCACTGGCAGGACATGAGCACGTCTCACCCCCTGCCGTAACACAAAGGCATTCTGCGCCCCGATGGCGATAATGAGGCTGAGCCCCGTTAGAAACCCGGTAAGAACGGCGTGAAGCATGAGACATCCTTTCCCGGCGTGGATAACTGTCACAGAAAAATTAGACAAATTAATCTTTCTACGATTAAATTAGATATGCTTAATTCTTCCGATTACCCTTCGCTCGCCGCTCTCGCCGCCGTTCTCCGCCACGGCTCTTTCGAAGCTGCGGCGCAAGCGCTTTCCGTCACGCCCTCCGCGGTCTCGCAGCGCATCAAAGCGCTGGAGGAACGCATGGGCACGCCACTGGTGCTGCGCGGCACGCCCGCGCGGGGCACCGACACGGGGCGGCGACTGGCGCGTCACATGGAGGAAGTCGGACTTCTGGAGGCGCAACTTGCCCACGATCTCGGGCAGAGCGGCGGCCCTGCCACACCGGTGCCGCTTGCGGTCAATGCCGACAGCCTCGCCACATGGTTCACCGCCGCCATGGCCGGAGCCGGAGAGATGCTCTTTCAACTGACGCTCGACGATCAGGATCACAGCGCCGACTGGCTCAAACGTGGCGAGGTGATGGCTGCCGTCTCTGCCCGCGACAGACCAGTGCCGGGCTGTGATCTTCATCCGCTTGGCGCGCTGCGCTATTACGCGGTGGCGACGCCGGAGTTTGCCGCACGGCATTTCCCCGAGGGGATCACCCCCGAGGCCCTCATCAAAGCCCCCTCCCTTTTGTTCAACGAAAAGGACCGGCTTCAGGACAACTGGGTGATGGCGCAGACCGGTCGCAAACTCCCGCTCCCCACCCATCGCATTCCTTCGACGCATGGCTTCGTCGATGCGGCCCTTGCCGGGTTGGGTTGGGGGCTAAATCCGGAGGTACTTTTGACCCCACATCTGGAGGCTGGCCGGCTCATCACACTCGCGCCCGAGCCGGTCGACATCGCGCTCTACTGGCATATCTCCCGACTTTCCGCGCCCGTGCTCGCGCCGCTGACCGCCTCGGTCAAACGAGCGGCCCGGGCCGCGCTCATCCCATAAAAAACCCCGCAAAACGCGGGGCTTTTCAAACGCATCCGGAGCGCGCACCCTCAGAGCTGTTCGGCCACGTCGTCCGGCACATCGAAATTGGCCGTCACGGACTGCACATCGTCGTCGTCTTCCAGCGTCTCGACAAGACGCATCAGCTTCTGCGCGGTTTCAAGGTCCACCTCGGTGCGGTTCTGCGGTTTCCAGATCAGTTTGGATTCCTTCGACTCGCCCAGAACCGCCTCAAGCGCGTCCGACACGGCGGCCAGATCGCCATCGGCGGTGTAGATCCAGTGACCTTCCTCGTCGCTTTCCACGTCCTCGGCACCGGCTTCAATGGCGGCCATCATCACCGTATCGGCATCGCCCGCTTCCGGCCCGTAGGTGATCTCGCCCACCCGGTCGAACATGAAAGACACAGACCCCGAGGTGCCGAGGTTGCCACCAGCCTTGGTGAAATAGGAGCGCACGTTCGAGGCGGTGCGGTTCACATTGTCGGTCATGGTCTCGACGATGAAGGCGATCCCGTCCGGACCGTAACCCTCGTAACGGATTTCGTCATAGTTCTCCGCATCGCCGCCAAGCGCTTTCTTGATCGCACGGTCGATCACGTCTTTCGGACAAGACGCCGTTTTCGCCGTCTTCACCGCCAGACGCAGACGCGGGTTCTTCTCCGGGTCCGGGTCGCCCATCTTCGCCGCCACGGTGATCTCCTTGGCGAGCTTGGAAAAGAGCTTGGAGCGGGCCGCATCCTGACGCCCCTTGCGGTGCTGGATGTTTGCCCATTTAGAATGGCCTGCCATGTGGCGCCTCCGAAAATGTCGATAGAGTGAGCTTTCGCGCTTCTATAAAGCAGCCCGCGCCCCGCCTGCAAGGCCGCCACAGGCCTTTGCCCCCGTCTTTCTGATGGTTCAAATACTCAATTTCGCCCAAAATCACCTCAAAGTGGCCAGATCAGCGGGATCACCGCAGAGGCCAGAAGCCCGATGCTGAGGTTCAGCGGAATGCCGACCTTCATGTAATCGGTGAATTTGTAGCCGCCGGGGCCATAGACCATGGTGTTGGTCTGATAACCGATGGGTGTGGCGAACGAGGCGGATGCCGCAACCATCACCGCCACCACCAGCCCGCGCGGATCGAGCCCCATCGAGTGCGCAAGCCCGATGGCAATCGGCGTCACCACCACCGCCACCGCGTTGTTCGACACAAGCTCGGTCAGGAAGGAGGTCATAAGGAAAATCGCCCAGACCACGAAGAACACCGGCAAGCCGTCCAGAAGCGGTGCGATCACGTTTACGATCATCTCCACCGCACCGGAGGCATCGAGCGCCGCCCCCACCGCCAGCATGGCGAAAATCAGCGCAAGTAACCGCCCCTCGACAAAGGAAAACGCCTCGTCCGCGTCAATGCAGCGCGTCACCAGAACCACCGCGACGGCGATCACAGAAAGCATCAGGATCGGTGCCACACCAAGGGCTGCAAAGAGCACAATGGAGAACATCGCAGCCAGCGCAATCGGCGCGTGCGAGCGATGATAGGCACGTTCGGTCGGTTTCGACACATCGCCCATGTCCATATCCGTGGCAAGACGCTGAATATCGGCCGGCGCGCCTTCGAGCAAAAGCGTATCGCCGACGCGCACCACGAGGTCCTGGATCTGCTGGCCGAGGTTCTGATTGCGGCGATGCACCGCGAGCACATAGACGCCGTAACGGCGACGCAGGCGCATCGAAGAGAGCGACCGCCCGACCATCTTGCACCCCGGTGTGATCAGCACTTCCATCGTCGTCGTTTCGACTGCGGAGACCTGATCGACGCGCTTGAGGGATTTGTTGCGCTGAAGGCTCAGAAGTTCGGTGATCTTGGAACGCAACACGATCCGGTCGCCGACTTCGAGGGTCAGCCCCTCCAGCTCATGCCGATAGGATTTGTCGCCACGAACGACGTCGATCAACCGCACGCCATCGCGTTTGAAAAGCTGCACGCCAAGCACCTCGCGCCCAACGAGGTTGGACTCGGGCGGGATCACCGCCTCGGTGAAGAATTTCATCTTTGCCCGGTTCGAAGACAACATCGCCGCCAGACTGTCGCGATTGGGCAAGAGATGCCGCCCGAAGAAAAGCAGGTAGAGCATCCCCCAGGCAGTCACTACCAGCCCGATGGGTGCGATCTCGAAAATCGTGAAAGGCGCAATGCCCTGCGCCCGGGCCACACCATCGACGAGGAGGTTGGTGGATGTGCCCAGAAGCGTGATCGTGCCGCCCATGATGGCGGAATAGCTGAGCGGGATCAGAAGTTTGGACGGCGCAATTCCGAGCTTGCCCGATAATTGCACGAAGACCGGGATCATCACCACCACCACCGGCGTATTGGCAACGAAGGCCGAGAGCACCACCACCACACCCAGCAACATGGCGATGGCGACCGACGGGTGGGTTTCGGCATAATTTCCGGCTTGGCGGGTGAACCATTCGAGCCCCCCGGTCCGCACCAGAGCCCCCATGACGATGAACATCGCCGCAATGGTCCAGGGCGCGGGGTTCGACAGGACCTTGAGCCCTGCCTCATAAGGCAGGATGCCCAGAACGATCATCAGCGCCGCGCCCGAAATGGCGACGACCTCGGTCGGAAAAATCTCACGCACGAACATGGCGAACATGAGGCCCACGACGACAAGCGCGAGCACCGCCTCGGTCGTCTGGCTGAAATGAAACAGTTCCATGGGGCCCCGTGCGCTGTGTTCTATGCGTGCAATATGCCCGCCAAGCCCCTCTCCGCACAAGCGCCAAAACGCCTCGTTCGCAAAACGAAATCCCGGCCAACCGATCAGAAACACGAAGGATTTTCCGTCAGGGTGGCGACCTCAAGGCGCGCTCTGCTCCAGACGCCCGCCTACACGGATCTGTTTCACGCGTGTCGCCTTGCCGGAACGATCATCGGTTTCGACATACACGCCCGAGAGGGTCACTTCGCCCTTGGCAGGCTCGAACCGCCCCTTGCCCATACCCGTCACGAAGCGGCGCAGTGGCTCAGCCTTGTCCATGCCAATGACCGAATTGTAGTCACCGCACATGCCCGCATCGGTCAGATAGGCCGTCCCCCCCGGCAGGATTTGCGCATCGCCCGTGCAAACATGGGTATGCGTGCCAACCACCACCGAGGCTTTGCCATCGCAGAAATGTCCCATGGCCATTTTCTCCGACGTCGCCTCACAATGCACATCCACGAGGATCGCCTGCACCGCACCGCCGAGCTTGTGGTTCATGAACACCTGATCCATCGCCGAAAACGGATCATCGAAGGCGCGTTTCATGAAGACCTGCCCAAGGATTTGCGCCACGAGGATGCGCCGCCCGCGCCGGTCTTCGAATATCCGCACGCCGCGCCCCGGCGCCGCCTTGGCGAAATTGATCGGGCGAATGATGCGGGTCTCGCGTTCGCAGAACTGCATCATGTCCTTCTGATCAAAGGCATGGTCGCCCAGCGTCAGGCAATCGACCTCCGCTTCCAGCAATTCCTTGGCATGGTCGCCCGACAGGCCCATGCCATTGGTGGCATTCTCGCCGTTGACCACGACGAAATCGAGGCCCCAGTCCTTGCGCAACTGCGGCACGCGCTCCATGACGGCCTTGCGCCCGGCGCTGCCGACGATATCTCCGAGAAACAGGATTTTCATGGCGTCAGCCATAGGCCCGCACGCGCCCGCGTGCAAGCGGACCTGTTTCCTTTGTGCCCAAAATACTCGAAAACCCGACGTCAGGCGTCGCGAAACCGGCTCAGAAGCCCCTGCGCGCTGCGCATCAGCATCACCGCGTCGATGCCCAAGGCGGTGAAACGCGTGCCCGCCGCAATCGAGCGTTGCAACATCGCCTCGTCAAGCGTCACGATCCCCGAAGGCACGCCCAGCTCTTTGAGACGGGTAATCGCCCCTTCGACCGCCACCTGCACCTCGGGAGCTGCGAGATTGCCCGGGTATCCCATATCGGCCGCAAGATCGGCCGGCCCGATGAAGACCGCATCCACACCCTCGACCGTGGCGATCTCTTCAAGCGCGTCGAGGGCGGCACGGGTTTCGATCTGGACGATCAGACAAAGCTCGTCCTTGGCCTTGTTACCGTAATCCGCAATCGCACTGTACCGTCCGGCACGCGTCGCACTGTTGTAACCGCGCACGCCTTCGGGGGCGAACCGCATGGCGGCGACGGCAGCGCGGGCCTCCTCGGCGGAATTGATCATCGGCACCATCAGCGTCTGCGCCCCCTGATCGAGGTGGCGTTTGATCAGAGCCGTGTTGCGTTCGCAGACGCGCACCACCGCCGAACAGGTCGGATAGCCTGCCAGCGTCTGAAGACAGGGGCGCACCTGAGGCACGTCGAAGGCGCCATGTTCCCCGTCGATCAGAACCCAGTCATAACCCGCCGCGGCCAGAAGTTCTGTCATGTCCGGCCCGCCGAAGGTCTGCCAGATACCCCATTGCTGACGCCCTTCTTTGAGCGCCTGTTTGAACCGGTTGACGGGAAGTTCCATGGTGTTCTCTCTCAAAAGGTGAGCACGTCGCGCATTCTAAAACGTAAGCACTTCGCGCTCGGTCACGATTGCATCAAGCGGCGCATCGGTCGGCTCGACGGGCAAGTTCGGCAGTTCCTGCGCGGCATAGACCAACCCCACGGCGAAAACCGGGCCACGCGCGCGCAACATCGCCAGAGTGCGGTCATAGAACCCGCCACCATAGCCCAGACGATGCCCCGCACGGTTGAAGGCCAGCATCGGCACGATCACCACCTCGGGCACCACCGGCTCCGAACGTTCCGGGATCAGCGCGCCGAACGCTCCTTCGACCATCGCGAACTCCGGCGTCCAGCGGTCGAACCGCAGGGGGTGCGCTTTTGCCTCCACCACCGGGACGGCGACCGGGCCGCGCCCGTGCAGCACTGTCATCGCCGGGCGTGGGTCGATCTCACTGCCCAGAGGCATATAGCCCGCCGTCACCTTGCCCCGATGCGGGGTCAGAAAGCCCAGAAGCAGTTTCGAAGCCTGTTCGGCGGCCCCCATGCCCCGCGCATGGGCGCGATCACGCACCTCTCTCGCCTGCCGACGCATCTGCGCCTTCACATCCTGAATATTGTTCACAACAGCACCACACCCGCCAAACCAAGAAAAGCAAAGAAACCCACAACATCCGTCACCGTGGTCACGAAGGCGCCCGAGGCCAGAGCCGGGTCGACCCCCACGCGTTCGAGAAGGACGGGCACCCCGATCCCCGCCAGCCCCGCAATCACCAGATTGATCACCATAGCCGCACCGATCACCGCGCCTAGCGCCGGAGAGCCGAACCACAAAATCCCAACCGCCCCCATGATCACGGCAAAGACCAGCCCGTTGGCCAGCCCCACAAGCACCTCGCGTCGGATCACGCGCCAGACGTTCGCTCCCGTGAGGTCGCGCGTCGCGATGGCGCGCACCGCCACCGTCAGCGCCTGTGTGCCCGCATTGCCACCCATGGAGGCCACGATGGGCATCAACACGGCGAGCGCCACGAACCGCGCGATGGTATCTTCGAACTGCGCGATCACCATGGACGCAAGGATCGCCGTCACGAGGTTCACCGCCAACCACGGAAGCCGCTGTTTCACCGTGTCGCTCACCCGGTCGGCAAGAGAGCCCTCGCCCACACCGGCAAGTCGCATGATGTCCTCTTCATGTTCCTCGTCGAGCACGTTCATCGCGTCGTCGATGGTGATCACCCCGACGACACGGTCGTTTTCGTCCACCACGGGGGCGGAAATCATGTGATACTGGTTGAACGCATAGGCCACGTCGGTTTCGCTCTCATCGACGCGAAAGGTGCGAAACCCCGGTTCCAGAAGCTCGATCAAGGGCTGGCTGCGCGGCGCGCCAAGGATCTTGCCCAGCGTCACATGTCCCACCGGGTGCATTTTCGGGTCGATCAGCACCATGTGGTAGAAATCTTCCGGAAGCTCCTCGGCCTCGCGCATGAAGTCGATGGCCTGCCCGACGGTCCAGTGCTCGGGCCCCATGACAACCTCGCGCTGCATCAGACGCCCGGCGGAGAACTCCGGGTAGGACAGGGATTTCTCGACCGCGACCCGGTCGGCATCCTCAAGGCTTGCAAGGATCGCCTCCTGCGCGGCCTCATCAAGGTCCTCGACAAGGTCCACGACGTCGTCCGACTCCATGTCCCGGACCGCTTCGGCCAGAACCTCGGGCCTGAGGACATGGATCACCTCATCGCGGATGCCCTCATCGAGTTCCGACAGGATCTCCCCGTCGAATTCCTCGCCATAGAGCAGAATCAGCCGCCGCCGGTCATAGGCGTTCACCTGTTCGAGCATGTCGGCGATGTCGGCCGCATGCAGCGGTTCCATCAGCTCGATCAGCTTCGCCCGGTCTCCGGTATCGACCGCATAAAGAATGGCGCTGAGCACCCTGGCGCTCAACGAATAGCCATCTTCTTCGAGTTCGGCCTTCTCTGTGATATCCGCGTCTTCTTCGACCATGCCCTGCCCGTTTGCTCGTCACCGGCGACCTTATGACAGCTTGCCTGCGAGAAACAGGGGCAAGATTGATTTACCTTGCCCTTTCCAGCGCCTAATCTGCCCCTGAGGTTAAGAGCGGTTAATCAAAAGGACCCCGATGGACAAGCTGATTGCAGGACAGGTCGTCACCTATCACGGCAACCCTTTCGAGATTCCCGCCGAAGAAGCCGTTCAGGTGCTGTCCGATGCGGCGATCCTGATCCGGGACGGGCATGTCGTCTCGATCGGGGGGCGCGATCACATGCGCGCCAAACACCACGAGGCCGAGTTCTTCGACCATGGCCCGGCGCTGATCGTTCCGGGGTTCATCGACGCCCATGCCCATTATCCGCAAACCGCAATGATCGCGAGCTGGGGTAAACGGCTCATTGACTGGCTCAACACCTACACCTTCCCGGAGGAGGCAAAATTCGCCGATCCCGCCTATGCCCACGACATCGCAGGGCGCTATCTTGACCTGCTTCTGGCCAATGGCACCACCACGGTCACGTCGTTCTGCACGATCCATCCCGGTTCGGTCGAGGCGCTGTTTCAGGCCGCCGAGGACCGGAGCATGCGGATCGTGGCGGGCAAGACCTGCATGGATCGCGACACCGCGCCCGACTTCCTGCGCGACACGGCAAAGGCGGCCTATGACGAGAGCAAGGCCCTCATCGGTCGCTGGCACGGCAACGGTCGGGCCACCTATGCGATCACACCACGCTTCTCGCCCACCTCGACGCCGGAACAACTCGACGCTCTGGGGCGGCTCTGGGCCGAATATCCGGACTGTCTGATGCAGACGCATCTGTCGGAACAGCTCGACGAGATCGAATGGGTCAAGGGGCTTTACCCCGACGCACGCGATTACCTCGATACGTATGAGCAATTCGGGCTGGTGCGTGAGGGCGCACTTTTCGGCCATGCGATCCATCTGGAGCCACGCGAGATCGCCCATCTCAAGGCGATGGATTGTTCGCTGATCCACTGCCCGACGTCCAACACCTTCATCGGCTCGGGTCTTTTCGACATGGGCGCGCGCAAGGGCGAAGGGTTTCGCGTCGGCCTTGCCACCGATACAGGCGGCGGGTCGTCTTTCTCGATGTTGCGCACCATGGCGGCAACCTATGAGATCGGCCAGCTCACCCATACCGCAATCCACCCGGCACAGCTTTTGTGGCTTGCCACCTATGGCTCCGCCGAAGCCCTGCATATGCAGGACAAGATCGGCGCCATCGCACCGGGCATGGAGGCGGATTTCGCCGTCATAGACCTCGCCTCCACCCCCGCCATCGCTCAACGTGCGATCCGCGCGGAAACGATCTGGGAAGAAGTGTTTCCGACCATCATGATGGGCGACGACCGGGCGATCATCGCCTCCTACGTCATGGGCGAACGCGCAGCGCTCTGATCAGCGACAGGGTTTGGCAAACACAGCCACGAACAGGTTGTTCGGCCCGATGCCAATGCCCACGTCCTGCACCTCGCCATTCAGAAGATTGGCGCGGTGGCCTTTCGATTGCATCCAGCCCTGAACCGCCTGCTGTGCGCTCGGATAGCCGACCGACAGGTTCTCGGACACGTAACAATAAGAATAACCCGCCGCCCGAACCCGATCACCGACGGTGGAGCCGTTCCTGCCGGTGTGCGAGAGACCGTTTCGCGCCGCCAGATCACCCGTATGCCACTGCGCCGCCGTGGTGAGTGCTGCGTTGTAACTCAACGGGCTGCGCCCCTGTCTCGCACGTTCGGCGTTGATCAGGGCGATAATCTGCGCCTCCTGTTCCATCGCACCCGGCGTGGCAGTCGCGGCCGTTGTTACCGGGGTGATCGCGCCAAAGCCCGCGCCGGTCTCCGGCCCACAGGCTACAAGAGCCAGCGCCCCAAACATCAGAACACCTGCCCGCATTGTCTTATGTTTCATTCCTTCGATCCCTTTGCGTCTCAACTGTCTCTCAAACCCAGCGCCAGCGCCTTTTGCCGCGCGAGTGTCCCGGCCATGTCGATGGTCGTCACCCAACTGTCGGCGACCACATGGCGCCCCTCGACGAACAGGTCCTTCACGATCATCGGCCCCGCGAGCAAAAGCGCCGCCGGGTCCCAGCTTCCGGCCGCTTCCACATCCGACATATCCCAGACCGCGATATCCGCGCGTTTGCCGGGGGCAAGACTGCCGATGTCATCGCGCCCCAGAACCTCCGCGCCCCCGCGCGTCGCAATCTCCAGCATCTCGCGCGGGCTCATCTTGTCGGCACCGTAATGCACCCGCTGCAACAGCATGCCGGTGCGCGCCTCCATGATCAGGTTGCCGGTGTCGTTCGAGGCCGAACCGTCGACGCCGAGACCCACCTTGACGCCCGCGTCCCGCATCGGGCGGACTGGGGCGATGCCGGAGCCAAGGCGGCAATTCGAGCAGGGACAATGCGCCACGCCGGTCCGGGTCCGGGCGAAGAGGGAGATTTCTTCCCGGTCGAGCATCACACAATGGGCGTGCCATACGTCCGGCCCGGTCCAGCCCAGTTCCTCGGCATATTGACCGGGCCGCATCCCGAATTTTTCGAGGCTGTAGGCAATATCCTCGTCATTCTCCGCCAGATGGGTATGCATCATAACGCCCTTGTCACGGGCGAGGATGGCGCTGTTGCGCATCAGCTCTCGCGATACGGAAAACGGCGAACAGGGCGCGACGCCCACACGGATCATCGCACCGGGGTTCGGATCATGGAAGGCGTCGATCACCCGGATACAATCGTTGAGAATGTCCTCTTCGCGCTCCACAAGACTGTCCGGCGGCAGACCGCCAAGGCTTTCGCCGATGGACATCGAACCGCGCGTCGCGTGAAGCCGCAGCCCGATCGCCCGCGCCGCCTCGATCGTATCGTCAAGCCGTGCGCCGTTCGGGTAGAGATAGAGGTGATCCGAGGTCGTGGAACAGCCCGACAGCGCCAGTTCCGCCAGCCCCACCAGCGCAGAAATTCGCATATGCTCCGGGCCGAACCTGGCCCAGATCGGGTAAAGTGTCCTGAGCCAGCCGAACAACAGCGCATCCTGCGCGCCCGGCACCGCGCGGGTCAGGGTCTGGTAGAGATGGTGATGCGTGTTGACGAGCCCCGGCGTGACGAGGCAGCCGCGCGCGTCAACGATCTGCGCATCGTCGTCGTAAAGCCCCTGCCCGACCGCTTCGATCACCCCGTCCCGGACAAGGATATCGCCACCTTTGATCTCTCGCCGCGCATCATCCATGGTCAGGACGACATCCGCATTCCGGATCAGGAAACAGTGGTGCATCGGGGCCTCCCTGAAGGGCCGCCGGCGCCTCCGGCGGGCTCAATATGTCGACAGTACCGCCAATGCCGCCTCATGCAACTCTTTGCTGGCCGCCGCGAGCACTCGCCCGCCTTCGAGCACCGGTTTGCCCTTCCAGTCGGTGACGATACCGCCTGCCGCCTCGATCACCCCGATGGGGGCGAGGATGTCATAGCTTTGCAGCCCCGCCTCGACCACGAGGTCGATCTGACCGGCGGCCAGAAGCGCATAGGCATAGCAATCCATGCCATATCGGGTGAGTTTGCAGCGGGCAGCCAGATCGTGAAATGCCTTGCCCTCCACCTCGCTGCCCACTTCGGGGAAGGTCGAGAAGATCACCGCCTCTTCCAGCGCCACACCTTTGCGCACCGCCAGAATGCTTGTGCGTTGCGGGCCGGTCAGCGTGGCGGTGCCCAGACCACCGACGAAGCGCTCGCCGATATAAGGCTGGTCGATGACGCCATAGAGCACAGTGTTCGCATTGCGCACAGCGATCAACACCCCCCAGGTCGGCGTACCTGAGATAAAGCCGCGCGTGCCGTCAATCGGATCGAGCACCCAGGTGAGGCCCGACGTGCCCTCTTTGGGGCCGAATTCCTCGCCGATGATGCCATCCTCGGGACGACGCTCTTCGATCACTTTGCGCATCGCCTGCTCAGAACTGCGGTCGGCGACCGTCACCGGATCGAACCCGGCCTCCTTCTTGGATTCCGTACCAAGAGCCGCGCCCCGGAAATACCGGAGCGTGATCTCACGCGCCGCCTCTGCCGCCGCCGTCGCCGTTGCGATGATCTCCGCGCGCACCTCTGCGCTCAACTCTGACGCTGTCATGGTCTCTCCTGCCTCTGGCCTCTCTTGCGCACCGGCTGCGCGGCCCTTTCGCGGTAGACCCTCTGCCCCGGTGGGTCAAGCGAGGCGCCCCCGTTCCAGCACCCCAACCTGCACATCTGCCCAAAAAAGAAACGGCCCCGGCGTCGATGACGCGGGGGCCGGGTCTGGCAGATCGGAGCGGTTCAGGCGACGTCAGAGAGCACGCGTGCCAGTTCGAACAGACGACGACGCTGGTTTTCCGGGATCGCGTAATAAGAGCGCACCAGTTCGAGCGCTTCCTTGTCGGCCAGAATATCGGCCGGAACGGAACCTTCCTCGCAATCCGGGGCAACCTGTGCCGCCATGGGCATGTCCATCCCTTCGAAAAAGAACGCCACAGGAACAGAAAGCGCCTCGGCAATATCCCAAAGCCGGGATGCGGACACTCGGTTCATCCCGGTTTCATATTTCTGGATCTGCTGGAACTTGATCCCGACCTTTTCCGCAAGCTGTTGCTGCGTCATGCCGACCATCCACCGACGATGGCGAATCCGCTTTCCCACATGGACATCCACGGGATGTTTCATACTGACCGCTCCTTGTATCGTGCTGCACGCCCTTAACCTATGCGTGTATAACACGTTTCTTAGGACCGGCCTGATGTCTCAACCTGTCTTTTTGGGCAGGATTTGACCATACTCCCCCAAATAGCTGTAAAAATGAGATTTTGAGGGGAAGAAATAGCGGAAATACCCCCCTGTGACGATCTGGCGCGGTCAAGGCCCCACTAAACCTGCGCGTGTTTTTTGATCATTAATTGCGTTTTGCAATAATACTTCCATTCGAAACATCCCTTCCAAACACACGGAATCGGTTAAAATCGACTCGCCTCCGACACCTTTCGCATGGACAGAGACGCCTGCAATCGCCACAAATTGCGCCATGACACAGAGCCAGCCCCGCCCCTCACAGACCATCCGCGCCTGTCGCATCACAGATTTCGATCAGCCACCTATCCTTGCCGACATACCGCTCGCACCTCCCGCACCGGGCGAGGTGCGCGTGGCAATCCGGGCAGGCGCGCTGAACTTTGCCGATACACTGATGTGCAAGGGCCGGTACCAAGACACGCCGGAGCCGCCTTTCACGCTGGGTCTCGAACTTGCGGGCGAGGTCGAAGCGCTTGGCGAAGGTGTCGAAGGGTTCGAACCCGGCCAGCGTGTCGCGGTCTATTCCGGTCAGGGCGGACTGGCGGAGGCCGGGAATTTCTCCGCCGGGCGCTGCATTCCAATCCCCGAGGGCCTGGGATTTGCCGAAGCGGCAGCGCTTCAGATCGCATACGGCACCTCGCATATGGCCTTGGACTACAAGGCCCGGCTGCAACCGGGCGAGCGCCTTGTGGTCACCGGGGCGGCGGGCGGTGTGGGCCTCACGGCGGTGGAAATCGGCAAGCTGATGGGCGCCGAAGTGATCGCCATCGCCCGCGGCGCCGACAAGCTGGCCATTGCCCAAGCCGCAGGCGCCGATCACCTGATCGACGCGGAGGCCACCGACATTCGCGAGCAGATCAAGGCTCTGGGCGGTGCCGATGTGGTCTATGACGCGGTGGGCGAACCTTTATACGAGGCCTGTTTCCGCGCCACCAACCCGGACGGGCGCATCCTTTTGATCGGATTTGCGGGCGGCGAACTGCCGAAGATGAAACCGAACCATATGCTGGTGAAGAACATCACCGCCATCGGGTTTTACTGGGGCGCTTATCTCAACTTCAACCCCGCCCCCCTGCGCGCCTCTCTGGCCACGCTCTTCGACTGGGCGGCACAGGGCCGGATCAAACCGCATATCTCCCACCGCCTGCCTTTGGAACAGTTCGAGAACGCGCTCGATCTGATCCGCACAAGACAGGCGACGGGGAAGGTCGTTCTGGAACCGTGAAAAAGGCCGAAATGGACGGTCGGCACGCGAAGGGGCGCGAGCAAGCCAGACATCAGACGATTGAGGGAAAGAGAGAGTGGAAAGTATCTGCTTCAGTGATGCGAAGGACTGCTTTGCGGACAAAGTTGCCGTTGGTCAAAAACCGACTACGAGATACGTCCTGATATTTCGGCTAATGTCGCCCGTAAGTCTGGGGGCAACTGTATACCTGTTTCCTCAACCATGTAGTTCAGATGATCCAAGGCTAGGCCGATTTCACCATGATCCAAGTAATCACGCACAATCTTGTCTCCACCCAGTAGGTTAACTTGATTCAAAGGACTATCAGGTTTGGTGAGACCGCTGACCTTCGCATATTTCAGATCAACCAACTTCTGGATTTCAAACGTAGCTTTGTTTATTAATGCGATTACTTTTTCCATTCTCCCGAGATAGCTCCCTCCGCTGCCTTCTCAAAGCACAACATGGCCTCATTCCCGCCATTCGCCGCACCTCCCCTACTGCGCCGCGATCCTTGCACTCCCGTGACTGCGATATGCCTGCCGGATCAGGTCACGCAGGCGTTCCGCCGCCTCGCCCTTCATCTGTTCCGACATATAGAAGTTGATCTTTTTCGAGGCGAGTTCCGGCAAAGCCCCGCCATGCTGGATCGGTTCCGAATAGGGCGGCGCGGTGTTCTCCAGCATCACATGCACCGCGAGATCGGCCGACACGGACGCCTCGATGGTGCGGGACTGGTCGCTTTCAATCGACACCTCCCAAGGGATGCCTGCCCGGTCCAGCGCCTCCTGCACACCCTTGCGAAAGATGCAACGGTGCTCAAACGCAAGACGGAGCGGGCGTTGTCGCCAAGCCGAACCGTTCGGCGCCCCGATCCACACCAGTGGCAGTTCGACCAGCGTCTCGCCACCCGCGTCCAGATCGTCCTCCGTGGTCAGGATCATGTCGCAATCTCCACGGGCGAATTTCTCCTTGAGCTGCATGGTGAAGGAGGATTCGAGATTGACCCGCATCCGCGGATAATCGGCATGGAAATGTTGCAGCACCAGCGGGATCGACGGGTAAACGATGTCATGCGGCACGCCGAGCACGATCTCGCCCTCGAATTCCGTGGCAGTCAGGCGGCTGAACGCCTCGTCGTTCAGTTCCAGCATCCGCCGCGCGTAGGATAAAAGCTGCTCCCCCGGTGCGGTCAGCGCAATCTTGCGCGCACTGCGGTCCAGTAACCGCACGTCGAGGCTTTCCTCCAGCCGCTTGAGCTGCATGGAGACGGCGGATTGCGTCAGGTTCAGCGTCCCCGCCGCACGAGTGACCCCACCGCAATCGGCAACGGTGACGAAGGAGCGCAGGGCAGTGAGATCGAGATTGCGCGGCATATCATGTCCTGTGATGTGTTATTCAACAATCATTCATTTCACTTATTGATCATGATCGGCGATACATATCAAGGGAAATGATTCATTCCCTATCAGAATTCACTATTTGTTAAGGACGACACGATGCCCATCCTGACCCTGCCCCGCCTCTCCGGCGCGCGTCGCGCGCCCTCCCTGTTTT
Organism: Celeribacter persicus; assembly: GCF_003050785.1. GTDB lineage: Bacteria > Pseudomonadota > Alphaproteobacteria > Rhodobacterales > Rhodobacteraceae > Celeribacter > Celeribacter persicus. The sequence goes on from NZ_QAOH01000001.1 coordinate 28,683, forward strand.
CCCGCTTCATGGCCGCCCGCGAGATCGCCCGCCAGCGTCGCGCCCTCGCCGCGCTCGACGACGCGTTGCTCGACGACATCGGACTGACCCGCGAAGAGGTCCGCGCCGAAAGCCAGCGCCCGGTCTGGGATGCGCCGCGTCACTGGACCAAGTGACCCGGATCACATGACCGCGACAGCTTGTCCCGCCTCCTCGCACCTGCCCCGACAAACCTGACCGCGATGCGCCCCTGCATCGCGGTTTTTCATTGGTTTTCCGATCTTTTCCCGGTTTTCCCACAAATCAGACATAGCTGACAAAAACAGATCGTTTCCTGCCCCGCATGGGTTGAAATCCGCCCCCGGCCTGCCAATATCGAAAGGGACACCTCCGCATGTCGCGGAGGCACAGGGATTTCGACGCACAGGAGACAACATTCAATGGCTGACTACAGAACGATCCACGCTGGTGTCGGCGCACGCTCGGCTGAGATCGACGCCGGCCTTCGCGCCCATATGAACAAGGTCTACGGCACCATGTCCGTAGGCCTTCTGGTGACTGCGCTTGCCGCATGGGCGCTCTCCAACCTTGCCGTGACCTCGACCCCGACCGAATATCAGATCGGCGCGGGCGAATACCTGTCGAGCTTCGGCTATGCGCTTTATGTCTCACCGCTGAAATGGGTGATCATGTTCGCACCGCTCGCCATGGTCTTCGGCTTCGGTGCGGTGATCAACCGTCTCTCGGCCGCTGCCGCGCAGACCTATTTCTACGCCTATGCGGCGCTGATGGGCCTGTCGATCAGCTCGATCTTCCTGGTGTTCACCGGGATTTCCATCACCCAGACCTTCCTCGTGACCGCCGGTGCTTTCGCGGGCCTGTCGCTCTGGGGCTACACCACGAAGAAAGACATCTCCGGCTGGGGGTCCTTCCTGATCATGGGTGTGATCGGCCTGATCCTCGCCTCGATCGTGAACATCTTCCTCAAGTCCACCGGTCTTGAGTTTGCGATCTCCGCCATCGGCGTGCTGTTGTTTGCGGGTCTGACCGCCTATGACACGCAGCGCATCAAAACCGATTACATTGCCCATGCACATGCGATGGACGGTGAGTGGCTGGCGAAATCGGCAATCATGGGGGCACTGAACCTCTACCTCGATTTCATCAACCTCTTCATGTTCCTGCTGCAATTCCTTGGCAATCGCGAGTGATCCGGGCATGATCCGACATATTGAAGGGCCGGTTTCGACCGGCCCTTTTCTTTTGGAGCATGAGACATGACTGACAACTGGCAATTCTGGGCCCTGCTCTCCGCGCTTTTCGCGGCCCTGACCGCGATCACCGCAAAGGTCGGAGTATCGGAGATCAACTCCAACTTCGCCACCTTCCTGCGCACCGGCGTGGTGTTTCTCGCCTCAGGCCTCTTCGCATGGTCGCTTGGCGACATCGAGCCACTGTCCAAGATCAGCCCGAAAGGCGCGGGCTTCCTCGTTCTCTCCGGTATGATGACCGGCGCGTCCTGGGTCTGCTATTTCCGCGCGCTGCAAATTGGCAAGGCTTCGCAGGTCGCTCCGGTCGACAAGCTCTCCGTGGTCTTCGTGGCGATCCTCGCGGCGCTTGTGCTGGGCGAGGAACTGAGTCCGCTGGGATGGGTCGGCGTCGGCCTCATTTCGACCGGCGCCGTGCTTATGGCCATCGCCTGAGCCGTTAAACCAGATCGCGCGCCATCTGGATCGCAGGCAGGTAAACCCCCGGCTTCAGCGCCAGATCGACATCCCCCGAGGCCACGAACCCGTGAGCCTCGTAGAACTCACGCGCCGTGAGGGTCGAGAGGCAGCACATCCGCTCCACTCCCGTCAGTCGCGCATTCTCAAGGATATGCTCCAGCAAAACCGAACCGATGCCACACCGCACGTGATCCGGATGCACTGCGACCCGGCGCATGTGACCGATCTCACGCGGACCGACCCCGCCAAAGGGCGTCGCCTGCGTCCAGCCCCCCGCCGCGATGATCTCGCCCCCGCCGGTCTCAGCCACAAAGAACGTGCCGGAGTTCAACAACCTCGGAGAGGTATGCAACAGCGCCGGCAAGGCGGCATCCAGAATGGCGGCTGCGTAATGCTGTTTCAGAAGCTGACCGTAGGAGGCACGAAAGAGCGCGTCGATCTCCGCGGTATCGGCCGGCATGGCGGCTCGCACGGTGAAGGGCACGCTCTTGCGAATCTCCTGCGCGCCCACCGCCAGAGCTTCGCTCAGGCTCGAAGGGAACGAGCAGGAGCTGTCAGGCCGCTCCGGCTCTCTGAAGTCATCGTCATAACATCCGAACATCTGTTCTCTCCTTTGTTGGATGGTGTAAACCTGATCCGCGGGAGAGAGGGGCCGGTCAAAGAAAAACCGCGCTTCCCTCTCGGGTCACGCGGCTTGCCTGTTCCGGTATTCAAGAAGGTCTTACTTGATCTTGCCTTCTTTATACTCGACGTGCTTGCGCGCGACCGGGTCGTATTTCTTTACGACCATCTTTTCGGTCATGGTGCGGGCGTTCTTTTTGGTCACGTAGAAGTGGCCCGTGTCCGCGGTCGAGTTGAGACGGATTTTGATCGTCGTCGGCTTCGCCATTTTCGTTACTCCAGTTATCTCGTGCGACGGGCGGTCGGGCCAACCCGTGGAATCCTTGAAGCCCGCCTTTTAAGCCTTTGGGCCTCCGAGTCAATGGGCTTTTCTCAGAAAACCACGGCGAGCGCCAGTCAAAAACACCGCACATTGGCCCTGCATCTCTGGGCGATTGCGCAGTTCCGCCTTTGCCCCTAAACGGATCGGGCGGTCAATGAGGCCGCACAACCTCTCAGGGCGGGGTGAAATTCCCCACCGGCGGTGTTTCGGGAGCTTCGTTTCGGAGCCTGCCCCGATCAGCCCGCGAGCGCTCGCGCATCCTTTCAGGATACGCTTGGACAGCAGATCCGGTGCGATCCCGGAGCCGACGGTCACAGTCCGGATGAAAGAGAGATGACAGGACCGCGACCGGGCTTTTCCGAACGCGAGCGCCTGCCCTCGTGCCTTGAGTTATGTGCGATGAAAGGACGACACATGACTCTTATGACAAATCTCGGCCCGGCCCGTTCCGGCGCTCTTCTGATGATCGCGGCAGGTATCCTGTTTGCCATCATCAACCTTCTCACCCAATACGCCACGATGATGTTGCATGTGCCGCCCTCGCGTATGGCCTTCTGGCAATATGCCATCGCCTTGCTGTTTTCCCTGCCATGGGTGATCCGTCACGGCCTCTCCGCGATGAAAACCGGGCATGTCGCCCTGCATCTCACTCGCGTCGGTGCGGGCGTGGTCGGGGTGCAACTCTGGATCGCGGGCCTCGCCCATGTGCCGATCTGGCAGGCGATTGCCCTCATCATGCTCTCACCCTTCTTCGTGACTTTCGGTGCGGGGCTGTTCCTCGGCGAGGAGACCGGTGCAGCCCGCTGGCTCGCCGTCACCGCCGGGTTCATCGGCGGCATGATCATCCTCTCCCCCTGGTCAGACGCGTTTTCACTCTATGCACTTTACCCGGTGGGCGCGGCACTGTTCTGGGCGATCACCTCGCTCGTGACCAAGCACCTCACCCGCAGCGAAAGCCCGGAGAGCCTCACGGTCTATCTGCTTTTGCTCCTCAGCCCGGTGAACTTCGTTCTGGCCCTGAGCGAGGGGGTGGCGTTCAGCGGCGGGACAACCGCGCTGATCCTGATTGCAGCCGGACTTTTGACCGCACTGGCGCAATATGCCATCGCCAAGGCCTATACGGTCGCCGATGCCGCCTATTTGCAGCCCTTCGATCACCTGAAACTACCCCTCAACGTCGGTTTCGGCGTACTCGCTTTCGGCTTTGTCCCGCCGGGCTCCATGTGGCTCGGGGCGGCGCTGATCCTCTCGGCCTCTTTTTACCTGTTGCATCAGGAACGTCGCGCCGAACAGCCTGCGTGACGCAAAAGGGCGGCCAGAGGGCCGCCCTTCTTTATCCAGATCGCGTGAAATTCAAATCACCGGCTTGCCCATCGACTGATGAATCTCCGCCTGTTTCGCCTCATCCAGCATCAGAGATTGCGCCAGCCCCTTGAGGAAGGTTTTCTCACCCTCTGTGTCCACAGAAATCGCCATCAATGCCGCCGCATAGACCTGCGCCGCCGCCATGGTGCCCGCGTCTTTCGCAAGCGCCATCGGGTCGACCGGTGCGTCCAGCTCGGCCTGCACGAAAGCGATCTCTTCCTCGGACGCATCGCTCAACTGATCGAGGATTTTCGTGCGCTCTTCGGCGTCGATCTCCCCATCGGCCTTCGCCGCCATGATCATCGCGCGGATCATCAGCCTGGCGTTCTCTTCCGAAGCTGCGCCCACCGCCGTGCCTTTTGTCACGGATTCGAACATATCCGACATCGAAGTCATCCCCGTCGCCGCCGCCCCCGACATTGCGGAGAACAGCGAACCGAGCCCCGCCTCGGTCGCCTCCGACATATCCGCAGCCTGATTGCCCATCTTGCCCATCATGTCGCGGACCGCTTCGGCGCCACCGGGAAAACCGAACTTCTCCGCCATCTGTCCCATCTGATCGGCCATGCTTCCGGGCGCACCGGACTGGCGCATCGCTTCGCGTACGCCTTCCATACCCCCCATTTTTTTAACTTTTTCGACACCTTTCGCTGCGGCAAAGCCGATCGCGAGCGTGGTCAGGGTCTTAACGAAACTCATTGGGGAAACTCCCTCATGCTGACAAATTCTCCCCGCATAGTGCGACGAAACAGGCGCTCTGCCAACAGGGCAAAACCCGCGCTTTCTTTTGTCTCCAAATATCCTCGGGTGAATTGGCCAAAGGTCAAGAGGGGCAAAACCCCTTCACTGGTCAGAAGTAAATACGACGCGGACGGCCTGTAAGCCGGATTCTGTTCCGAGGCTTGCGCCCCTTCGATAACCATTCCTCTAGGCCGCCTGTTGCCAGACGGCTCAAGCTGCCAACCCGGGTTTCTCGGGCTTGAGCGACCCTGCGGGCGGTCTGCTTGCGCACCCGACCCCGCGCGAAACCCCTATTTGGCATTGCTCCCGGTGGGGCTTGCCGTGCCGGTCCGGTTGCCCGTCCCGCGGTGGGCTCTTACCCCACCGTTTCACCCTTACCCCGACGTGCGGGGCGGTCTGTTCTCTGTGGCGCTGTCCCTGGGGTTGCCCCCGCCGGGCGTTACCCGGCACCGTTGCTCAAGGGAGTCCGGACTTTCCTCCCCTCCCCATAAGGGAAGCGGCGATTATCCGGCCATCCGCGTCGGAATGCGACTTAGGCGGTCGGGCCCTGGCGGTCAATGGGAAAGCGGGTGGCAAGATCGCGGGCAAGCGCCATGTCGCGCCCGTCGAGCGGGCCGTGGTGGCGTGGACGAAAGCGGCTGCGAAACGCCGGGAGAAGCGCTTCAAGCGGCGTTTCCGGGTAGCCGAAGGCGCGTAAATCCTGCACAAATCGAACCTCATTGGGCGTAATTTCATCCGAAACCGGTGGAAACACGGACAATCCCTGCAAACCGAGCCTTTTCCAGTCGAACCGCGGGCCGGGGTCGATTTTGCGTTCGGGTGCCATGTCGGAATGGCCGATGACGCGCTCCGGCGGAATTGCATGACGATCGAGAATATCCGCGAGCAAAAGCTCCAAAGCGTCCATCTGAGCGGCCGCGAAGGGCGCGGTGCCGGGATTGGCCAGCTCGATGCCGATGGAGCGGGAGTTCACATCCGTCACTTCGCCCCATTGCCCGGCGCCTGCATGCCAGGCGCGCATCCCCTCATCGACGAGGCGGAAAACCCGGCCCTGTTCGCAAATCAGGTAGTGCGCGGAAACCTCATGCTCCGGGTTACACAGCCGTTCCAATGCCTCATCGGCGGAGGGCATCGCCGTATAATGAATCACCACGAGATCGGGCCGCGCACCGTCACGCCGTTCCCCGAAGTTCGGAGAGGGCTGATCGTGGATCATCAAAGCCATAGCCGTATTACTGGCGCGCTTTGGCGGCCAGACGGAAGGGGGCCGGGTCCCAGCTACAGGCAAAGCCATCGCCATCCGGGTCAAGACCCTGCGGATTTTTCTCCGGACCGCCGTTTTTCAGGAAATATTCCTGCGCCAGATCAGGAGAGGCGTATTTCGCACAGTTGCGCGCCGCACGCGCATCCGCGCCGGGGATCAACCGGGAATAGAGCGCCTGACCGACGGTATTCGTGGTCGAAAGCGCGAATTCCACGATCGTCCCGGCGTCCGACACCGGTCGTGACGGCAGGTTGGTCGGCTGGATCGTGACATAGGCTTCCTTGTTGGCCTCGACAAAGGCCTTGTCCTCTTCGATGGAGCGTTCGGAGGCGACCGCATCGAAGCTGTTTTCCGCGGAAATCCCCATGGCGTTCGAGACCGCCGAGGGGGTGGCTGTCGAAGAAGGCGTTGACGTCGCTGCGACCGGCGTACTGGCGTTTGCAGGCGTGGTCGCCCCACTTTCCGCTGCGGCGATACCTTCAAGCGCCTCGTTCGAGATCGCCTGCGTATCGAGCCCAGAGGTCGCTCCAGAAACGCGGCTCGTGCCTTCGCCGTTGGCAATGAGTTCGGCCTCTCGCTGGGCCTGATACTCGGCATAGGAGCCAAAGCCCACCCCCGCGCCACTGTCGGGCACGGCGGTTTGGCAGGCGGCCAGAGCGGCCAGTGAGATCAGCACAAAAGAGGCACGACGCATCGCGAAGCTCCGTAAGGGTCAGTCAAACTGTCCCTTACCACCATTTTTCAGGCTTGGAAACAAAGCCCGCCGCGCCCTCAAGCGAATGTGCGATATTCAGCAAATCGCCCTCTTCCCACGGCTTGCCGATAAGCTGAAGCCCAAGCGGCAGACCGGTGGCGGACAGCCCGGCCGGAACCGAAATCCCCGGAAGCCCCGCGAGGTTCACCGTCACGGTGAAGACGTCGTTGAGATACATCTGGATCGGGTCGCTGTCGGAGACCTCGCCCAGACCGAAGGCCGGGGACGGCGTGGCGGGCGTCAGGATCGCGTCCACGCCCTGCGCGAACACATCCTCGAAGTCGCGCTTGATCAGTGTGCGCACCTTGCGCGCCTTGTTGTAATAGGCGTCATAGAACCCGGCGGAGAGCACATAGGTGCCGACCATCACGCGGCGCTGCACTTCCTTGCCAAACCCTTCGGCGCGGGTTTTCTCGTACATCTCGTTGATGCCTTCGCCCTCGGCGAGCGTGGCGCGGTGGCCGTAACGCACCCCGTCATAACGCGCGAGGTTCGAAGAGGCCTCGGCAGGCGCGATGACGTAGTAGGTCGGCAGGGCGTATTTGGTGTGCGGCAGCGAGATATCGACGATCTCCGCGCCTGCATCCTTGAGCATCTCCGCGCCATCGTCCCAAAGCTTAACGATTTCATCCGGCGTGCCGTCGAGGCGGTATTCTTTCGGGATACCGATTTTCTTGCCGCGGATGTCGCCCGTCAGCATGGCCTCGAAATTCGGAACCGGCAGGTCGGCGGAGGTACTGTCCTTCATGTCGTGGCCGCACATGGTCTCCAGCATGATCGCCGCATCGCGTACGGATTTGGTCATCGGACCGGCCTGATCGAGCGAGGAGGCAAAGGCCACGATGCCCCAGCGCGAGCAACGGCCATAGGTCGGTTTGATGCCGACGATGCCGGTGAAGGCGGCGGGCTGGCGGATCGAGCCGCCGGTGTCCGTGCCAGTGGCGGCAAGGCAGAGATCGGCGGAAACGGCGGCGGCGGAACCACCCGAGGAGCCGCCCGGCGTGAGCGGCGTATCTTCATTGCCACGACGCCACGGGCTGATGACGTCGCCATAGGTCGAGGTCTCGTTCGAGGACCCCATGGCAAACTCGTCCATGTTGAGCTTGCCCAGCATAACCGCGCCCGCATCGAACAGTTTCGAGGTTACGGTCGACTCGTATTCGGGCTTGAACCCTTCGAGAATTGCGGAGGCCGCCTGCGTCGGGACGTGTTTCGTCGCGAACAGGTCCTTGATCCCGATCGGCAGACCGCACATGGCGGGGGCGTCGCCGGCGGCAAGACGGGCATCGGCGGCTTTTGCCTGTTCGCGCGCGATCTCGGGCGTGTTGTGGACAAAGGCGTTCAGAACGCCCGCACCTTCGATGGCGGTGAGGCAGGCTTCTGTCAGCTCGACAGAGGTGTAATCGCCATTGCGTAGCCCGTCGCGGGCGGCGGAGAGCGTGAGTTTATTGAGATCAGACATTATTCAACCACCTTCGGAACCGCAAAGAAGCCCTCACGCGCATCGGGCGCATTCGCGAGAATCTTCTCCTGCATCTCGCCATCCGTGACCCCGTCCTTGCGGCGTTTGAGGCGCATCGGCGTGACGGAGGTCATCGGTTCGACGCCCTCGACATCCACTTCGGAAAGCTGTTCGATGAAGCCGAGCACAGCGTTGAATTCCGAGGCGAGCGCGGGAAGCGCGTCTTCCTCGACGCGGATGCGGGCGAGCTTGGCAACCCGGCGGGCGGTATCAATGTCGATCGACATGGGCGGCTCCGTTTTAACTGTCGTCTGAGGCTTTATCGCGCGGACGCTCCGTCTTCAAGGCGGGTTTGACGCATATGCCGGACATAAACATGGATCATCCAACCCAGCATGGTGGCATTGAGGATATGCCAGAGAAAATGCGTACCCAAGGGAAAGGCGTCGCAGATCGGTTCATCGAGCCAGCGCATCGCAATGGAGAGACAGAGGATCGTGGCCCCTATCGCGAGCCCCCGCGCGGTAAAAGGCGCGCGAGTTCGGAGCAGCGCCGCATAGATGAAAATCAACAACGGCACGGAACTGTAGGCGGCACTGGAGCCGAGGCCGAGGTGGGAAAACAGCAGCGTGCAGACGAAGGCGAAGGGAAAGAAGGCGAGACAGGCCAAGACCGAACGCCACAGCCCAAGCCCGAGAAAATCCCGCGACGCCCCGAAGAGATAGAGCAGAACAAACCCCAGAATCGGCAGCGTGTCCGCCATAGCCCCCCAACGCGTCGCCGTGGTGTGAAAGGCAAAGGACCCGAGACCGATCACAAACAAGACCACCGCCAAAGCCCGCGCCATGGGGACATCTTTCGTGCGCGGCCAGATCACCAGCGCGGCAATCAGAAAAGCTGCATTGGTCAGCGCATTGACGGGTTCCGACCAGAAGGTGAAATCCGTGCGCTCGCAATAGGCGTCGATCTGTTCGGCAAACATGGACCTCTGGCGTTCCCGTGCTAGTCTCTGGGCAAATCACTGGGTCAAACCATAGGGAGTCTTTTCATGAAAATCACCTGGCTCGGCCATTCCGGCTTTCGCATCGAGATCGCGGATCAGATTCTGCTGATCGACCCGTGGCTTCAGGGCAACCCGGCCTTTCCCGAAGGCCGCGAAAACGAGGCCATGGAGGGCACAACCGCGATCTTCCTCACCCATGGCCATGGCGATCATGCCTCATCCACCCTGCCCGTCGCCCGCACCACGGACGCGATGATCTATTGCATCCACGAGTTGTCGATCATCCTCGGCGCCGAAGGCGCTCAGGTGACGGGCTTTGGCAAGGGCGGCACGATCACGCTGGGCGAAGGCGAAGATACGGTCGAAGTGACCATGGTCAACGCCGTGCACAGTTCCTCCATCGACTTCAAGGACGGCGCACCGGCCTATGCGGGACAGCCCGCGGGCTTCATGATCTCCGGCGAGGGGCACACGATCTATGTCTCTGGCGACACCGACATCATGGCCGACATGGAATGGTTCGCCGATCTGCATCAGCCCGACATCGGCATCCTCTGTGCCGGCGGGCATTACACGATGGATATGAAACGGGCCGCTTACGTCTGTCAGAAATTCTTCGATTTCAAGACGGTGATCCCGTGTCACTGGGGCACCTTCCCGCTTCTGGCGCAGAGCTGCGACGAACTGGTCTATGCGCTGGAAGACGGTGTGGTGAAGGTGCCCGAGGTGCTGGTGCCGATCGAAATCTGATCAATCGGGGCTCTCCCCGGCCTGTTCTTCGAGCACATCGAGCACCATGGCCTGCATCTGATCGAAGCTTGCGATGAACCGGGTGCGGAACTCGGCCATCGCGGCCTCGGTCGCGGCCTTGTCAAATGGCGCTTCGGTGCTCACGGTCACGACCGCGCGGCGGGCTTCGATGACGTCGCGCAAGCTGGCGTGAAGCGCCGTGTCGCCGACAAAACGACCACGAAGCTCTTTGCGGATTTCGCTCGGGAAAGCGGGCATGTGAACGGCCCCGTCGCCCATGACAACGGCGCGCACCTGCTGGAAGCGCCAGATCACGCCGAAGGTCACGGCATTGCCCAGAAGCGACAGGCCAAGAACCGCGATCAGGGCCATCCGCCCCCAGGCCCGGCGGGGAGAATGGCGATGAGGTTGTGTAACTTGTGCAGACATCAGAACCCTCCCAGCAGGCCAAAGACATCGCCCAGTGCGAGCAACGCGAGGAAACTGTCCCCGACCGCGCCGGAGGACAGGAGATAGCCAGTCCCCACACAGAGCCCCATCAGCCCGGCAAAGCCCATGGCCCATGGCAACGGCTCGGAAAGCACCTCGGCAAGGTGATGTTCGGCCCCCGACGGGGCCTCCGCCAACTGGTTTAGAACAGAGCGCGACAACAAGGCGACATCCTCGTCGCCGGGTGTTTTCAACAACGCAGCGAGGTCGCGGTCGATGGCCTCATCTGCGGTGACATCCGCAGACAGGTTGGGGTTCGTTTTCTGATCCGACGTCTTTTGATGTGTCATGGGTCAGTCCTCCTTTTCCAGTCTGGCCCGAAGCGCGGCACGCGCCCGCACCAGCAATTGTTCCACCGCCCCTTCACTTGTATTCAGCGCCGCCGCGATCTCCGCGCCCGACAGCTCTCCGACCGCCTTCAGCAAGATCGCCTGACGCTGACGTTGTGGCAACGCCCGGATCGCCGCACGGGTCAAGGCAAGTCTCTGACGTGCGTCCAGCCCGGCCTCCGCCCCCGGCGTATCGTCTTCGGGTTCTGCGATACTGTCGATGCCGACGAAGCGCCGAAATCTCCCCCTGCGATTGTGGTCGATACAGAGATTGACCGCGATCCGGTAAAGCCAGCTCGACACCGCGCCTTTCGCGGGATCGTAACTCGCCGCCTTGCTCCAAGCCCGCAGAAACACCTCCTGCGCCACGTCCTCGGCCTCGGTCGCGTTGAGCAGCACTTGCGCCGCATAGCGCCGGATGCCCGCCCCATAAAGCGCGATCAGACGAGCCAGCGCCGCGCGCTCGCCCCGCACCATCGCAGCCATCGCGGCGGCGGCCTCTGCCTGACGTGGGTCCATACCCGATCTCTCGACTCTTTCAAACGGGGCCGCCTAGCCCTGCCCTGTTTTACCAAATACACGTTTCACCGTTCTGAAAAACGGCCCGATCCGTCAGGGGGGGATGGGCGGACCGGGCCTTCCCCGCCTTAGCGGGTGATCTGGACCGTGCGCGAACAGGGACCGGGTTCCCCAGTCGGTCCGACACAGTTCATGGTCGAGGTGGTGCCCTCGCTGGTGGTGGTCCGCTGACGGTTTTTCGATACGGTCTGGCCCTTCGCCGTGGTCGCAGTCGTTGCTGTCTGGCAGACCACCTTGCCGTTTTCGCGCGCGCAATCGCGGTTTTTCTCGACGGTGCCGCCATTACCATTGGTGATCGTCACGTTCTGAGCGAACATCGGCGTAGCGAAAGCCATTGGCAAGACAAAGGCAAGAATTTTGGTGGTTTCGGTGACGTGTCTCATCGTTACGGTCCTTATCAAAGTCAGAGGGGCGATCCGGTTTTCAGGGTGGATCGGCAGGAAAGGGGAAGCAAAACGCGCAGGGCTTAAAAACTGCCCTTTGCCAAGAACTTGTTCACACGTGCCAGTTCATTGCCCGCCAGCACGCCATCGTTGTTACGGTCGGCCCGGTCAAAGCCCGGCGCCTGCGACAGGAACTCGGCCTCGCTCACCATGCCATCGCCATTCCCGTCACGCGCAAGAAGCCGCTTGCCCGTCACATTGCGCCCATCGGATGCAGGCAAGGCCTGCACTTCGGCCACGGTCACGAAGTCGTTGCCATCAGTGTCGAGCGCCTTGAAACTGTCCTTTTGCAGCGCCTGAAATTCGGCGCGGGTGATGGTGCCATCGCCATTGCCGTCATAGGTCAAAACGTCGCTGGCAGCGAAAACCGGCCCGCTCAAACCGCCGGTGAGGCCAAGCGTACAGAGAGCGACAAGATATCGGGTGCGCATGTGATGTCTCCTTTGTGTCGTCGATTACCCTTCATTACGGGGCGCAAAGGCGCGTCCTACGCGACCACGCGTATTTTTCGAATTTTGCAAAAGGCCCGTGACTTGCATGCCCGTGCGGATTTCAGGTACTCCTGCCGCAAGGCGACAATGCCCGACACCCGACATATCCGAAAATCGCACCGCGCCGTTGTGACGCGCCGGTGCCCGCAAAGGTCTTCCCATGCTGGAACGCTTTCTGCTGCGCCATGAGCAGTCGTTCAAAAATCTCGCCCTGATCCTCGGCATCACCTCGACCGTGGCAATCGTGCAGAACTGGTATCCGCTGAACCTGTTCCTGTCCCTGCCTTTCTGTCTGATCTGGATCGCCATGGGATGGCTGCACAGCGAGCGCCAGTTGAAATGGATCAATATCCTTTTCACCGGATTTTACGTCTACGGCATCGGTCGTTACATGGTTCTGGGCGCCTGAGGTTTCGGCCTGATCAGCGCCGGGCGGCAAAGAAATCCTTGAGCAGCGCTTCGGCCTCGGCCGCGGCGATCCCGTCGTAGATCTCCGGCACATGGTGGCATTGGGCGTGGCTGAAGACTTTTGCACCATGGGCGACGCCGCCGGATTTCGGGTCCTGCGCGCCATAATACAGCCTGCGGATGCGGGCGTTCGACATGGCGGCGGCGCACATCGGGCAGGGTTCCAGGGTCACATAGAGATCATACCCCGGCAGGCGCTCGACTCCCAGTGTGCTACAGGCCTGACGCAACGCAACGATTTCGGCATGTGCCGTTGGGTCATTGTCCTGTCGCGTGCGATTGCCGCCCCGGGCCACAACCGCACCGTCGGGCGAAACCACCACGGCCCCCACGGGCACTTCGCCACGCAAGGCTGCGGCACGCGCCTCTTCCAGAGCGATATCCATATAAGAGCGAAACGACATGCTCTTTCCTGCCGCGATTTTCCGGACAAAGGCAAGCCGCTTCCTGTGCAGGTCTTGGCAGGTGTGCGGAAGGCGCGATGACACAGTGTCGCAGAGGCGTCCGATTTGACGCAAATCAAAGTGCCTTCTTTCAGGCCACGGCAACTCTGCCCGCACGCGCGGACTCACCCCACGCAGAAGACAACAATGGGACTTGAATTATGACAAAGACTTCCGTTCTCGCCGCGACAGTGGCCCTTGCCCTCGCTTTGCCGACCCTCGCCTCGGCTCAGGATGCGGGCACGATGACTCTCGGCCTCGGCCTTGGCGGCGTGATGCCGAAGTCCGACAACGGCGGCCTCGACGGCGGCCCCGGCCTTGATGTCGGCGACAACGTGCGCCCGACCATCACCTTCGAATATTTCATCCGCGACAACCTCGGCATCGAAGTGCTCGGCGCATGGCCATTCAAACACGACATCAAAGCCGACGGCATGGGCAAAATCGGCACCACGCAGCACCTGCCGCCGGTGATCTCCCTGCAATATCACTTCGACACCGGTTCGACCTTCACCCCCTTCCTCGGCGCCGGGATCAACTACACCGCCTTTTTTGACGAAACCGCCAAAGGCGACATCGCAGGCCATGATCTGGACCTGAGCGACTCCTGGGGCGTCGCACTTCACGCCGGTTTCGATTACAAACTCAGCGACCGCGCCGCGCTGCGGACCGACGTGCGCTGGATCGACATCGACAGCGATGTGAAACTGGACGGCGTGAAATCCGGCAAGGCCGAGATCGACCCCTGGGTCTTCGGCGTCTCCTACGTCATGTCCTTCTGAAACGCCCCGACAGCGTTCTGAACCTGTATTCCCGGCCTGCATCGCTGCGGGCCGGTTTTCTTTGCCCTTTTCATGTGTCCTGTCTCAGAGTATGAGCGCGCCAACGAAAGGCCATTTCCATGACTGACACGCCCAATTCCCCGAAACCCGCCGCGAAAAAGACCCCTCCGGGTGAGCGCATCGCCAAGGTGCTGTCGCGCGCGGGCATTTCCTCGCGCCGCGAAGCCGAGGAACTGATCGAAGCGGGGCGCGTCACGGTCAACGGGCGCGTCGTCGCCTCCCCCGCGCTCAACGTCTTGCCGAAGGACCGCATCACGGTCGATGGCAAGGAGGTCGGCGAACCGGAACCGCCGCGTCTCTGGCTCTATCACAAGCCCGCCGGTCTCGTGACCTCGGCCAAGGACGAAAAAGGCCGCGAGACGGTGTTCGATCAGCTCCCGAAAGAGCTGCCACGCGTGATGTCGGTCGGGCGTCTCGATCTGAACTCCGAAGGCCTGCTTTTGCTCACGAACGATGGTGAGATCAAGCGCCGTCTGGAACTGCCGGACACTGGCTGGCTGCGCAAATACCGGGTGCGGGTCAAAGGCACCGCGACCGAAGCCATGCTTGAACCGCTGCGCAAGGGCGTGACCATCGACGGCGAGGAATTCCAGCCGATGGAGGTCATGTTCGACCGTCAGCAAGGTGCGAACGCCTGGCTCACCGTCGGGCTGCGCGAGGGCAAGAACCGCGAGATCCGCCGCGCCATGGAGCATATCGGCCTGACCGTGAACCGATTGATCCGCATTTCCTACGGGCCCTTCCGGTTGAACACCCTGCAACCGGGACAGGTCGAAGAGGTGCGCGGGCGCGTGCTGCGCGACCAGCTTGGGCTTGAGACCGGCACAGACGGGCATGGCGCGGCGAAGGCCCGGCGCGAGGTGTCGCGCGGTGGCAAGCCGGGCGGTCCGCGCAAGGAAACGCTGGGCCGCGATGCGCGCCCGAACCGGCCCGTAAAAGACGGAAAACCCGGCGACAAACCGGCGTTCAAAGGCAAATCCGGCGGCTTCAAACGCCATGACGACACCGAGGGAGGACGCCCCGCGCGCGGCGGCGATTTCAAGCCGCGTGGTGAAGGGTTCAAGGGGAAACGCGACGGGGATCGCGATGGCGATTTCAAACCCCGCGGCGAAGGTTTCAAGAGCAAACCGCGTGACGGAAAACCGGGCGGGAAACCCTTTGGCAAGCCCGGCGGAAAACCCGCAGGCAAGCCCTACCGCAAACGCGACGACCGCGAGGGAGATCAGCGTGGCGGCAAGCCCGCTGGCAAACCCGGCAGCTTCAAATCCCACGGCTTCAAATCCCACGGCGGCGGCAAGGGCGGCAAACCGCGCTCGGCCGGGTTCAAGTCTCATGGGAACTCAGGCAGCAGCAAACCCTCCAGCGCGCGCCCGGGTGGCGGCAAACCGCCGAAATCCCGGGGCTGAGTCGGTGTGACGGGGAAAGCGTCTGCGCTTGTCCCCTTAACCCTTTCAAGCGGTGCGATTCCTTTCTATATCTGAAGGCGGACAAGCGCTTTGAGCCGAAAGGGTGATCATGAGTAACAGCGTGTTTTCGAAACTCGCCTACTACCTTCTGGTGGCGCTGACCTTCTATGTCACGATCAAGGCGCAGGGGATGTGATGGCCAAGCGTTACGGCTCCACCTATTCGCCTAAAGGCGATGCCTCGCAAACGGCAGGGCCCGTCGCCCCCGCTCCGCGTCCTTTCGATGGCAAGAAACCGACCCGTGTCGGCGCACGCTCGAACCTGTTGTTTTTCGCCGCCCTGCCTCTGGCATGGAAGGCCTTTCGCGCGGAACCGGTTGTCATGGTCGGCTATCTCGTGGCCTTGGGCGCACTTGTTGGCGCGGCCTTTCTCACCCGCGAGGGGCTGAAAGCCGAAGAGGCCTACGAGTCGCGCAAGGTCGCCCGTCGCCCCGCCATTCCGCGCAAAATCTTTGGTTCCGTTCTGACCGGCCTCGGGCTTGGTCTCGTCGGCTGGTTCGGTTGGGGGCCGATGGAAACCGTCATTTTCGCCGTGCTTGGCGTTGTGCTCCACAGCCTCGCCTTCGGCATTGATCCGCTCAGGAACAAGGGTTTTGATGAGGTCGACCTGTTCCAACAGGACCGCGTCGCCAAGGCCGTAGAAGAGGCCGAGGCGCATCTCAAAGCCATGCGCGAGGCGCTCGATCGCACCGGCGACCGTCAGGCCGAGGACCGGCTGGAGAAATTCATCGCAACCGCCCGCGCCATGTTCCGTACGGTCGAGGACGATCCGCGCGATCTGACGGCGGCGCGCAAATATCTGGGCGTTTATCTGCTGGGCGCACGCGATGCGACGATGAAATTCGCCAATCTCTGGCAAAAGACCCGGAACACGCAGGCGCGGGACGACTGGTTCGCGCTTCTGGACGATCTCGAAGCCAATTTCGACGCCCGTCACAAAGCGTTGCTTTTGGATGATAAGACCGATCTCGACATCGAGATCGAAGTGCTCCGCGACCGGCTGGCGCGCGAGGGCGTTACAAGTAACTTGAAGAATTAATGATCAGGGGAAGTACCATGTCAGATACCGTGCGCCAAAAGGCCGAAGCCGCCTTGAAAGATGTTGAGGAGCTCACCGCCGTCGTGTTGCCCGAACCAAAGGGCGAGTTGATCGACCCGAATGCCGTGGCCGAAGTGCCGCAGGCCGCCGAAATCGCGAAGGCCAAGGCCGAGATCGACATGGGCGACACCAATTCCATCGTGCGCTTCGGCTCCGCCGCCCAGGCCGAATTGCAGGTGATCTCGCAGGCCATGTTGCAGGACGTGAAGAACAAGGATGTGGGCCCTGCGGGCGACAGCCTGCGTTCCATCGTCACCACGATCCGCGGTTTTTCGGTCTCCGAGCTCGACGTGCGTCGCGAACGCAGCTGGTGGGAGAAACTTCTGGGCCGCGCCGCGCCGATGGCGAAATTCGTCGCGCGTTACGAGGATGTCCAGAGCCAGATCGACAAGATCACCGACAACCTTCTGGAACATGAGCACAAGCTCATGAAGGACATCAAGTCGCTCGATAACCTCTATGAGAAGACGCTCACCTTCTACGATGAACTGGCGATCTACATCGCCGCCGGTGAGCTGAAACTCAAGGAGCTTGACGAGACCGATATCCCGGCGCTCGCCGCCGCTGTCGACGCCGCCCCCGAGGCCGATCAGGTGATCAAGGCGCAGGAGCTGCGCGACCTGCGCGCAGCGCGTGACGATCTCGAACGCCGTGTGCATGACCTGAAACTGACCCGTCAGGTGACCATGCAATCCCTGCCCTCGATCCGTCTGGTGCAGGAAAACGATAAATCCTTGGTGACCAAGATCAACTCGACGCTGGTCAACACCGTGCCGCTCTGGGAAACCCAACTGGCACAGGCCGTGACCATCCAGCGCTCGTCGGATGCCGCGAAAGACATCAAGGCCGCGACCGATCTCACCAACGAGCTTCTGACCGCCAATGCCAAGAACCTGCGCGAGGCCAACAAGATGGTGCGCGAGGAAATGGAACGCGGTGTGTTCGACATCGAGGCGGTCAAGACAGCCAACGAGGAACTCGTCGCGACCATCGAGGAGAGCCTGCAAATCGCCGACGAGGGCAAGCGCAAGCGCGCCGAGGCGGAAAAAGAGCTCAAGGACATGGAGGCCAAGCTGCGCGACACGCTCGCCGCGGCCAAGGCCACCGGTAATGCTTCCGGCCCGGCGGTTCCCAACTGATGAAGGGCACGGGACGACAGATTGCGGGATGGAGCGCGGGGATTTTCCTCGCGCTCTCTGCCTGTACGCCCGTCCCGGACATCAAACCGCAGCCCCGGCCCTATTCGCCGGTGCAGCCGACCGTCATGGCCCCTCCCCAGCGCAGCGAAATCAGTTTCGCGCTGGAAAAATACTACGCCCGGATGCAGGCCGATCTTCTGGCGAACAATCTCCTGCGCACCGACCGAGGCGGACCGGACACACCGTTCAACGCCCGGCAACTGGCCGCAAATTTCGAGGCCATCGCGCTCAATGACGAATACACCTCGCTCAATGGGCAATATGTGGCGCAAACCACGCCTTCGAACCTGCATCGCTGGCAGGTGCCGGTGCGGATCGAACTGGAATTCGGCCCGACCGTTTCCGAGAGCATCCGCGCCACCGACCGCACGACGCTGAACAGCCTCGTTTCCCGCCTCGCTCAGGCGTCCGGGCATTCGATCGCAGTGACCTCATCGCGACCGAATTTCCATGTGCTCGTGCTCAACGAAGACGAACGCCGCCAGATCGGCCCACGTCTCGCGGAAATGATCCCCGGCATCGGGCAGGATGCGATCCGCTCGGTGGTGAACATGCCGCGCTCCTCCTATTGCCTCGTGCTGGCCTCAGATCCGGCCAATGACGGCGCCTATCGCTCCGCCGTCGCCGTGATCCGGGCCGAACATCCTGATTTGCTGCGCAAATCCTGTTTTCACGAGGAAATCGCACAGGGGCTTGGCCTTGCCAACGACAGCCCCTATGCCCGACCCTCGATCTTCAATGACGACGAGGAATTCGCACTCCTGACCCGGCATGACGAGCTCTTGCTGCGTATCCTCTACGACCCGCGCCTTGCCCCCGGCATGCACCCCGAAACCGCCCGCCCGATCGCCACGGCAATCGCTTATGAGCTGATGGGCGAGGATATTTAACAAGGAGGCCCCCATGGGTATTTTCGATTTTCTCTCCGGCGAATTCATCGACGTCATCCACTGGACGGACGACAGCCGTGACACGATGGTCTGGCGGTTCGAACGAGAAGGGCACGAGATCAAATACGGTGCGAAACTGACCGTACGAGAAGGTCAGGCCGCCGTGTTCGTCCATGAAGGCCAGCTTGCCGATGTCTTCACCCCCGGTCTCTACATGCTTGAGACCAACAACATGCCGATCCTGACGACGCTCCAGCATTGGGATCACGGTTTCAAATCGCCCTTCAAATCCGAGGTGTATTTCGTCAACACCACGCGGTTTGGCGATCTGAAATGGGGGACGAAAAACCCGATTATCTGCCGTGACCCGGAGTTCGGTCCGGTGCGTCTGCGCGCCTATGGCACCTATACCGTGAAGGTCGCCGATCCGGCTCTGTTCCTCACGGAAATCGTCGGCACAGACGGCGAATTCACCATGGACGAGATTTCCTTCCAGATCCGCAACATCATCGTACAGGCGTTTTCGCGCATAGTCGCGGGCTCCGGCATTCCGGTTCTGGACATGGCCGCGAACACTGCCGACCTCGGCAAGCTGGTGGCCACAGAAATCTCCAAAGTGGTCGCGGACTACGGCCTGACCATCCCGGAATTCTACATCGAGAACATCAGCCTGCCCGAAGCGGTCGAGGCGGCGATGGACAAACGCACCTCAATGGGCATTGTCGGCAATCTCGACAATTACATGAAATTCAACGCTGCCGAGGCCATGGGCGCGGAAAACTCCGCCATGGCCGCTTCGATGGGGGCGGGAATGGGCGCGGGCATGGGGATGGCCATGGCTACGCAGGCGGGTCCCTGGGGCGCCCGCCCCGCGAGCGCGGCCCCTGCCACCCAAACCCCGCCGCCTCCGCCCGTCGAACACGTCTGGCATCTGGCCGAGAATGGCGAGACCAAAGGCCCTTATTCCAAGGCAGAGATGGGCCAGATGGCCGCTAGGGGAGCGTTGAAACGCGAGACCTATGTCTGGACCCCCGGTCAGGACGGCTGGCTCAAGGCCGAAGAGGTCACGGAACTGGCGCAGCTTTTCACCATCGCGCCACCGCCCCCGCCGCCGGGCGTGTGAGCCATGGGCAAGGCCCGGAGACAGGGCGTGCAACACCCGGAGGCGGCTCCAGAGCTGCCTCTTTGGTCTGTGCATGACGCCTCACACGATGGCGGCCTTTGCAACGGACCAACCAATCAGGCACATGTCGCGACCGCCTCGAACAAAGCACGGCAATCGCCGCGACCGACACATCTGCGCTATGCCACGGACACTCCTCCAACAGGGAACGACCGCGCCCTCGCCACGCTGGCGCTTCACTTTCTCGGTGTCGGCACTCTGGAACCCGGACGGCTTGCGGAAAGCGCAAGCTGGGACAGGAGTGCTGCGCAGACCACGGTCGGGCGTGATGAGATTTTGCACCAGCTACAGGCGCTGACACCACCGATCAGTCTCGCCGTCACCCAAATCGTCGCACAGGGCAAGACCACCACCGTCTCCGGACGGCTGACGCGGGACGGCCAGCCTCCCGCCCTGTTCTGCCATGTGCTGCGCTTCACCGATCCGGCACAGGGCCAGATCGCACAGGTGGTCAGCTTCGAACAGGAGGAGAGGACATGACACAGGTCCGTCTCGTTCCCCTGTGCGCCTCAACGGCTAAGGCTGTCCCTGACATACTCGCGCCAGTCGTTGAGATTGAATATCAGGGAGTTGACCACCCGCCGAAACGAAGAAAGATCGGGAGACAGGCCAACAAGCCATTGCCCGGAGGCGCATTGATCGTTGCGCGCAATCTCTTCCGCGGTTTTCTCAAGCATTCCCTTGTCGATACAATCGGCCAAACCTCTCGTCCAATCCACATGGGCACAGATCGCATCACGAATCTGCACATCCGCTTTCGTTTCCGTAACCGTCCTATTCCGCTCTCCGCCGCCATGTGCATTCACGCTCACGATGACACGACACCTTTAATATCCGGTTAAATCTGAAAAATATGGACCCCCAAAGCGTCACCGCCACCGAAGAACACCGCTTCCCCTGCCATACCTGCGGGGCCGATCTGCGTTTCGATCCGGACACGCACATGCTGGTCTGCGACCATTGCGGCGCCCGGGAGGAGATCGACAGCGGCGGTGCGCCAAAGCCCCGCGAGCTCGATTTCCATATGGCGGTGTCCGGTGGGCTGTCTTCGCATGGCGATCTGATTGACGCGGATCAGACCGAGGAGTTTCGCACCTCCACCTGTCCCAATTGCGGCGCTGTTCTGCATTTTGACGACACGGTCCATGCCACCGAATGCCCCTATTGCGCGACCCCCGTGGTCACCGACACCGGCAACCGTCGCCAGATCAAACCCCAGGGCGTCCTGCCCTTTGCCGTGACCGAAGCCGAGGCGCAGGGGGCACTGAAACACTGGCTCGGCTCGCTCTGGTTCGCGCCCAACGCGCTCAAGAAATACGCCCGCAAGGGGCGTCGTCTGAATGGCGTCTACATGCCCTACTGGACCTTCGACGCCCAGACCCAGAGCAGCTATTCCGGCGAACGCGGCACGGATTACCATGAAAGCGTGATGGTCAACGGCAAACGTCAGACGCGTCGTCGGACCCGCTGGCGTCATGTTTCGGGCCAGGTGAGGCGGTTCTTCGACGACGTGCTGGTCGTGGCCTCGACCGCGCTGCCGCTGCAATATGTGCGGGGCCTCGCCCCTTGGGACCTTTCGGGGCTCGAACCCTACCTGCCCGATTATCTCGCGGGCTACACCTCCGAAGCTTACACCTTCACCTTGGAGGAGGGCTTTCGGGACGCGCAGGACCAGATGGCCCGCGTCATCACCCGCGACATCAAGTTCGACATCGGCGGCGACCGTCAGCGCATTCACAATGTCGACACGCGCTATTCCGATGTGACCTATAAACATATCCTGCTGCCGGTCTGGTTCGCCGCCTACAAATTCCGGGGCAAGACCTATCGTTTTGTCGTCAACGGCCGCACCGGGCAAGTGCAGGGCGAGCGGCCCTATTCAGCATGGAAAATCGCTTTCGCCGTCGTGCTCGGCCTGATCGCTGCCGGGGTCGTCGGTTACTTCTACGCACTGCAAAATCAGGGCGGTTATTGAGGCTGTTTTTCCTGTGTCGATAGCGCTATCAATTCGAGAGTTACATCGGAGGAGAAAGCCATGATCCTTTGTGCGGGCGAAGCCCTGATCGACATGTTGCCACGCCAGTCCACCCAAGGCGAGGACGCCTATGCGCCTTATGCGGGTGGGGCCGTGTTCAACACGGCCATCGCGCTCGGGCGACTGGGGGCGGATGTGAGTTTCTTCTCCGGCTTCTCAAGCGATTTTTTCGGCGATCTGCTCAAGGACAAGCTCGCGGAAAGCCATGTGGACACGCAACTCGCCGTCACCACGGATCGTCCCTGCACGGTGGCCTTCGTCAAGCTGGTTGATGGCCACGCGACTTATGCGTTCTACGACGAAAACACCGCCGGGCGGATGCTGACCGAGACCGATTTGCCAGCGCTCCCGGACACGGTGGAGGCGGTGTTCTGCGGCGGCATCTCCCTGCCGGTCGAGCCCTGTGGCGCGGCCTATGAGACGCTCTTCGTGCAGGCTTCCGAACGCTGTGTCACCATGATGGATCCGAACATTCGTCCCGGATTTATCCGCGATGAAGCGCGTTATCGTGCACGAATCGAACATATGCTGGCGCATGCCGATATCGTGAAACTGTCCGACGAGGACCTTCTCTGGCTGATGGGCGACGGCGAGATCGACGCCCATATCGCCGCTCTACTGGACAAGGGTGTCAAGATCGTCTGCCTCACCATGGGGGCCGAGGGCGTCAAGGGCGTGACCAGACATGGCACCACCTTCGTGCCCTCGCAAAAGGTCACGGTCGTGGACACCGTCGGCGCGGGCGACACGTTCAACGGCGGTTTCCTCGCCGGGCTGCAACGGGCGGGCAAGCTGACGAAAGCGGCCATCGCCGATCTCGATGAAGACAGCCTGCGCGCGGCCCTCAGCCTCGGAGCCCAAGCCGCCGCCGTCACGGTCAGCCGGGCGGGCGCGAACCCGCCCTGGTCACATGAATTGGAGGGAAAATGAGAGCCCTTATCCAACGCATTTCCGAGGCCGCCGTGCGCGTCGACGGCGAGGTCGTGGGCCAAAGCGGCCCCGGTCTTCTGGTGCTCGTCTGCGCCATGCGCGAGGACACAGAGACGCAGGCCGCGAAACTCGCCGCCAAGATCGCCAAGATGCGGATTTTTCGGGATGAGGCGGGCAAGATGAACCTGTCCGTGCGCGACATCGGCGGCACAGCGTTGGTGGTCAGCCAGTTCACGCTCGCCGCAGAGACCAAAGGCAACCGTCCCGGCTTTTCCACCGCCGCAGCCCCCGAGATTGGCAAAGCGCTGTACGAAAGCTTCACGCAACGCCTGATCGACGAAGGTGTGCCTTGTGAGACCGGAATTTTCGGGGCGGATATGAAAGTCTCGCTGATCAATGACGGGCCGGTGACGATCTGGCTCGACACGGAAACGTAACCGTGCCTCCGCAAGCCCCCATGGACCTTTCGCCCGCTTTGTCCTAAAGCGCTCTCAACTTGTGAGAGGTCGACCGTGACGGAAAAACACATCACCATCGCAAACGAGGCGGATACGGCGCGGATTGCTTCCGCGCTGGCCGATCATCTGCGCCCCGGCGATGTGATCCTGCTCGATGGCGCCCTGGCGGCGGGCAAGACGTTTTTCACCCGTGCTCTGGTGCGCGCGCTCGGCTCCGACGAGGCGGTGACCAGCCCGACCTATACCATCGCCAACATCTACGAGACCCCGCGCGGGCCGGTGTTGCATGTCGATGCTTACCGGCTCAAGGGCGCGCAGGAATTCTATCACCTCGGTCTCGAAGACTATTTCGACAGCGGTATTTCAGTGATCGAATGGGGCGAACGGATCGGTGACTTTTTCGATGCGCCGCTCTCGATCCGGATCGGATTTGGCGAGACAGACAGCGCCCGTGTTCTGACTCTGACGGCTTCGAACCCGCGCTGGACCCCGGTTCTGGAGGCGCTGACATGACACTCACGCTTTTGATTCAGGCCTCGAACGGCGTGCCCTCTTTGGCGCTCGGGCGCGGGGATGAAATTGTTTTTGATAGCGCCGCAGAAGAGACTCTGAGCGGTTCGCGCGATTACCGGCTGATGTTGGAAACCGGGCTTGCAGCCATTGGCAGCGATCTCTCCGAAATCACGCTCATCGCCTGCGACATCGGGCCCGGGGGCCTCGGCGTCACCCGCACCGCAGCCGCCTTTGCCAACGGTCTGAGCTTTGCCCGCAGCATCCCGGTTCTGCCCCTCCCCGCGTTCGAGTTGCTCGGTGCCGAAGTGGCGCGGGACAAACCGATCGCGATACTGCGCCGCGCGGCCCGTCCGCATGTGCATTTCGGCATTTATGCCGATGGAAAACTTGCACTTTACGAACACTGTACCGAGCAAAATGCGCTGGATCAGCTCTCCGACATGGAGGATTACGATCTTGCCGGCAACATCGAGGTGGCAGGGCATATAGCCCCCGTGACCAACAAGGCGACGATGGAAACCATGTTGCGGCTGGCTCTGAGCGCCCCCACACCCGGTCCTGAATCGCGGGCCTGGCCGATTGTGGAGGTGCTGGAATGATCCCGTCAGCCGAAGATATTGCCGAGGTATTGGGACAGGGCGGCGTGGTGCTTTTGCCGACGGATACCGTTCTCGGTCTTGCCGCCTCCCCCGCCTTTCCTGAGGCGGTCGACAAGATTTATGCACTCAAGAAACGGCCCCGGCAAAAGAATCTGCCGATCATGGTCGCCGATGCGGACCAGATTTTCGAACTCGGCGGCGATGTCTCCTTTGAGGCCGCGAAACTACTGGCGAGCCGCTATGTCCCCGGCGCGCTGACACTGGTCCTGCCAGTCGATGCCCAACGCGCGCCCGACTGGCTCGACGGGCGCAAGGAAATCGCGGTGCGCATTCCGGACAACGATCTGCTTCTGAACGTCTTGCGTCTGGCCGGACCACTGATGGTCACCTCTGCCAACCGCTCCGGCGCGGACACGCCCGCAACCACCGAGGATGCGCTCATGCAACTCCATGGCTCACCTGATCTGGTGGTGCCGGGCAAGGGCCTAGCCCCCACCCCCTCGACCATCGTCAATTGCACCGTCACCCCGGTCGAGATCGAACGCCATGGCATCGTCTCCCCCGTGCAAATCGCGGAGGCGTTGGCATGAGCGGGCTGATCCTCGGCATAGAGACCTCTTGCGACGACACCTCCGTGGCGCTGGTGGACCGGACCGGCCATGTGGCCGCGATCCGCACCGTGTCGCAATTCGAAATTCACGAGGCCTTCGGTGGGGTTTATCCGGAACTTGCCTCCCGCGCCCATTTGGAAGCCATCCTCCCGACAGTGGAGGGCGTGATGGCCGAGGCCTCCGTCACACCGTCCGATCTGACCGCCATCGGGGTGACACGCGGGCCGGGGCTGATCGGGTCACTTCTGGTGGGCCTTGCGACAGCGGAGGCGCTCTCAATGGGCTGGAATGTCCCCGCCTATGGCGTCAACCACCTGCGCGGGCATATCCGCTCGGTCGAACTGGAAAGCGGGCGCACGGAGTTCCCCGCCGTGATCATGCTGGTGTCCGGCGGGCACACGCTGATCGCCGAATTGAAGGACGCGTGGTCCTATCGCTTGCTTGGCACGACGCGCGACGACTCGGTGGGCGAAAGCTATGACAAGGTGGCGCGGATGCTGTCGCTCGGTATGCCCGGCGGCCCGGCAATCGACCGCGCAGCCAAACTCGGCACACCGGTCCTCCGCCTGCCACGCCCGATGAAGAACGAGGGCTACGAGTTCTCCTTTTCCGGGCTGAAATCCTCGGTCGCACGCCATATCGAGCAGCACCCTGAGGTGTCCATCGAGGATATGTCCGCATCCTTCGTGGCCGCCTGTGTCGATGTGCTCACCGCGAAGGCCGACCGTGCACTTGATGAGTGCAAACCGCGTTCTCTGGTGATCGTCGGCGGGGTCGCCGCCTCGCCGCAAATCCGCGACGCCATGACCGAGGTGGCCAATAAATATGGTGTAGAGCTTTGCCTGCCGCCAATGAAATGGGCGACGGACAATGCTGCGATGATCGCCATGGCAACATGGGATTACGTCGAGCGCGGCCTGCAACCCGATCTCATGCCGAAACCCAATCTCAGCCTTGAGACGCCTTAAAGCACCCCCGACAGCTTGAGTGCATCGCGCGCCTCGACCACAGCTTTGAGGGCCTCTGTCAGGTCGTGATCGCGGGTGCGGTGGTTGACAAAGGCCGCGCGCAGGCAGGTGATGCCTTTCACCTTTGTCGTCGAGAACACCGCCTTTCCAGAGAGTTGAAGTTCATGGCTGATCCGCGTGTTGAGCGCGCTTTGCTCCTCGGGCGACAGGCTCTCCGCTGCGGTGAAAACACAGATGTTCGACACCACCGCTGCCATGAGGCACAGCCCCGGCGTATCTTCGATCAGCGCTCCCATGCGGGCGGCCTGTCGGCAGTTCATGGTGATCGCCGCACCGAGACGCACCTCACCGAGGCTTTCCACCGCCATCCAGACCTTGAGCGCCCGGTTGCCCCGCGACAGGTCCACGCCATAGTCGCAAAACCACGGTTCGGCCCCGGCGAGACCGGCACTTTGCCCTTCGAGATAGGCAGGGCGTGCGGCGAAAGCGGCGCGTTGGTCGACCTCTTCGCGAATGAGTGCAAGGCCGCAATCATAGGGCACGGACAACCATTTGTGAAAATCGCAGGCGAGACTGTCGGCGCGCTCGATCCCGTCGGAAAGATGCCGCCAGGGCGCGTCGGCCAGCCGCGTCCAGGCTCCGAAAGCGCCATCGACATGGAACCAAAGGCCTTCCGCCTGGGCGATCTGCGCCAGCGTTTCGAGATCGTCGAAGCGGCCCATATCCACGGAGCCCGCCGTGCCGATCACCGCAAACGGGCGCAGGCTCTCGGCCTTGTCGCGGGCAATCGCGGCGCGCAACACGTTCATATCCATGCCCGTGTCGCTTTCCGGAATGCGACGCAATGCTCTGGAGCCAAGCCCCAGAAGCTCCATCGCCTTCGCCGAAGAGCTGTGCACCCCTGCCCCTGCATAGGCCACCAAAGGGGCTCCCTGTACGCCCTCCGCACGGGAGGACGCACCCAAAGCACGGGTGCGGGCGGACATGAGCGCCACCACCGTGGCCTGCGACGTCCCTGTGACCAAAACGCCAGAGGCCGTGTCGGGAAAGCCGATCACCCGCCGCGCCCAGTCGATCACCGCGCGCTCGACATAGGTGGCCGCATGATCGCGCCCACCGGCGTTCGAGTTCATCGTGGTGGCGACAATCTCGGACAACAGCCCCTGCGCCAGCCCGGTGCCATGCACCCAGCCCCAGAAGCGCGGATGGGTGTTGCCGGTGTGATATGGCAGGATTTCGCGGGCAATGCGCCGACTGGCGGCAATTTCACCATGGCCTTCGCCCGACAAAGCCAGATGCGGAATGGCCTCTCGCGACATCAATTGCCATGGGTAATCGCGCGCATCACGCAGCCGGTCGATGCACAGGTCCAGAAGCCCATGCGCTTCGGCGCGAAACGCCTCCCAATCCTCGGGGTCCAATCCGTCCCTGTCCATCGCGCGCCTCCTCTTCTGCCGACTGCATAAAGCGCCGGCGAAGGCGGCTCAAGCTCAGAAGGTAAAGCTCGGCAGGCTGTCCATGGCGGATTTCAGCGCCTCGCCCCAGCTTGTCGATATTTCGTGATAATAGGGATCATCGGCCTCGATGCGGCGCTGATAGGCAATCTTGTAGGTATCCTTTTCGATCACCTGAAGATCGAAGGGTAGCCCCACGGAGAGGTTCGCCTTCACCGTGCTGTCGAAAGACACAAGCATGAGCTTCACCGCATCCTCGAACGACATTTCCGGGTCATAGGCGCGCACGAGGATCGGTTTGCCGTATTTCGTCTCGCCGATCTGGAAGAACGGGGTTTCCTTGCCCGCCTCGATGAAATTGCCTTCCGGGTAGATCAGGAACAGCCGTGGCGGCGAGCCCTTGATCTGACCGCCCAAAAGAACGGTGGCGTTGAAGGTGCTGTCGGCGCGCTGGCCCTCATTGGCGTTGGCCGCGATCACATCCTTGAGCGTGCCGGCAACCAGACGGGCGACCTGAAACATTGAGGGGGCGGTCAGAAGATCCGGCTCCCGCTCGCCCGGCGCCTTGGTGCGTTCGTCCAGGATAGAGACCAGCGCCTGCGTCGTCGCCAGATTGCCCGCCGTCATCACCGTCAGAACCCGCTCGCCCGGCACTTCCCATGTGAACATCTTCTTGAAGGTCGAAATATTGTCGACACCGGCATTCGTCCGTGTGTCGGACATCATCACGAGGCCCGCCTCAAGCATCATTCCCACGCAATAGGTCATCGGACCGGTTCGCCTTTATTGTTGCTCTTGTTGTTGCGACACTTCGATCTCGACGGAGAGTGTCTCCCCCGCGCCGCCGTATCGCGTTCCTGTTACAGGAGCGGCCTCCTTGTAGTCCAGCCCCGTTGCGACGCGCACATAGCGTTGATCGGGACAAATCTCATTGGAGACGTCGAAACCGACCCAACCGAGCCCCGGCACATGCGCCTCCGCCCAGGCGTGGGTCGCATCCTGAAGCGTGCGGTCATCCATCATCAGATAGCCCGAGACATAGCGCGCAGGCAGACCCATTTCGCGCGCGCAGGCAATGAAGACATGGGCATGGTCCTGACAGACGCCCTTGCCCTCGGCGATGGCCTCCTCGGCGCTCCATTCCGGGTGCGAAGCGCCGATCTCATATGTGATCGCCTCGCCCACCAGACGCGACAGCGCGTGCAAGCGCTCCAGATCGCTTTCGCCCTCGACCTTTTTGACCAAAGCGCGCACACCCGGCCCCGGTTTGGTCAGCGGCGTCACGGTTTCGAACAGCCAGAGCGGCGAGGGCCCGGTGTGCGGTCCGACAACGCCGTGGTTCTCGGCGATCTCCACCTCTCCCTCGCAGGACACGGTCAACTCGCGGGTTTCGCGCTCAAAGGACAGAAGCTCCACGAGATTGTTCATATGATCGTGGTAGCTCAATTCTTTCTTGCCACCCTGCACAGAGGTCTCCCAGCGGATCACCTCCTGCCCGTGACCGGTTTTCGGCGTCTTGCGCAGCTGTTGCAGCCCGTAAGTCACCGGGTTCTCGAAGGCATAGCGGGTGGTGTGGCGAATGATCAGGCGCATCGGGCTCACTCGTAGAAACGGAAATCTTTTTCGATCTGGCCACCAAGCTGGCCAAAGGAGATCAAAACCGACTGGATATATTCATGCAGCCCGGATTCGAACACGGCGTCGATGTCATGATGCGCGAACCGGTCCACCAGCGACTGCGCCATATGGAAAGACGGTGTTTCCTCGCCGTAATCCGACACCAGATAGCGCAAGTTGTCATGGATTTTCGAGGCGCAGAAATTCAGCGAGCGCGGCATGCGGCGATCAAGGATCAGGAATTGCGCAATGTCGCGGGCGTTGACCTGCGAGCCATAGGCCATGCGGAAACCACCGCGGGCGGAGACCGACCGCAGGATGGTTTCCCAATGCACATTGTCGAGCGAGGAGCCGACCGAAAGCGCGGAGGGCAAAAGCACGTAATATTTCACATCGAGAATGCGCGCCGTGTTGTCGCCACGTTCGAGAAAGGTGCCGATGCGGGCGAAATCGTAGATGTCGTTTCTGAGCATCGTGCCATGGGTCGCGCCGCGCACCAAAGCCGTGCGTTGCCGGATCAGGCCCAGAACCTTGGGCAGGTCGCGCTCCGACACCTTGCGCGCCAGAATGTCGCGGGCTGCCATGTAACAGCCGTTCATCGCCTCCCAGACCTCGTGGGTGAGCGCGGTGCGCACCATCCGGGCGTTCTGACGCGCCTCCGAGATCGTGGAGAGCACCGAGGACGGGTTATCCTTCGCGCGCAGCATCCAGTCGATTGCCGCCTCTTTCGTCACTTCGTCATGGCCCGCCCTGAACGCGTCCAATACAGAGGCCGATTGCATCACGGAGGCCCATTCGTCATCGTCCTGCCCCAGACGGGTCAGACCGATCCGCTGGCCAGTCTCCACGAGGCGCGAGGTGTTTTCGGCCCGCTCCAGATAGCGGTACATCCAATAGAGGCCGTTTGCGGTCTTGCCGAGCATTGCCATCGCGTCAGTCCTCCAATACCCATGTGTCCTTGGTGCCGCCGCCCTGAGACGAGTTCACCACGAGCGAGCCCTTTTTCAGCGCCACACGAGTGAGACCGCCCGGCGTGATGTTGATGCCTTCGGGGCTACAGAGGACAAAGGGCCGAAGATCGACGTGGCGCGGCGCAAGGCCCGCCTTGGTGAAGATCGGCACGGTGGAGAGCGAAAGCGTCGGCTGGGCGATGTAATTGCCCGGCTTGTTCATCAGTTTCTTGCGGAATTCGGCGATTTCCTTTTTCGAGGAGGTCGGCCCGATCAGCATACCGTAGCCGCCCGAACCATGCACTTCCTTGACCACAAGCTCAGACAGGTGATCGAGCACATAGGCAAGGCTGTCCGGGTCCGAACAACGCCATGTCGGCACGTTCTCCAAGATCGCCTTCTCACCGGTGTAGAACTCGACGATATCGGGCATGTAGCTGTAGATCGCCTTGTCATCGGCAATTCCCGTCCCCGGCGCGTTGGCGATGGTGATGCCGCCGGAACGATATACGTCCATGATGCCGGGAATGCCCAGCGCGCTTTCCGGGTTGAAATTGAGCGGATCGAGGAAATCGTCATCGACCCGGCGGTAAAGCACGTCGATCGGCTGATACCCTTGGGTCGTGCGCATGGCGACACGACCGTCCACCACCCGAAGATCGTGACCTTCGACCAGTTCCACCCCCATCTGATCGGCAAGGAACGCGTGTTCGAAATAGGCCGAGTTGTAAATCCCCGGCGTTAGCACCGCCACAGTGGGCACGCCTTCGCAACGGTTCGGAGCACAGGCCGCCAGAGACCGCCGCAGATCGGCGGGGTAATTCTGCACCGGCTGCACACGGTTGCGAGCGAAAAGCTCCGGGAACATCTGAAGCATCGTCTCGCGGTTCTCCAGCATGTAGGAGACCCCCGAGGGCGTACGCGCATTGTCTTCGAGCACGTAGAATTGATCCGGCCCGGTGCGCACAAGGTCGATGCCGACGATATGGGTGTAAATCCCGCCCGGCGGCATCATCCCGATCATCTGCGGCAAAAACGCCTCGTTGCGCGCGATCATATCCTGCGGCAGACGTCCGGCCTTGATGATCTCCTGACGGTTGTAAATGTCGTAAAGAAAGGCGTTGATCGCCCGCACCCGCTGCTCGATCCCCTTGCACAGCTTTTGCCATTCACGCCCCGAAATGATCCGGGGAATGATGTCGAAAGGGATGAGACGTTCCTCGGCTTCGGCCCGGCCGTAAACGTTGAAGGTGATGCCCGTAAGGCGGAAAACCTCTTCCGCCTCGCGTTGTTTTGCCCGCAGCCGCTTCAGGTCTTCGTCCTGAAACCAGCCCTGAAATTCCGTGTAAGGTGTGCGCAACGTCTCGTCGCGCCCCCACATCTCATCGAAAATTTTGTCCTCACTCATGGATCAAATTTAGAACCTCCCGAAATGCCTTCACAATCGGATTCTCGCATTCCGCAAAACGATAGCGGTGATCAAATGCGCATTCGCCTGTTTTTTAGACAAACGCCTTTCTCCGGCATTTTCCTGCGCACAGTCGTACTCCGATCCGCTCAGTTCAAAGCGGTACGGGGGAAGACTCAGTGCCGCAGACCGCATCGGTATACATTCGCACACATTGACTTGACCCTCCGACTTCGCTACCCGGTTTTCCAAGCGCAGACGGGGCCATTTTGCTCCGCTGCATGTTCGTGACAGTGGAGGACCAAATGGCCGACAAGACCCCCGACATTATCTATACCATCGTGGACGAAGCCCCCGAGCTTGCCCGCGGCTCGCTCCTGCCGATCATCCAGTCCTTCTCCGAGGCTGCGAGCGTCGAAGTGGCGACCAGGGACATCTCGCTGGCCGGTCGTATCCTCGCCCTTTTCCCGGACCTGCTTTCCGACGAGCAGCGCGTCTCCGATGACCTCGCCGAACTTGGCGAACTGGTGAAAACCCCCGACGCCAATGTCATCAAGCTGCCGAACATATCGGCCTCCGTGCCGCAGCTTGAAGCCGCGATCAAGGAACTGCAATCGCAGGGCTACCCGATCCCGGCCTACCCTTCTGACCCGCAAACCGACGAAGAGAAAGCCGTTCGTGCCAAATACGACACCGTCAAAGGCTCCGCCGTGAACCCGGTGCTGCGCGAAGGCAACTCCGACCGTCGCTCCGCCAAGGCTGTGAAAGAATACGCGAAAGCCAACCCGCACCGCATGGGCGAATGGAAATCGACCTCGAAAACCACCGTCGCCGCCATGCCGGGCGACGATTTCTTCGCCAATGAGAAAGCCGCCACCATCACCGCTGCGCAGGCCGGTGGCGCGAAAATCGTCTTCACCGCGAAAGACGGCACCGAGACGGTTCTGAAATCCGGTCTCAAGTATCTCGAAGGCGAGATCGTCGACGCGACGTTCATGTCCGCCAAGGCATTGCGTGCCTACATCAAAAAAGAAGTCGAGACGATGGAGCCGGGCGTACTCTTCTCCGTGCACCTCAAAGCCACGATGATGAAGGTCTCCGACCCGATCATCTTCGGTCATTTCGTGTCTGTGTACCTCGAAGACTTCCTTGCCAAGCACGGCGACAAGCTCGATTTCAACCCGAACTCCGGCATCGGCGCGCTCGAAAAACTCATCGCTGGCAATGCCGAGATGGAAGCCGATCTGAAAGCCGCACTTGCCGCCAAGCCGCCGATGTACATGGTCGACTCTGACCGCGGCATCACCAACCTGCACGTCCCCTCGGATGTGATCATCGACGCCTCCATGCCCGCCGTGATCAAGGCCGGTGGCATCGGCTGGGGGCCGGATGGTAAAGCAGCTGACACCAAATGCTGCATCCCGGACAACTCCTACGCCTGCGTCTATGACGAAACGGTCGAGTATTTCAAAGAAACCGGCACGCTCGACGTCACCACCTGTGGCGCCGTGTCCAACGTCGGCCTGATGGCGCAAAAAGCCGAGGAATACGGCTCCCACCCGACCACCTTCGAGATGACCGCCGACGGCACCGTCTCCATCGTTCTCGACAGCGGCGAAGTGCTTTTGTCCAACGAGGTCGAAGCGGGCGACATCTGGCGCTCCTGCACCGCGAAGAAAGCCCCGATCCTCGACTGGATCAAAACCGGCATCGAACGATTCGACGTCGAAGGCACCGGTGCCTTCTGGCTCGACAAGAATCGTGCGCACGACGCCGAGCTGATCAAATATGTCGAACCGGCTCTGAAAGAAGCGGGTAAGGACATCCCGATCATGGACCCGCGTGCGGCTACCCGCTTCACATGGGAAGAGATGCGCAAGGGCAAGAACGTCGTGACCATCACCGGCAACGTGCTGCGCGACTACCTCACCGACCTGTTCCCGATTCTCGAACTGGGCACCTCCGCCAAGATGCTCTCCATCGTGAAACTGATGAACGGTGGCGGTCTGTTTGAAACCGGTGCCGGTGGCTCCGCGCCCAAACACGTGCAGCAGGTTCAGGAAGAAAACCACCTGCGTTGGGACAGCCTCGGCGAGTTCTGTGCGCTGGGTGAAAGCTACAACTTCCTCGCCGCGTCCAAGGGCAAGCCGAAAGCCGCCGTGCTCGGTGCCGCCGTCGAGGTCGCGACCCAGAAGCTACTCTTGGAGAACAAATCGCCGGAGCGCAAGGTCGGTCAGAACGACAACCGCACCTCGCATTACTGGTTCGCCCGCTACTGGGCCGAGGCGCTGGCCGCCCAAGGCGACGACGCCGATCTGGCCGCGCATTTCGCGCCCATCGCGAAAGAGCTGGCCGAGAAAGAAGCGACCATTCTGAGCGAGCTTCAGGCTGCCGAAGGCAAACCCGCGGACATGGGCGGCTACTACCACGCCGACCCTGCCAAGATCGCTGCGATCATGCGCCCCTCGGCCACGTTCAACGCGATCATCGGCTGAGACCACCTCAGGTCAGACAACGCAAAGGGGGAGCGCAATGCGCTCCCCCTTCATCATTTCGCACGGTACCCTTTGGGCCCGGATCACATCTTGAAGATGCGATAGATCGCCGGGATGACCAGAACCGTCAGAGCGGTCGAGGACAGAAGCCCAAAGAACAGCGACAGCGCCAGCCCCTGGAAGATCGGATCGGCGAGGATCACCGCCGCCCCGATCATCGCCGCCACGGCGGTCAGCAGGATCGGTTTGAAGCGCGTGGCTCCCGCCTCGATCAGAATCTCCGTCGTCACCTTGCCCTCGTCATCGGCGTTGCGGATGAAATCGACCAGAAGGATCGAGTTCCGCACGATAATCCCCGCCAGCGCGATGAACCCGATCATCGAGGGCGCGGAGAACGGCGCATTGAACAACCAGTGCCCGATGATGATACCGAGGAAGGTCAGCGGCACCGGGGTCAGGATCACCAGCGGCAGACGGAAGGAACCGAACTGCGCCACCACGAGGATGTAAATCCCCAGAAGCGCCACACCGAAGGCCGCTCCCATGTCGCGGAACGTGACCCAAGTCACCTCCCACTCACCATCCCAAAGAAGCACCGGTTTCGACGTGTCGGTCGGTTGACCATGAAGTGAAATCTCCGGCTTCATCCCTTCGGGCCAGTCCATCTCGTCGAGCTTGTCGGCCACGGCGAGCATACCGTAAAGCGGAGCCTCATAGGTTCCGGCCAGTTCCGCCTGAACCATTTCCGCGTCATAGCCGTTGTGCCGGAAGATCGGGTAGGAGGTGGTCTCCTCCGTGATCTCCACTACATCGCCCAACTCAACCACGCCACGCCCACCGGGCAGCGCATCGGCCGGAACCGGCGTCGACAGCGCCGCGGCATCCATCACGCGGTCAGACTTGTCCCGCCCGACCACGATCGGGATCGGACGTCGGCCCTCGCCACGATGCGAATAGCCGATCGTGGAATAGCTGTTGAGATATTGCAGAGTCTGCGCGGCATCGGC
The DNA here is from genome assembly GCF_003050785.1 of Celeribacter persicus. Taxonomy (GTDB): domain Bacteria; phylum Pseudomonadota; class Alphaproteobacteria; order Rhodobacterales; family Rhodobacteraceae; genus Celeribacter; species Celeribacter persicus. The sequence goes on from NZ_QAOH01000001.1 coordinate 63,636, forward strand.
CTCCGCCACCTGATAGAAGTTCAGATCGGACGGCTTCATCTCCGCCCGGAGACGTCGGGCCTGTTCGCCATAGCTGTCATCGGTGTCGACAATGAAATCGACGCTCTCGAAGGCTTCGCGCACCTTGTCGGCCACGGCACGGCGGGTGTCCCCGTCCGGGCCGTAGATTTCGGCCAGAAGCGTCGAGATCACCGGCGGTCCCGGCGGCGGTTCGACCACTTTCATCGCCGTGCCCGGCGGCACGGTAATTCCGCTCAACAGCATCTCCCGAAGTTCGAGCGCGATATCGTGCGAGGTCCGGTCGCGCGCATGTTTCGGCAGAAGCTTGAGCTGTACCTCGCCCATCTGCGGATATTCCCGCAGATAATAGTGCCGCACCAAGCCGTTGAAGTTGAACGCACCGGGCGTTCCCGCATGGGTCTGCGCCGAAATCACCTCCGGCAGGGTCATGGCAAGACGCGCCGCCTCCTGTGCCACCGCATCGGTCGCCTCGACCGAGGAGCCCTCGGGTAGGTCGATCATCACGGAAAGTTCGGATTTGTTGTCGAACGGCAGGAGTTTCACCGTAACATGCTTGGTATAAAGCGCGCCGAGCGAGCCGAAGGACAGCACGATGACAACCAGCAGGAAGATCCAGGCATGGCCCTTACTGTGCAGCACCGGGCGCGCAATGGTGGCGTAGATCTTGCCGAGCCTGCCACCGGGCACCTCGCCTTCCACATGCTCGCCGTCATGATGCAACTCCGCCCGACCCGCGATTTTCAGCATCAGCCAGGGCGTGATCATCACCGCCACGAAGAAGGAAAAAATCATCGCGGCAGAGGCGTTCGCCGGGATCGGCGACATATACGGCCCCATCATGCCCGACACGAAGAGCATCGGCAAAAGCGCCACCACCACGGTCAGCGTCGCGACGATGGTCGGATTGCCCACCTCCGCCACGGCGGCCACGGCAGCCCCGAACCGGTTCTGCCCCGGACGTTTCATGCCCCAGTGCCGCGCGATGTTCTCGATCACCACGATGGCGTCATCGACGAGAATCCCGATGGCGAAGATCAGAGCGAAAAGCGACACACGGTTGAGCGTGTACCCCATGATATAAGAGGCAAAAAGCGTCAGAAGGATGGTCACCGGGATCACGATGGCAACTACGACAGCCTCGCGCCAGCCGATGGCGATGAGCACGAGACCGACGATGGAGAGCGTCGCGAGGCCAAGGTGGAACAGAAGTTCATTGGCCTTTTCATTGGCGGTCTCGCCATAGTCGCGGGTCACTTCGACGGACACGCTGTCGGGGATGATCTCGCCCTTCATCGTCTCGATGCGATGCAGGATTTCATCGGCCACGACGACCGCGTTGGCGCCCGCGCGTTTGGCAATCGCCAGCGTCACCGCCGGACGACGGATCACCGGCGCATCAAGATCGACGGTTGCGTGTTCGCCCTCGTCCGCCTCATGTGCACCTTCACGGGTCAGGGTCGCGACATAGTGCTCGTCGAGATCGGAGACAAAAGCGACATCAGCCACATCCCGAACATAAACCGTGCGCCCGTCGCGTGCGGTGAGCTCGAGATTGCCGATTTCCTCGGGTGTGGTCAGCGTCTTGCCCACGATCAGGCCGATCTGTTCGCCACCTTCGCGCAACATGCCGGTTGGGGCGGCGGAGTTCGCCCCCTGCACCTTGTTGACAAGCTGTTGCAGCGTGATGCCATAGAGCGCCAGTTTCTCGGGATCGGGAGCCACCCGCAGCGCCTCCTCCGTCCCCCCGATCACATAGGTCAAACCCACGTTTTCGATCTGTGAGAGCCGGGTTTCGACTTCCTTGACGACCCGCGTCAGATCGGCGGCATTCATGTCAGGGTTGTTTTCGTTCGGCGAGAAGGTCAGCGCCACGATGGCCACGTCGTTGATGCCGCGCCCGACCACCAGAGGTTCTTCGATCCCCACGGGCAGGCGGTCGAGATTGGCCATGATCCGGTCGCGCACCCGCACGATGGCGGTTTCCGACGGCACGCCGACTTCGAAACGGGCCGTGACCATGATGGTGTCATCATTGCTCTGGGAATAGACGTGTTCGACCTCGTCGATACCCTTGACGATGGTCTCAAGCGGTTCGGTCACGAGTTTCAGCCCGTCCTGCGCCTTGAGGCCGGGGGTGTCGACGTGAATATCCACGAGCGGCACCGAGATTTGCGGCTCTTCCTCGCGTGGCAGGGAAATAAGCGCGATCATCCCCACGGCCAGAGCGGCCAAAAGGAACAGCGGGGTCAGAGGCGAAAGGATAAAGGAACGGGTCAGGCGCCCGGCAATGCCGAGCGAGCCCGTCGGTCCGTGCGGATTACTCATGAGACGTCACCACCACATCGCCGGCGGACAAACCGCTCAGGATTTCCACGTAATCGCCATCTTCGAGATGTACCGTGTTGCCCGGCACGACCACGCGTTCCGAGGCGTGGCCATGGGTTTCCACCGTCACGAAATCGAGCCCGCCTGCCTGCGACAGCGCAGTGACCGGCACAAGAAGCGCCTCATGGCTCCCCACCGGCAGGCGCACCTGCACCCGGCGACCGATGAAGCTCGCATCCAGCCCTTCGACCTCGACATCCGCCTCGACCCGGCCGCTTTCGATCAACGGATAGATCTTGGCGAGCTTGCCCGAGCGCATCCCGCCGGTCTCGTAAATCTCGATTGTATCGCCTTCCTTGAGGTTGTCGGCATAGCGTTCCGACACACCAAGGCGCAGGTAGGCGTTCCCGGCTGCGATGGTTGCAACCTCCTCGCCCGACATGATCACCGCCCCTCTGGACACCGGCACGTCGATCACCAGACCGTCTTCGGGGGCAAGCACCTCTCCCTCTTCGATCTGGCGCGAAATCACCTGACGATCGGCCCTCAGCGCAGTGATCTGACCTTCGAGCACGTTCACATTGGTCTGAAGCGCCTGAAGGCTTGAGGTCGAGATGACGCCCCGCTCGGAAAGCGACTCACCGCGGGTCAAATCGTCCTGTGCCTTTTCGAGCTGCGAGGCATAGGAGGTGAGCTGGGCGTCGATGCCCTCGATCTGGAACTGGAGCTTGGTGTCCTCAATCAGCGCCACACGCTGACCGGCCTTGACCATATCCCCCTCGGTCACGTCCAGCGTGGTGATCGTTCCCCCGATCCGCGCCCGCGCCGGGACCTGATCCCGGGTCTCCACCTCGGCATAAACCGGTTTCCACTCCGTCACCGATTGCGGCGACAGGGTGAGGGTTTCCGACAGGACGGGACTTCCGGCCAGGAGCATTCCCGGCAGAAGCGTCATCGTAAGCATAAAGGCGCGGCGCATTTGGACCTCTGTTCTGAGAAACGGTCTTTGCCCCCTCAGGCGCAGACCTAATATTCAATTTATTGCATATGTAGCAAATTTCTTACCATACGCAAGTATACTGTTGATCGGAAATTATGATAGGGCATTCACCGGACTGCGGTCATTCACCCCCGGGCCGCATCGGGAGCCATCGCCACTCCGCGTGGCATTGTAACGCGACACGGCAACACTCCCTGTATCCGACCGTTTTCAAGCCAGACCGAATCGTAAAGATGCCTTGGATCATCCCTCAGCGGCTTGCGTTCACCATGATCTGGCCACAGATTTTCGTATTTCCCGTTGATTTTTGGCATAAACCCGCCGAAACGGTCAAAAAAACATCGCAATTTGTTAATTGCAATCACGATCTCACAATGTTCTCATGTGATCGTGATAAAAGCACGCTAAAGTATATTATACTTCGTAGTATGGGTGAGCGCGCAGCCTGACCGCCCAGACTGCAAAGATGGACTGAACATGCATCCGGATTTTGATCAGGTAACGGTTAAAGGCATCAAAATGACTTATATTTCCAAGTCCGCCCAAGAATTTGTACCAGGCACCAAAGTCTCCGCATCGCCCGCGAGCATTTCCGACCCGGTGAAATTCTCCTTTTACCGCAAAATAGGCAAACGCGCGTTCGACATCCTGTTCCTGTTGCTGGTTTCCCCCATGGTCTTGCCGGTCATCTTCCTGTTGGCCGCACTCATCAAACTCGATGGCGGCCCCGCCTTCTACGCTCAACGCCGGGTTGGCCGGAACGGCAAGGTCTTTCAGTTCTACAAACTTCGTTCCATGCATATCAATGCAGATGAATTGCTGGTCAAACTCTGCCGTGAAAATTCCGAGATCGCGGAGGAATGGCAGACTTTCCAGAAGCTGCGCAACGATCCCCGGATCACGAAGATCGGCCATTTCATCCGCAAGACTTCGCTCGACGAATTACCCCAGCTTCTGAACATCTTCAAAGGCGATATGAGCTTTGTCGGCCCGCGCCCCTTCATGCCCGGCCAGCAGATGCTCTATGAGGCCGCTAATGGGAAGGCTTATTTCCGGCTCCGCCCCGGTCTGACCGGCGTATGGCAAGTGTCCGCGCGAGGCGAAAGCAGCTTTGTCGCCCGCGTCCGCTACGACAATCTCTATGACCGCAAGATTGGCTTTCTCACCGATCTGGCCCTGATCCTGCGCACGTTCAGCGTGGTGTTGAAAACCACCGGACACTGAGCCTCGGGACCATTACACACCCGCGCGTCGATCTGCCGCTGAAATATCAGTTCGTCTGACGCAGACACTCCACCGCAACCCGCCCGATGCGCAGTTGCCGTCCGGTATAGGCCCCTGTGATGGCCAACCCTTCCAGAGGCACCGCGTCACAAGGCAAGTCCCCCGTGACGACGACCAACACCTCTCCTGTGGCATCTTGTGGCAAGGTCCGGGTCTGGGCGTAATAGCTCGACGCGCGCCCGTCTTCCGGCAAGGCATAAAGCGCCACACTCCGGTCACGTCCGGTGTAGAACAGATCCGCCAGCACATCGCGGTTGCCACTGACCACCGGCAGCCCTTCCGCTTTGGCCAGATCGAGGATGCTTTCCGAGAGGGCATGACGTCCGAGATAGCGTTCCAGCAGCGGCCTTCCCCCGATCTCGGGCCATGGCGCGAGGGTGATCAGGATCGGCAGGCTCACGGACAGCACCAGATTGAAAACCAGCGCGGCGATCCGCCAGACCCGCGTCAGCGTTATAACTGCAAGAACTGTCCCGGAGAAATAGGTGGCGATCGCCCAGTTGGCATAGGCCTGGTCCAGAAGCGCCTGCACGGTGACGGTCAAAAGCGCCGGGACCGAGAACATCACAAGCGCCGGACGCATTCCACCGCGCGGCCGAAGATAGGCGAGGATCAGCGCGCCCATGGTCACGGGGCCGAACACGCCGAACTGGCTCAGCAGGAACTCCGCCATCGAGGCGAGATCGAAGGCCGCGCCGTCGCGCACCCAACCGGCATTGTCCATCGTATGAGACACGGTGGTCAGCTCATGCGACAGGTTCCAGAGCACGTTCGGCGCAATCACCACGGCGAAGGCGACGATCATAAGGCCGAGATTGCGCCAGCCGGGACGCAGCGTGGACTGCGTCAGCATTACAAGCGCCGATCCCACCAGAAAATAGATCGCGGCATATTTCGCCATGAAGGCCATCCCCGCGAAAACTCCGACCGCCAGCGCATCCCCCGCGCTTCGCGTCTCAGCCGTGCGGAAAAAGAACAGCAAAGCCGCCGCGTAAAACGGCGCCATGACCGTATCGGTGGAAATCATCACCGAGCCGAGCGCCACAAAAGGCAAGGTCAGGTAAAGCGCCACAGTCCAGAGAGCCGCCGCCCGCCCTGCAATCCGGGCGGCCAGCGCCCCCAGCAACAATGCCGTAATCCCGTGCAGCACCGCTCCGGGCATCCGCACCCAGAAAGCCGCATCCGACCCGGCGAGATCGGTCCCCAGACGGATCACCCAGCCGATCAGCGGCGGCTTGGAATAATAACCGAAATCGAGGTTCTGCCCCCAGAACCAGTATTGCACCTCATCGACGAACAAGTCGGTGCGATCAAAAGCCAGTGCCAGAAGCCGCAGCGTCACCGCCACGGCCACAAGGACCAGCGCCCGGGGCAACCAGTCCTCAAGCGGCGTCTTTTGCGGGATCTTTTGTGACGCGTCGGTTTGCATAAATCAGCCAGAGATTGCGGGAATAGATGATCACGCCAAGCGACTGGCCCAGCACGAACACCGGGTCCTTGCGATACAGCGCATAGGCAAAGAGCATCAGCCCGCCCACCAGAGAAAAATACCAGAAGGCAATCGGCATCACCGAGTTCTTCGCCCGCTCCGAGGCGATCCATTGCAGCAAAAACCGTGCGGTGAACATGAGCTGCGCTGCGAGACCGAAGAGCACCCACCAGAGCTCGCCCGTCGTGTCCACATGCAGGATCGTCATCAGCCACTGCATCGCTTCAGCCCTCCGTCCGATCCACGACCACCTCGGTCGGGCGCGCCTTTTTCCGGCGCTTGAGCAACCATGCCACGCCCATCAGATCGACGATGCCAACGAGCCCGCGTTGCAGGTTCGAGTAATGCGACCGTCCACCGCCACGTGCGCGGTGCGACACGTCGACATGGGCGACTTCCCAGCCATCGCGAGCAAAGAGCGCCGGAAGATAGCGGTGCATGTGATCGAAATAGGGCAGAGCCAGAAAATCGTCGCGGCGGAAGGCCTTGAGCCCACAGCCCGTGTCGCGCGTACCATCCTTGAGGATCTTCGCGCGCAAGGCATTGGCGAATTTCGAGGCGTAGCGTTTGGAGAACGTATCCTGCCGTCCGACCCGCTGCCCGGCGACGACACCAATTTTTGCGCCGTTTGGCCCGGCAAAGGGCGCAATCATGTTGGGAATCTCGGTGCCCGGGTTCTGTCCGTCGCCATCGAGCGTGCAACAGATCGTGCCGCGCGCCGCACGTACACCGGAGTGGACTCCCGCCGACTGCCCGCCGGAGCGGTCGTGCCGGATCACCCGAAGCTGCGGCATCTCCCGCATCCGTGCGGCCAGAATATCCGCCATACCGTCGTCCGAGGCATCGTCGATCACGATGATCTCATAGGGACCGATCGCCGTGCAGGCCGCCACGATTTCGTCGAGCAACGCGCCGATATTTTCCGCCTCGTTGCGGCACGGAATGATGATGGAGGTGTCACACATGCACTTTACCGCCTTACTCAAAGTCGCCTCCGCGCTTACCGGAGCCGCCCCATGATGTAAAGCGAAACGCCCCTCCTGCCGCGCGCATGGCTCAATCCGGCCCGCGCTCCGAGTCACTGAGAAATGGCCCCTGACGTATCCAATGGCATAGTCTTCCGAGATCGCAGGGGCATGTAAATCCCCCCAGAGCCTCCAGCGGATCGCTCTCGTGATAATCGCCTCGAAGAGTCAGCGGCTTATGGTAGCATCCGGAAAAGGCAATCATCTGGCAGAATGAATCGCGCACCCCGCGGACGCCGACAAAAAAACAGGCGCCCCCGGTCCGCACACCGGGGACGCCCGCCCATCAGGTCGAACGGAACGAACCGACCCTCAGGATTCGGTCACCTGTTTCGGCGGTTTGACGAGGGACTGGATGGTGTAGACCAGAATGGCCATACCAATCGCCCCCATCACCGCCACACCAAGGAATACGATCACGTCAATCGCGCCACCGATGTCGGAGGGCGCGGAATGGGTCATCGCCATGACGAACCACACCGCGAGCACCGCACCGACCGGCATGGAAAGCTGGGCCCAAAGGAATTTGCGCCAGCTCACCGCACGGTCGCGGATCAGCACGTAAAGATAGGCCAGCGTCACCACGACAGCGGCGACCACCATGGCCCAGAACAACCCGCGCCCGAAGATTTCCTCGAAAACGGCAATCAGGGTTTGAAACGTAAGCTCTTTCATGTCGCTCTCTCCTTAGGCCTTGCCGCGCAGCATGGCGTTATACGTGGCCTTCAGCGCCACCTCTTTCATCAGCCAGGAAATCCACAGCTCTTCGAGCGGCGGGATGATCCCCGGGAAGGAGGGCGTGAGGTTGTTGTTGTAGTCGAACTCCACCAGCATGGCGCGGCCGATCTTGGTGATCATCGGGCAGGAGGTATAGCCGTTGTAGCTTTCCGACGGGTCGGAGCCTGCGATGGTGGAGACGATCTGGTCCTCGACCACCGGCACCTGCCATTTCACGGAGGCGGCGGTTTTGCCCTTTGGCACACCGGCGACATCGCCGAGTGCCCAGATTTCCGGGTAGCGCAGGTGACGCAGCGTGGCCTTGTCGCATTCGACCCAGCCCTGATCGGTCCATTTGTCGGCCCAGCTCAGACCGGACTGACGGATCACCTCGGGGGCGCGTTGCGGCGGGATCAGGTGGATGTAATCGTAATCCATCTCCTCTTCACCGTTTTCGGTGTTGAAGGTCACGCGTTTCGCACCCGCGTCGATGGCTTTGACCGTATGCTTGTAGACCGGTTCGATGTCGCGGTCGCCAAAGAGCATGCGTACTTTCTCCGACACGATCGGCACACCGAAGAGCGCGCCGTCATGGGCGCCATAGGTGATCTCCGCCTTGCCACGGTTACCCGCGCGGCGCAGGCGGTCGTCGATCAGGAAGGTGTGTTTGAGCGGTGCACCGGCGCATTTCATCTCGGTGCCGGGACGGGTGAAGATGCCATGACCGCCCTCCTCGATGAATTTGGAAGCCGCCTGCCAGGTCTTCGCGGCATATTCCGGCCCTGCGTAAAGCGCGCCAATGCCATTCTGGCCAACCATGTCGAGCGAAAAGCCTTCGATGGCGTCGTGATCGAGGATGAGCCCCGGGGCCACGACGAGGAAATCGTAGGACAGGGTCTGGCCGCCCTCGGTCGATACGGTTTTCGCGACGGGGTCGATGGCGGCGGCTTTCTCCTGAATGAGGGTCACATCTTTAGGCAGCCAGTCGGTCGTCTCAGACAGTACATAATCGGCGGGTTTCAGACCCGCCGCAACCAGCGTCAGGCCCGGCTGGTAGAGGTGGTTCTTGCGCGGGTCGATCAGGGTGATTTGAGCCCCATCGAGACGCTCGACGAGGCGGTTGGCCAGGGCGGTGCCGCCAGCGCCGGCACCGATGATGACGATCTTGGCGTTGGTCTGAACGGTTGCGGCCCGGGCCTCACCGGAGGTGGCGGCGAGTGCCGTCGCTCCGGCGGCGAGGCCCAGAAAGCCCCGGCGGTTCACCGCGGGAGATTTGGGTGAGTGCATGTCTCTCTCCATATATTTGCATGCATATGTATGCATATTTTTTGGTGCGGAAAATTCCGCCCACCGGCAGCGGGCGGAACAGTTTGATAAGCGCCCCGGGGATGGTGGAACGACATCTCCGGGGCAATGCCACCTGAAGAAGGGACGTAATCAGGCGGTGTCGTCGTGCTCGTCTGCGAGGCGCGCGTCTTCGCGCATCTCAAGCCACATCGCGTTCAGAACGGCGAAGAGGGCGGCGAGCGGAAGCCCAAGAATCCAGGCGAAATACCACATAAGTCGCTCCTTTCTCAGTAGCTTTGAGCGTTGTTTTCAAGCTCTTCCTCGGTGACCTTGCCCCAGAGCACTTTGTAAACCCATGCGGTGTAGGCGAGGATGATCGGCACGAAAATAACGGCACAGATCAACATCACGAACAGGGTCAGATGCGAGCTGGAGCTGTCCCACACGGTGAGAGAGCTGTTCGGATCGACAGTCGAGGGCAGGATGAACGGGAACATCGTGAGCCCGACCGAGGAGATGATGCCGGTGATACCGAGTTTGGACCACAGGAGCGTCGAAACTTCCTTGCCCTTGCGCAGCCCCATCACCGCCATACCGATGCCGAGGAAGGCAAGCACCGGAGCGATCACGATCCAGGGACGGTCCGCATAGGCCTGCATCCAGGAGCCGCCATGGGTCACCTCGGACATCAGTGGGTTGGAAGGACCGTCCTTCACGACCTCACCGACGATCTGGTAGCCTTTGATGCCGAGCGCGAGCCAGACACCCGCGAGCGCATAGGCTACGGCGGCGACAATACCCGCGACAGTGCCGATTTTCTGCGCCCGTTGCTGCACCACACCTTCGGTTTTCAGGCCGAGCCAAGCCGCACCATGCATCAGGAGCATGGAGAGGGAGACCACACCGGCCAAAAGCGCGAAGGGGTTGAGCAGAAGCAGGAGCTTCATGATCGCGTTGCCATCATAGCGCGGCATCAGCAAATCCGGGGTGATGTGGAAGGGCACGCCTTGCAGCACGTTGCCGACCGCGACACCGAAAATCAGCGCCGGAACCGCACCGCCCACGAAGAGGGCCCAATCCCAGTTGTTGCGCCAGCGCGCGCTCTCACGTTTCGAGCGGTATTTGAAACCGACCGGACGCAGGATGAGAGCCGCGAGGACGAGGAACATCGCCAGATAGAAACCCGAGAAGGACACCGCATAGAGCGGCGGCCAGGCCGCAAAGATCGCGCCACCGCCAAGGATGAACCACACCTGGTTGCCTTCCCAAACCGGGCCGATGGTGTTGATCACCACACGGCGCTCGGCATCGGTCTTGCCGACGAAGGGCAGCAGGGCGCCGACCCCCATGTCGAACCCGTCCGTGAGCGCGAAGCCGATCAGCAGCACACCGAGGAGCAGCCACCAGATCACGCGGAGGACTTCGAAAGTCATGAATTCATGCAGGATCATCGTTCGTTACTCCGCAGGTTCGGCCGCAAAGGGCCCTTTGCCATCATGGGTGCTCAGACGGTGGGAATGGCGTTTCATCCATGCATCCGTTTCCTCGACATCCATATACGGACCTTTTTTGATATATTTGATCATCAGGCTCATCTCGATGATGAAGAGCACCGTGTAGAAGAGCACGAAGCCTGCAAGCGTGATCAGAAGATCGGTGATCGACAAGTGCGAGGCGGACAGAGCCGTCGGAAGCACGCCGTCCACGGTCCAGGGCTGACGCCCGAATTCCGCAACGAACCAACCGAGTTCGGCCGCGATCCACGGGGTCGGAATGATGACCACAGCCGCACGCAGCGCCCAGCGCGGGAATTGCATGCCTCTGAAAGATGCCCGGTAGAAGAAGTAGAGCATCACGGCGATGAAGCTGAAGCCCAGAGCCACCATCAGACGGAAGGCCCAGAACAGCGGCCCGACGCCCGGAACAGTGTCATCGGCGGCCATGGCGATCTGCTCGTCAGTGGCCTGACGCGGATCGTCCACGTAACGTTTGAGCAACATGGCAAAGCCGAGATCGGCGGAATGTTCCTCGAAGGTCGCCCGCACTTCCGCCGGGGTCGCATCGCGCTGTTCGCGGATGGTCATCAGCGCATCGTAGGCGACGATACCGGACCGGATCTTGTCATTGGCCTCGGCCACGAGCTGATCCACACCCGGAATTTCATTCGTGAGCGAACGCGTCCCGATCAGCCCCATCACATAGGGAATGTGAATGGCGTAATGGGTTTCACGCGCTTCGCGGTCCGGAATACCGACCAGCGTAAAGGAGGCAGGCGCTTCCTGAGTTTCCCACATGCCTTCGATGGCGGCGAGTTTCATTTTCTGGGTGTGCGTGGCGGAATAACCCGACTCGTCGCCCAGAATGACGACGGAGAAGGCAGATGCCAGACCGAAGGCCGCCGCAATCGCGATGGAGCGACGGGCCAGTTCCGTATGACGCCCCTTGAGCAGGTACCAGGCGGAGACGCCCAGAACGAAGACCGACGCGGTCACGTAGCCCGCAGATACGGTGTGCACGAATTTCGCCTGCGCCACTTCGTTGAAGACCACCTCAAAGAAGTTGGTCATTTCCATGCGCATGGAGTCCGGGTTGAACTCTGCCCCCACCGGGTTCTGCATCCAGCCGTTTGCGATCAGGATCCAGAGCGCGGAGAAGTTCGAGCCGATGGCCACCAGCCAGGTGACGACCATGTGGGCGACTTTCGACATCTTGTCCCAGCCGAAGAACATCAGACCGACGAAGGTCGCTTCCATGAAGAAGGCCATGAGTCCCTCGATGGCGAGCGGCGCACCGAAAATGTCACCGACATAATGGCTGTAGTAGGACCAGTTCATGCCGAACTGGAATTCCATCGTGATCCCGGTGGCCACACCGAGCACGAAGTTGATCCCGAACAGTGTTGCCCAGAATTTCGTCATTTGCCGCCAGATAGGCCGGCCGGTCATGACGTAGACCGTCTCCATGATCGCCACGATGATCGACAGACCAAGCGTGAGCGGCACGAAGAGGAAATGGTACATGGCTGTCATCGCAAATTGCAGGCGGGACAGCTCAACGAGTCCGAACTCCATTTTCCCTTGCTCCTTTCCTGCGAAAACATGTTTCGCAGATACACTTTTGTAACGCCGGATTAGAACGTCACACGCTGGGGTACTTTGACCCAAATCAAGAATGCCATATTATAGATGTATCTTAAAGTGACCGCGACATCGCGGCGCGCCCTCCCGTTTTCCGATCACTTGCCCGTGATTTTGTCTGTGATCTCGCCTGTGATCTCGCCTGTGGTGTCGGAAACCTGAGAACCGACCTGCCCCCGCTGAAGATGCAGAACGCGATCCGCGGCCCCCTGTTCTTCGATGCGATGGGCTGCCATCAGCACCGCCGCGTGTGGCAAAGCGGCGCGAATCCCTCGCAAAACCCGTTCCGCCGTCGCGTGATCGAGCCCTTCCGTGGGTTCGTCCAGCAGCAACACCTGTGGCCTGCGCAACACCGCCCGCGCCAGCACGAGCCGCCGCGATTCGCCGCCCGAGAGGCCGGAACCACGCGGACCGAGCCGGGTTTCAAGCCCGCCCTTCCCTCGGATGACCCCATCGAGCGCCACCGCAGTGAGCGCCGCCCAAAGAGCTGCGTCATCGGCCTCAGGCGCCGCGAGACGCAGGTTTTCCGCAACCGCCCCCTGAATGAGTGCCGATCTTTGCCCGACGAGCGTCACCAGCCCGGGCAAACAACTTACAACGGGCTGATCGGCCAGCAAAACCTGCCCGGACAGAGGCCGGATCGCCCCCGCGGCAAGCAACAGAACCGTGCTTTTGCCGACGCCGGAGGCACCTTGCAACGCAACCCAGTCGCCGGGCATCAGAGACAGGTTGAACCCCGAAATCACCGCGCGAGCCTCGCCACGTGCAAAGCTCACATCCTTGAAGTGGAGCGCCAGAGGACCGTCGGGCACATGCGTCGGCACCGGCTCGGACGGGGTCCGCATCTGCTCGTTCACACGGCGGGCTGCGCCGATCATACGCCCGATCTCGGCCACGGCGCGACGCAGCGGCGCCACGGTTTCCATCAGCGCCAGTGCTGTGAAAAACCCGATGGCGGCGCGTGCGGGCGTGATCTCCCCCGCCTCGGCGAGTGTGCCGCCGATCCAGAGCGCCGCCGCCCCCGCCAGAGCGGAAACGACCATCAACGCGGCCCCGGCCTGACGCTCGCGGAAATCGGTAACGGTGGCGGCGGCCTGACGACGGTCCTCCGCGTGCTGTGCATCGTCAAGTTGACGCGGCAGTTGCCCATAGACGGCGAGGTCTTCGCGGGTCGTAATCAGATCAATGAAGCGGCTGCGAAAGGCCTGCGCCGCCGCCTCGGCCCGCCGCGACGGCGTGCGGGCACGGGACATGCCCCAGAGCAGAACAGCGAAACCACCCAGCGTATAGATCGCGAAAACCGCCAGCGCCACGGAGGGGGCGACCAGCCAGGACAGAATGACAAGCGCGAGAAGCTGCGTCACGCCACCAGCGATCAGCGGCACGAAGAGGCGCAAAGGCACACCGTCGAGCGCATCGACATCGGCGAGAATGCGGTTGAGCGCCTGCGCACCCCGGAGCCGGATCAGCCGTTCATGCGAGCGCAGGGACAGCGCCGAGAGAAGCGCCACGCGCAGCCGCGCGAGTGCGCGCAAGGTGGCGTCATGGGTCAGCACCCGCTCGCCGTAACGCGTCGCCGTGCGGGTGATGGCGAGGAAGCGGACCATGGCGGAGGGGCGGAACACGTCGAAGACCGCGCCGACGCCCGCAAGCCCGGCGGCGGAGGCGGCGACGATGAACCAGCCGGAGAGGCCCAGAAGCGCACCGCCCATGATCAGCACCAGCGCCGCGAGAAGAAGACCGCGCCGCAATGCCTTGGCCTCGCCTTGCATCATGACGCGGAAGATATGCCAGAGGTTACGCATCGGCGATCTCCTCGATCGCGGGGGCGATCTCGATCACCCGATCCATTTTCGCGATGAGACGCGGATCGTGGGTGGCGACGATCAGGGTCGCCCCACGGGATTTGAGCGCCAGAAGCGCCTCGGTGACCCGGTCGGCGGTCTCTTGGTCCAGATCGGCGGTGGGTTCATCGGCGAGGACAAGATCGGGCATGGCCGCGAGGGCGCGGGCCAGCATGACACGGCGCGCCTCGCCGCCCGACAGACCGCCACCGGTTTCGCCGAGCACGGTCAGATCGCCTTTCGGCAGGGCGGCCAGAACGCCATCGAGCGCGGTGTCCGCGATCAGATCGGGGGTAAGGGCAGCCCCGAAGGCGATATTGTGGCGTAGGGAGCGGCCAAGAAACATCGGTGCCTGCGGCATCCAGCCGAGGCGTGCGCGCCAGGCGTCAGCGGTCTCCTCCGTCAGAGGTTGCCCTGCGACAGTGATCTGGCCGGAGGCCGGTTTCTCAAGCCCCGCGATCAGACGCAGAAGCGTGGTCTTGCCCGCACCCGACGGGCCGGAAAGCGCCACCCGCGCACCCGGAGCAATCTCCGTATCGGGATAGGAAATCGTCCGCGCACCTCGCCGCGCGGTGAGATGGTGCAGCGCAACGGAGGCAGGACCGGCGAGCGGTGCGACCTTGGCCCCCTGCCCCAGAAGCGTCTCGGCCTCATGCTCTTCCCACTCCGCCAACTCGCCCGCGACGGCGAGGGCAGCGGCCTTGTCATGCCATGCGGCGGAAAGATCGCGCAGCGGCTGGAAATAATCGGGGGCCAACAGCAAAAGGAAAATCCCGCCCCAAGGCGTGATACCCGCACCGTAAGCACCCCATGAAATCTCACCCAGAAGCGAGAAACCGACCCAAACCGCGACCATAGCAACACCAAGGGCAGCGAACAGTTCGAGCACGGTGGAGGACAGAAAGGCGATGCGCAGCACCGCCATGGTGCGCGACCGCAGATCGTCAGCAGCATGATCGAACCGGGCGATCAGACGCGGCGCGGCGCCCAGAAGCCGGATGTCGGCCAGAGCGGCCAGACGGTCGACCAGGAGATCGCCCAGAGAACCGATTTCCTGCATCTGCCGTTCGGAAGCCTCTTTCGCGGCATAACCGACGAGCGCCATGAAGAGCGGAATGAGCGGGCCTGCGATCAGGAAGACCAGCCCCACCGCCCAGCTTTGCCAGAACGCCAGCGCAAGAATGGCGAAAGGTACGGTCATCACCCGCATCTGCGCGGGCGCGTAACGGGTGATATAGGGCAGAAGCGCATCGAGCTTTTCGCCCGCCAGCGCCGCCAGCGCGCCGGGACCGCCCAAAGGGGAATGTCCAGTGCTTTGCGCCTCGCGCGCGAGAATACGGGTGCGGGTCGTCGTCACGATGGACTGACCGGCGCGGAACAGAAGACCTTCGGCGAGATAGTTCAGGATGAGACGCAGGGCGGCAAAACCGAGAAACCCGAGCGTGCCGATGAGAACCGAGACCCCGCCCTCGCCCAGAAGCAACCGGGAGAACAGCGCCGCCACCAAAGCAGCCTGTGGCAGCCACAACAGCGACGACAGCGCGGTGAGCCGTGACGCCAGACGGATCGCTCCGGCTCCGGGGGTCAAAAGCGTCTTGAGCATCCGCTTGTCGGCGGAGGGCTGCTTTTTCGTCTCTCGTGTCATGCGCGCGTGATCCGACGATGGTTTTTTGCTTCTTGCGGTCTTGCTGGCACGTCCTGCCATGGGATGCAATCGTATGCCGTCCCGCAAAAGCCGCCTGCGTCGGGGTGTCTCACCTCAAACAGACCACAAAGGAGGCTTTCAGCGTGTCTCTTCCGTTTTCGCTCGCATCTCCAAAGGTGTCACAAAACTTTCACTTGGCTCAAACCTTATATTTCGATAATTCGAGAATTATGGAACAATTAAACCTCGACTCCCCCACTGCCACACGCGCCTTCGCTGCACTCGGCCATGCCGGGCGGCTTTCTGTCTTTCGCATGATCATGCGTTTTGCGCCCCGCCCCGTGCGCCCCACGGAAATCGCGGAGGCACTCGGCATGAAACCCAACACGCTGTCGGGCTATCTCTCGGATCTGATGCAGGCCGGGCTGATCGAGGCGGAGCGCGACGGGCGCGCCCTTTATTACAAGGCCGCACTTGCGACTTGCGACGCGCTGGTCGGCTATCTGGTCAACGATTGCTGCCGGGGCCGCCCGGAAGTCTGTCTGAACAGCCTGCCGCTCAGCGGGGATCGCCCCTACCGCGTGCTCTTCCTGTGCTCCGGCAATTCGGCGCGGTCGATCATGGCGGAGGCTTTGCTGCGTGATCTCGGCGCAGGCCGGTTCGAGGCGGCCTCAGCGGGCACCGACCCCAATGGCGAGATCCATCCGCAGGCGCGCGCGCTTCTGGAACGCAAAGGGCATGACACGCTTGGACTGTGGTCGAAACCGATGTCGCGGGTGCAAGGCGACGAAACCGGGTTCGATTTCGTCTTCACCGTCTGCGACCGCACGGCGCGCGAGGAATGTGGCCCCCTCCCCGGCCAACCGCTGTCAGCACATTGGGGCCTGCCCGATCCGGTGAAGGTCGAAGGGACAGAGGCCGAACGCGCGCTGGCCTTTGCACAAACCTATGATGCGCTGCGCCGCCGGATCGAAATTTTCACCGCCCTTCCCATCGAGAAACTGGATCGGATGTCGCTTCAGGCGAAGATCGACGATCTCTCTGTCATATAGAGGATGACCATGCCAAAAATCGCCCTGAACGGCCTCGGCCGGATCGGAAAACTTGCGCTGCGCGACCTGTTCGACCGGGGGCTTGGCGAGAATATCGTCTTGCTCAACGATCTTGCCGGAGATGCGGAGCAACATGCGCTTCTCTTGGAATTCGACTCGGTGCATGGGCGCTGGGGGGCGGAGATTTCCCATGATGCCGACAGCCTCACCGTGAATGGCACACATATGATGCTGACACGGGCGGCACGGATCGAAGACCTGCCTTTGGAACAGTTGGGCGTCGATCTGGTGATCGACTGCACGGGGTATTTCAAGACCGCCGGTCGGATTGCACCCTATTACGAGGCCGGGGTGAAGAAGGTGGTAGTCTCGGCCCCGGTGAAGGACGGCGGCGCGCTCAATCTTGTTTACGGGGTGAACAGCGATCTTTACGACCCGACGGCGCATGATCTTGTGACAGCGGCGTCCTGCACGACGAACTGCCTTGCGCCGGTGGTAAAGGTGATCCACGAGAACCTCGGGATCAAACACGGCTCGATCACGACAATCCATGACGTGACCAACACACAGACCATCGTCGACCGGCCCGCCAAGGACATGCGGCGAGCGCGCTCGGCGCTCAACAACCTGATCCCGACCACGACGGGGTCTGCCACGGCGATCACACTGATTTACCCGGAGTTGAAAGGGCGTCTGAACGGCCATGCGGTGCGGGTGCCTTTGCTCAACGCCTCACTGACCGATTGCGTCTTCGAGGTGGAGCGGAAAACTACGGCGGAAGAGGTGAACGCGCTGTTCAAGGCAGCGTCCGAGGGGGAATTGGCGGGCATTCTCGGCTATGAGACGCGCCCCTTGGTGTCCTGCGACTATATCAACGATTCGCGCAGTTCCATCGTGGACGCAAACTCCACGATGGTGATCAACGGCACACAGGTGAAGATTTACGCCTGGTATGACAACGAATGGGGCTATGCCTGCCGTCTCGCCGATATTGCGCGGATGGTTGCGGGGGCGATGTGATGGCGCAGACTGCAACGGCGGAGAATCCCCTTCGCGCCTATATGGCCGTCACGGCGGCCTATTGGGCCTTCATGCTGTCGGACGGCGCGTTGCGGATGCTGGTGCTGTTGCATTTCAACGGGCTCGGGTTTTCGCCGATCCAACTAGCCTACCTGTTCCTATTCTACGAAATTGCAGGCATCGTGACGAACCTCTCGGCGGGCTGGCTTGCGGCACGGTTCGGTTTGACTTCAACACTTTACGCGGGGCTTGTGATCCAGATCGGGGCGCTGGCGGCACTCGCCAGGCTCGATCCGACGTGGTCGGTGTCGGCCTCTGTCCTCTATGTCATGGCAGTGCAAGGGGCGTCGGGCGTGGCCAAGGATCTTGCGAAAATGTCGTCCAAGTCAGCGGTCAAGATCCTTGCCCCCAAAGGTGACGGCAGCCTGTTCAAATGGGTCGCCGTTCTGACCGGATCGAAGAATGCGGTGAAAGGCTTCGGCTTTTTCCTCGGCGCGGCTTTGCTGGCGCTCGCGGGGTTCAAAGCGGCGGTCTGGGGCATGGCTTTCGTGCTTGCGGTGATCCTCGTGGCGGTCGTGGTCTTCATGCCGAAGGGCCTTCCGACCGGCAAGAAAGGCACCAAAATCTCCGCGATCTGGTCGAAGGACCGCCGGATCAACCAGTTATCACTCGCCCGCATGTTCCTCTTCGGCGCGCGCGATGTGTGGTTCGTCGTTGGCATCCCGATCTATTTCAAGGCGATTTTCTCCGACGGCACACCCGAAGGCGCACGACAGGCGTTTTTCATCGTCGGCACCTTCATGGCGCTCTGGATCATCGGATACGGCTTTGTGCAGGGCATCGCGCCGCGCTTTCTCAAAGGGGCGGCGGGCGATGATGCGGCAGGTGCGCGCATGGCCGTCAAATGGGTCGGGCTATTGACGCCCATTCCCTTTGCCCTCGCCGCCCTCGCGCTCATGGCTGGCGCACCGACGCTCTGGCTGACGCTTTCTCTGGTGGTGGGGCTTTTGCTCTTTGGCTTTGTCTTTGCGGTAAACTCTTCTGTGCATTCTTACCTCATCCTCGCGTTCTCGGGAGAGGACCGCGTAACGATGGATGTCGGGTTCTACTACATGGCCAACGCGGCGGGGCGGCTTTTGGGCACACTTCTGTCGGGGCTCTCGTATCAGGTGGGAGGATTGCCGCTCTGCCTCGCGACAGCGGGGGTGATGGCAGCCTTGAGTTTGCTCTCGGCAAGACAGCTTGAAACCTGACCATGCGGTCGGGAAATACGGGAGTATTCCTGTATAATTTTGCAGCTCCGTGCGATGCGCCAGCGTTTTGAAAAACTTCTCCGCAATTTTGCAAATCAAACCGCTGCCTATCGAAAAAGGGGGTTTACCAGAGGTCAATGAGCCGCTTATCACTCAGCGCCAAAGACACAAGGCCGGCGCGAAACCGGCTCAGCTCCGGAGGAGAGACCATGACCACGCGCGACATCACCCTGATCGCTTTGTTTACCGCCCTGACCGCCGTGATGGCGGTGTTCCCGCCGGTGACCCTGCCGCTTCTGCCGGTGCCGATCACGGCACAATCTCTGGGCGTGATGCTCGCAGGTGGTGTGTTGGGCGCGAAACGTGGCGGGCTGTCGATCCTCCTGCTTCTGGTGCTGGTCGCCATCGGCCTGCCGCTTTTGTCGGGCGGGCGTGGCGGTCTGTCGGTGTTCTTCGGCCCGACCGCAGGCTTCCTTCTCGGCTGGCTTCTGGCCGCCATCGCCATCGGCTGGATGACCGAGAAATTCTGGGACGGGCTGTCCTTTGTCTCCGCCACGCTGATCTGCGTCATAGGCGGCATCGGTGTGATGTATGCGGTGGGCATTCCGGGTATCAGCCTCGCCGCAGGCGTGCCGTTTTCCAAAGCCTTCATGGGCTCCGTGACCTTTATTCCCGGTGACATCGTCAAGGCCCTGATCGCCGCCGCCGTGATGGTGACGGTCAAGAAATCCTACCCGATCATCGGTCAGGCCGCCTGACCATGACCATGCGCTTCGACAGGGTCTCCGTAACCAAAGGCACGCGCGAGATCCTGTCGGAGATCACCCTGAGCCTGAACGAACACCGCGTCGGCGTGATCGGCCACAACGGCTCCGGGAAAAGCACGTTTCTGCGGCTTTTCAACGGGTTGGAGAAACCGTCTTCTGGCACGGTCCGGTTCGGAGAGACCGAGGACGACCTGCGCCACCATGTCGGTTTCATGTTCCAGAACCCGGACAATCAGGTCGTCTACCCGATGGTTGAGGAAGATCTGGCCTTTGGCCTCAAATCCCGAAAATTACCGAAAGCCGAAGTCGCTGCGCGCATCGAGCGCGTGCTGAGCGAGCTGTCTCTAACCCATCTCAAAGACCGCCTGACCCATCAGCTCTCCGGTGGCGAAAAACAGATGGTCGCGCTGGCGGGTGTGCTGGTCACAGAGCCGGAATTGATCTGTTTTGACGAACCCACGACGCTTTTGGATCTGCGCAACAAGATGCAGTTCATGAGTGCGCTCTCCACCCTACCCCAACCCGCCGTGGTGGTATCCCATGATCTCGACCTCTTGGCCGGGTTCGATCGCATCCTGCATATCGCAGATGGCCGCATTCACGCGGATGGCAAGCCCGAAGACGTCATCCCCGCTTACAAAGCACTCTGCGAAGATTTGGACGAATGCTGACCGATCTCTATATCCCCGGCGACAGCCTGCTGCACCGTGCGCGACCCGCGTGGAAGCTGGGCGTGCTGTTTCTCTATTGCACCTCGGTTTTCGTGATTTCCCATCCACTGATGCTGGCGGCGGGGCTTGCGCTTGTCGCTCTGGGCTACGGCATCGCCGGACTCGGTCCTCGCGACGCGTTCACCGCAATCCGACCCGCCCTTGTCGTCCTGCTGATTATCTTTGTCGCCCAGCTCTGGCTCGAAACCCTCTCGCTCGCAGCTTACGTGACGCTCAGACTCATGGCCCTTCTGATGGCCGCCGCTCTCGTGACCTACACCACGCGGGCGAGCGAATTCACCGAAGGCATTCTTGCGCTTCTGTCCCGCGCGCCGAAATGGGTGCCGAAAGACAAGATCGCGCTCGCCATGTCCCTGGTCTGGCGGTTCATCCCTATGATCCGCGCCCAGTTCGACGAGGTGCGCGAGGCCCAACGCGCGCGCGGGCTGGAACGCAACATGCTGGCGCTTGTCGTGCCTTTGGTTGTGCGCACCCTCAAAACCGCCGATGAGGTCGCCGAGGCGATTACCGCGCGGTCTCTCGATTAGAGCACCCGCCTCAATCCGGACTGCACTTTGAGCAATTTCGGCAGGTAGGTCGGCATCAAAGCCTCGGCCTTCTCCTGCGTCGCGGCCATGCCGGTATTCAGCGCGGCGACAATATGGCCGTGACCGTCGACCAGCGGCACGGCGATGGAGCGCAGACCGATTTCCACCTCCTGATCAATGATCGCATACCCCTGTTTATGGGCTTCCTCGACACGCTTCATAATCTCGTCCGGGTCGGTGATGCTGAACGTCGTGCGCGGAGACAGGTCGGAGGCCTCGACAATCGCACGGGCTTCGTCCTTTGGCAAAGCGCCCAAGAGAATGCGCCCCATGGAGGTGCAATGCGCCGGAAGACGCGAGCCGGGCATGAGGCCAATGGACATCACTCGCTTTTGCGCGGCGCGGGCGAGATAGACGATCTCCGTGCCATCGAGGATCGAAACGGAACAGCTCTGACCGATCTGCTCGGTGAGTTGATCGAGCCAAGGCTGGACGATCTGTGGCAGGGGCAGCGCGGAGATCGCCCCCATTCCGAGCCGCAGCGTGCGCGGCGTGAGCGTGAAGAATTTGCCATCGTAATCGGCATAACCCTCCGCATGAAGCGTCAGAAGACAGCGCCGCGAAGTCGCTCGGTCGAGCCCCGTCGCCTTGGACACATCGGTAATCGAAAGCTTCGGCGTCTTCGCCCCGAAACATTCGAGAACGCGGAGCCCCTTCGCGAGAGAAGAGATGGTATCGGATGATTTGCTCGTCGCCCTGTTCGTCATGCGCACAACTTTTCGCGGCATCCGAACAAATGTCAAGATGCGTACAAAAAGACTCGTCGCCACGCGCACGGAAGTCTAGATCAGAGCGCGTAATCTGGAGGACATCATGGATAAAACCATCTCTACCGTGGCCGAGGCGGTCGCGGACATTCCCGATGGCGCACAGGTGATGATCGGCGGTTTCGGCGGCTCTGGCGCGCCAATCGAACTGATCCACGCGCTGATCGACCGTTTCCGTGCCACCGGCAGCCCGAAAAACCTGACCGTGATTAACAACAACGCAGGCAATGGCTATATCGGCATCGCCGCGATGATCAAGGCAGGCATGGTCAAGAAGATGATTTGCTCCTTCCCGCGCAGCTCGAACGCCGAGGCGTTCAACGAGAAATACCTTGCGGGCGAGATCGAGTTGGAGCTGGTGCCGCAGGGAACGCTCGCCGAACGCATCCGCGCAGCGGGCGCAGGCATCCCGGCGTTTTACACACCGACATCTTTCGGGACGGAACTGGCCGAGGGCAAGCCGACCGAGGAATTCGACGGCAAGATGTATGTGCGCGAGCGTTGGCTAAAAGCCGATTTCGCGTTGATCAAAGGCCAGCAGGGCGACACGGTCGGCAATATGACCTACCGCATGGCGGCCCGCAACTTCAACCCACTGATGGCGATGGCCGCCGCGAAAACCATCGCGCAGGTTTCTGAACTGGGCGAGCCGGGTTCGATTGATCCGCAACAGGTGATCACCCCCGGCATCTTCGTCGACGCGATTGTCGAAGTTGCACAACCTCAACAAGAAGAAGTGCTTGTGCGCACGGGAGTGGTCTACTGATGCCCGATTTCAACATTATGGAAGACAAGCTCTCCAACGCCCAGATCGCATGGCGCGCCGCCCAGGACATCGAGGACGGCTCCTATGTAAACCTCGGCATCGGCTTCCCGGAGATGATCGCGAAATTCCAGCCGGAAGGCCGCGATGTCACCTATCACACCGAAAATGGCGTGCTGGGCTTCGGCAAGGCACCGAAAGAAGGTGAGGAAGACTGGGACCTGATCAATGCGGGTAAAAAGGCGATCACGCTCAATCCGGGTGCCTCGTTCTTCCACCATGCCGACAGTTTCTCCATGGTCCGTGGGGGTCACCTCGATCTCGCCGTGCTGGGCGCCTATCAGGTCGCGCAGAACGGCGATCTGGCGAACTGGCGTGTCGGCACCAAGGGCGTCCCGGCCGTGGGTGGCGCGATGGATCTGGTCCATGGCGCCAAACGTGTGGCCGTGGTCACCGATCACGTCACGAAAGATGGTGGACCGAAACTGGTCGAGACCTGCACCTTCCCGCTCACCGGCGTCGGCTGTGTAACCCGTGTCTACACCTCGCTCGCCGTGATCGACATTGAGGGCGGCAAGTTCATCCTGCGGGAGAAACTGCCGGGTCTCACTATGGAAGCGCTGCAAGCCGTCACCGGGGCGACGCTCCACACTGACGGCAACGTTCTTGATCTGATTGTCCCGGAGGACCTGTGATGACCGACGTTTATATCTGCGACTATATCCGCACGCCCGTGGGCCGTTACGGCGGTGCGCTGTCTTCCGTGCGGGCCGACGATCTGGGCGCGATCCCCTTGAAAGCGCTCGCGGAACGCAACCCGTCGATGGACTTGGCGGCGATTGACGACGTGATCTTCGGCTGCGCCAACCAAGCGGGCGAAGACAACCGCAACGTTGCGCGCATGTCGCTTTTGCTGGCGGGCTACCCGGAGACGGTGTCCGGCACGACGATGAACCGGCTCTGCGGCTCCGGCATGGACGCGATCATTGCGGGCGCGCGGGCGATCAAGGCAGGCGAGGCCGATCTGATCATCGCGGGCGGCGTCGAGAGCATGTCTCGCGCGCCCTTCGTGATGCCGAAGGCGGAAACCGCCTTTTCACGCGCGAACGCGGTCTATGACACGACCATCGGCTGGCGTTTCGTCAACAAGCTGATGAAGGCCCAATACGGCGTGGATTCTATGCCCGAAACCGCCGAGAACGTCGCGGAGGATTTCAACATCTCCCGCGAGGATCAGGACCTGTTTGCCCTGCGCTCGCAACAGAAAGCGGGCGCTGCGATGGCGAACGGGCGTCTGGCACGCGAAATCGTCCCCGTAACCATTCCGCAGCGCAAGGGCGACCCTATCGTGGTCTCAGAAGACGAGCATCCGCGCCCCTCCACCACGCTGGCAGCCCTGCAAAAGCTCAAAACCTTCGTCAAAGCCGACGGCACCGTGACTGCGGGCAATTCCTCCGGCGTCAATGACGGCGCGGCGGCGCTGATCCTTGCCTCGAAAGAAGCGGCGGAAAAGCACGGGCTGAAACCGATTGCCAGGGTGCTGGGTGGGGCGGCCGCCGGTGTCGCGCCGCGGATCATGGGCTTTGGCCCGGCGCCCGCGTCGAAAAAGCTGATGGCACGTCTCGGTCTCAAGCAGGAAGACTTTGCGGTGATCGAGTTGAACGAAGCCTTTGCCTCGCAGGGCCTCGCGACGCTGCGCGATCTCGGGATTGCGGATGACGACCCGCGCGTGAACCCAAACGGCGGTGCGATCTCCATCGGTCACCCGCTTGGCATGTCCGGCGCGCGGATCACCGGCACGGCGATGTTGGAGCTGAAACCGGGTGAGAAATCGCTGTCGACCATGTGCATTGGCGTCGGCCAGGGCATCGCGATTGCCCTCGAAGCCGTTTAACAAACCTCAGCGGGCGGAGAATTCCTTCGCCCGCCGATGCAACAGGCTGGCCAGAAAGTCTGCCGGACTGTCGCGCGTGAAATCGAATTTCCGCGTCAGCCCTACCGCCCCCGTCATGTAATCCACGCCGAGATCGAGCGTCGAAAGCCGCCCCTCGGACAACTCGCGCTCGACCACGCCACGCGAGATAAACCACAGCATGTCGGAACGCTCCACGAGCGGCAGACCGACCGGGCGCGCCACGGTTTCGAAGCGCACATTCACAGTTTCATCAAGCCCCGAGGCGATGAGATATTGCATAACCTGCTGGCGAATAATCGAGCCGGGATTAGGCAGGATAACGGGGTAGCGCCTCAGCGCCTCGACCGGGGAGAGGCCCAACCCGGGATGGTCTTTGCGGGCGACCAGATAGACGGTTTCGTCATAAAGATATTCGAACGACAGACCCGCCATATCGCGCGCAGGCGCCATGCGCCCGACCACGAGGTCAAGCCCGCCGGAGCGCATGCGATCAATGAGATAGCGGTTCGGGCCGGTGATGACGGCGATGCGGGCATCGGGCCTGAGTTCGGAAAACTCCAGCGCCACGGCGGGGAAAAGACCGCTGGCCACGGTGGGTAAAACGCCGACCTTGACCACATCCGTGCGCCCGCCGCCGGTGATGGCTCGCACCCCGGCCTCAAGACTTTGCAGCGAGGAGAGCGCATGACGGCGAAACGCCTCCCCGGCGGGGGTCAACACCGCCTGCCGCCCGGTGCGCGTGAACAGCGGTGTACCAAGCTGAGCCTCCAACTCCGCGATGGTTTTCGACAGGGCCGGTTGCGAGACATGCCGTTCCCGCGCCGCCGCCGAGATGGTCCCGACTTCCGCGACGGAGAGAAACGCCTCCAGATGGCGCAGCTTCATGCCATTCGGTATATTCATTTGGTTATACTTTATACATCATATTGTATTTTTCGCACTGCAAATCTTATGGCAAATTGAAGAAAAGGGAAGACAGGAATGCACGCACTGAAACGAGACTGGGGCACCATGCATGTCCGCCACAAGGGCGGTAAGGGACCGGCCCTGGTGTTCATCAACTCGCTCGGAACCGATCTTCGGATGTGGGACGAGGTGTGCGGTCACCTGCCGCAGGACTGGATCACACTGCGCATGGACAAGCGTGGACATGGGCTGTCAGAGACCGCGCTGGAGGGCTACGGCATTCCGGAACTGGCCGAAGATGTGATCGCGGCGATAGACGATGCGGGGCTAGCAAGCGCCATTCTCGTCGGCTGCTCCATCGGAGGACTGATCGCGCAGCATGTGGCGCTTATGGTGCCGGAGAAGGTACAAGGTCTGGTGTTGTCGAACACCGCCTCGATGCTTGGTGCTGCCGAGGGCTGGCACGCGCGGATCGCGGGCGTGCGGGAAAACGGCATGGCGGCGATGGCCGAGGGCATCCTTCCGCGCTGGTTCGGGCCGAAGATGCTGGCCAATCCGAACGCGCCCCTGTGGCGCACGCTTTTGGCCCGCACGGATCAGGAGGGCTATATCGCCACCTGTGCAGCGATTGCGGGCACGGACATCACGGATCGCTTGGGCGAGATCACCCAACCCGCGCTGGTGTTCGGCGGCAAGCACGATCTGGCGACCCCGCCGGAAGTGGTGGAGGCGCTGGCGCGCAACCTGCCGCGCGCCGATCTGGTGATGTTTGAAGAGACCGGGCATTTGCCCGCCATCGAAGCGCCCGAAGCCTTTGCGGAAGCGCTGGTGAAATTTGTGGAAAGGATCGCCAAATGAGCGAGAAATTCGATCAGGGGATGAAAACGCGGCGCGAAGTCTTGGGCGATGCCCATGTCGACCGCGCCGAGGCGGCGAAGACCGAATTTGATCTGCCCTTCCAAAGCCTGATCACCGAAGGTGCCTGGGGGACCGTGTGGTCCTCGGATAAAATCAGCCGCCGCGAACGCTCGATGCTGACCATCGCGCTATTGGCCGCGACCGGGAATTTTGAGGAAATTCCGATGCATATCCGCGCCACCGTGCGCACCGGGGCATCAAAAGACGATGTGGCGGAGGCGCTGCAACACGTTGCGATCTATGCGGGCGTGCCGAAAGCGAACCATGCGCTCAAGCTTGCCAAGCAGACCTATGCAGAGATGGAGGAGACCCAATGACCAGCCTGATCACCGATCAGGGCCCGCTGATCCCGCGCAATCGTGCGATTCACCCGGAGCCCTACGACCCGGCCTATAAGACATCCGTGTCGCGTTCGCCGAACCTGCCGCTTTTGTCGATGGAAAGCTCGCCATCGGAAGAGACCGGTCCCACTTTCGGTCACAACAAGCTCGGTGCGCTCGACAATAACCTGATCCTGAACTGGACCAAGGGCGCGGCCCCCGCCGTGGGCGAGCGTATCCTGATGCATGGCCGGGTTCTCGATGAGAACAACCGTCCGGTGCCGAACACGCTGATCGAGATCTGGCAGGCCAACGCAGGTGGCCGTTACCGCCACAAGAAAGACACCTATTTCGCCCCGCTCGACCCGAACTTTGGCGGTTGCGGTCGGACCATCACCGATGAGAACGGCTATTACGAATTCCTGACCGTGCGTCCCGGTGCCTACCCTTGGCCGAACCGTGCGAACGACTGGCGCCCGATGCACATTCACATCTCGATCTATGGCCACAGCTTCGGCCAGCGACTGATCACGCAGATGTATTTCGAGGGCGATCCGTTGATTGATCATTGCCCGATCGCGGCGACGATCAAGGATCGCAGCCAGCTTGACCGCCTTGTCGCGCCGCTCGATTTTTCGAAATCGCGTCCGCTCGATTTCCTCGCCTATAAATTCGACATCGTGCTGCGTGGTCGACGCCAGACCATGTTCGAGAACAAGCTGGAGGGCATGTGAGATGACCCAGAAACTTGATGTTTTGCAAGAAACCCCGTCGCAAACCGCAGGCCCCTACGTTCATATCGGCTTGATGCCGACCTATGCGGGCAACGGCGGTTATTACGAGGAAGAGATCGGCACCACGCCTTTCGTCGATGAGAGCAAGGCCAAGGGCGAGATCATCGAGATCGTCGGCTCCGTCTTCGACGGCACCGGCTGGGCGCTGCGCGATGCCCTCATTGAATCCTGGCAATGTGATGCGGGCGGCGTGTTCCCGGGCGCGGACGGCGCCGATCCGGCCTTCACCGGGCATTGCCGTTTTGCCGCCGATGCGGTGACCGGCGAGTTCACGCTCCGCACCGTGAAGCCGGGCTCTTACAAAGGCCGCGGTGGCACAGTGAGTGCACCGCATATCTCGCTTTGGGTCGTGGCCCGCGGCATCAACATCGGCCTCAACACCCGGATTTATTTCGAGGATGAGGCTAACGATGACGATCCGCTTCTGAACCGGATCGAACAACGCCCGCGCGTCGACACCCTGATCGCGAAGAAGATCGAAGATGGCAAATACCGTTTCGACATCCGCCTTCAGGGGCAGGATGAGACCGTATTTCTCGATCTATAAAACTTGCACAAAATCAACTATAAGGGGCGGCAAAGACCGCCCCTTTGGTTATTCATAAGGACAAATCCGATGAGTCTTTCCATTTTCGATCACCTCTGGCTGTCCGGTCTGTTTGGCGACCCGGAAATGGCAGCGATCCTCGCGCCGGAGCGCCAGATGGCACATATGCTGGCGTTCGAGGCGGCCTGGTCGCGGGCTTGCGGCAAGGCCGGTCTGTTCGATGCGGCGAAGGCGGAAGAAGCGGCGATTGCGATCGAGGCGGCGGAGATTGATTTTGAAGACATCGCGGCGGGTATGGGGCAGGATGGCGTTCCGATCCCGCGTTTGGTGAAGCAGTTGAAGGCGATTGCACCGGCCGAGGCCTTGCACAAGGGCGCGACATCGCAGGATGTGGTGGACACAGCGATGGTGTTGGCGCTGCGCGAGGCGTCCAGCCTGATCGCCGGTCGGTTGATAGAGTTGGAAACCCATCTCAAAACCCTCGAAGACCGGTTCGGCGATGCGCCTTTGATGGGTCGCACCCGGATGCAGGCGGCGACTGAGATGACCGTGCGGGACCGAGTTCTGGTGTGGCGTTTGCCGATTTCGGATCATCTCAAAACGCTCGACCAGAAACGCGCGGATGTTGAAAAAGTGCAAGTTGGCGGGGCATCGGGGGATCGCAAGGCACTTGGCGACAAGGCCGATTTCGTGGTTGCCGAGGTGGCGAAAACCTTGACCCTCGCGCCGACCGACAAGACATGGCAAACCATGCGGCACGGGATTGCGGGCTATGCCTCTTTCCTGTCGCTTGTCACAGGAAGCCTTGGAAAAATCGGACAGGATATCGCGCTCATGGCGCAGCAAGGCATTGAAACCGTGTCGATTTCCGGTGCGGGTGGATCATCCGCCATGCCGCACAAACAAAACCCCGTGTCTGCTGAACTTTTGGTCACGCTCGCCCGGTTCAACGCGACGCAGGTCAGCGCTATGCATCATGCGGTGGTGCATGAGCAGGAACGATCCGGAGCTGCATGGTCCCTTGAATGGATGGTCCTGCCGCAGATGCTGATGGCCACGGGGCGGTCGCTCTCCATGGCCATCGAACTTGTTCAAAACATTCAGAGATTGGGCGATCCGGTTTAAAACGGCAGACCGATGTAATTCTCCGCAAGATCGCGCCGCGCAGTCTCGGAGGTCGCAAGGTGGTTCAGCGTCGCTTTGCGCATCTGCTCGGCAAAGGCGTCCTCTCCATCAAATCGGTGCAGCATGGTCGTCATTTGCCAGCTGAACCGCATCGCCTTCCAAATGCGCGCCAGCGCCCGGGTCGAATATTCGTCAATGCCGGAGGTCTTGCCCTTCACGGCGTCGATCAGCGCCGTGTAGAGATAGTACACGTCAGAGGCCGCGAGGTTCAGCCCCTTCGCCCCGGTGGGCGGGACGATATGGGCGCTGTCGCCCACGAGGAAAAGATTGCCCCAACGCAGCGGTTCGGACACGAAACTCCGCAGAGGCGCGATGGATTTTTCAATGGACGGTCCGGTAACGAGACGGCTTGCCGCCTCCGACGGAATGCGGCGGGAGAACTCGTCCCAGAACCGCTGATCCGACCAATCCTCGACCTTGTCCGTCAGCGGCACCTGCACGTAATAGCGCACGAGATTTTCGTTGCGCATGGACGCAAGCGCGAAACCGTGGCGGGAATTCGAGTAGATCAGCTCGTCGTTGACCGGCGGGGTTTCCGACAATATCCCAAGCCAGCCAAAGGGATAGACGCGCTCGAATTCCTTGCGCTTCTCTTCCGGAATGGTCTTGCGCGACACGCCATGGAACCCGTCGCAGCCCGCCACATAGAGGCACTCAAGACGTTTGCGCGTGCCTTCATGGGTGAAATCGACATAGGATTTTGCCTGATCCAGATCGTGGATTTCCACGTCGGAGACCTCATGCAGCACCGTCGTCCCCATGGCAGCCTGAGCATTGTAGAGATCGGTCGTCACCTCGGTCTGACCGTAGACCATGACCTGTTTGCCAGTCAGCCCCTTGAAGTCGATATGCACCATCAGTTCTTCATCCGTCAGATAGCAGCCGTCATGCGGGATGCCCTCCTTGTCCATCCGCGCATCGACACCGGCTTCGCGCAGAAGCTCGACGGTGCCCCATTCGAGAATGCCCGCACGGATACGGGACAGAACATGGTCGCGGGTGGCACGTTCGAGAATGACGGTGTCGATCCCTGCCTTGTTCAGAAGCTGGGACAAAAGCAGCCCCGAAGGTCCGCCGCCAATAATCGCGACTTGGGTGGTCAATGTGGTCATGTGCGTCTCCTCCATTTGCGAGGAGATTAGCGATATGCG
The DNA here is from genome assembly GCF_003050785.1 of Celeribacter persicus. GTDB lineage: Bacteria > Pseudomonadota > Alphaproteobacteria > Rhodobacterales > Rhodobacteraceae > Celeribacter > Celeribacter persicus. Next base: position 94,086 of record NZ_QAOH01000001.1, read on the forward strand.
GTTCAGATCAGAATGGACCGGCGCGGCAATGAATGGTACTTTTCCGGCATGAGTGAAATCAGCCCCATCCCCGCTTTCAATCTTTTCGGTGAAACCAGCGCCTTTCCCGATGTGATCCACTGCGAGAGGGTGTTCGACCGGGCACGCTTGCATGGCTGGAAAATTTCGCCGCACCGGCATCACCAGATGGCGCAGGTGTTTCATATCGAGAAGGGATTTGCGCGGGTCACGCTGGACGGAACGGAAACTGCCTTGAAGAATGGTGAATTTCTCTATGTCCCGTCCAAAATCGTGCATGGGTTTGCCTTCGAGAAGGGCACGGAGGGGATCGTTCTCTCCCTGCCCTCTCCCGTGGTTCATCGGCTTGGACCGAAGGCTCCTGCGCTCACAACATGGCTCAACGGGGCGCACCATGCACCCCTGTCAGAACTTGCCGCCTCCCTGCTCTCGCAGATTGCACTTTTTCATGAGAAATCTGGCACATTTCGCGCACAGCGCCTTGTGGCCCTCTCCCATGCGCTCCTGACGACACTGGCCGAGGACACGGCCCGGTCCGAAACACCGGAACAGGATCAGACACGGCAGATGCAGCGCCTTGACGCCCTGATTTCCGAGCATCTGACGGAAGGCTGGAGTGCGGCGGATTATGCCCGCGCGCTTCATATGACCGCCGGTCATTTAAACCGGATCGTGCGCAAGGACACGGGCGCGACGCTCACGCAATATCTGGAAACCGCAGTGATGACGGAGGCCTGTCGGCACCTTGCGTTTACACGTCTGCCTGTGGCGGAAGTGGGCTATCGGTTGGGGTATACGGACCCGCCGTATTTTTCCCGCCGCTTCCGGGCGCGCATGGGGGAGACCCCCACAGAGTATCGCGCCCGGGTCGCGGGAGAGATTTAAGTCGCGAGCGGCAAGCGCACCGGCAAGGGGCGACGGGCCACGCGCCTGGCGAGACGGGTCATCTCTGGCTCCCCCGTCGCCGCCAATTTGCACCAGACGGCACGAAACAGAAGTTCGCAGGTCAAAGCCATGAAATCATGCGCTTTCTCAATCGCACCCTCTGACATGCCTGCCTGCTCACCCTGCCAATCGGACAACAGCGCAAGACAATCGGCATTCCCGGAGGCGAGGTCTTCGATCAGGCGAGCAAAGGCGTCGGGACCCTCTGACGCACGCAGACCACGGGTTGCGGTGGCGATGGCATGGATACCATTCGCACCCTCATAGATCGAAGTGATCCGGGCATCGCGCCAGGTCTGGGACACACGGTATTCGGTCAAATAGCCGTAACCGCCGAGCACCTGAATGCCGAGATCGGCGGCGCGAATGCCGGCATCAGTGCAGAACACCTTGCAAAGCGGGGTCAAAAAATCCACCAGCGCACGGTTCTGACCGAGGGTCAGTTCGGCCATGGTGAGATAGGTCATCGCACGTGCCCCGAGCGCGAGGGTTTTCTGTTCGTCGAGCATACGCTGCACGTCCGGGTGATCGAACAACACAGCCTCAGAGCCATCCGCTTTGCGGCCCTGTTTACGCTCGGCGGCGTAGTCCGAGGCGATATGCGCGGCGCGCGAGGCATGGGCAACGCCTTGCAGCGACACATCGAGACGGGCGTGATTCATCATGGTGAACATCGCCATGAGGCCCGCTCCCTCCTCCCCGATCAGCTCGCCATAGGCACCGTCGAAGGCGAGTTGGCAGGTCGGCGAGGCATGCAGGCCGAGTTTTTCTTCGATCCGGGTGACCGTGACTGCATTTCGCGCCCCGTTTACATCGGAGGGACAGAGGAAAAGGGACAGGCCCTTGATCCCTTCTCCGCCGGTGCGGGCGAGCACAAGGTGCAGGATGTCGTCTGACATGTCCTGATCGCCACCGGAGATGAAGATTTTCTCTCCCTCGATCCGCCAACTGTCGCCCGAAGGCGTGGCTTTGGTGCGGATACGAGAGAGATCGGACCCCGCGCCCGGTTCGGTCAGGCACATGGTGGAGAGCGTTTCACCTGCCGCAAGACGCGGAATCCAATACTGTTTCTGGTCCTCGGAGCCGAATTTCATCAGCGTCGAAATGGCGCCGGGGACGAGATTGCAGACCATCTGCATGGCATGGTTCGCGCCGGAGAAAATCTCCGACACGCCCGCCGCCAGAAGCGCGTTCTGCCCCATACCGCCGAACTCTTCGGGGGCGGTGAGCCCCTGCCAACCGCCCTCGGCGAGTTGATCGAAGGCGTCCTTGAACCCGTCGGGCATAGTGACGCGACCGTCTTTCAGCGCACAGCCCTGCGCATCGCCGGGCTCGTCCAGGGGCGCGATCACGCCCTCGGCGAAAGAGGCGAAATGCTCAAGGATGCCCTCGGCCAGTTCATCGTCCCAGTCCGGCAAACGCCCGGCACCGGCAACATGGCGCAGGCAAAACAGGATGTCGTCGAGCGGGGCTTTGAACGGCGTCATTCGGAGACCCCCAAAAGCCGCATCGCATTCTCCTTGAGGATCAAAGGCCGCACCTCCTCGCGGAATTCGGCCTTGTCGAAGGCATCGAGCCATTTTTCCGGCGCGATCATCGGCCAGTCGGAGCCGAAGAGCATCTTATGCTTCAGCATCGTGTTGGCGTAGCGCACGAGGATCGGCGGGAAGTATTTCGGCGACCAGCCGGAGAGGTCGATATAGACGTTGGGCTTGTGGGTCGCGACCGACAGCGCCTCTTCCTGCCACGGAAAGGACGGGTGGGCGAGGATGATCGGCATGTCGGGGAAATCGACGGCCAGATCGTCCATATACATCGGGTTCGAATATTTGAGCCGCATGCCATTGCCGCCCTTCATCCCGGAACCGACACCGGTTTGGCCGGTGTGGAACAGCGCGGGTTTACCGGATTCCGCGATGGCCTCGTAAAGCACGTAAGCGTTGCGGTCGTTGGGGTAGAACCCCTGCATCGTCGGGTGGAACTTGAAGCCCTGAATGCCGTGGTTCTCCACCAGATCGCGGGCCTCGCGCGCGCCCAATTTGCCCTTGGCGGGGTCAATGGAAGCAAAGGGGATCAGGATGTCCGAGTGCTTGGCGCAGGCGTCGGCCACCTCGTAATTGTTGTAGCGGCGATAGCCCGTCTCACGCTCCGCATCGACCGGGAAGATCACCGCGGCGATGTTCATCTCACGGTAATGCGCGGCGGTCTGGTCGATGGTCGGCGGGTGGCTCCACGGCGCACCGAAATATTTGGCCATGGAGGCCTGAAGATCGTCATAGCCGTCATCGTGGTGACAGCCACAGGCCTCCTCGGCATGGGTGTGAAAATCAATCGCTCTGACTTGGGAAAAATCTACCATGTTTCAATTCCTTACACGCGGATGAGGGCCGGATCCTCGTTATCGTACATACGTTCGAGAAGATCGGCGCGGCGGGTGATGATTTTGCGGGTGTTGAGCGAGCCCTTGTCGGTGATCTCACCGTCTTTGACGGACGGCGGCTCGGCAAGGATGATGGCGCGGGCGATGCGCTTGGCCGAGCCCGACGCGGCGCGGGCCATCTTGCGCAGAACGTGGTGAATCTCGGCCTGAAGATGTTCGTCGATCACCGCGCCCTCGGACGTATTGTCGCTATGAACCTGATCCGGACGCGGGAAGATGAAAAGACCGATCTCGCCCCGGTCATGACCGCAAACCACCACATCGAGCACCAGACCGCGCAGGGCCTCCAGAACATCGAGCCGCAGTTTGCCCGCCTGCACCCATGTGCCGGTCAGCAGCTTGAAATCCTCGGAGACGCGCCCGTCGAAGACGAGGCCCCGGTCCGGGGCGTCATTGTCGAGAAATTTCACCGCATCGCCGGTGATGAAAAAGCCCTCTTCATCGAACGCCTCGGCGGTCTTCTCCGGATCATGGAGATAGCCGGGCATGACGTTCGGGCCTTTGACGCGGATTTCACAGCGCATGTCATGGTCAGGGATGAGTTTGACCTGAACACCCGGGATCGGCACACCGATCACACCGGAGCGTCCGATCGGCTCATGCACCATGACATTGGCGGGGGCGGTCTCGGTCAGACCCCAGCTTGAGATCATCAGGGGAAGACGTCCGCGCACTTCGAGGGCCATTTCCTCAAGCCGGGTCCAGATGTCCTGCGGCAGCGACGCTCCGGCATAGAACAGCATGTCGAGGTCTTTGAAATAGGCCTCTCGCAGGGCCAGATTGTGCTCCATCTCATGCACCAGCATGGAAAAGCCCACTGGCACGTTGAAGGCGAAATTGCCCGCCTTGTCGGTGATGTTGTCGATCGTGTGCTGGAACAAGGCCTTCGTCGGCTTGCCGTTGTCGATGTAGAACGAGCCGCCATGCAGGAGCATCATGTTGACGTTATGCGAACCGCCGAAAACGTGGTTCCACGGCAGCCAGTCGACAATGCGCGGCGGGCGTTCCTTGGTGAACGGTAGAACGGAGGCCATCTGTGCCTGATTGGCACACATCATGCGCTGAGTGGTCATGACGCCTTTCGGATCGGACGACGAGCCCGAGGTGAAAAGGATTTTCGCCAGCGTATCCGGGCCGACCGCCGCGTGAACGGCGGACAGGTCCACGCCCGCGTCCCCCTTGAGAAGCTCGGAAAGGGGGGTGACCGGGCGTGGCGCGCCCTCCGGGAGAGAGGCCACGATTTCGATCCCGTCGAGATCGGGAAGCGCGAGCGCCTTGGCATAACGGGCGGCATCGTCGACGAAGGCCATTTTCGGTTTCGTCTTGTTGATCGCGTATTGCAGACGGAAATGCGCTTCTTCGATCAGGGAATATTGTTCGGCCAGAGGCACGGTGGGGACACCGGCCCATTGCGCTGCGAAGGACATCAGCGCGTGATCGACCGAATTGCCGGACATGATCAGGATCGGCGTGCTCTCGTTCAGACCACGCGCGGCGAGCGCGGAAGCAATGGCTTTGACGCGGGCGAACACCTCGGCGTAGCCCAGCTCGCGCCAGCCCTCGCCGGAGCGCTCGGCAAGAAAGACGTGACCCGGGCGCTTGGTGGCCCATTTCTCAAGCCACACCCCGGTGTGCGCGACCACCGGGTCGAGCGGGATGTTCGAAGTGAGGATGAAATCGCCCTCCCGACGCTCCATCCGAACCGAATGCGGAGCAATGGTCAGCCCCGTGATCGTATCTTTCATGCGTTCCTCCCATGATCCTTTCGGGGATCCTCTCCAAAGACCCTTCGCGACGCCTGTCGCGCCGCTATGTGCGCCGGACCCGCCGCAGAAGATCGCGCAGGGTCGCGCGCTCCTCTGTCGACAGGTCGTGAAACAGAGCGTCTTCATGTGCATGAACGGCGCGCTCCGCCTCTTTCCATTTCGTCTCCCCTGCCTCGGTTGTGCGCAGGGCGTATTGCCGGCGGTCCCCTTCGACGCGGCCGCGCTCGATCAGATCGGCGCTCTCCAGTTCATCCACCAGCACCACCACGCCGGAGCGCTCGATATGGAGCGCCTCGGCGAGGCGGCTCTGGGAGATGTCGGGATTTTCGCGAATGATCGCCAAGGCAGAGAAGGAGGTCATCCGCAGGCCCAGAGGCTCCAGCACATTCGCCAGATCTTCGCGCACGGACAGAAAGGCGCGCTTCATGTTGTAGCCCACGAATTGACGCAGGTTCTGATCTGTAATTGCTGTATCCTTGTCGCATTTGGTCATCGTCTCATCCTCAATTGGCCACCAAGTCTACCAGCCAATAACTCAACACCGGGAAGCTCACCAGAAGGGCGATCCGGAAGAATTCCGCCACGATGAAGGGCGTGGTGCCTCGGAAAATCTGCGCAGTGGGGATGTCTTTGGCCATCGAGGAAATGACGAAAAGATTCATCCCCACGGGCGGCGTGATCAGTCCCATTTCAACCACCACCAGAGAGATGATGCCAAACCACATGGCCTGTTGCTCCGGCATGAGGCCGAAATCGAGCGCCATGATGGTCGGGAAGAATACCGGGACGGTCAGAAGGATCATCGAGAGGCTGTCCATGACGCATCCCATGATCAGGTAGAACACGATGATGCCCATCAGAATCACGATGGGAGCCACATTGGCCTGCGAGAAGTAGGCAGCGACATCGGCGGGCATTTGCGACAGTGCCAGAGCCACGTTGAAAATATCCGCGCCGAAGACGATGGCGAAGATCATCGCGGTGGAACCCGCCGTGTCGATCAGGCAATCGAGGATGGTGCGGGTGTTGAGCCCCTTGGTCAGAAGCCCGGTGATCAGCATCAGGACGACCCCGACAGAGGCGCCTTCTGCAGGAGTGAAGAACCCGCCATAGATGCCACCCAGCACGACCACGAAGATCGCGACGACATGCCAGATGTCTTTGAGCGCCTTCATACGTTGGGCAAAGCTTGCGGGTTCGTGGGTCGGGCCTTCTTCGGGGAAGAGCCGGACGTAAACCGCGATGGCAATGCAAAAGCCGATGACCGCAAGCGTGCCGGGAATGGTGGCCGCGAGGAAGAGTTTGACGATGTTCTGTTCGGTCAGAAGCGCGTAGATGATCAGCACCACGGAGGGCGGGATCAGGATGCCAAGCGTGCCGCCCGCCGCCAGAGAGCCGGAGGCCAGCGCGCCAGAATAGCCGTGTTTGCGCATCTCCGGCAGGGCGACACGCGCCATGGTGGAGGCGGTCGCAAGCGAAGAGCCGGAGATCGAACCGAACATCGCACAGCCCGCGACGGACGCCATGGCGAGACCACCGCGCAGATGGCCGATCCAGGCGTTCGAAGCGGCGAAGATCGCGGCCGAAATGCCGGAACGTGTTGCGAGATGACCCATAAGGATAAAGAGCGGCACAATGGCCAGTTCATAGGACATGAACTTGTCGACCCATGCGGTGTTGAAATAGGCCATCAAAGCCCAGGGCGAGGCAAGCGTGATGTACCCCACCGCGCCGACAAGCCCCATGCCCAGCGCAATCGGCATCCGTGCGAAGATCAGCATCAGAAGTGCTGCGACCATGACAATGGCAATCGTCAAAGGCTCCATCACCGCACCTCCAGCGCACGAAACGCGCCGCTCATCATCGGCAGGGATTGCAGGAAGGCGACTACGGCAGACAGGCCCATGCCGAAGATCGCGGGCAGGTAGACCATCCAGACCGGCGCACGCAGCAACATGGTGCGGTCACCGTAGTCATGCATCTCGGCCATACCGAGGGTGAGACGCCATGTCACGAAGCCCCAGCAGGCGGCGAAGATCAGGGTCCAGACCCCGTCGAAACGGCGCTGGATCACGGGTTTCAGCCAAAGCGTGAAGAGATCGACCATGACATGCCCCTTGTTGAACTGACAGAGCGGCAGGAAGAGCGAGGCACAGGCGGCGCAGGCCAGTTCCACCAGCTCGAAATCGCCGCGAATGCCCCCGAACCCCAGATTGCGCATGACAACCGACAGGGTGACGGTCAGCGAAGCGACGAAAATCACCGCCCCGCCCAGCCCCGCCGAGATCAGGCAAACCGTGCGGAGGAGGCGAAACAGGGGGGTATGCTCCCCCTGCTCGCTCTCGTTATGAAGCCGTTCGGCCATGGCTCAGCCCTGCGCGTCGAGGAGTTCGTTGGCGCGGGCGACAATGGCCGCCCCGTCGTGACCGGCCTTGTTCAGTTTCTCGATCCAGGTGTCGTAGATTGGCTGCGCCATCTCACGCCATTTGGCAATTTCCGCCGCCGGGATGGTGTGGATATCGTTGCCCTGCTTCTCGACAACACCACGCCCAAAGGCTTCGAACTCATCGAACTGCGCGCCGAGACGGCGGGACAGATCGGGGCCGGAATGATCGTCGATCACCTTGCGCAGATCGTCGGACAGACCTTCATATTTGCGCTCGTTCATGACGAGGGCAAAGGTGTTGCAATAGACGCCGCGCCCGCCCGCTTCGGGTTCGTTGGTCACCGAGGTGAGTTCCTGAAGCTTGAAGGCCGGCACCACCTCATAGGGCAGGCAGCAGCCGTCGATCACGCCGTTCGAGAGCCCCACAACCATCTCGGTCACCGGGAAGAACACAGTTTCGGCACCCATGAGGGTCAGCATCTCACCCGTCGCCTGATTGGGCGCGCGCAGTTTGAGGCCCTTGAGGTCCTCGACCGTGTTGATTTTCTGCCCACGGGTGTGGAATTTGCCACCGTCATGGGTGTGGAAGGCCAAGGGTTTCAGACCCTTGTATTCGTTCTGACCGAACTCCTTCATGAGTTGATCCATCGCGATGGAGGTCTTTTCCGCATTCGTCACCATGAACGGCAGAGCGAAGGTTTCCGCCACCGGGAAACGGTCCGGCGTGTAGACCGGCAGGGTCCATGAGATGTCAGCGATGCCTTGGCGCGCCTGATCGGCGAGCTGGGGCGGCTTGCCGCCAAGCTGCATCGAGGGGAACATCTGCATCTCGATCGCACCATCGCTGGCGTCGGAAATTTCCTTGGCCCAGACATCAAAAAACCGGGTCTGCATGGGCGCAACGCCCGGCAGAAAATGGGCAACGCGCAGCGTCACCTCGGCGGCGTGGGCTTTTTTCAGAAAGGCCGGGGTTGCGAGAGCCGCACCCATGGTGGCCAGTGCCGTACGGCGAGTCATCGTCGTCATGTATTATCCTCCCAAATCATGACATACGCCCGTGTTGCGGGTCTTTATCTCTTGGAGCGGGCGGCCTCCTCTCCGCCCGACTCGCACGCGCATGGGGTCTTACCGAAAGACCGGCGCGCGTTTTTCGAGGAAGGCTTTCAGGCCCTCTTCGGCATCTGCACTGGTTTGCGACACGGCGGCGCACATGCTTTCCATGAACAGCCCGTCCGCCTTCGCCATATCTTCGATCCGGCTGATCGCCTGGATCATCATGTAATTCGACAGGGTGGCGTTTTTCGCGATCTTGGCGGCAAGCTTTTGCGCCAGAGCCATCGCCTCGCCCTCGCCCACCGCGTAATGGGTGAGGCCCAGCGCCAGACCTTCGTCCGCGTTGTATTTGCGCCCGGTGAGCATCATCTCGCACATACGATCTGCGCCGAGGATGCGCCCGACGCGCACGGTCGCGCCTCCGCCGACGAAAATCCCGCGCATGCCCTCGGGCAGTTGGAAAATCGTCGAGGGCTCGGCAATGCGCACATGGGTCGCCGCCGCCATTTCAAGCCCACCACCGATCACCGCGCCGAACATGGCGGAGATCACCGGCAACCCGCCAAACTGGATTTTCTCCATCACCGCATGCCAGTTGCGCGAGTGGCGCATGGTGCCCTCGGCATTGCGGGCGACATGTTCAGACAGGTCGAGCCCCGAACAATAATGTCCTTCGGTGCCGGTCATGATGACGACACGCACGCCTTCGGGCGGGGCGGAAAAGAAATCGTCTATGGCGTCCAGAAGCTCGTCGCACATGGCGTTGCGCTTGCCGGGACGGTTCATGGTGAGAGTGGCAATCGGCCCCTCGATCTCGATTTTGAGAATCTCGCTGGTCATTGTCTTCTCTTCTTCTTACTTGATCGGCATGCGCGCGGCAGCGTCGAGGCGAATGATGGTCCCGTTCAGCATCGGGTTTTCGACGATGGCCTGCACAAGGCGGGCGTATTCATCGGGATCGCCCATGCGCGACGGGTATGGCACGGATTTAAGGATATCGGCGCGGATGTCGTCCGGCAGACCGGCACTCATCGCGGTCTCGAACAGGCCCGGCGCAATCGCCATCACACGAATGCCAAACCGCGCCAACTCGCGCGCGGCAGGCAAGGTCATGGAAGCCACGCCGCCTTTCGAGGCGGAATAGGCTGTCTGCCCGATCTGGCCGTCCTCAAACGCGACCGAGGAGGTGTTGACGATCACACCGCGCGCGCCGTCCGCGTCGATGGGGTCGGCCTTGGCCATGGCGCGGGCGGCGACGTTCATCACCGCGTAAGTGCCCAGAAGATTGACGTTCAGCGCCTTGGCAAAGCTGTCGATGGTGAGTGAACCGTCACGCGGCAGAATGCGGGCCGCCGTACCGATCCCCGCGCAGGACACGACAATGCGGGGCGTGCCCATGTCTTCTTCGATCTGCGCAAATGTCGCCTCGACCGCCGCCGGATCGCTGACGTCCACGGCATAGCCTTGGCCACCGATCTCGCCAGCGGCCCGTGCCGCAGACGCCGACGACAGGTCGAGAACGGCAACCCGTGCCCCCTGCTCTGCCAACCGTTTCACCGTTGCGAAACCGAGGCCGCTGCCCGCGCCGGTAACGGCCGCGACAAGCCCTTCGATCTTCATGATGATCCTCCCGTTTGAGAAAACCATGCAAAAAGTTAATTGTTATGTCAATGAACAATTAAACTGATGATCAATATCGCAAATGCAGCAAGACACAACTCTGAAAATGCCAGAGAAAACAAAACCCCGCACCAAACGGCACGGGCCATGCACACCAAATCCGCTGCGACGCGGCAGGGACGTTCAGGCTTTCTTGTCGAGAATCAGTGGCGCGCGGCTCAGGTGATTGCCGCCTTCCGCCGCCTTTGCGGCCAGACGTAAAAACTCGCTGCGCTCTTCCCGGCTCAGGCCGGAAAGGATTTCGTCTTGGAAATGGCGCACCACGGGGATCAGCTCATCGAGCAGCACCTCTCCTTCCCGCGTCAAAGACACAAGTCGCGCGCGCCGGTCCTTTTCGCAGACCGAACGCAGGATCAGCCCCTTGGTCTCCAGCCGGTCGAGCACGCCGCCGATGGTGGCGCGGTCATAGGCGATCATCTCCGCAAGCCGCGCCTGTTCGATGCCGGGCTGGGCTCGAATCGCGTTCAATGCGGCGAATTGCACGGAGGTCATGGTCTGGCCATGCGCTTTCATCCGTTCGGTGAAAACCGACATGGAAATCTGGTTCAGGCGGCGAATCAAATGACCCGCCATGTTGTGAATTTCAAGAGCCATCCGCCTCTTCCCCTCCCCCTCACCACAGCGCATTGTCTTTCCCAATGCCTTAAATCCCTGATGCAGGTCAATAATAAGTATGCTTACGGAATTGACTCAGATCAATAGTAAGTATACCCATTATATTGGCGCAACGGGAGTGCGCCCAGAGACAAGAGGAGGAGCTCACATGAATCTCAAGGCCAAATTGCGCGGCACCCTTGCCGCAGCGACCATCGCCGCAATTTCCGGCACAGTCACCGCCACGTCCGCCTTCGCACAGGACGTCACGCTGATCCTGCACCATTTCCTGCCGCCGGTGTCCAACGCCCATAAGGTGATGCTGGAACCTTGGGCCGAAAAGGTCAAGGCCGACAGCGACGGGCGCATCGAAGTCCAGATCTACCCGTCCATGTCGATGGGCGGCAAGCCGGGCGAGCTTTACGGCCAGGTCCGCGACGGCACCGCCGACGTCGTCTGGACACTTCTGGGCTACACGCCGGGCGTATTCCCGCGCACCGAGGTGTTCGAACTGCCGACCGTGCATAAGGGCTCCGCGACCGACACGACCATCGCACTGAACGCATCCATGGATATGCTGGCCGAAGATTTCGAGGACATTCACGTCCTGTTCCTCCATGCCAATGACGGCAACCTGATCCATTCGGGCGGCAAGGAAGTCACCACCTTCGAGGACGTTGCGGGCATGAAGCTGCGCACGCCATCCCGCACCGGGGCCTGGCTGATCGAGGCGCTCGGCGCCGAACCCGTGAGCCTGCCCGTTCCGGCCGTGCCCGAGGCCATGTCGAAAGGTGTGATCGACGGCGCGATGACCACCTATGAAATCGTGCCCTCGCTGAAACTTCAGGAACTCGACAAATACACCGCCGAGCTGCCGAATGGCGACCGTTTCGGCACCGCCGTCTTCATGCTGGCAATGAACAAGGACGTCTATGACGACCTCCCCAACGATCTGAAAGCGGTAATCGACGCCAATTCCGGCATGAATGTCGCCGCCGAGATCGGCACCATGTGGGAGGATTTCGAAGTGGCCGGCACCGACGCCCTCGACGCCGCCGGCGTGACCCGCAACGTTTTCTCCGAAGAGGAAGCTGCAAAATTCTACGACGTGAGCGAACAGGTCGTTGCCCGCTGGGTTGACGAAGTGTCTGCAAAAGGCATCGACGGCGCTGGCCTCGTCGACGCCGCCCGCGCTGCGATTGCCGCGGCGCATACCGAATAACGACCGCAAGAGTCGTCCAAGACCGGAGAGGCGGGTCTCGCCCGTCTCTCCCCCATAACCCCGAAACACGCACCCAATACCGGGAGGCATGCTATGTACGCTGTTGTCACGCGTCTGGCAGATTTCTTTGCCATGCTCGGAGGCGCCATCCTCTTTGTCATCGTTCTGGTCACCACCACGAACACCGGCGCCTTCATTCTCGATCGGTTTCTCGGCCCCTTTGGCCTCAACGTCTCTGGCCTTCCCGGCTATGAAGATTTCGTTCAGCTCGCCATTTCCGGTGCAGCTCTGATGTTCTTTCCTTTCACCCAGGCCTCGCGCGGGCATGTGGCCGTCGATCTCTTCGTCGCCAATGCGCCGATGCCGGTGAAATGGCTTCTGGACCGCATGTGGTTGACGCTCACCGCCGGAGTCGCGCTGTTTCTGGCGTGGTGGATGGTGCAGGGCATGCTTGAGGTGCGCTCCGACGCTGTCGAGGCCGGTGTTCTGGGCTGGCCGATCTGGCCGTTCTATTTCCCCGGTATCGCCTCCATGATCCTTTGGGCCATCGTGTCCGTCAGCCAGATGTTCGGAGACGCACGCTATGCTTGATCCCATCACCATCGGGGTTCTGGGCCTCATCATCCTTTTCGTCCTTCTGATCCTGCGCATGCCGGTCGGCATCGCGATGATCATCGTCGGCATCGGCGGCACCTATGTGCTGTCGCTCGCCCTGCCCTATGTGCGTTTCGTGCCCTATATCCGGCAGTTCAAGACGCTCCTGTGGGAGAACGTCGCAAGCTATGACCTCTCGGTCGTGCCGCTCTTTGTCCTCATGGGCTATATCGCCGCCGAAGCGCGGTTGTCGTCGGACCTGTTCAAGGGGCTTGAGGCGCTTCTGTCCCGCCTGCGCGGTGGCGTTGCCATGGCGGCGATCGCGGCCTGTGGCGGGTTCGGCGCGGTCTGTGGCTCGTCTCTGGCGACGGCGGCGACCATGGGCAAAGTGGCCCTGCCGGAACTCAAGGCGCTTGGCTACAAGGACCGCCTCTCCGCCGGTGCGCTGGCTGCGGGAGGCACGCTTGGCATCCTGATCCCACCGTCAGTGGCGCTGGTGATCTATGCGATCATCGTCGAGGGCTCGATCCTCAAAATGTTCCAGGCCGCCGTGCTGCCGGGTCTTCTGGCCGTACTCTCTTTCATCCTCGTGATCGCCGTTCTGGTCCGGGTGAACCCGTCGCTCGCTCCCGAGCCGCGCCCGATGGAGCGCGAAGAGCGCAACCGTGCGCTCAAACGCCTCTTCCCGGTGATCGGCATTTTCGGCGCGATCATTCTCGGGCTCGGTTTCGGCCTCTTCACCCCCACCCCCGCCGCCTCCATCGGCGTGTTCCTGATCGCTGTCTACGGCTTCATTCTGCGCGCCCGTACGGGCGAAGGGCTGAACTGGGACGGGCTGAAACGCGCACTGCATGCCACCGCGATTACCTCCGGCATGATCTACCTGATCCTGTTCGGCGCAGAAGTGCTCAAGGGCTTCTTCACCCGCTCCGGCCTGCCGCAGGCGCTCTCAGAGTGGGCGGCAAACTCCGGCATGGACCCGATGCTGGTGCTCGTCCTGATGCTGATCGCCTTTGTGATCCTCGGGTGCTTCATGGAAAGCCTCGCAATGATCCTCGTGGTGGTGCCGTTCTTCTGGCCGACCCTGATCGCGATGAATGGTGGCGAATATGTCACCGCCGACATGGCCGCCTTCGGGATGACCAATGAGGACCTGAAAATCTGGTTCGGCATTCTCGCGCTGATCGTCGTCGAGCTTGGGCTGATCACACCGCCCGTGGGGCTCAACGTCTTCATCATCTCTTCGCTCGCCAAGGACACGCCCATGTCCACCGTCTTCCGCGGCGTCATGCCTTTCCTGGGTTCCGAGATCATCCGTGTGGCCCTGATCATCCTGATCCCGGCGCTCACCCTCACCATTCCACGCCTCATAGGCGGTTGACACATAAGGAGACACGTTATGTCTGATCTTCCCATTATCATTGCCGGTGGCGGCATCGGCGGTCTGGCGGCAGCCTGTGGTCTGGCGCGCAAGGGCCATCGCTCCATCGTCGTCGAGCAAGCCCCGGCGCTCGGCGAGATCGGCGCTGGCATCCAGATCGGCCCGAACGCCTTCCACTGCTTCGACTATCTGGGCGTGGGCGACGAGGCACGCGAAAAGGCGGTCTATATCGACAAGCTGCGTCTGATGGATGCGCAAACCGCCGAGGACATCACCTCGATCCCGCTCGACGAACCGTTCCGCGAGCGCTTCAAGAACCCCTATGCCGTGGTGCACCGCGCCGACCTGCATGGCGTGTTGCTCAAATATTGCGAAGACAGCCCGCTCGTCGACATTCGCACCTCTCATGTGGTCGAAGGCTATGAGCAGGACGGCACTTCCGTGACGCTCAAACTCAAAGACCGCGATCCGATCAAAGGGTCTTTCCTGATCGGCGCTGAGGGCCTGCGATCTCCGATCCGCGCCCAGATGGTGGGCGACGGCGAGCCGCGCATCTCCGGCCACACCACCTATCGCTCCGTCATCCCGACCGAGCAGATGCCGGAAGACCTGCGCTGGAACGCAGCGACGCTCTGGGCCGGTCCGAAATGTCACATCGTGCATTACCCGCTCAAGGGCTGGAAGGTTTTCAACCTCGTCGTGACCTATCACCGCGACGTGCAGGAAGCGATTGCCGGTCGTCCGGTCTCGAAAGAAGAGGTTGCCGCCGGTTTCGAGCACATCCACCCGAAAGCCCGTCAGGTCATCGAACATGGGTCTGATTGGAAACTCTGGGTGCTCTGTGACCGCGACCCGATTTCCAACTGGGTCGACAACCGCGTAGCGCTTCTGGGCGATGCCGCCCACCCGATGCTGCAATACTTTGCGCAGGGCGCCTGCATGGCGATGGAAGACGCCGTAGCCATGTCCCATTGCATCGAGCATTACGGCGAGAACGTCGAACGCGCGTTGCAAATCTATCAGGAGATGCGCAAGGTCCGCACCGCCCGCGTGCAGATGAACTCCCGTCTGATCGGCGAATACATCTACCACCCGGACGACGCGAAAGCCGCCGTGCGCAACCACGTTATGTCCAACATGACGCCGGACGAATGGTACGACCAACTGTCGTGGCTCTATGGCTCCACCGGTCTCGATGAGAGCACCGTCAATGCCGCGCTGAAAACCGCTGCTGAATAACTCTTCAAGAAACGCAAAAAGGACAAACCTATGGCTTATGTCTTCCCCTCCGCCGAGCCAGCCACCGTGGCCGTCGATGGCTCCGATGACCGTCTTCCGGTCCGCCGCATCTTCTGTGTCGGGCGCAACTACGCCGCCCACGCGCGCGAGATGGGCAGAGACCCGAATCGCGAACCGCCCTTCTTCTTCACCAAACCGGCCGATGCCGTGGTGGACAGTGGCGAAGTGGTCGCCTACCCGCCGGAGACCGAGAACTTCCACTACGAGGCCGAGCTTGTTGTGGTGATCGGCAAAGGCGGCAAGAATATCGCGGAAGAGAACAGTCTGTCGCACGTTTGGGGTTATGCTATCGGCAACGACCTGACCCGTCGCGACCTGCAACTCAAGGCGCGCGAACAAGGCCGTCCGTGGGACTGGGGCAAAGCGTTTGACCGCTCTGCCGTGATCGGTCCGGTGTTCCCCGTCGAAAAAGTCGGCCACCCGGACAAAGGGTCGATCAAGCTCACCGTGAACGGTGAAGTGAAACAGGATGCAGACCTGAACGAGCTGATCTGGTCCGTGCCGGAAATCATCTCGATCCTGTCGCACTCGATGACATTGCAGCCGGGCGATCTGATCATGACCGGCACGCCTGCGGGCGTGGGCGCGCTTGTCGAGGGCGACACCTGCGTGGTCGAAATCGAAGGTCTGGGCCGGATCGAGACCCCGATCGGTAAACGCGAGGCGTAAGCCATGACGTTGAAGTTGCACAACTTCTTCCGGTCCTCGACGTCAACGCGGCTGCGTGCCGCGTTGAACCTCAAGGGGCTGAACTATGACTATATTCCCTATGTGCTGCGCACCGGGGAAACGCGGACGCCGGAGTATCTGGCGAAGAACCCGCAGGGTCTGGTCCCCACCCTTGAGCGCGAGGACGGCACTTACCTGACGCAATCTCTCGCCATCATGGAATGGCTGGAGGAGACCCACCCGGAGCCCGCGCTTTTGCCCGCCGATGCCGACGGTCGCGCCCGTGTCCGCGCGCTGTCCTACATGATCGCGCTGGAGATCCACCCGCTGAACAATCTGCGTGTTCTGTTCCGGCTGCGCGATCAGTTCGGAGCCGACGAAGAGGCGCAAAAAGAGTGGTTCACCCATTGGGTCACGATCACCTTCGATGCGCTGGAAGCCGAGCTTTCGGCGTCGAAAGACACCGGCACCTATTGCCACGGCGATACGCCGACCATGGCCGATTGCTGTCTCTATGCACAGGTCTGGAACAACAAACGCTTTGGCGTTCCGTTGGAGTCCTGGCCGGTGATTTCGCGGATTTACACGGAACTCGACAAGCTCCCGGCGTTCACCAAAGCCGCGCCGCCCAATCAACCCGACGCGGCCTGACGCGTCATTCTTAACCCGGAGGAATTTCACGATGCTGACCGAAGATCGCAGCCACGATACTATCGAGCATGGCATGCAGCCGGAGGACACCCCGGAACTGCGCGCCCTGTACAAGAGCTTCGAGGAAGAGAGCCTGATCCCGCTCTGGACCCAGCTTGGCGACCTGATGCCAATGACCCCGAAATCCAAGGCCGTGCCGCATGTCTGGCGTTGGGCCGATCTTCTGCCGCTGGCGGAAAAATCCGGTGAGCTGGTGCCCGTGGGCCGTGGCGGCGAACGCCGCGCCATCGGCCTCGCCAATCCGGGTCTGGGCGGTCACGCCTATGTCACGCCGACGCTCTGGGCCGCGATCCAGTATCTCTGCCCCGGCGAGAATGCGCCCGAGCACCGGCACAGCCAGAACGCCTTCCGCTTCGTCGTTGAAGGCGAAGGCGTCTGGACCGTCGTCAACGGCGATCCGGTGCGCATGTCGCGGGGCGATTTGCTCCTGACGCCAGGCTGGAACTTCCACGGCCACCACAATATCGCGAATGAGCCGATGGCATGGATCGACGGGCTCGACATTCCGTTCAGCCAACAGATGGATGTGGGTTTCTTCGAGTTCGGTGCGGATCGTGTGACCGACAATGCAACGCCGGACTTCTCCCGTGGCGAGCGCCTCTGGTGCCATCCGGGCCTTCGTCCGCTGTCGCAATTGCAAAACACCGTCTCTTCGCCGATCGGCGCCTATCGCTGGGAATTCACCGACCGGGCGCTGACCGAACAGCTTTTGCTGGAAGACGAAGGCCAGCCCGCCACCGTCGAACAGGGCCACGCCGCGATCCGCTATGTCAACCCAACCACCGGCGGCGATGTGATGCCGACGATCCGCTGCGAATTCCACCGCCTGCGGGCCGGTACGGAAACCGCGACGCGCAACGAAGTCGGGTCCACCGTGTTCCAGGTCTTTGAGGGCAAAGGCGCCGTAGTGATGAACGGCGTGGAGCACAAGCTTGAGAAAGGCGACATGTTCGTCGTGCCATCCTGGGTGCCGTGGTCCTTGCAGGCCGAAACACAGTTCGATCTGTTCCGCTTCTCGGACGCGCCGATCATGGAACGCCTCGGCTTCATGCGTACCATGGTCGAAGGGCAGAAGTGATGTCTCTCACAGAGACGGACCTTGCCGCCCGCGAGGCTTTGAGGGCGCGTCTGGGCAAGGGGGCGCGGTTCGACGCCCCCAACGCACCGGCGGAAGACCTTCTGCTGGCTCGACGCGGTACGGCCTATTTTGCCCGCAAACTGATGGAATTGTCGGACGAGGCGCTTTTTGAGCCCTCTGCTGTCGAGGGATTGAGCCGCGCCCATGTGATCGTGCGCGTGAGCTATGAGGCCCGTTATCAAGCGCTGGCGCTCGAAGCATTGGACAAGGGCGAAGTGCTTGAAATCCCCGAGGACCTGCCCTCTCTCGATCTCGCCGCCACGCTTCCGGCCCGCGCGCTCCGCCACCTGTTCCAGCATTCCGAGGTGCATCTCAACGTCTGTTGGCGCGATCTCTCAGAGGCGCAGTGGGACATGGATCTCGTGCTGGCAGACGGCACGAAAATCACACCCCGCGCCCTGCCCATGATGCGCGCCAAAGGCGTCTGGCAAGGGGCGCTCGATCTCGGAAGCGGCGCACGGCTCAAGGACATCCCTGCAAGCCTGCGCTAAAGCCCTCCCCTGCCCCATCAGGGGCCGGGGTCATTCTGCAAGCAGATGCTCGTACCGCGCATCCGTAAGTGTCTTCATAAAGGCCACCAGCGCGTCGATTTCCCGATCCTCAAGCGCCGGACCGGTCTCCAACTCTTCCATCGAGATATTTTCCGCCACTTCGGGCGGGCCGAAACGCTCGCCGGTCTCCGGGTTGATCATCCGCGCCTCGGATTTGGTGTTGTAGGTGTTGTAGAACAGCACGACCGTGCGCAGGTCCTGAAACACCCCGTTGTGCATATAAGGCGCTGTCACGGCGATGTTTCGAAGCGTCGGCACCTTGATCTTGCCTTCGAGCCCTGCCGTCTCCGACAGCATGTCGTTTTGCGCCAGCCCGAGATCGGGATGCCCGCGCCCCACCCCGTTCATATCACGCAGCTCGCCATTCTCCGGCACGCCGATGTTGTGATATTCATAATTGGTGAAGGTCTCGCCTTCCGCCCCCGCCTGCGGCTTGAGCTGATGACAAAGATTGCAATTGGTGAACTGCTGCGAGAAAAACAGCGTCTCGCCCAGCAGTTCTTCCCGCGTCAGCTCCACTTCGCCGCGCAGATAGCGGTCGTATTTGCTGTCGAACGGCGAGAAGAGATCGGTCTCCTCAAAGGCGGCAATCGCCTTGGTCATCGCGGCATAAGCCGCGTCCTTGTCGGCAAAAATCTCATCACCGAAGAGATCCTTGAAAGCCACGACATAGGCCGGATTTTCCTCCAGCCGCGCCACCACGGACCCCGCGTCCGGCATCCCCATCTCGATCGGGTTCAAAGGCGGTCCGCCCGCCTGATCGGCAAGCGTTGCGGCGCGACCGTCATGAAACTGCCCACCCATGTAGACGCCTTCGTCGAGCTTCTGGAACATCGGCGCGAAATGCGCGTAGGAGGCGGTCGGCGCATTGCGGTCGCCCAGAGACACACCGTCGTCGCCGGGAGAGGCCATGCCGCGCGGATCGGCGAAACCATATTCGGGATCGTGACAAGTCGAACAGGATTGTGTTCGGTTCTTGGACAGATTTTCATCGAAGAATAGCGCTTCGCCGAGGGTTTCAAGCGTGTCGAAGTTCTCGGCCTGCAATGCCGCAGACGAAAGGAGCGTGGTGCAAAACAGGGTCAGTGCGAGGGGTCTGGCGATCATGAGCGCAGTGCTTTCCGAATGGCTTTGGGCGGATGGAACCGCCTTACCCGAGTTTTTCACTCGGAAATTTGACCGAAGTCAAGACTTGGCGAGAAAACGTGATTGCCCTGCGTCGGTATAGCCCGACGAAACCGGGTGCGGAAGGCCACTTGACGCCCCCAGCCCCATCGCCTAAACACGGGCGGCACTGCGCGGGCGTTGTGTAGTGGTAAGACCTTAGCCTTCCAAGCTAATGACGCGGGTTCGATTCCCGCCGCCCGCTCCAAACCTTCCCCACATCATTGAGTTCATCTGATCGCCGGTCCGTGGCTTTCTGATGGCTCAAATACTCAAAAGAAAACGGGGCCCCGAAGGACCCCGCTCTGACGTTTTTGCGCACGAGATCACTTCTCGAAGGCGCAACCGACCGGCAGGCCGAGTTTGGCAAAGATTTTTGCCGCCGGGCACCAGCCGGAGAAGGCCGACTGCAACATATTGGCCCCGATGAACACGGTAAACCAGACGAACAGCGGGTGGACGAATTGGGTCAGCAGCACGCTGACGAGAATCATGATGCCGGCAAAGGCGAAAACGGCGCGGTCGATGGACATGGGAGTCTCCGTAACAAGATGTCAGATTTGTGAAACGCTTTAGCAAATCCTGAAGTTAAATTCAATATTTCGCATATACTCATGCACCCGAGCGCACCCGGAAAGTACCCTGTCCCATCGCGATCAACTCGCCGGTCTCGTCCACGATGGTGCCTTCGGTGAAAAACGTCTTTGTACCGCCACCCATCCGCCGCCCCTCGGCAATCAGCCGCGTGCCTTTTGGGCGTGACAGGTAGTTGATGTTCAGCGACAGCGTCAGCGTCATACGCCGATCATCCGGATCGCCGGTATAGGCGCCGGCATAGCCCATGGCCGTGTCGAGCATGGTGGCATAGATCCCGCCATGGGGAATGCCAGAGCGATTCAGGTGAAACGGCGCGACCGTGGTTTCGAACCGCGCGACATCCTCGCCCCAGCCGGTCATTTCAATGCCCAGATGCGCCAACGCCGCCGACGGCCCCTCCAGAAGCGATACCTTCATGTGTCGATCTCCTCAATCAGCTCAGGCCCCGTGGCCCGGTTGGAATTTACCGCCTTGCCGACGCGATGAAACTGCAGGCTTTCGTCGGGCACGGGCCGCATCAGAAGCGCCGCACCATGGCCCTCTTCGCCCAGCCATTTACCCCAGTGCTCCGCTTGCAAAATCACGGGAATACGGTGATGAAGCGCGGCCATACGGCCCGTGGCTCCGGTCGTGACGATGGCGCAGGAGGACAGACGCTCGCCCCCCTGTTCCCAGTCCTGCCAGATACCGGCAAAAACCATCGGCCCCTCCTCTGCGGGCCGGATATACCACGGCAGTTTCTCGCCCCCTTCGGGTCGGAACCATTCGTAAAACCCGTCCGCCGGGATGAGACAGCGGCGTTGACGGCAGGCTTCACGGAACGCGGGTTTTTCCGCAATGGTCTCGGCCCGCGCATTGATCAGCAGCGGCCCGTCGGTGGGCGTCTTGTACCAGCGCGGAATAAAGCCCCATCGCATCGGCACGAGGTGGCGTTGATCGTTTTCGCGATAGATCACATGGATTTGGGTGGTCGGACAAATGTTGTAATTGGGGCTATCCGGTAAATCATTGGCAGGCACAGCTTCGAAAAGCTGCGCCAGAGCGTCACTGGTCTTGGAAAGAGCAAAACGTCCACACATGGGGGCAATTTAACGGTTTGGAAGGCGAGGGCCAGAACCGATTGTGCAGAAGGTGTTTTGAGTATTTGGGCCATCAGAAAGCCACATCGCAGCGGAAAGCTCCGCCCCTCAGCGATACGCCTTGCGCGCTACCTCGATTCTGGCGTCCATCATCGACATCTCTTTCATGATCTCGGTCCGACGGGTGCGGTCGGCGGTTTCACGGAGTTCGGCGCGTAGTTTCTCCAACTCGCGCGAGAGCGACACGAATTCCGGCATGCCACCGTTCTCCTTGATCAGCCGGTTGAGAAGTGCGTTCTCCGGATCGTCCTCGCGCGGCAAGGGCTTGCCCACCCCCGACAGGTTGTCGAAATCGCCCTTCGCCTCGGCCTCGGCGATTTTTTGATTGATCAGGTCGATCAGCGGGTGGTCCATCTAGGCCTCCCGTGCTGCCTTGAACCGGGCAAGGCTGGCCTCTGACCAGACCTCTTTCGGCTTGTAGAACGCATCGAACACCTGTGCGCCTTCCGGCAGTACGACCCAAGGAAGCTTTGTCGAAGTGAAGATATGCACATCCGGCACGATCTCCGCACGTTCCTCCAGCGTGCCGCAGCGCACGAAGGCAAAGGCATCGCTGGAGCCCGCGTAATGTGACCAGAGCGCCACCTTGCACAAGGGGCAGCGCGCGACGGTCTGGCCATGGCCCGAGTTGGAGGGAGTGACAACCATCTCGGGCATGCCCTTGGTAAGTTTCACTTCGGAGGTCTCGACATAGGCGTTGAGCGCGAAGGCCGAACCGGTTTCCCGCTGGCACCATGTGCAGTGACAGCAATGCACAATCATCGGCGCGGCTGTGACCTCGAATTCCACCTCTCCGCATGTGCAACGTCCGTGCATGCCATCCCTCCCGGCCCAAATGAAAATGCCCCCGCATGATCGCGAGGGCTTTCCCTTTTGTCCAGTTCGAACCGTTTATTTGACGGTGATGCGGCCATCCGTATAGGGCTCGTAGGGCGCATGTTCGATCATGTACTCGGCCAGAACATCGGCGAGATCGGGACCGAAGTCATAGGCGTTCTCGGCGCTCAGAAACATCTTGTAACCGTCGCCGCCGTTGCGCACGTAGTTGTTGGAGACCACGCCGTAGAGCTTGTCCATCTCGATCGGCGCGCCGCCGACCATCACGTCGGAAATGCGGGAGCCAACCTCGGCGGAGGGATCGACGGTAAAGGACATACCCGCCACCTGCGGGAAGCGACCAGCGCCATCGGCCATTTCGGAAACACCGTTTTCAAGCGCCTCAACCATGGTTGCGCCGGTCACCTGGAACGTCGACAGCGTGTTCTGGAACGGCAGAACCGTGAGAACGTCACCCATGGTCACCTGACCACCCGGAATGGAGGCGCGCAGACCACCGCCGTTCTGGATCGCAATCTCGATGCCCTGGTCCTTCACGCGCTCCAGCATGGCGTCGGCCACCAGATTGCCCATCGGGCATTCGACCGCCCGGCAGGTCTCGCGCGAGCCGTCGATATCGGCGGCGGCTTCGGCAACGACCTTGGCTTTCAACTCGTTGATCGGACCAGCCAGCTCGGCGATGCGGGATTTGATCGCTTCGTCCTCAGCCACGGAAGCGTCGAGCAGGATCGGCTCACCGGAAGCGGAGATCAGCTTGCCCTCGTCATCGAAGGTCAGGACAAGGTGGCCGAGATATTTCGAATAGGCATAGGCGGAAACCACCGGAACCTCGCCCACCATGATGGGGTAAGCCATCGCGCCTTCGATCTCGTTGGAGAAGAGCGTATGCGAGTGGCCGCCGACCACGGCGTCGACACCGGCGACCTCTTCGGCCAGCGACAGATCCTTGTTCACACCGACATGGGTGAGAGCGATGATCTTGTTCACACCTTCGGCCTCAAGTTCGGCCACATCGGCGGCCAGACTGTCGGCCTCGTCCTGGAAGATCACGTTCGGGCCGGGGCTGGAGGTTTCCGGCGTGTCCACGGCCAGCGCAGAGATGATACCGATCTTTTCTCCGCCCACTTCGAGCACGACATGGTTTTTCACCTTGTCGGCGAGCAGGTTGGACTGGCTCACATCGAGATTGCCGGAGATCACCGGGAAGCTCGCATGCTCGATCAGTTTGAGCGTGCCTTCCGGGCCGTCGTCGAATTCGTGGTTGCCCAGAGCCATCACATCATAGCCGATCTTGTCCATCATCTCGGCTTCGACATCGCCCTTGTAGGTCGTGTACATCAACGAGCCCTGATACTGGTCGCCCGCGTCGAGCAACAGAACATTCTCACCGTCAAGCTCCGCGCGCATCTCGGCGACCTTCGTGGCCAGACGGGCATAACCGCCAAAGCATTCACCCGCAGCATTGTCCTCTTCGGGACAGGTGTTGTCGTATTTCGTGATCGGTTCGATCCGGCTGTGCAGATCGTTGGTGTGCAGGATGTGCAGCGTGTAATCGGCATGCGCCGCACCTGCCATCAGTGCCATTGCGGCAGTGGTGGTGAGAACTTTTTTGAGCATATCTTGCCCCCTGTTGACCATAATGAATTCCAACCTGACCGGTCTTGACCATCGAGTCAAAGCCCGAAATCAGAAATTGGCTACATCCGCAACGTAACGGAATTGTAACGATGAAATGACGGGCAGATCATCGTTTTCCAACAATCCAGCCATCCAGCACCTCATGAGCGAGCCGCTCCGCATCGCTGTCGAGCCGCCCGGTCATAAGTCGCATCCAGGCTACCGCCATGATGGCTTCCGCCAGAGCCTCCGCCTGTACCCCCTCAATGAGTTCTCCACGCGCCAGAGACCAGCCCACCACCTCGGCCAGTGTCGCCAAACGCTCCTCCCGGTAGCGTTCCAGCGCCTCGGCCACATCCGCATCCGATTGCGCCTCGGCAATGATCAGCGCAAACACCTGCCCTTCCGGGGTTTTCCAGAAGTCGAATACATGATGGTAAAAGGCCGCGATCGTGTCGATCAGCGCCCCCTTGTCCTCATGCGCATAATCGCCTTTCGAGCGCTCATAGACCGCCACCAAAAGCGCGCCGCGCGTTGGCCACCATTTGTATAGTGTCGCCTTTCCGGCGCGGGCACGGCGCGCCACCGCCTCCATCGTCAGGCCTTTCACGCCCTTTTCACGCAGAAGCTCCTGCGCCGCAGTCAGAATCGCCTCTGCCGTCGCCGGGTTGCGTTTCGCCCCGATCGAGCGCCTTTGCGGTTCTGCACATTCAGCTGTGCGATCAGACACAAGTCCCCTCCTTTACATATCGGAACGCATCGTTCATATAAACATAACGAAACGCACCGTTCCCTTTGGAGATAGCACATGTCCATGTCCACCGCCATGCCCTCCGCCCCGAAACGACCGAATCGCATCCGGTTCAGCTTTTTCGTCTTTCTTGGCGTCTATCCTCTGGTCACTGCGCTGATCTATGCCCTCGCGCCACTCACCGCCGACTGGCAGGTCTGGCAACGCAACCTCGTGATGGTGCCAATGATCGTGCTTTCGATGGTTTTCGTGATCATTCCGCGCATTCACCGGCATTGTCATCGCTGGCTCTGAGCCGGCTTTGTGCAAACCCGCCAAAGACACAAAGTCTCATTGACCGGGACGCGCGGCGCTGGCATCTGAGAGCCATGCTGATTTACAAAATCTTCCGCGCCCCCGAATGGGCCATTCTGCAAACCAACGGCGAAACCTTCGGCGCGCCCGTCGATCTGGCCGATGGCTATGTCCATTTCTCCACCGGCGCGCAGGTCAGGGAGACCGCCGCCAAATGGTTCGCGGGCGAGGATAATCTTCGTCTGCTTGCCATTGAGAGCGATACGCTCGGCCCCCACCTGAAATGGGAACCTTCCCGGGGCGGGGCGCTTTTCCCGCACCTTTATCGCGCTCTGACGCTTGAGGATCTCCTCTGGGTCAAAGCTCTGCCCCTTGCGCCCGAGGGCGCAGGCGAGAGTCATCTCTTTCCGGAGGACCTCTGAATGTCGCTATTCGAACAGATCGGCATGGTCATGCTGCGCAGTCTGAATCCGGAGACATCCCATCGCTTCGCGCTTTCGGCCTTACGTGCGGGGCTTGCTCCCCTGCCCGGCCCGGTCACCTCGCCGCGCCTCAAAACCAAATTCGCCGGTATGGAGATGCCCAACCCGGTGGGCCTCGCCGCAGGGTTCGACAAGAATGCCGAGGCGATCCCGCAACTGTCGCGTGCGGGCTTCGGCTTTATTGAATTGGGTGCGGTGACACCCCGCCCACAGCCGGGCAACGCGAAACCGCGTCTCTTTCGCCTGACCGAGGATCAGGCGGTGATCAACCGCTTCGGGTTCAACAACGACGGGATGGAGGAAATCACCAACCGCCTTGCCCGCTGCCGTCATTCCAGTCACCGCACTGACATTCCCGTCGGTCTGAACCTCGGCGCCAACAAGGACAGCGAGGATCGCGCCGCCGATTTCGCCAGGGTGCTGGCGCATTGCGGCAATTTCATCGACTTCGCGACGGTAAACGTGTCGAGTCCGAACACCGAACGGCTGCGCGATCTGCAAGGGCCAGAGGCATTGGAGGCGCTGCTCGCCGGTGTCATGGATGCGCGCAAGGGACTGGATCACAATGTGCCGGTGCTGTTGAAAATCGCCCCCGATCTCGACAGCACGGAACTGATGGAAATCGCCGAAGTGGCGCGCAAGGCGGATCTTGACGGGGTCATCGCCACCAACACCACACTTTCGCGCGAAGGTTTGAAATCTGCACATAAAAGCGAGGCGGGCGGGCTTTCCGGGCGCCCATTGTTCGAAAAGTCCACGCGTGCTCTGGCGCAGCTCTCGCGCCATCTGGGCACGAATGTGCCGCTCATCGGCGTCGGAGGCATCGGCTCGGCGCTCGACGCTTATACGAAAATCCGTGCGGGCGCCTCTTTGGTGCAGGTCTATTCCGCAATGGTCTATCACGGTCTGTCGCTTGCCCCGCGCATCGCCCGTGGCCTTGATGAATTGCTGCAAAAAGACGGTTACGATTCGGTCACGGAAGCCGTTGGAACGGGACGCGGCGACTGGCTCTGATCTAAAGCACCACACGCTCCAGCGCCGGATATTTCCAGAACAGCGTTGCTCCACGCGCCACGTAGCTGATCATCAGCGCGGCCCAAAGCCCGTGATTGCCGAAAAGCGGGATCAGCGCGGCCACGGCCAAGAGGTAGATCACAAGCGACAACGCTGCCATGTTGCGCATATCCCGCGTGCGGGTCGCTCCGATGAAAATCCCGTCGAGCATCCACGATCCGAGCCCTACAACCGGCACGGCCACCATCCACGGCAGGTAGACACGTCCCTCCATGCGCACATCCGGCGCGGTGGTCATCACGTCGATGATCGTCCCACCGAAAATCGCGAACAGCGCACTGAGCAACACGGCGGCCAGCAAGCCCCAGAAAGACGCGAGCAATGCTCCGCGCCGCAGGGCATAGGCCGAACGCGCGCCAAGCGCCTGCCCGACGATGGCCTCGGCGGCAAAGGCGAACCCGTCGAGCGCATAGGCGGTGATTGAGACAAATTGCATGAGGATGTTGTTGGTCGCCAGCGTCACCGTATCAAAACCCGCCGAGAGGAACGTGAAGCTGACCATGATGGTCAGAAGCAGCACGGAACGGATCAGGATGTCGGTATTGACCCGCGCCATATGCGTGAGCCGCGCCCGGTCGAGCACCCGAGGCCAGTCGCGCCAGGCGGGCACCGCGAAAGCGTCGCGGCAGAGCCAGAGCCCCATCAGCGCGCCGCTGATCTCGGCGGCGAAGGTGGCATAGGCCACGCCCCGCACGCCCCAGCCGAGACCGAGTACGAACCAGAGGTCGAGGGCGATGTTCACCCCGTTCATCCAGAGTTGCAGCGCCAGAACGCCCCGCGTGCGCTCCTGCGCGATGAGCCAGCCGGTCAGCCCGTAGACCGCGATGGCGAAGGGGGCGGACCAGATGCGGATGGAGATATAGCTGCGGGCAAGCGCCTCGACTTCGGGTGTGGCGGGCGAAAGCTGAAAGGCGAACCAGAGGATCGGTACTTGCAGGAGGATGAGCACCAGCCCACCCGCGAAAGCGATCATCAGCGCGCGGGTCAGGAGCGCGGCGACTTCGCCCGTCTGCCCGGCCCCGCGCGCCTGGGACACAAGCCCCGTCGTTCCCATGCGCAGAAAGCCGAAAATCCAGTAGACCGAGGCGAGGATGATCGCGCCGATGCCCACCGCACCGATGGGCGCAGCCTCCCCCATCTGGCCTACGACACCGGTGTCGACCGCACCGAGGATCGGCACGGTGGCGTTCGAGAGCACGATGGGAATGGCGATCCTGAGGACGCGGCGGTGGCTCAACTCAGGATCGGAAGCGATCATGCCACCGGCTCGGGCATCAGGAAATGCCCCATCGCCTGTACGGTGGGGCGGGCGCGGTTGTCCTGCCATGCCTCGACACGGACGGAAGCATAACGACGCCCCGCACGCGTGATCTCGGCCCGTGCATAGGAATCGCGCGGCAGGCCGGAACGCAGGTAATCCACGGTCAGGTCGATGGTCTTCGGGAATTTCGGCAGGATATCTCCGGTATCGCCCGCCTCGATTCTGGGCCAGGCCATGGACCAGCTTAATGAAATCAGCGCAGTGACTTCGAGAAAGGCCGCCAGCGCGCCCCCGTGCAGCGCGGGCAGCATCGGATTGCCGATCAGATCGGGGCGATAAGGCATCACCCCGGTCAGTTCATCGCCACGGCGTTCGAATTCGAACCCCATGAAAGAGATATAAGGAACACGCGCCACGAGGTCCGCCAAAGCGGCATCGCGGCGTTCCTTGACGACCTGAACGGGTTCGGGTTTGGGTCTGCTCATGATTTGCCCCTTTCCACGGTGAACGCGCCGGTGGCCGCCGCGACGGGCACGTCGGAGGCTCCGTCGGTGGCGGAAACCCGGACAAAGGCCACGGCGCGGGTGACATGGTAACAGATGGCATGGGCGGTGATCGTCGCCCCCGGCTTCGCCGCGCGCATATAGTCAATGCGCAGGTCGAGCGTCGCGGTGGCGAATCCCGCTTTCGGATGGCTCATCACGGAAGCCCCCGCACAGGTATCCATCAGCGCAGAGATGGCCCCCCCATGGATCACACCGGTTTCAGGATCGCCGATCAGTTTTTCCGAGTAAGGCATGAGAATCTCTGCCTCTCCATCACCGATCTGTTCCAAAGTCATACCGAGCGCTGCGCAATGCGGCAGGCTCTCGATGAACTGGCGGGCCATTTGAGTGCGTGCGTCATCCATGACGAATTCGTGACCTTTTGGACAAGTTGGCCCCATAATGTGAGATGATCGGAGGGCTGCAAGGGCAAATTGAAACCCTTTTCGGCAATTTGACCGATGACGTGGCGACAGGCTTGCGCGTTTTGCCGCCTGCTGTCCGGCACAAGCGGTGGCTCCGCGAGCAACTCACCGTCGGGCCTTGATCCCGTGCCATGCGGTTTACTATGCTGAGGCGAGGTCGTGAATTGAGTTGCGAAACTAAACCCATCAGTTTAGATGCGGCGTGAGGAGAGAGAAGCCATGTCTGACCGACGTCTCACGTTCAAGGAAATGTGCGCGCAGTTCGATGTGACACCGCGCACATTACGCTATTACGAATATATCGAATTGCTGGCCCCCGAGAAGGAGGGCCGCTCCCGCTATTACACGCCCCGCGAAGTGGCGCGGATGACGCTTATTCTGCGTGGACGCAAATACGGGTTTTCGCTTGAAGAAATCCGTCAGTGGCTTTTGATTTACGAAGAAAAGGGCACACAGGCCCAGGCGCAGGCCTTTGTCGAACTGGCGGATCGTCAGCTTGTTGCCCTCGAAGAGCAAAAGCGTGAACTGGAAAAGGCCATCGGCGAGTTGAAGGAGCTGCGTGCCGAAACCGCGAAAGGTGCGGAAGCGGTCCGCCTGTCCTGAGGCGACCGCGACATAAATGCGACGTGGCGTTCTTTCGCTACGCTCCTGGCGCCCTCTCGGAAACAAGGGGGCTTTGCCTTCATCCAACCGGATGAAAAATACATATTTTCAGGAAAAATCCAAAGCGCTTTAGTTGCTATTTTTAAGGGAAATTCATAGAAATTTCGCAAAGCATACCAAACCGTTTGCATTGCGGAAATCGAATGCGTAATTTTACCGTAACGCAGGAAGGGCAGCGGCATGAGATGCGCCCGAAATGACGCCACGTTTCGAATGAAGCGATGTCGCAAATGCGATTAGGTTGGGGCCGAAGGCTGACCTTCGCGCCTCTGACGAGGAGCCGATCCGCTGGAATTTTCCCACGGAACGCGCCCCAAACGACGAGAACCGGAGTGGGCCGACGTGACGACCAAAGAGGTGATGACCATTCGCGAAATGTGCGATGCGTATGATGTGACGCCCCGCACGCTGCGCTTTTACGAAGCCAAGGAACTGCTGTTCCCGATCCGGGAGGGTCAGAAACGGCTGTTCACCAAACGGGACCGGGCGCGATTGACGCTGATCCTGCGCGGCAAGAAATTCGGCTTTTCCCTGGAGGAGATCCGGCAACTGCTCGATCTCTATACGGAGGAGGATAAAGGCAAGGCGCAGATGTGTGAGACGCTGACCGCGTATCACGAAAAGCTCGCGGGGATGGAAGCGCAGAAACAGGCGCTAACCACGGTGATGACCGATCTGGAGAATGAAATCGCGTTTGTCGAAGGGCAAATCGCAGGATTGACGCGCGGAGGGTGAGCGATCGCTCCCGCGCATATGCAAGGGAGAGACGCCATGCCGAGCTACACGGCTCCGACGAAAGACATTCAATACGTTCTGCACGATGTGCTGAACATTTCCGGCTCCGACATTCCGGGCTATTCCGATCTTGAGCCCGAGTTCACCGAGGCCATTCTGGACGCCGCGGGTCAGCTCGCCTCCGAGGTGATCGCACCGCTGAACGTGGTGGGCGACAAGGAGGGCTGCACATTTGAGAACGGCGTGATCACCACACCGACCGGTTTCAAGGAAGCGTTCGAGCAGGTGAAAGAAGGCGGCTGGCCGGGGCTCGATCTGCCCGAAGAGTTTGGCGGTCAGGGTCTTCCCTATCTGATGAGCACCGCCGTGGGCGAGATGTTCTCCGGCGCCAACCAGGCATTTACCATGTATCAGGGCCTGACCCATGGCGCGACCTCCGCGATCCTTGTGCATGGCACGGATCAGCAAAAGGCCACCTACCTGCCGAAGATGACCTCCTGCGAATGGACCGGCACGATGAACCTGACGGAACCGCATTGCGGCACCGATCTGGGCCTCATGCGCACCAAAGCCGAACCGCAGGCGGATGGCAGCTACAAAATCTCCGGCCAGAAGATTTTCATCTCGGCGGGCGATCACGACATGTCGTCGAACGTCATCCACCTCGTGCTCGCCAAGATTGTCGGCGGTCCTGAGGGGATCAAAGGCGTGTCTCTCTTCATCGTGCCGAAATTCGTCGTCGATGAGGACGGCAATCCGGGTGCGAAGAATGGCGTCTCCGTCGGTTCCATCGAAGAGAAAATGGGCATCCACGGCAACTCGACCTGTGTGATGAACTACGACGAGGCCACGGGCTACCTCTTGGGTGACATGCACAAAGGCATGCGCGCCATGTTCACCATGATGAACGAAGCGCGTCTCGGCGTCGGCATGCAAGGTCTGGCACAGGCCGAAGCCGCCTATCAGAACGCGGTGATCTACGCCAAGGATCGTCTTCAGGGCCGTGCCGTCACCGGCGTCGCGAACCCCGACGGTCCCGCCGATCCGCTGATCGTGCACCCGGACATTCGCCGCAACCTCATGGATCAGAAGAGCTTCATCGAGGGCGCACGGGCCTTCATGCTCTGGGGCGCGCAACTGATCGACCAGGCACATCGCTCCGAGGACAAAGACGCCGATGGGCTGATCTCGCTGATGACTCCGGTGCTCAAAGGCTTCCTGACCGACAAAGGCTATGAGGCGACCGTGAACGCGCAGCAGGTCTATGGCGGCCATGGCTATATCGAGGAATGGGGCATGTCCCAGTTCACCCGCGACGCCCGGATCGCCATGATCTACGAAGGGGCGAACGGGGTGCAGGCGCTCGATCTCGTGGGCCGCAAGCTTGCACAGGACGGCGGCAAGCACGTCATGGCCTTCTTCGAGATGGTGAAATCTTTCTGCAAGGAAAACGGTGCAGGCGATATGGCCGAGTTCGTGAACCCGCTGAAAGCGGCCTCCAAGGACCTTCAGGGCGCGGGCATGTTCTTCATGCAGAACGGCATGAAGAACCCGAACGCGGCGCTCTCCGGCTCCTACGACTTCATGCATCTCTTCGGCTATGTCTGCCTTGGCCTGATGTGGGCGCGGATGGCAAAGGTCTCTCTGACCGCGCTTGAAAATGGCACGGACGATCCGGAGTTCCACCAGAACAAGCTGACCACCGCGCGCTATTACATGGCCCGCCAGCTTCCGATGACCGGCACGCTGTTGAAACGCATCGAATCCGGTGCCGATCCGGTGATGACTCTCCCGGCGGACGCGTTCTAAACTGCGCCCGACCCGAAATTGAGGCCCCCGCCCCATCACGGGCGGGGGTCTTTTCTTTTGACACGCCAGAGGCGGCGAAATGACGGAGCGTAACCATGCCCAAACGGTTCAGAATGACGCGGCGTTTTCCTGTTTCGATGACCGAAGACGGGTATCGTCGGCTCAGACAGTTCGCGAGGGAGGCGGGCTTGGACGAGGGAGAGGTACTGTCTTTCCTGTTCGAGAACTTCAACTCCGTCATGGACGAGGAAAAGCTGACGCACCGCCTGCGCCTGTTCAATTCCGAACTGGCCGAGCGCAAACGCTGACGGACAAGATCGAGACTGACCAGCCGGTCAGACCTGAGGAGGATTGAATGACTGAAGCCTATATTTACGACGCCCTGCGCAGCCCGCGCGGCAAGGGGCGCAAGGACGGAAGCCTGCACGAGGTGACCTCGGCGGCGCTTTCCGCACAGATGCTGAACGCCGTGAAGGAACGCAACGGCCTTGAGGGTCATGCCGTCGAGGACGTGATCTGGGGCAACGTGACCCAGGTCGGCGAACAGGGCGGCTGTCTTGCGCGCACCGCCGTTCTGGCCTCCGATCTCGACCAGTCTATTCCGGGCCTCGCGATCAATCGCTTCTGCGCCTCGGGCATGGAGGCCGTCAACCTCGCCGCCAACCAGGTCAAGGGCGGCGCGGGCATGGCCTATATTGCCGGTGGCATCGAAATGATGGGCCGGGTCGCCATGGGCTCCGACGGGGCGGCGATTGCCGTGGACCCTGCGATTGCGATGAAGACCTATTTCGTACCGCAGGGCATTTCGGCGGACATCATCGCTACCGAATACGGGTTCACCCGCGAAGAGGCCGACGCGCTGGCGGTCGAGTCTCAGAACCGCGCCGAAGCCGCTTGGAAGGACAACCGCTTCGCGAAATCCATCGTGCCGGTGAAGGATATCAACGGTCTGACCATTCTCGATCACGACGAATACATGCGTCCGGGCACCACGGTCGAGGCGCTCGGCAATCTCAAGGCGTCGTTCAAGGACATGGGCGAGGTCATGCCCGGTTTCGACAAGATCGCGCTGATGAAATACCCGCATCTGGAGAGGATCAATCACATCCACCATGCCGGGAACTCTTCGGGCATCGTGGATGGCTCCGCCGCTGTTCTGATCGGCAACAAGGAATTCGGTGAGAAATACGGGCTGAAACCGCGCGCGCGCATCCGTGCGACGGCCAAGATCGGCACCGATCCGACCATCATGCTCACCGGCCCGGTTCCGGTGACGGAGAAAATCCTGAAAGACAGTGGCATGTCGATTTCCGACATCGACCTCTTCGAGGTGAACGAGGCCTTTGCCGCCGTGGTCATGCGCTTCATGCAGGCCTTCGACGTCGACAGCTCCAAGGTCAACGTCAACGGCGGTGCCATCGCCATGGGCCACCCGCTGGGCGCAACCGGGGCGATCATCATCGGCACACTTCTGGACGAATTGGAACGCACAGGCAAAGGCACCGGCCTTGCCACGCTCTGCATCGCATCCGGCATGGGTGCGGCCACGATCATCGAGCGCGTGTAAGGGAGGGAACGCACATGACCGATTTTCATTATTCCGTCGACGCGGACGGCGTCGCGATCATCACCTGGGACATCCCGAACAAGTCCATGAACGTGCTTTCGATGGAGGGCATTTCCGAGCTGGACGCCTGCATCGACAAGGCGCTTGCCGATGAGGCCGTCAAAGGCATCGTCGTGACCTCCGGCAAGGACACGTTCGCGGGCGGCATGGATCTCAATATCATCGCCAAGATGAAGGACGCCGCCGGAGACGATCCGGCCAAGGGCCTCTTTGAGGGGCTGATGAACATGCACGGCATCCTGCGCAAACTGGAGCGCGCCGGGATGGACCCGAAGACCAACAAAGGCGGCAAACCCGTTGCCGCCGCTCTGCCCGGCACGGCGCTTGGCATCGGCTTGGAGCTTCCGCTTTCCTGCCACCGCATTTTCGCCACCGACAACCCGAAGGCCAAGATCGGCCTGCCGGAGATCAAGGTCGGCATCTTCCCCGGCATGGGCGGCACCACCCGCGTCTCGCGCATGATCGGCGCGATGGCGGCGGCTCCGATCCTGCTCGAAGGCAAGATGCTCGACCCGATGAAAGCCAAGGGCGCAGGAATCATTCACGAGATCGTGGAGCCGAGTGAATTGCTGGCGAAAGCCAAAGAATGGGTGCTCTCCGCGAAGGACGCAGACATTGTAAAACCTTGGGACGCGAAGGGTTGGAAAATGCCCGGCGGCGCGCCTTATCACCCGGCGGGTTTCATGACCTTCGTCGGCGCCTCCGCCATGGTCAACGGCAACACGCAGGGCGTCTATCCGGCGGCGAAAGCTCTGCTCTCCGCCGTCTACGAAGGCGCGATGGTGCCGTTCGACACCGCGCTCAAGATCGAAGCGCGCTGGTTCACCCATGTGCTGATGAACCCATCGTCGTCGGCGATGATCCGGTCCTTGTTCATCAACAAGGAAGCGCTTGAGAAAGGCGCGAACCGTCCCGCCGTGGCCGATCAGACCGTGAAAAAAGTCGGCGTCCTGGGCGCGGGCATGATGGGCGCGGGTATTGCCTATGTGTCGGCCAATGCGGGCATCGAGGTCGTGCTGATCGACATGAAACAGGAGGCCGCGGACAAGGGCAAAGCCTATTCCAAGAGCATCCTCGACAAGGGCATTTCGCGCAAAAAAGTGACGCCGGAGAAGAAAGAGCAAGTGCTGTCGCGCATCACCGCGACCACCGATCTGGAGGCTTTGAAAGGCTGTGATCTGATCGTTGAGGCCGTATTCGAAGACATCGGCGTCAAGGCGGAGATGACGAAAAAGGTCGAGGCCATCGTCGGCGAAGACTGCATCTTTGCGTCGAACACCTCGACGCTCCCGATCACCGAACTGGCCAAGGCGTCCGTGCGCCCGGAACAGTTCATCGGCATTCACTTCTTCTCCCCCGTGGACAAGATGCTGCTTGTCGAGATCATCAAGGGCAAGGAAACCGGCGATGTGGCCGTGGCGAAAGCGCTCGATTATGTGCGTCAGATCCGCAAGACGCCGATCGTGGTCAATGACGCGCGGTTCTTCTACGCCAACCGCTGCATCATTCCCTACATCAACGAAGGCGTGCGCATGGCCGCCGAGGGGGTGGACCTGCCGCTCATCGAAAATGCCGCGAAGCTTCTGGGTTTCCCGCTCGGGCCGCTTCAGCTCATTGACGAGACCTCGATTGATCTGGGCGTGAAAATTGCCAAGGCGACGAAGGCCGCGATGGGCGATGCCTATCCGGACGAAGCCGTCGATGAGGTGGTGTTCTGGATGTACGATCAGGGGCGTCTTGGCAAAAAGGCCAACGCGGGCTTTTACGACTATGACGACAAGGGCAAGCGCGGCTTCCTCTGGGAAGGTTTCAACGCCGAGTTCCCGGTGGCCGACGCCCAGCCCGATCTCGACGAAGTGCAACACCGCCTGATGATGGCGCAGGTCTTGGAGGCCGTCCGCGCGCTCGAAGAAGGTGTGTTGGAAGACATCCGTGAGGGCGACGTCGGTGCGATCCTCGGTTGGGGCTTTGCGCCCTGGTCCGGCGGGCCGTTCTCCTGGCTCGACATCATCGGCGCGGGCAAAGCGGTCGAGATTTGCGACAATCTCACCGCCACCCATGGGCCGCGGTTCGAGACGCCGAAACTCCTGCGCGAGATGGCTTCGAGTGGCGAGACCTTCTATGGCCGCTTCGGCACCGGGGTGGACAGCAAGGCCGCCTGAGCCCAGAATAAACAAGAGCAAACCGCGCGCCATCCGGTGCGCGGTTTTTCTTTGGGAGTGAAGAATGCAGATCAGACAGGCGACACTTGAGGACGCCGAGGGCGTGGCCGGGGTTCTGATGGAACTGGTTGCCGCCGGGAAACGCCGCAAACCCGCAACAGCGGACTTTGCACTGGGGCATTATCTCACGCCTGACACCCGCCTTTCCGTCGCGGTGGCCGTTGAAGGCGACACGATCCTCGGGTTTCAGTCCCTCAAGCTGGCCGCCGAGGGCAATGTCTATGACGTCACCCCCGGCTGGGGCATCATCGGCACGCATATCCGTCCCTCGGCGGCCCGTCGTGGCATTGGGCGGCAACTCTTTGAAGCCACACAACAGGCGGCGAAAGCGGCAGGGATCACCGACATCGACGCCACAATCGGAGCCACGAATGACGAAGGGCTCGGCTATTATGAGGCGATGGGGTTTCGAACTTACGAACGGCTCGACGGAGCGGTGCGCAAACGCTTTCGGCTGCCCTGAAGCTCAGTTTTCCAGCGCCGCAAACATCTCCCGCCCCTGAAGTTGCGGTGCCATGGTGCACCAGCGATCTTCGAGCTGCACCCAATGGGCGTCAATTTCCTCGGCATGGACGATGATCCGCCCCGGCTCCGAGGTGATCGGTGCGACGATGAGATTGAGGAACAGCGCGAGCGCTTCGGCAGAGATACACATGATCGGGCTCCGTCTGGCAGATGTATCAACAGGCCTCGAGTCCTCCCGCACGAGGTCTAATTTCAGCCTAACCGCTTTCCCATGAGACGCCTTGAAGAAATGCTGCGATGCAGCATTTCAAGCACCCCTTGCCTATTCTTTGAGCAAACTTCCACGGCACCCGCTGATTTCTGACCAGCCGTCCCTCTCACCTCGCCACTCAGCCGGATCACTCGAAACGGTAGTCAAACCGGGCAATATCTGCGGCTGCAATCCGGGCGACGGTTTCCGCATCCGCACCGGAATAGAAAGACCGCACATCACGGCTGCGCGCAGAGGCATTCACCCGTTCAATCGGCGAGAGATCGAAACCCAGATGCGCCCAGAGCGGAGCAAGATCTTCCTCCAGCGCCTCAAGCCGCACGTAATGCGTCGCCCGCTCCACACCTGCTCCGTCGCACATATAGCTGCTGTAGGGGGCCGACAGGCTGCGCAGGGTTTCGGGCGCGTTCAGAAAGTCGGAGAACGTGCAGGCCTTGGCCAGACGCACCGCCGGATGATCCCATCCTTGCGCCCGCAGCCAGTGATAATAGGACACGATCCGGTCCCAGGGATTGCGCACCAGAGTGAAGATGAAATAGTCGCCAAAGGTCTCGCGCAGCACCAGCCCCTCGATGTCCGAGAGCCGGGAATGCTTCCAGAGCCGTCCCGCCGCCTCCAACTGCTTGACCCGCACGCGGCGTTTCACCGCTTTCGGCGTGTCCCCGATCAGGATGTCATCCGCCATGGCCCGCGTCTCCAGCGCCTGTGCCAGAGCGGTGCCGCCGGTCTTGGGGATATGCACGAAAATATAGTGACGTCCGGGAGAAATGATCATGTCCTGACCCTATATCAACACGCGGTCCGCGCCCAGATCAATTGTCCTGAGCGATTGTCGCCCCCGACGTTCCCGGCTAGAGTATCGGCAAACAGAGGAAAGAGCAGCCCGCGCATGATCGCGCTCACCGAATTCGAACGTCTTGAGGCCCCCGGTCTCTGGCTTCCCGACGGGGAAAGCCAACGCCGTCCCGTGATCGTTTCCGTGGGCGAGGCGACGTTGACACTCTCGGAGTCGCGCACCGACGGGCAGGCACTGACCCATTGGTCTCTGCCCGCCATCGAACGCATCACACCGGAGGGCGAAAGCCCCGTGCGCTATCGCCCCGCTCCCGACAGTTCCGAGGAGTTGGAGATCGAGGACGAGCTGATGAACGAGGCGATCGCCCGCATCCGTCACGCCATCGACCGGGCCCGCCCGCATCCCGGACGGCTGCGCGGGGTGTTGATCGGGCTCGGTGTCGCGGCGCTGATCGGGCTCGGGGTGTTCTGGCTGCCCGGTGCCCTCATCCGTCAGGCTGTCACCATCGTACCGACCGTCACTCGCGCCGAGATCGGTCAGGAATTGCTCGACCGCATCCGCCGCCTCTCCGGCGCACCCTGTGACACCGTGCATGGGGCACGCGCGCTCAACACATTGAAAAAGCGTCTCATGTCCGGCGGAAGTGGACAGATCGTCGTGCTGACCAGCGGCGTCGCCGTGTCACAGCACCTGCCCGGTGGGATCATCCTTCTGAACCGCGCCGTGGTCGAGGATCACGAGGACCCGGACGTGGTCGCGGGGTACGTGCTGGCCGAGATGGAGCGTGCGCGCGAAGAGGACCCGCTGGAGCGGCTGTTGCGCGAAACCGGGCTGATGACCTCCCTAAGGCTTCTAACCACCGGTCATATTCCGCCCGAGGCCCTCGACGCCCATGCCGAAAGCCTCCTGACCGCGCCCCTGAACGGTCCCGACAGGGACAAACTGATCGCCGCCTTCGCTGCGGCCCAGGTGCATAGCGCCCCTTATGCCTATGCGCTCGACATCACCGGCGAAACCGTCCTGCCCCTGATCGAGGCCGACGGGGTGCAGATCGAGACCACCCGCTCCGTCCTGTCCGACAGCGACTGGGTGGCGCTTCAAGGGGTCTGCGGCGGCTGATGTCACACGGTCTGATTTCACGGACCACAAATGGGCCCCCACAAAAGAAATCCCCCGCCAGATGCGGGGGTTTCTTTTTGTTGTTCTGCCTCTTTAACTCAACGCTTATTTGCGTGCGAATGCGTCCCCGTAGCCGGCTCCCCGAACCGACGCCAAAGCGGACAGGGTTTGTTCGGGCCGGGCGAAGGGGCCGGCCAGAACAATCTTCAGGGGCTGCCCGCCGCGATGCAGGGTCTGCGAGGAGACGGGATAGCCCATGGCCGAGAGACGCGCGATGGAACGCTCGGCGTTTTCAGGCACCCCGAAGGTGCCCACCTGAACATAGCGCAGAGCCTGCGCCGTCGGGGTGTACTGCGGTCGGGCCGCAGCGGTCGAAACCGTGGTCGGCACGCGCGCGGGCATCGCCGATTTGGTCGAAATCTGTAGCGGAGCAGACCCGGTCCCGGAGGCAGCCACGACCGTGTAACGCTTTTTCACCGGGGTGCCGAACAGCCACTCCCAGAAGGTTTTCTTGCGCGGCGCATAGAGATCGTAGGCGGGCGTCGTGTGGCTCCAGACCTGCGCCATCTGCAAATCGCCGCGCGAGGTCAGCGGGCCACGGTTCGGATTGAGCCGCCCGTCGGTCCAGGCGTGGACGTAGCCTCCGGGAAGGCTGCTCGCCACCGGAACCGGCAGCGCATAACTCGCCCCCCCCGCCGCACGTGCAACTTCGGTGCGGTTGGAATTATAGGTTGACAGACGGTTTTGTGTCCGGGCCTGCATATAGGCGGAAGGATGCTCCGCCTGGGGGCCGCAACGCACGGTATAGCGCCCATTCGTTGGCATGTATTGCGCATCGGCACCGAGAACGTCGGCACAGGCATTGACGGTCTGGGAAACGGCGGCTGGCGCGACCGAGGCCAGCATGACCGGCGGCTGCGACGGTGCAATGGGGGTTACCGGAGCACGTTTCACCGGCACACGGACCAGCGTCGGCTCCGTTGTGGTCATCCGCCCACCATCGGCGGTGCGCACGGTCACGCCCGCAGGCAG
This sequence comes from Celeribacter persicus, assembly GCF_003050785.1. GTDB lineage: Bacteria > Pseudomonadota > Alphaproteobacteria > Rhodobacterales > Rhodobacteraceae > Celeribacter > Celeribacter persicus. The sequence goes on from NZ_QAOH01000001.1 coordinate 133,458, forward strand.
GCGTTTCAGGATGTAATCCACCTCACCTGTGGAACAGCCCATCTGCCCGCCCTGCTCCGTGGCAATACAGCCCCGCTCGCCCACCACCTTGCCCGCCAGCGCTTCGAGCGGAGGCAGGGCGGGTTGTTGGCGGATGGGTTGCTGAACCCGAACGGCAGGCGCGATCAGAGCCGAAGCCACGGTCGGCATCGGCGCTTCTGTCGACTTTGTCATCGCTGGCGCAGTCGATGTGGCGGCCCCGACCTGTACCATCGGCGCAGTCGCGGTTTTGGTGGGGGGCGCCTGAACTGGCGCGCTGGCCATTTGCGTCGGCGCGGGATCGGGGATCACCGGCAGATGATCTTCGACATTGGCGAAGGTGGGCTTGAAACCGCAAAGCACCTCACGGCTTCGGGTTACACGCGGCACCCAATGCACCGCAGCGCCATCGCCCGCGCGCACATAGACACAGCCGCGGCTGTCGACATATTGCGTGCCCTTGTAGGAAAGCGGCGGGTATTCCGCCGGTTGCTCAGAATTGGAAAGCGAGCGGGCATCGGATTGATGAACCCCGATGACCGCCATCCCCGTCGTTGCGAGCAAAACCGCAACGGAAACCGTTCTCAAAGCCTGCATTATGTGGCCCCACACATCTTATTGTGTACGAGCCTAACCCAGAACCGATTCGCTGTTAAGGGGGAAATCGCTTATTTTGTACCAAACATGCGGTCGCCCGCATCCCCTAGCCCTGGCACAATATATCCATGTTCATTGAGCTTTTCGTCTACAGCTGCTGTTACGATCGGCACGTCCGGATGAGCCTCTTCCATCCGCTTAATGCCTTCGGGTGCCGCCAGAAGGCAGAGAAAGCGGATGTTTTTCGCGCCCGCCTCTTTGAGCTTGTCAATGGCCGCGACAGACGAATTCCCGGTCGCGAGCATCGGGTCGACAGCAATCACCAGACGGTCCGACAGATCCTCGGGCACCTTGAAATAATATTCGACCGGCTCAAGCGTTTCCTCGTCACGATACAGCCCGACAAAGCCGACCCGCGCCGAGGGAATGAGTTCGAGAATGCCGTCGAGCAACCCGTTGCCCGCCCGCAGGATCGAGATCAGAGCAAGTTTCTTGCCGTCAAGCGTCGGGGCCTGCATGGTCCGCATCGGCGTCTCGATGGTCTTTTCGGTCATATCAAGCTCGCGCGTAACCTCATAGGCCAAGAGCAGGGAAATCTCACGCAAGAGTTGCCGGAACCCGGCCGTCGAGGTTTCCTTGTCGCGCATGATGGTGAGCTTGTGTTGCACAAGCGGGTGTTTCACAACGGTCAGGTGATCAAGCATCGGCAGGCTCCAGTTTCTTGGCGACCGCCGCACGGGTCGCCTCATCGCAAAAGGCCGCGTCGAGCGCGGTCTTGTTCAACTCCATGAAATCGTCTTCTTCCCAGCCGAAAGTCTCGGCAAGGCGGTCAAACTCGTAGCGCATGGTGGAATGGAAAAACGGCGGATCATCCGTGGAGACGGTGACTTTCACACCGCGTTTGCGCAGTTCGGCTATCGGGTGATCGGACCATTTGGGATAGACGCCAAGGGCGATATTCGAGCCCGGACAGACCTCAAGCACGATCCCCGCCTCGGCGATCTCATCGACCAGCGCAAGATCTTCGATGGCGCGCACGCCATGGCCGATGCGCTCGACTTTCAGGTCGCGGATGGCGTCTCGGACGCTCGAAGGCCCACCCCATTCGCCCGCATGGGTCGTCAGGCGCAGCCCCGCCTCCCGCGCCATATCGAAGGCATATTTGAAATCGCCCTGTTTGCCCATGGCCTCGTCGCCGCCCATGCCAAACCCGGTAACGAAATCGCCCACAGTTTCCTGCGCACAAAGCGCCGTTTTCTTTGCCTGATCCGGCCCGAAATGGCGCACGCAGGTCGGGATCGCGCGCATCACGATGCCCGCCTCCTGCTCCATCTCGTCGGCGGCCTGTTTGATCGCGGCAAGGTAATCCCTCCACGCCTTAACATCGCCGCCACCGCAGAAATCGGGGGCAAGGAAACTTTCGGTGTAGATCACATTCGACGCCACGCTTTCTTCCAACACGGCGCGGGTCAGGCGATAGTAATCCTGCGGCGTCTTGAGGACCGAAGTGGCGGCCTCATAGACCTTGAGAAAATCCCAGAAATCCCTGTATTTATACGCGCCTTTTTCGTCAAAAATCCCCGAGAGATCGACTTTTTTCTCCGCTGCCAGACCGCGGATGAACGCGGGCGGGGCGGCCCCTTCGAGATGCATGTGCAGCTCGATTTTCGGCATGTCGCTGATGCTCAAAGGAAGCTCCTTCCGGGCCCCTGCGCCTCGATCCCGAGATGTTCGGCAATTGAGGCCGCCACATCGGAAAAGGCCACGGGGCCAATGGGTTTGAGGCCAAGACCATAGCCCAGAACCGGCACCTGTTCGCGGGTGTGGTCCGTGCCCGTCCATGTCGGGTCATTGCCATGATCGGCAGTGAAAATCAAAAGATCGCCCTCTCGCGCGCGCTCAAAGAGGCGCGGCATCTGGGCATCGAACCATTCGAGATGGCGGGCATAGCCGGAGACATCACGCCTATGTCCGTAAAGACTGTCGAACTCGACGAAATTGGCGAAGGTGAACGAGCCCTCCGGCGCTTCCTCCATCACATCACACAGGTGATCGAAGAGCACATGATCATTGCCCTTGCGCACCTCATCCAAGCCCTGCATGGAGAAAATATCGCCAATCTTGCCAATGGCATAGGTCGCACGTCCTGCCGATTTCGACCAGTCGCAAATCGTTGGAGAGGGCGGCGCGATGGCGTAGTCGTGACGGTTGCCGGTGCGGGTAAAGCCCTCTTCGACCGTACCAACGAAAGGCCGGGCGATGACACGACCGATCCTCATCGCGTGCAGCGTGGGCGCGATGTCTTCGCAAAGCTTCAACAGCCGGTCGAGGCCAAAATGGTCCTCATGCGCGGCGATCTGAAACACGCTATCCGCAGAGGTGTAGCAAATCGGCCAGCCGGTCTCGATGTGCTCCGCGCCGAATTCTTTGATCACTTCGGTGCCGGAGGCATGGCAATTGGCAAGCGTCCCCCCTGCCCCACACAGCTCCGCCACCTTATCCATCAAATCCTGCGGAAAAGACGGCTGTTCGTCCGGGAAATAATGCCAATCCCAAGGCACAGGCACACCGGCCAATTCCCAATGCCCAGAAGGTGTGTCCTTGCCCGGAGAGATTTCGGCGGCGACGCCATAAAGCCCCTGCGGTTCGGCAGACAGCCCCGGCCCGGAATCGGAGGTCGCATGCGCCATGGCCGCCCCCAGCCCCAGAGCATCGAGGTTCGGCAGATACAAAGTCCCGGAGCGTCCCTCTTCGGCACGCCCCTCGGCACAGGCCTGCGCGATATGGGCGATGGTGTTCGCCCCGGTATCGGGCCGCGCGCCATTGAAAAACCGATCCGCGTCGGGCGCACCGCCCAAACCCACGGAATCCATCACGATCAGAAACGCGCGCGTCATGCCAAATTCATCCTGTCACCTTCTCATACACCAGCGGCGGCTCCACGGGAGCCTCATCCGTCAGACGGATCGCCGCCCGGATCGTCGCCTCCACACGATCCGCATCTTCGACAGAGCGGGCGTGGATCGTCGCAATCAGACTGTCTTCATCGAGATATTCCCCGATCATGCAGACATTGGAAAGCCCCACCGCCGGATCGAGCTTTTCGCCGCCCCTGAGCCGCCCGCCGCCCAGATGCACCACGGCCATGCCAAGCCCATGCCCGTCCATCTCGCCAGCATAACCCGGCGCTTCGGCCACGACATCGCGGACCACGGGGGCCGAGGGCAGGCGATCACGCCAGTGATCGACGAAATCCGCTGGCCCGCCCAGTTCGGTGATCATCCGCCCGAAGCGTTCGGCGGCGGAACCATCGGTCAGCGTGTCACGCACCGCCCAGGCCGCCTGATCCACATCATCAGCCAGCCCGCAAAGCACCATCAGCTCACCGCCCAGCGCACAGGTCGCATCGCAGAGGATATTGTCCACCTCGCCGGTGGTCAGCGCCTCCATCACCGTCATGACTTCAAGCGCATTGCCGAGAGACGGGCAAAGCGGCTGGTTCATATCGGTGATCAGCGCCGAGGTCTTGCAGCCCGCCCCGTTCGCCGTGGTCACAAGGCTCTGCGCCAGAGCACGGGCGTCCTCCAGTGTGGTCATGAAGGCCCCCGAGCCGCATTTGACGTCGAGCACCAGGGCCTCAAGCCCTGCCGCGAGTTTTTTGGACAGGATGGAGGCCGTAATCAGGTCGATGCTCTCCACCGTCCCCGTCACATCGCGGATCGCATAGAGCCGCTTGTCGGCAGGCGCGATGGACCCCGTGGCCGAAACGATGGCGCAGCCGACTTGCTCGATGATCTGGTGAAAACGCTCTTCTGTCACTTCGGTCTTCAGGCCGGGGATGGATTCGAGCTTGTCGAGCGTGCCTCCGGTATGACCAAGCCCACGCCCCGACACCATCGGGACATAAGCGCCAAGCGCGGCCAGAGCGGGCGCCAGCAGGAGAGAGACGCAATCCCCCACGCCGCCGGTCGAATGTTTGTCGATGGCGGGCGCGGGCAGATCCCACTGCATCACCTCGCCGCTGTCGCGCATGGCGAGCGTCCAGGCGACGCGCTCCGCATCGGACATACCATTCAGCAGCGCCGCCATGGCGAAGGCTCCGGCCTGCGCGTCCGTCACGGCGCCCGTGGCCAGCCCTTGCGCGAACAGCGTCAGCTCCGCCTCGTTCAGCGGCTGATGATCGCGCAGTTTCTCGATGATCTGACGGGCATCCATGAGTCAATCCATGTGATCCGGTGTAAACGCACCGGGCAGCAGTTCACCCACCGTCATGGTGAGGGTCTTGCCTGTGCGCGACATCATGGTGACCTTCACATCAGGCCCCGCGAATTCGCGAATTTTCTGACGACACCCTCCGCAGGGCGGCACCGGTTCGTCACTATCACCGATCACGGCCACTTCGGCGATTTCCGTCTCACCGCCAAGCACCATGGCCGCGATGGCCCCGGCTTCGGCACAGGTGCCCTCCGGATAGGCGGCATTCTCGACATTCACGCCGGTGTAGACCGCCCCCGAGGTGGTGCGGATCGCGGCACCCACCCGGAAATTCGAATAGGGAGCATATGCGTTCGGCTGCGCCTTTGCGGCCTCATCGAGAAGAGACATTGGGTCACCTCATTTTTGACGGTTTGGTCAAGACTGCGCCGGGGCGGGAGCGGATGCAAGCAAGATGCGCGAAGCGCCTCGACAATCCGCACTCACATCCCGGCTCCGTAGCGCGTTTGCGCACAGAACCGGCAAAGTTTTGCCCGCATATCCACAACCCTTGCGACATTCACCCCATTCTCCCCTTGCGTGATGCCCCTCCGGGGGCGTAGAGGCATGACAAACCGGGATGTGACGTCGGGTCGCAAATTTAGTTCAACACTAAACAACCTGCCGGATGCGCCCGCAAGCAACAGGGAGAGCCCCATGCCGACGGAAAGCCGCACGACCAACCTGAAGCAGGCCGCACTGGATTATCACGAATTCCCGAAGCCCGGGAAACTGGAGATCCGCGCCACGAAACCGATGGCCAACGGCCGCGACCTTGCCCGCGCCTACAGCCCCGGCGTGGCCGAGGCCTGCCTTGAAATCAAGGCCGATCCGACCACAGCCACACGCTATACCTCGCGTGGCAATCTCGTCGCGGTCGTCACCAACGGCACCGCCGTTCTCGGGCTCGGCAACATCGGCGCGGAAGCGGCCAAACCGGTGATGGAGGGCAAGGCCGTACTCTTCAAGAAATTCGCCAATATCGACTGTTTCGACATCGAGGTGAACGAAAACGACCCGGTGAAACTCGCCGAAATCGTCTGTGCGATGGAGCCGACCTTCGGGGCGATCAACCTTGAGGACATCAAGGCACCGGATTGCTTTATCGTTGAACAATTGTGCCGCGAGAAGATGAACATCCCAGTGTTCCACGACGACCAGCATGGCACGGCCATTGTCGCGGCGGCGGCAGCGACCAACGCCCTGCAAGTGACCGGCAAGACATTCGAGGACATCAAACTGGTGTCCACTGGCGGCGGCGCTGCGGGGATTGCCTGCCTCAACATGCTGCTGAAACTGGGTGTGAAACGTGAAAATGTCTGGCTCTGCGACATTCACGGGCTGGTCTACGAGGGCCGGGAAGAGGACATGACCCCGCAGAAAGCCGCCTTTGCTCAAAAAACCGATCTTCGGACACTCGACGAGGTGATCGAGGGGGCGGACATGTTCCTTGGCCTGTCCGGGCCCGGTGTGTTGAAACCCGAGATGGTCAAAAAGATGACGAAACAGCCGATCATCTTCGCGCTTGCCAATCCGACACCCGAAATCATGCCGGACCAGGTGAAAAAGGTCGCCCCCGATGCGATCATCGCCACGGGTCGTTCGGATTATCCGAACCAAGTCAACAACGTGCTCTGTTTCCCCTTCATCTTCCGCGGCGCGCTGGACGTGGGCGCAACCGAGATCAACGATGCGATGCAGCTCGGTTGTATCGAAGGGATCGCGGCACTGGCGCGCGCCACGACCAGCGCCGAAGCCGCCGCCGCCTATCAGGACGAGCGCATGGAATTCGGCGCGGAGTATCTGATTCCGAAACCTTTCGACCCGCGCCTGATGGGTGTCGTCGCCTCCGCTGTCGCCAAGGCCGCGATGGAAAGCGGGGTCGCAACCAAGCCCGTCGCTGATATGAAGGCCTACAAGGATGCGCTCGACGGGTCGGTGTTCAAATCCGCGCTGATCATGCGCCCGGTCTTTGCCGCCGCCTCCCATGCCGAACGCCGCATCGCCTTTGCCGAGGGAGAGGACGAGCGTGTGTTGCGCGCCGCCCAAGGCATGATCGAGGAAACCACCGACAAACCGATCCTTATCGGCCGCCCGGAGGTGATCGCTATGCGGGCCGAGCGCGCGGGCGTCAAAATCCGCCCCGGCATCGACTTCGAAGTTGTGAACCCGGAAAACGACAGCCGCTACAAGCAATACTGGCAGGCCTATTACAACATCATGGCGCGCCGTGGCGTCACCCCGGACCTCGCCAAGGCCATCATGCGCACCAACACCACGGCCATCGGTGCCATCATGGTGCATCAGGACCACGCCGACAGCATGATCTGCGGCACTTTCGGTCAGTACCTGTGGCATCTGAACTATGTGACCCAGATCCTCGGCACGAAAGAGCATCAACCCATCGGTGCGCTTTCACTGATGATCCTTGAGGACGGACCGCTTTTCATCGCCGACACTCATGTGCATACGGAACCGACCCCGCAACAGATCGCCGAGACGGTGATCGCCACAGCCCGCCATGTGCGCCGCTTCGGGATCGAACCGAACATCGCGCTCTGCTCGCATTCGGAATTCGGGAACCTGAACTGCATGACCGGGCGGCACATGCGCGAGGCGCTGGAGCTCCTCGACGCCGAACCACGCGATTTCGCCTATGAGGGCGAGATGCATATCGACAGCGCCCTGACGCCTGACCTGCGCAACCGCAACTTCCCGCACTCCCGCCTCGAAGGTCCGGCCAATGCGCTGGTCTTTGCCATCGCGGATGCGGCCTCGGGCGTGCGTAACATCCTCAAGACCAAGGGGGGCGGGCTCGAAGTCGGTCCACTTCTGATGGGCATGGCCAACCGCGCGCATATCGTCACCCCCTCGATCACCTCGCGCGGTTTGCTGAACATGTCCGCCATCGCTGGCACGCCTGTGGCGCATTACGGCTAAAGTCGCGCAACTGCCTGAATTCACTGCCCTCGCAGGTCACTGCGGGGGCAGTTTTTATTTGCAACACGACCTTTCGAGATTAAAGTTTGCAAACTACATTTTTGAAGTTGTTTGCGAAATTTATATAAACATTCGCAACCGTGTCTGATAACAACACTACCGAGCGGGCCAGCCCCCGCGCGTTTGACCCGGTGTCATTCCAAGGCAACTTAGCAAATTTGCAGGGAATCACGGGCCGAGCCATTTACGCCAGACCAGCGAGGAGGACGCAGCGAGTGGCATACAAAGACGTTTACGACGCCTGGAAAGCGGATCCGGAAAAATTCTGGATGGAGGCCGCCGAAGAGGTTCACTGGTACAAGAAGCCGTCGAAGGCGCTTTTCGACGAGAATGCCCCGATCTACGAGTGGTTCTCGGACGGTCTGACCAACACCTGCTACAATGCGGTCGACCGTCATGTGGAAGCCGGACGTGGTGACGAACTGGCAATCATGCATGAGAGCCCTATCACCCACTCGACCAAGGGCATCACCTACAAGGAATTGCAGACCCGCGTGTCCTCGCTCGCCGGCGCACTCAAGATGCGCGGCGTGGAAAAAGGTGACCGCGTCATCATCTACATGCCGATGATCCCCGAGGCGCTTGAGGCCATGCTGGCCTGTGCCCGGATCGGCGCGATCCATTCCGTCGTCTTCGGCGGCTTTGCCGCGCATGAGTTGGCTGTGCGGATCGACGACTGCACACCGAAAGCGATCATCGCCGCCTCCAGCGGCCTGGAGCCGAACCGTGTGGTGCATTACAAACCGCTTCTCGATCAGGCCATCGACATGGCCGAGCACAAGCCCGAGTTCTGCGTGATCTTCCAGCGCGAACAGGAGGTTGCCAGGCTGATCGAAGGGCGTGACTTCAACTGGCACGGCTTCCAGTACGGCGTGAAACCGGCAGAATGTGTGCCGGTCGAGGGCAACCATCCGGCCTATATCCTCTACACCTCCGGCACCACGGGCGCCCCGAAAGGCGTCGTGCGCGCCACCGGCGGGCATCTCGTCGCGCTGAACTGGACGATGAAGAACATCTACAACATCGAGGCAGGCGACCGCTTCTGGGCCGCCTCCGATGTGGGCTGGGTCGTGGGACACAGCTACATTTGCTACGCGCCCCTGATCAAGGGCGCGCAGACCATCGTGTTCGAGGGCAAACCCGTCGGGACGCCGCATGCTGGTGTGTTCTGGCGCATCATCCAGAACCAGCGGGTGAAGAGCTTCTTTACCGCGCCGACCGCTCTGCGCGCGATCAAGCGCGAGGATCCGACCGGCGAATGGATCAAGCGTTACAAGCTGCACGATCTTCAGGCGATCTTCCTCGCGGGCGAACGCGCCGATCCGGACACGATCAAATGGGCGCAGGAGAAATTCGGTGTTCCGGTGATCGACCATTGGTGGCAGACCGAAACCGGCTGGGCCATCGCCGCGAACCCGATAGGGATCGAAGAACTTCCGGTCAAGATCGGTTCGCCTTCCGTCGCCATGCCTGGCTACGAGATCGACATTCTCGACGAGGCGGGTCATCCGGTTGCGCCGGGCGAGCTGGGCGCCATCGCGATCAAGCTGCCGCTGCCGCCGGGCACGCTGCAAACGCTGTGGAATGCCGAGGATCGCTACAGAAAGAGCTACCTGACCACCTTCCCGGGCTACTACGAGACCGGGGACGCGGGGATTAAGGACGAAGACGGCTATGTCTACATCATGGCCCGCACCGATGATGTCATCAACGTCGCCGGTCACCGGCTCTCGACCGGCGCAATGGAGGAGGTGCTCTCCGCCCACCCCGATGTCGCCGAATGCGCCGTGATCGGTGTCTCCGACGAGTTGAAGGGGCAGATGCCGCTCGGCTTCCTCTGTCTGAACGCGGGTTGCACCCGTGATCATGCCGAGATCGTCAAGGAAGTCGTGCGCGATGTGCGCAATGAAATCGGCCCGGTTGCCGCCTTCAAGCTCGCCTGCGTCGTCGACCGTCTGCCCAAAACCCGCTCGGGCAAGATTCTGCGCGGCACAATGGTGAAAATCGCCGACGGCCAGCCGTTCAAAATGCCCGCAACAATCGACGATCCGGCCATTCTGGACGAGATCAAAGTGGCACTTCAGGGGCTCGGCTATGCAAAAGAGTAAATTTTAGACAAAAAGCTCTGTTCCCCGGCGTCAGGTTGGTTAAGAATTTGTAAACAACCGATCCACCGGGCATGAAACGCGGCCTGATCGGCCGCGTTTTTGTTACTTGTGCGTTGGTAGATGGTAAGGGCTTGAAATTGGAACAAGGTGATCCGCAAAGCTATTCTCTTCTCATAGAAGACGCAGGACGTCTTTCGCTGCTGGCCCATGATATTCGCGCAACCTATACCGAGTTACAGATCACCCTGAGCACGCTGCGCGACAGTTTTCCGGTCTCCCCCGCCCTTGGTCGGGAACTCAGCCGACTGTCTCATACAGGAGCTCACCTCGGACGGCTGCTCAATGAGATGTCCGGCGCGCTGTTTCAAAACCATCAAAACGGTCCTTATCCCGCGCTTTTCAGCACACCGCGCCGCACTCTCGCCGGTCTCGTGCAACGCTGGCGCGGCATCACCGAGCAACTCGGCTCGTATCTTCTGCTTCAAGGCGAAGAGAATATGCCGGAAACTGCGGCCTTCGACATGCTGGCTTTCGAACGTGTGCTCTCCAATCTTGTCTCCAACGCGTTGCACCATGCCGGTCCCGGACCGATTTCCATCGACATCTCCCGCTCAGATCAGAGCACGGGCGAAACGTTGCTAGTACGCATTCGAGACGCCGGACCGGGCTTTCCCTCAGAGGTGCTTACCCGCGCCGCCCCCGCACCTCTGCCAATCGGCTCGGGTGAGCCCGGCTCCGGTTTCGGCCTCAGGATCGCCTGTGAGGCCACACGTCAGCTCAATGGCCATCTTACGCTGCATAACCCGCCCGATGGCGGGGCCGAAGCCTGTCTCAGCGTGCCGCTCCCGGAACTGTCGCCGCCTTCCGATCCCGTGGCGGAGATGGTGCCCGCGTTGCCCACCGGTCTCACCGCGCTACTGGTCGAGGACAGCGCAGCACTTCGCCTGCAAATGCGGCAACATCTTGAGGCGCTGGGAATCAGGATTGTCGAAGCCTCGGACGGAGCAGCCGCACTCCACTTGCTGACGGCGTGCAGCCGCCAGTTCGACGTCGTTTTCCTCGACATCGAACTGCCGCTTCTGTCGGGCAATCAGGTGCTTTCCATCCTGCGCAGCCGCAACGTGCCGTTGCCGCCTGTAATTGCCATCACCTCGCATGTGTTCGAAAGCAACATCCGCGCCATTCAACTCAGCGGCGCCGATGCCGTGATCTGCAAACCGGTCATCGGGGGCAAGGACATTCTGGACAGCCTCGTCCGCGCCCTGCACATGCACCCCAACAGTCCCACACCTCTTTCGTCGGCAACCCACCCGCCGGTCGTCTCCTCATTCAGCCCTCAATCTAGGCAACCTGATGCAACCGCGAACCACACCGGAACCTGCCTGCGCCACATGGTACGTCATTTGCCCAAGGAAATGCGCCAGACACTTCTTCGGCAAGTGGCTATAGATCTGAATCACCATCTCGAAGCCGCCTTTTCCGCCGCCCGAGCGGTCCCCTCACCGCTGGCCCTCGCAGAGTTGACGCGCAGTGCCCATACCCTGTCCGGGCTTTTCGCCTCGGCCTGTCACGAGGAGGCGCGACAACTCGCCCTGTCGGTTTCGGAAAGGGTAATGAGGGACGAGCCGACGGAAATTATTGCGATCCTCGATCAACTCCGCCAAACTGCCGAAAATATTCAGTCCGAAATTCATTCCATTATAGATAGAGAAACGAACGGCCATGTCTCGAAACCCCATACTGATCGTTGACGATGTCGAGACCCACCTGACCCTGTTTTCCGCCACGCTCGAAGAGGCCGGTTACGACATCGTCGTCGCGCGCAATTGCGCCGAGGCCCGGGATGGCGCGCTTGCTCATCAGCCGGAGTTGGCACTGATCGACATCGTTCTGCCCGATGGCAACGGCATCGACCTGATCACAGAGCTGAAAACTCGGTTGCCCGCGCTCAAATCGATTGCCGTCACCGCCTTTGCCACCGTTGACCGCGCGGTCACCGCGATGCGCAGCGGCGCCATTGATTTTCTCGTGAAACCGCTGGACCCCGACCAGTTGCTCGCCGCCATCGCCAATGCCGAAAGCGGACGCAGCATCGGTCAGCAGGATCGGGGTAGCCGCGTCGACGGTGTCGGCTTCGATTGCCCTCTCGGGTCATCGGAGATCATGCGCGACGTATTCGACACGATCAACGCCGTCGCCGGCTCCGCAGCCCCCGTCTTCATCACCGGTGAAAGCGGCACAGGCAAGGTCCGGGCCGCCGAGACCATTCATGCCCGCTCCGGCTTTCGCGATGGAGGCCTCATCAAGCTCGACTGTTCCACCGCCGCACCTGAGCGGATCGAGGCGGAACTCATCGGCGAAAGTGCACACTGGGACGCAAGGACCGAAGGCAAGGGCATACCCGGTGCGGTCGAAAAGGCGCAGAACGGAACCTTACTGCTCGACGAGATCTGCGCCCTGTCCTTGCCGATGCAGGCGCGGCTTTTGGGCATCCTGCAAAGCGGCTCGGTCACGCCTCTGGGCGGTTTGTCACCCCGGCCGGTGAATTTTCGCCTGATCTGCACCTCCACCATTGATCCCCGCGCCGAAGTGAACGCCGGTCGTTTGCGTGCCGATCTGTTCTACCGGCTCAACGTGGTGCCTCTGCATCTGCCACCGCTGCGTGGGCGTGGCATGGATGTGGTGGAAATCGCCGAGACCGAACTGGACAAACTCTGTGCCCGCGAGGGGCGATCTTTCCGCACCCTCTCGACCGAGGTCAAGGCAATTTTTCTCGATCACAACTGGCCGGGAAATCTCCGCGAATTGATGAATGTCCTGTGGAATATCGCTATTCTGCATGACGGGCCGGTGGTCGAGGTCGCTGACCTGCCAGCCTATCTGCGCAATCCGCAGGCCTCGGAGGACGGCGTGCAAAACGCCGGCGCCTTCTCCCTCGTGTCATCCAATCCGTTCGACGGGCAGACCCTCGCCGAGATCGAGCGCCGCGCCATTGAGCATGCGATTCAGAAGGAGGGCGGTTCGATCCCGGCGGCGGCGCGCAGCCTCGGGGTCTCGCCCTCGACACTCTATCGCAAGCTCGACAGCTGGGGCAAACCGGTGCGCGGCAAACGGGACTTGTAACCGTCCCAGGCGATCTGTCAGACGAATTGTTCGCGCAAAAGCCGCTCTTCGAGCCCATGACCGGGATCGAACAGGATGCGGTGCCTGACCTTCGGCTCGGAGGCGATCTCGACCCAAAGCACATTGCCCGCATGGCGGCTGTCGGCATCGGCCATCACCGGGCGCTTGCTGGCCTCCAGCACATCGAAACGGACCTTTGCCGTACTCGGCAAAAGCGCGCCGCGCCAGCGCCGGGGCCGGAAGGCGGCCATGGCGGTGAGCGCCAAAACATCGGACCCAATGGGCAGGATCGGACCACGCGCAGAATAGTTGTAGGCGGTCGACCCGGCAGGCGTAGACACGAGCACCCCGTCACAGACCAGTTCCTCCATGCGGATCTTGCCATCTATGGAAACGCGCAGTTTGGCCGCCTGTGGCCCCGCGCGCAGAAGCGAGACCTCGTTGATCGCCAACGCCCGCCGTTCGCTCCCATCCTCGCTGCAAGCCACCATGGAAAGCGGATTGATCACCTCTTCCTCGGCCTCCGCGAGACGTTCGACCAGATCGTCCTCGCGAAACTCGTTCATCAGAAACCCGATGGTGCCGCAATTCATGCCGTAAACCGGCGTGTCGAGATGCATCGTGCCGTGCAGGGTCTGCAACATGAAGCCGTCGCCGCCGAGCGCCACGATCACATCCGCCTCTTCCATCGGCACCGACGGGTAGCGCGCCAGCAAGCGCGCCAGTGCGGATTGGGCGATTTGGGCATCGCTGGCGGCAAAGGCGATCTTGACCATCACAGGCCCTCTTGAAACGACATGTTTGCGCCCTCAGTAGCAAAGCCCGCCGGGGATTTCACCTGAATTCCTGAGGTGTTGCGTGCAAACCCCTGCACTTCTGGCCGCACATCCGACACGACTTACCGTCACGATGTCTCGCCACTCAGAGACGCCAAAGGAAGAGGATCGGAAACATTCGCCCCATTCTGGGACGCAAGCGCGCACCGATTCATGATGATTATGCACCGACAAAGGGTTTTCGAACTGTCACAGAATGGATAAGAAGCGCGCGACACTCCCATCCTGCCAAGGAGCATAGCATGACGGCCAATGTCCGCGATTCCGGTTTCTTCACCGAGGCACTCGCCTCCCGCGACCCAGAGCTGTTCGACAGCATCACCAAAGAACTTGGCCGTCAGCGCCACGAGATCGAACTGATTGCGTCCGAGAACATCGTGTCTGCCGCCGTGATGGAAGCCCAGGGCTCCGTCCTCACCAACAAATACGCCGAAGGCTATCCGGGCCGCCGTTACTATGGTGGCTGCGAATTTGTCGACATCACCGAGAACCTCGCCCGCGACCGCGCCAAGGAACTCTTCGACGTCAAATACGTCAATGTCCAGCCGAACTCCGGCTCTCAGGCGAACCAGGGCGTCTACAACGCGCTTCTGCAACCGGGCGACACCATCCTCGGCATGAACCTCGCCTCCGGTGGCCACCTGACCCACGGCGCCTCCGTCAACCAGTCCGGCAAATGGTTCAACGCCATTCAATACGGTGTGCGTCAACAGGACCAGCGCCTCGATTACGATCAGGTCCGCGAGTTGGCGCTTGAGCACAAGCCCAAGCTGATCGTCGCCGGTGGCTCCGCCATTCCGCGCCAGATCGACTTTGCGAAATTCCGTGAGATCGCCGATGAAGTCGGGGCGCTTCTCATGGTCGACATGGCCCATTTCGCCGGTCTCGTCGCCGGTGGCGCGCACCCGTCGCCCTTCCCCTATGCCGATGTGGCGACCACCACGACCCACAAGACGCTCCGTGGTCCGCGCGGCGGCATGATCCTGACGAACGACGTCGAGATCGCCAAGAAGGTGAACTCCGCCATCTTCCCCGGCATTCAGGGCGGGCCGCTGATGCATGTCATCGCCGCGAAAGCCGTGGCCTTTGGCGAGGCGCTGCGTCCCGAGTTCAAAACCTATGCCGAACAGGTGGTGAAGAACGCGCAGGCGCTCTCCGACCAGTTGATGAAAGGCGGACTCGACATCGTCACCGGCGGCACAGATACGCACGTTCTGCTCGTCGATCTGCGCCCCAAAGGCGTGAAGGGGAACGCGACCGAGAAGGCGCTTGAGCGCGCCCACATCACCTGCAACAAGAACGGCATCCCGTTCGATCCGGAACCGCCGATGGTCACCTCCGGTGTCCGTCTCGGCACTCCTGCGGGCACCACGCGCGGCTTTGGCGAGGCTGAATTCCGCCAGATCGCCGACTGGATTGTCGAGGTGGTAGACGGTCTTGCCGCCAATGGCGAAGAGCACAACGCGGAGGTTGAAGCCAAGGTGAAAGCCGAGGTCGAAGCCCTCTGCGAGAAATTCCCGCTTTACCCGAACCTGTAATTATCCGACATTCGAACCAATCAAAGGGGCCTCCGGGCCCCTTTTTCTTGCACGTTAACGATCATCACAGGCTCCATGTCCCAGCCCACCTCTCTCGAACGCCGTCTGGGCGACTGGCTCCGCGCCCGTCTACCCCATGCCATCACCGAACTGGTCATGTTCACCGTCAAGATGGGCTGGGCCGCGCTCTTTGGCGGGCTGCTGCTCATCGCCATGCTGGCGACTCACACCCTTTGGCAAGACAACTGGCCCATCGCGCGCTATGATGCGCTTCTGGCCTATGCATTGGCGCTTCAGATCCTGTTCCTGATCTTCCGGCTGGAAACCATCGGTGAGGCCAAGGTGATCCTGTTGTTTCACCTCACCGGCACCATCATGGAGATTTTCAAACTCCACATGGGCAGTTGGGGCTACCCCGGCGCGGGGGTGATCAAGATCGGCGGTGTGCCGCTGTTCTCGGGTTTCATGTATGCCTCCGTCGGCAGTTTCATGGCGCGCGCCATCCGTCTCTTCGACATGCGTTTCGCCCCCTATCCGCCCTATTGGACTTCGCTTCTGTTCGCCTCAGCCATCTATCTGAATTTCTTCACACATCACTTCGGCCCGGACATCCGCATCGGCCTGTTTGCCGCCTCGCTCATCCTCTATGCCCGCACCCGCGTCTGGTATCGGATCGGCATGTGGCACTGGATGCCCATGCCGCTGGCCGGGCTGCTCTCCGCCTTCTTCCTCTGGATTGCCGAAAACGTCGGAACGGCCACGCGGATATGGCTCTACAAGGGACAAAGTGCCGGCGAACTGGTCAGTTTTGCCAAAATGGGCTCATGGTATCTCTTGCTCTATGTGAGCTTCGTCACCGTCACGCTTGTACAGCGCGACGCCTTGCAGACCGACCGCTTCACACCAGACCGCGCCAGACCATAATGCCCAGCACCAGACCGAGGGTCACAAGGATCACAAAGGCAATACTCGCGATCAGATCGAGCAACCGGTTCTTGCGCCGGGTCTTCACATCCTGACGCTCCAGGAAATATTTCAACTCCTTGAACGCCTTATCGACCTTTTTCTGCTGAACCTGTTGGGCCAGTTTCGGATGCGCCTCAAGCGCAAGCGCCTCGACGATCACTGCGGATTTCCGGCGTGCCCAACGCGGCAAACGACGGCCTGCATGTTTCACCTTGGCCTCGAACCCTTCTCCCAGACGCACGCCAAGACGATCGCGCATCAGCGCGGCAAGCTCTTCGGATCTGTGCATCACGGAATGGTCCATGGTGATCTTTTAAGGGGTTTGCCACCGAGGGCCAAGGCGCTATCTCTGTGCCATGCTCAACACCGTCTTTACCGGTCAGCCGACCGACCGCGCCCCCCTTCTTATCGTCCACGGCCTGTTCGGCTCCGCCCGCAACTGGGGCGTGATCGCGAAACGGCTTTCCGATCAGCGGCTTGTCGTCTCCGTCGACCAGCGCAATCACGGGGAAAGCCCGCGTTTCCCGACCCAGAGCTATGAAGATATGGCCAGCGATCTCGCCGAGGTTCTGGAACCTCTCGTCACTGAGCACGGGCCGTTGCACGTTATGGGGCACTCCATGGGCGGCAAGGCGGTCATGGTGCTGGCGCTGACCCGACCCGAGTTGATCAAGTCCTTGATTGTCGCGGATATTTCGCCCGTCGCCTACAGCCATGACAACACACCGCTGATCGAGGCGATGCGCGGCATCGACCTGTCCACGGTGGAGAAACGCTCCGACGCGGACCGGCAACTGGCGCATGATGTTCTGGACGCCGGCGTGCGGGCGTTTTTGCTGCAAAGCCTCTTGGTTAAAGAGAAAAAATGGCTTCTGAACCTCGATGTTCTGGAAGCCGAGATGCCGAAGATCGTCGGTTTTCCGGAAATCTCCGGAACCTATAAGGGGCCGGTGTTTTTCCTCTCCGGCGGCGAAAGCACCTATGTGCAGCGCGATCATCGGGAACGTTCGAAAGCCTTGTTCCCCAACGCGAAATTCGCCTCCATACCCGGCACGGGCCATTGGCTCCATGCCGAGAAACCGCGCGAATTCGAGGCGGCGATGCGCGCCTGGATGGAAGCGGTGGATGCCAAAGCCTGAGCCCCGGCTCTTATGACTTCAGGAAAACTCTTCGGTGATCTTCTTGGCGATGTACAAGGTCACCGGGATCGCAGCGACAAACCCGATGGCAGCCGAGATGAGAATGGGTTGAAGCGTGTCTTTGCCCATGGTGAGGGCCACCACCACGGCAGTCCCCATCAGGGTCGTGGAAATGAGCGAAAAGAGGATGCCGGCTAATCTGTTCATGGGCTTGGTCCTTGATGGCGTTGCATTCATTCGCGCAGATGTGACGATAAGTTGATTCAACAATGCCGCTTTGATCGGGGTCAAATGCGATCGCGGCAAACCGCCTGACATCTGTGCCGCAGTTCCCCGGAAACAATTGAGCCCCCCGGAAAACCGCGCTACCACATCGGGGCCCCACAACGGGGACAGTGTGAGGGAGACAAAGATGAAACGTGTGATTTTGATCGGCATGACGCTTTTCGCGCTCGCCGCCTGCGAAACCGTCGAAGGCGCGGGCAAGGACATCTCGAAAGCCGGTCAGGCGATTTCGAGCGCCAGCCGCGACGTGCAATCGAGCATGTGAGCGGGAACCGGCAGGGCGCCGCGCGCGTTACCTCCTCGAATGCAATGCAAGGAGAGTGACATGAAACGCGTGATGATTTTGGGTGCCATGCTGTTGTCTTTGGCCGCCTGTGAAACCATTGAAGGGGCCGGTCAGGATATTTCCAAGGCGGGTTCTGCGATTTCTCAGGAAAGCCGTGAGGTGCAAAGCGAGATGTGAGTCTACCAGCATACACACTAAGACGCCCGCCAAATTGGTGGGCGTTTTTATTTGGCGTGACATAGCTGGCACCTAAACCCGAGCTTAGGTGCTTCAGCATCCTTGAGATACATGATCAAAGAGAATACGGGCTCCACTCAAGACAATTTTATTGCTTGATATAATTAAGCCGCTTATCGTTGCTGCGAAGATAGAAGGTGTGGCATTGGCGAAAAAATTTTTAGCCTCAGTATCAGTTGTACCGCTTTTATATCTGATAGGGTTGTACTTTATCAGCGGCTATTATGGCTTCTTCGGCGTCGAAACCTCCGAGATAAACATAAGCGTTGAAGAAATTATATCGTTCTCAATAAAAGCGATATTTGCTTTTTCTACAGAAGACGAATTTTTGTGTATCGTGATCGGGCTAGTTATTGGCACGGCAATTGTCTGGTTATTCCCATGGCTTTTAACAGCTGTAAGCGGTCGAAAGCAAATCCAAACGTTGAGCACACTGCCTACCTTAGTCATATTGGTATGCTTTGCATTTCTTACGGCAGTTTTGTTCAACGCTGCGCAGCTAGGCAGAAGCGCTGCAGGAGACAACATTGAAAATTTACCCTTTGTTATGATGCTAAAACTACCGAACGAACCGGATAAAATTCCCGGCGAAAGCAGAGTTTGGCATGATTGGAGTTCCCTACAGTTTCTAGTGATGACAAACAGTCACACGGTTTTGGTAGATTACGATGAAGATCAAAAGACGCTGCATACGGTACGGCTCCCAAAAGATGCAGACTTCGCAATATTATCGAGGGTTTACAAATGAACATCTGGAAGTTCTTCAGCATTATAGCCGTCTTTCTCGCTTGGACCGGAGTATGTGACGCCGACCAAATTGACGAGACACAGCCTCGCCTCACAGATGTCACTATTAAAGCGGTATTTGTCGAGTTAATGGGAGATTATGCCCGTTTCCCACCTCTGATAGCGCAAGTCATTCAAACAACTCAAACTGAAACTAGTTCTATACTCAAAGTTAGGGTTTGCGGAAACCTCGGCACAATAATAGACTTATCCGCTAAAGACTATCGCCCTACAAAAGCAAGTTGCAACAAGGGGACAGCGCCAATTGTGCTCCCAAGTAATCTTTTTACGAGCGCGGGAGCCCCTGCGAACTTCATGTTTCTTCATGGCGAGACATGGAACTCAATTCCGGTAGGCGACCTTTCTTTGAGCCCCGAGGGCGTTGCAGTATTAAATCTTGAGGGCAAAGAGCATGCACCGCAAATACCCGCGGATATTGTATGGGGCATCGTCCCTTCGAATAACGGTGAAGTGACAGTCTTCGTAAACCCGTATCTACCCCCCCCCCCCGATGCAGTTGGCTTGGCCCCATCAGATTAACGAAAAGCCCCGCTACAGCAGGGCTTTTCGTTAGTTATCCATTTTCAATGCGCTGATAAACGCTTCCTGCGGGATTTCCACTTTCCCGAACTGGCGCATCTTCTTCTTGCCCGCCTTCTGCTTTTCCAGAAGTTTCTTCTTCCGGGTGGCGTCGCCGCCGTAGCATTTCGCGGTCACGTCCTTGCGCAGCGCCGAGAGGGTTTCACGCGCGATCACCTTGCCGCCGATGGCCGCCTGGATCGGGATTTTGAACATGTGGCGGGGGATCAGCTCCTTGAGCTTTTCGCACATCGCCCGCCCCCGCTGTTCGGCGCGGTCGCGGTGGACCATCATCGAAAGCGCGTCCACCGGTTCGTCGTTCACGAGAATCTGCATCTTGACGAGGTTGTCCTCGCGATACTCGGTGAACTGATAATCGAAGGAGGCGTAACCTTTCGTTACCGATTTGAGCCTATCGTAGAAGTCGAACACAACTTCATTGAGAGGGAGATCGTAAACCACCATCGCGCGGGGGCCCGCATAGGTCAGGTCAAGCTGGATGCCACGGCGGTCCTGACAGAGTTTGAGCACGTCACCGAGGTATTCGTCGGGCACGAGGATCGTCGCCTTGATCCGCGGCTCCTCAATGTGATCGACATAGGTCAGATCGGGCATGTCGGCGGGGTTGTGCAGGTCCTCGACCGAACCGTCCTTCATGTGGACCTTATAGACCACGGAGGGGGCGGTGGTGATCAGGTCGAGATCGTATTCGCGCTCCAGACGGTCGCGGATCACTTCGAGGTGCAACAACCCGAGGAAGCCACAACGGAAACCAAAGCCGAGAGCGGCAGAGGTCTCCATTTCGGAGCTGAACGAGGCGTCGTTCAGTTGCAGTTTCTCGATGGCGTCGCGCAACGCCTCGAAATCGTTGGCATCGACCGGGAAGAGGCCGCAAAACACCACGGGGATCGAGGGTTTGAAGCCCGGAAGCGGCGCGGCGCAAGGTTTCTTGTCATGGGTGATCGTGTCGCCCACCTTGGTGTCGCGCACCTGCTTGATCGAAGCGGTAAAGACGCCGATCTCGCCGGGGCCGAGCGACGGAATATCGACCATCTGCGGCTTGAGCACCGAGAGCTTGTCGATCTTGTAGGTCGCGCCGGTCTGCATCATCTTGATCTGGTCGCCCTTTTTCACCGTGCCGTCGATAACACGGATCATGACGACAACGCCGAGATAGGGATCATACCAACTGTCGACCAGCATGGCCTTGAGAGGCGCGGTCACGTCACCCTTCGGTGCGGGCAGACGGTTGACGATGGCCTCCAGTACGTCGGGGATGCCGAGACCGGTCTTGGCGGAGATTTCCACCGCCTCGGAAGCGTCAATGCCGATGACATCCTCGATCTGCTCCTTGACGCGCTCCGGTTCAGCGGCGGGCAGGTCGATCTTGTTGAGCACCGGGACAATCTCGTGATCGGCGTCGATGGCCTGATAAACGTTGGCGAGCGTCTGCGCTTCCACCCCTTGCGTGGCATCGACGACCAGAAGCGAACCCTCGACCGCCTGCATCGACCGGCTGACCTCATAGGCAAAATCGACGTGACCGGGGGTGTCGATCAGGTTGAGAATATAGGTCTCTCCGTCTTTCGCCGGGTATTCGATCCGCACCGAGTTGGCCTTGATCGTGATGCCGCGCTCGCGCTCGATATCCATGGCGTCGAGCATCTGCTGCTTCATATCGCGCTCGGCCACGGTGCCGGTAAGCTGGATCAGCCGGTCGGCAAGGGTCGATTTCCCGTGGTCGATATGGGCCACGATGGAGAAATTGCGGATGTTTTTCAGCTCGGTCATGAGAGGCCTCAGCGCATGAAGGTTTGGCTGAGTTCTATGCGGGGAAAGGGGGGGAATGGCAAGGGGAAGCAACGAAAGCGTGGCTATGAGCTATCGTTTTTTGATCAGAGCTTCATTGGACTTGTAGAGTTTATTGACCATTTTACTGGTTTCTCCTTTGAGGCTCATATTCACTGGGCCTTTTATAAACTTCAAACCCCAGTTCGCGATCTGACCAGTGACAGGATCACACCAAAATTTTGGTTTTATTTCTCGAAAATAGCGTTGTTCAGGAATGCCAAAATTCGTTTTTGTTTCAGAAAGGCTTACGAAAAGTGCATGGGCGACCAAATCAGCCAAGCTGAGCAGCTCGTCGTCATTTTTCCCTACAGCTTCAATCAGCTGAGGATCTATATTCAAAAGAGTTTTTGAGTTTTCATATTTAGGGTGCGGATCGCTTCTGACCTTCGAAATAAAATTCCGTAATCGTTCGTAATTGTGTTTTCCCTTCTTCTCGAAAACGATACAGATATCTTTGGGTTTAATGGCATTGAGTTTAGCAAACTCAGCAACGCGCTCCAAAAGATACTGAGCACATTTATTGTAATAGCTTTCTGCCTGCTCAGCCCCGGCAATTTCGCTTCTATAGTTTCCAACGGTTTCTTTTTTAGACACGGCTCCAAAAGCGAGAAAATGCAGCCCCTTAGCTGAGCGAGCATAATATGATTTTTGCAAGTGGTTTAGTGCCGAACAGTGTAGCGTCCCCTTACCAATACGATCCTTTATCGCTTGCAGTTGCCCTTTGAGATTTTCATGTTCGGAAGCAACAACAAGCGCACCACCAACGATCAGAAATGGCTCTGAGCCCTTTGAAGAGATATCCGCGCGCACCCTTTCCAAATCTTGGTCGCCGCTCTCATCAACATAGAAAATATACTTTGCCATAGGAGCGCCCCCAACAATCACAGCGCAAGAATGCTATGTCATACAATTTCGGGCAACCCTTCGCTCACCTCCCCCTCCCCATAAAACTCCGTGATTGCCACAGCGCCAAGACTCAGGCATCCTGTCGCGCATAGTCACATCCACGCAGCCTGCGGCATTCAAGCCAGATCGCACCATGATCCCAGATGGGCGCGTATGTTGAGAGAGGCAGAGACATGAAGAGATCCCTTATGGCATTCGCCGTCGCCGCGACCACTGCGACCGCCGCCCTGTCGCCGATCCCGGCGAGTGCGGGTACGATCGAGCGGGCCTGCATGGCTTCGGATCGGGCCGCGAACAACCGCGCGCTTTGCGGCTGCATCCAACAGGTGGCCGATATGACGCTCTCCGGCAAGGACCAGCGTCAGGCCGCGAAGTTCTTCAAGGACCCGCAAAAGGCGCAGGACATTCGTCAGTCGGACAACCGGTCTCATGAGGAATTCTGGCTGCGTTACAAAGCTTTCGGCCAGGCCGCTGCGCAATATTGCGGATGAAGGATCGCGGACTCTACCCGCCCCTCAACACCCTCAAACCCGTCGCTCCCGAAATCTGGCTCGCAGACGGTCCGCCTGTACCATTTTACGGCATGAACTTCCCGACCCGGATGACCGTCATCCGGGTGGCAGGTAAGCTTTGGGTGCATTCGCCCATCGCGCTTGACGAAAGCCTGTTGGATGAGATGGCCGACCTCGGCCCCATCGGCTGGCTGATCGCGCCCAATCCGATCCATTACGTGTCGCTGAACGCTTGGGCGAAACGCTTCCCGAAGGCACAGGTCTTTGCCGCGCCGGGAGTGGCAAAACGGGCAAAGAAATTCAACGTGCCGGTGCCACCGCATGAGGTTCTGACCGATGTGGCCCCCGAAGGCTACGCATGTGACATCCGACAACGCGTCGTGAAAGGACACAAGTTCCTGCATGAGGTGGTGTTTTTCCATGAAAGTTCGAAAACACTCATTCTGACCGATCTCATCGAGAATTTCGAAGCGGAAAAGGTTGGAAAAGTGAAAGCTTTCCTGATGCGATTTGCTGGTATTCTCGACCCGGACGGCAAGGCCCCTGCGGATATGCGCGCCACCTTCCGCAACAAGGGAAAGGCCCGCGACGTGATCCGGGAGGTGATCTCATGGCAGCCTGAGCGTGTGATCCTGAGCCACGGGCGGTGGTATCGGGAGAACGGGACCGAAGAATTGAAACGCGCTTTTCGCTGGCTCAGGATCTGAGCGTAGCGAGAAGCCCGGTTGCCGCGGCTTCGATCAGGTCCAGCGCCTCATCGAAATCGCGGGTGTAATAGGGATCGGGCACGACCCGTTCGCCGGTTTGCGGTGCATAGGACATCATCAGAGTGACAGGTGTCTCGGAATCCGAGGGACGCAGGCGCTCGATATCGCGCAGGTTCGCCTCATCCATCGCGATAATTAGATCGAAACCCTCGAAATCCAAAACCGTGATCTGCCGTGCGCGCAGGGAGGACAGGTCATAGCCGCGTGCAGAAGCCGCCCGCTGCATCGGCCCATAGGGCGGCTCCCCCACATGCCAGTTGCCGGTCCCCGCACTGTCGACAATCACCGGAAGACGCGCGGCCTGCGCCTTGGCGGCAAACACCGCTTCAGCCGAGGGTGAGCGGCAGATATTACCGAGACAGACGAAGAGTATTTTCTGCATGGAGGCCCCTTTGCTCCTCAAAGCTACCCTTGCCGGGGCGGCAAGCGCAAGGCAGGGTGAGGAAAAAGGAGAGCGCGATGAAAGGCGGGATTTTCGTATTGTCCGGCGCGGGGCTTTCGGCGGAAAGCGGGCTGAAGACCTTCCGGGCCGAAGACGGGCTTTGGGAAGATCACCCGGTCGAGGACGTGGCAACACCCGAGGCTTTCGCACGCGATCCTGAATTGGTACAGCGATTTTACAACATGCGGCGGGAGCAGGCGGCAAAGGCCGAACCGAACCCGGCGCATCGGGCTTTGGCACGGCTGCAGGCGGAGCATGACGCCCCCGTATATCTGGTGACGCAGAACGTCGACGATCTGTTGGAACGCGGCGGCGCACGGGAGGTGATCCATATGCATGGTGCACTGAAAGACGCGCTTTGTGCCACTTGCGGACATCGCTGGGCGGCTCCGATGGTGATGGATATCAAAGACCCCTGCCCCACCTGCGGCACGCCTGCGACACGGCCCGATATCGTGTGGTTCGGGGAAATCCCCTATCACATGGATACCATTCAGGAGGCGCTGGAAGACAGCGATCTCTTTGTCTCCATTGGCACATCGGGCGTCGTCTACCCGGCGGCAGGGTTTAGCCAGATGGCGCGCAGCCTTGGCATCCGCACCATGGAGCTGAACCTCGCGGCCTCTGGCGGTCGGTTCGACGAGGTGCGTGAAGGGCTGGCGAGTGTCGTCGTGCCAGACTGGGTGGCAGAGATTTTGGGCGGCTGAGCGGGAATGAGTATTTCTGCCAAGAAGAAGCCACATCTCAACCTTGCATTAACCTTGAGCTGATTACGCTTGGCACGCGGTACAGGCGGGAGTGCCGATGACCGCCCAAGGAGAAGACGCGCCGGTTCGTGTGGCCAGAACCCTTCCGAAGGTCCGTCACAGAACGGAGGATCGGCAACCGGCGCGCACCCTTATGTGTTTTCTTCTTGGCAAAAATACTCAACGAAACGCCGGACCATGCACCCAGATCGAGAGCGAAAAGCGCTCACCCGAAGTAACGGGTGTCACCCGATGCAGCACGAAGGACGGAAAGAGCACGGCGGATCCCCTGACCCGGTTGGCCTCGCGAATATTGGCATCGGGCTGAAGCTCCAGAGCACCGCCGTCATACTCCGCCGGATCGGACAGTTGCACCACCATGGTCAGTTTGCGCCGCGACGCCAAAGCGCCCTCACCGATGTCGGAATGCCATGTGAAATGCCCCTGACGTTCGGCACCATAGCGGGCGACCTGCGGGCTTTCGCCGAACTCGGTGAGCGCGAAATCGAAATGCTCCCGATTGGCCTCCGCGACCAGACGCATGATCCGCTCCATGATCCACTCCCCGCCCGCGCGCTCATCGAGCCACGCGAGATCGGCACGACGTAGGTTGTGATCGGAACGGTTCTTCACAAGCCCCGCATCGGCAAGCTCTTCCTCACGCGCAAGCGTGACGATCGCATCACATTCGGCAGGCGAGAAAGCCTCCGGGAACGTATAAACGCTCAACATGATCTGTCTCTTCAACTGTCAAGAAAGGGGCGGGCCGGGCGGTAATGTCCCGTCTCGCTTACGAGTCATCTAATCCTTTTTGTGAGCCGCGCAAGAAAAAAGGCACGCGTCGAAACGCGTGCCTGTCATCACATATCTGGGTCGGATCAGTTGTTCATCTGGCCATGCTGCATACCAGTACCATCCATCGGCATGGCCGCCTCACCCCGTTCCAGGTCGACCGGAACCTCGACGGTGATGTCGCCAGCTTTCTCGAAGGTCAGGGTGACGGTCACTGTGTCGCCTTGGTTCATCGGCTGCAACAGCCCCATGAACATGACGTGATCGCCACCACGGGCCAGCGCATGGGTGCCATGGGCCGGGATTTCAAACCCTTCGGGCACATGCACCATTTTCATGATGCCGTCGCCCATGTCCTTATGGGTATGCAACTCGGTGATCTTGGAAATGTCGGATGTGGCGTCGATCAGGCGATCGGCCTCGTCACCGGTGTTCTCAATGATGAAAAAGGCTGCCCCCGCGCGGGCCATCATGCCCGAAGAACGGGCGAAGGGGTCGATGATGTTGATGTCGGCGAAAGCGGGCAGAGCGAAGGCACAGGCGGCAAGCCCGGCCAGAAGGGTGGTTTTGAACATGTGCAGTCCTTTGGTCGTAGGTCTTTAAAACGAAGGGAACATCAGACCAAAGGCGGAGCGCGGGCACAGGCGCGGGGCGGGAGCGTATCATGGCCCTCGGCGGCAAAACTCAGCGGGGTAAAACGCAGCACCTGCTGCGTCGGCGGTTGCAGGTCGAATGCATCCGCCAGCCCGGCGATCACGCTCAGAGCACAATCGGGACAAATGTGACTCGGGCCGATCGGCTGACCATCTGCATCCGTGAGCACGGTGATCGGTCCCGTGCCGGTACAGAGCACCACCGCACCGGAAGCATCGCGCATGGTGCCCCGCGCCACGGCCATGGACTGGGACGTGACGATGAGCAGGAACGCGACCAGAACGGCCTTTATCGTGCGGGTGATACGCATGGTGCAAGCACTTTAGCGATCCGCCCACGAAAGAAAAGGGGGCAAATTATGGGGCCGACACAACGAGAAAACCCCGCGAGGCCAACCTCACGGGGTTTCAAACTATGTCAAATCCGAAAGGATTACGCGGCAGCCTGAGCCTTCGCGATGTCTTTCTTGATTTTCAGCGCGTTGTCGGACAACTCGGCATCCTTGGCTTTCGCAAGGAAGGCGTCAAGACCACCACGGTGGTCGACGGAGCGCAGAGCAGCCGCGGAGATGCGCAGCTTGAAGGAGCGGCCGAGGGTTTCCGAAATCAGCGTCACATCGTTGAGGTTCGGAAGGAAACGGCGGCGGGTTCTGTTTTTGGCGTGGCTGACATTGTTGCCAGTCATCGGGCCTTTACCGGTCAGTTCGCAACGACGCGACATGGGTTCATCCTCGTTTCTACTTTCGAAAGCAAAGCTCTCGCAGTTTAAAAGACTCGTTTCCGTCTTATTCGGCCCTCTTTTACGCGCCCCCGCCCCGGACGCAAGTCCGAAAAGTGGCGGGAAACACGGGAAAAGACCGATTTTCAACAGAAAAGGACACAGCAATCAAGCCGCGCCCGAAATTCAGTTCGCGGTGCATAGGCGATCCGGGGAGAATCGTCAAGTCCAATCCAATGCCTAGAGACTCGACCTAGGCATCCTTGAGCGCCCTGAGCACATCCGCCGCCGCATGACCCGGCGTGATCTCCCCCTTGGACACCTTGCGCGCCAGCCCTGCGATCATCGACTTGAGGGGCTCTTTCTCAAGCTGCGACAACAGCCCGTGCCGAATATCCTGCGCGAACCAGTATTCCGCCTGCTCGGAGCGGCGTTTGTCAAAAAATCCGTTCTCCCGACGCCAGTCCGCCAGCGTGTTCATCTCGCCCCAGGCCTCTAGCAGGCCTTTTTCCTCGATGGCGGAGACGGTCATCGCCTTGGGGAAATCCTTCGGGTCTTGCGGGCGTTTGCGAATGAGCCGGAGCGCGCCCGCATAATCGGCACAGGTGCGTTGCGCCGCCGGTTTGAGATCGCCATCCGCCTTGTTCACAAGGATCAGGTCGGCCATTTCCATGATGCCGCGCTTGACGCCCTGCAACTCGTCGCCCCCCGCAGGCGCCAGGAGCAAAAGGAAGAGATCGGACATCTCGGAAACCACGGTCTCCGACTGCCCCACGCCCACGGTTTCAATCAGAATGAGATCATAGCCAGCGGCCTCACAGAGCGCCACCGCTTCGCGCGTGCGCCGCGCCACACCGCCCAACTCAGACTGCGAAGGCGAAGGCCGGATGAAGGCGTTCTTCTCCCGCGACAGCAATTCCATGCGTGTCTTGTCCCCAAGGATAGAGCCGCCCGAACGCGACGAAGACGGGTCCACGGCCAGCACCGCAACCTTAAGCCCCTGCCGGATCAGCATCATGCCGAAGCTCTCAATAAAGGTGGATTTGCCCACCCCCGGCGTCCCCGACAACCCGAGCCGAAGCGCCTGACGCCCGCTCTTGCCGACTTCTTCCATCAGTTCGATCGCCTGCGCCCGGTGATCGTCCCGCACGCTTTCGACCAGCGTGATGGCACGGGCCAGAGCGCGACGGTTCCCGGCGATGACCTGTTCGGCAAGTTGTTTGACATCCATGCTCTTCATCCTCCTCCGAACCACTTTCGGGCCCTCTGGCATGTTTTCCCGCAGGTGTCGCGCAATGTCCAGCCCAGCCCCCTTCATACCCCTTTTCGCGCCCTGAGCTTTCGCGCATAAGACATCGCATGTTCACACCGCGCCTGCCCATTGATGATGTTCTGGACGATCTGACTGCTGCGCTTCGTTCCGAAGGACGTGCCGTGCTCATGGCGCCCCCCGGCGCCGGGAAGACAACCCGTGTGCCTCTGGCGCTTTTGCCGGAAGTCGAAGGAAAGATCGTCATGCTGGAGCCGCGCCGTCTGGCGACGCGGTCGGCGGCGGAACACATGGCGGAAACGCTGGGCGAGCGCGCAGGCGAGACGGTGGGCTATCGTATCCGGGGCGAGGCGAAAGTGTCGAAGGCCACGCGGATTGAGGTGGTGACCGAAGGAATTCTGACACGAATGCTGCAATCCGATCCGGAACTGAGTGGGATCGGGGCCGTGATTTTTGACGAATTCCACGAACGCAGCCTGAACGCCGATCTCGGGCTGGCGCTGACATGGGAGGTGCGGCAGGCGCTGCGGGGCGACCTTGTGCTGATCGTCATGTCCGCCACGCTGGACGCCGACCCGGTGGCCGCGCTTCTGGACAATGCCCCGGTAGTCCGCTCCGAAGGTCGCGCCTTCCCGGTGGAAACCCGCTGGCTCGACGCCCCTCTGGCCAAGACCCAACGGCTTGAACAGTCCATCGCGGACCTGACGCTGCGCGCCATAAATGAAGCCCCCGGTTCCGCCCTCGTCTTTCTGCCCGGAGAGGGGGAAATTCGCCGCGTCCAGACGCTTCTGGAAGGGCGCGTCCCCGGCGATTGCGCGATCCGTCCTCTGTTCGGGGCGATGAAATTCGCGGATCAGCGCGCCGCCATCACCCCCGCCAAAGACGGGCGCAAAATCGTGCTCGCCACCTCGATCGCGGAAACCTCGCTGACCATCGAGGACGTGCGCATCGTGGTAGATGCCGGGCGGGCGCGCCGGGCACGGTTCGATCCGGGGTCCGGCATGTCGCGCCTTGTGACCGAACGGGTCTCGCGTGCCGAGGCCGAACAACGCCGGGGTCGCGCAGGTCGCGTCTCCGAAGGGGTGTGTTACCGGCTGTGGACCAAGGGGGAAGAAGGCGCCCTGCCCGCCTTTGCGCCCGCCGAAATCGAAACAGCGGATCTCACCGGGCTGGCACTGGAACTGGCGCTTTGGGGGGCTCAGGAGGGGGAACTGGCCTTTCTCACACCACCACCCACCGGACCTCTGGCGGAGGCGCGCGCGCTGCTGCACGGCCTTGGCGCGCTGGATACCGAGGGGAGGATCACGGCGCACGGCAAGGCTTTGGCGGCGAAACCTCTGCACCCAAGACTTGCACATATGCTGCAAATAGCAGGGCCACAGGCCGCTGATCTCGCCGCCTTGTTGAACGAACGCGATCCTCTGCGGGGGGCGGGCGTCGATCTGTCGCTGCGGATACGCGCGCTGACATCCCCCGACACTGCCGATCGCGGGGTGATCGAGCGTGTGAAACAGGAGGCCAGACGACTCCGGCAGGGACTGCCGCAGGCGGCTCCCATGAACCTTGGCGAAATGGCCGCGCTTGCTTACCCGGACCGGATCGGGCTGCGCCGCCCCGGCGATCAGCCGCGCTACCTGCTGTCCGGTGGCAAAGGCGCGGTGATTCCCGAGAGCGACGATCTAGCCTCCGCGCGGCTTATCGTGGTCACAGATACCGACGGGGCCGCGCGGGATGCAAAAATCCGGCAGGCTGCCCAGATCAGCGAAAGCGAGCTGCGCGGGCTGTATGGCGATCAGATCGGTTGGGTCGAAGTCTGTGACTGGGACAAGCGCGAGAGGCGCGTGGTGGCACGACGGCGCGAGATGTTCGGCGCGCTGATCCTCGATGACCGGCAATGGAAAGACGCCCCGCCGGAAGCCATCGCACACGGGGCGCTGGTTGGGCTGCGACAGATCGGCCTGCCATGGACAGATGCGGCAAAACGCTTTGCCGCCCGTGTGGCGCTGATGGCCGGGGACTATCCCGATATGTCGGAGGCGGCGCTGATGGAGCGCCTCGAAGATTGGCTCCTGCCCTATCTCAAAGGTGCGAAGACGGAGGCGCAGTTGCGTGCCCTCGACATCACGGACGCGTTGCGCGGGATGCTCGACTGGGACCAGATGCAGCGGCTCGACCGCGAAGTGCCCGGCGCGTTTAAAAGCCCCGTCGGGCGGAAATTGCCTATTGATTATTCGGGGGAACATCCGGAGGTCACCGGGCGGTTGCAGGAGTTTTTCGGCACAAAAGTGCACCCAACCGTGGGACCGAAACGCGTGCCCTTGAAAGTGGTTCTCACCTCTCCCGCCCATCGCCCGGTTCAGGTGACGATGGACCTGCCGAATTTCTGGAAAACCTCCTATGCGGATGTGCGCAAGGACATGCGCGGGCGCTATCCGAAACACCCATGGCCCGAGGACCCGACCGAGGCCGATCCGACGCTTCGCACCAAACCGCGGGGGACGTGAAAAGCTTTTATTAAAGCGCCCCACCTTTAACCTGAGCTATCAGATAAAGGCGGGGCGCGCGCAACACTCATATCTTGCACTGCGTTTCGCCAAAAGCTGTGTCTCAGGTTTTTGGCGGAACGCTTTAAAGACTGTGACAGCGTTCCGGGAGAAATGTGACAGCGTTTTAACCTTTGCAGCACGGTTTATGACAGCCTGTTAAGGATTAGCGCGAGATCACCAGCTCCCGCCAGAAGAGCGGCGCGAACAGCGCGTAGACCGTCGCCATCTCCAGTCGCCCGAGATACATACCGAAGGTCAACACCAGTTTCGAAGGCGTGTTGAGCGTCGCGAAGTTGCCCGCCGGCCCGATGACATCGCCCACGCCCGGCCCGACATTCGCGAGTGCCGTAAGCGCGCCCGAGAGAGCGGTGGACATATCGAGACCGAAAAAGCTCAAGAGCGAAGCGAGCACGCCGAAGGTGGCCGCGTAAAGCACGAAAAAGGCGATCACGCCGGAAAGCGCATCGGGAGCCACCGGACGGCCCTCGTATTTCACGAAAGTGACGCGGTGCGGGGCATAGCTTTGCCGGATCTGCGCCTTGAGCGCCCGAAATGCCACGAGCCAGCGCATCGCCTTGGCACCACCGGCAGTCGAGCCGGTGGACCCGCCCGCCGCCGTCAGGACAACGAAGGCCGCTACGGCAAAGGGTCCCCAAAGCGTGTAGTCTGTGGTCGCATAGCCGGTGGTTGTGACGACGGAAATCACATTAAAGGCCACCAGACGCAGCGCATCGAACACCCCCTCGCCCCGCGAGATCATCAGCCAGAGCGAGAGAACCGCGATGCTCAGGCTCAGCGAAATCAGCATCGCCGTCACCTGTTCGGATTTCCAGCGCCCATGCCGTACCCCCCGGATATACCAAGAAAACGGCAAGGCTCCGCAGAGCATAAACAGCGTGCAGGTCCATTGCAGAAAGGCACTGTTGAAATGACCGAAGGAGGCGTCATACCCCGAATAGCCACCCGTCGAGAGCGTGGTCATGGCATGGGTTACGGCGTCAAACGGTGACATGCCGCCCAGGAAGTAGAGCAGCCCGCAGATCGCGATCAGCGCGAAGTAAATCTGCAAGGTGGCGGAGGCGAACATGGTGGCGTTGCGCAATTCGCGCTCGCCGGTCTCGGAACTTTCCGACCGGAAAAGCTGCATGCCACCGACCTTGAGAATCGGCAAAAGTGCGATACCGGTGACAATGAAGCCAACGCCCCCCACCGCCTGAAGCATGGCGCGCCAGAGGATGATGCCACGGGGCGTGTCATCAAGGCCCGACATGACGGTGGAGCCGGTGGTGGTAATGCCGGACATGGCCTCGAAAAACGCATCGGTCAGCGACAGATCATAGGCGTAAAGCGGCAACGCGCCGCAAAGCGCGGCCACCATCCAGACCGAGGAGGTCAAAAGAAAGGTGTGCAGCGGACGCAGATCTTCCGTGCGCGGCGAAGAGGCAAGTGCAAGAACGCCGCCTATGAAGCCGGACAGAAGTGCGACCTCTTCGAAAATCATCGAGGTCTCGGGAAAGATCAGCGCGACGACCCCCATGAGGGCGGCGAAGAAGACCATGACCAGACCGTTGATGAAGATGACGAAACTCATGCGCGTCTCACATATGGCCCGAAGAGTCGGGCGTCATGAGATTGGAGAAACCACAAAACCCCGTCTCCATGCAAGGGCCGGGTCTCGTCAGCTATGCGCCACCGCGCCCGCCCACGGTCCGTGCCGGTCCGCACCGCCATCAATCCGCGCAAACCCGTGAGCACCGAAGAAATCACGCTGCGCCTGAATGAGATCGGCGGTACCACGGCTCTGACGCATCGTGTCGAAATAGGCGAGCGCGTTGGCGAAGGCCGGAACCGGAAGCCCTGCGGAAGCGGCATAGGAGACGGTATGGCGCAGCGCCCGCGCACCCTCGCGGATCAACCCGGCGAAACGCGGCGCAAAGATGAGCTGGCCCTGCGGCAACCCTTCGCGGATCGCAGCGGCCATATCGTCGAGCAGGGCCGAGCGAATGATGCAGCCCTCGCGCCAGACCTCTGCGGCGGAGGCAAGATCAAGGTTCCACTCATATTCCCCGGAGGCGGCGGAAAGGATTTTGAAACCCTGATCGTAGGCGATGATCTTTGCCGCCAGAAGCGCCTGTTCCAGTTCCCTGTCCGACGGGATCAGCAGTGGATCGGAGGCCAGATCGTCAAACAGCGCCGCGCCCTCCTCCCGCGTGGCTTTCTCCGACGACCAGGATCGCGCGGCAACGGCGGCCTCAATGGTGGAGGGCGACTGGCCCAGCCTGAGCGCCTCGATCACGGTCCAGCGACCGGTGCCCTTTTGCCCCGCCATATCGACGATCACATCGACAATGGGCTTGCCGGTTTGCGGATCGGGAGTGCCCAAGACGCGGCCGGAGATTTCCACCAGATAGGATTTGAGCGGCCCCTTGTTCCAGTCCGCAAACAACGCACCGATTTCGGCGGGCCTGCGCCCTGCCCCGTCGCGCAACAGACCATAGACCTCGGCGATCATCTGCATATCGGCATACTCGATCCCGTTGTGAACGGTCTTGACGAAATGCCCCGCACCGTCCGGTCCGAAATGCGCGGCACAGGGAGCACCTTCGTGTTTCGCAGCAATCGCCTCGATGATGTCGCGGATCACGGCATAGCTCTCCGGGTTGCCTCCGATCATGATCGACGGACCGTGGCGCGCGCCCTCTTCGCCACCCGACACGCCCATACCGATGAAATTGAGCCTCTTCTCGCGCAGCGCAGCCTCACGACGGCGGGTGTCGTGGAAATCGGCATTGCCCGCGTCGATGATCATATCGCCGGGTTCCATGAGCGGCGTGAGCGCGTCGATCACCGCATCGACCGCCCCACCTGCCTTGACCATAATGATTACCGCACGAGGTTTGGCGAGGGAGGCAATCAACGCCTCGTAGGTTTTTGCGGGTACGATCCGCGCACTCAGCGCGCCCGCAGAGGCGACAAAGGCATCGGTCACGGAGCCGGCGCGGTTGAACACGGCAACAGGAAAACCGTTTTCGGCAATATTGAGCGAAAGATTGGCGCCCATGACGCCGAGGCCGACAAGACCGATCCGTGCCTGAGACATGATCTTTCAACTCCTTCTTTTATCCAATGAAGCGCCACGCTCGCATGCGGGATAAGTGCGTTGTTTTTCATGCTCAAAGATATGGCAATCCGGCTTTGCGACAAGCTTTTCCCCAAGAAATCTTGCAATTCCCGAAAACTCGCCCTATGTATATACGCAATATAGACATAACAGGCACAAACCCACCTCATGGCAACCCTGCTCAAATCCGCTTGGACGGGCGTCTTCGACCCGCTGCTGCGCCGGCCCGACCGCGTGCAATCCGCAGCGCTGTGCTGGCGCAAGGGCAAGAAGGGCAAGGAAGTGCTCCTGATCACCTCACGCGATACTGGACGCTGGATCATCCCGAAAGGCTGGCCCATCGACGGGCTCGACGGGGCAGGCACGGCGGCACAGGAGGCCTGGGAAGAGGCGGGCGTGAAACCGGCACGGGTCAAACGCGAACCGGTGGGCCTCTATCACTACATCAAGAAGCTCGACAACGGCTTGCCCGCGCCGGTGGAGACCACAGTCTATCCGATCGAGGTCGATCATCTTGAGGGCGACTTCCCCGAGAAGGGCCAGCGCAAACGTAGCTGGATGAGCCCGAAACAGGCCGCCGCTCTGGTCGAGGAACCGGAACTCAAAGACCTGCTTCTCGGCTTCTGACCACCCACGTCTCCCCCGGAACCACTCCGAAAGGCTTGCAATGCAGGGCCGGGCACGGTAGCGCTGCGCCGCTTGTAACAGTTTTATGACAGAGCGGAGCGTCGATGTCGAAGACGGAAGATCACGGAAAACAGTGGAAAACACTGGACAAGGACCTGAACCGGATCACCCAGTTCGAGTCGGCCACGTTCCATATCGCCCGCCCCATGGTGGGCCTCGGTGTGGCGCTGGCCTTCATCATCGTCGCGGGTCTTCTTGCCGCCTTCCTGTTCGGCGGTCAACCCGGCTCGGCTCTGGTGATCGCCGCCGCCGCTCTCGGGGCCTATATGGCGATCAACATCGGCGCCAACGATGTCGCGAACAATATGGGACCCGCCGTGGGCGCGAACGCGTTGACCATGGGCGGGGCCATCGTTATCGCCGCCCTGTTCGAGAGCGCGGGCGCGCTTCTCGCGGGCGGGGATGTGGTATCGACCATTTCCAAGGGCATCATCGACCCCACCGCCATGGCCGACACACGGATTTTCATCTGGGCGATGATGGCGGCCCTTCTGTCCTCCGCGCTCTGGGTGAACCTTGCCACATGGATCGGCGCGCCCGTCTCCACCACCCATGCCGTTGTTGGCGGCGTGATGGGCGCCGGTATCGCGGCGGCGGGGTTCGGCACCGTCAACTGGGCCTCCATGGGCACGATCGCCGCAAGCTGGGTGATCTCGCCGCTTCTGGGCGGGGTGATCGCTGCGGGCTTTCTGTGGTTCATCAAGGCACGTATCATCTACCAACCGGACAAAATCGCCGCCGCCCGTGTCTGGGTTCCGGTGCTGATCGGCATCATGATGGGCACCTTTGCCACCTATCTCGCCGTCAAGGGCCTGAACAAGATCGTCCGCATTGACCTTTTGAGCGCGCTTCTGATCGGTCTCGCGGTGGGCGCTCTTTCCTATGTCGGCTCCGCCCCTCTGGTACGACGTCAGTCACAAGGGCTGGAAAACCGCAACAAATCGTTGAAGGCGCTGTTCGGCCTGCCGCTGGTGATCTCCGCCGCCCTTCTCTCCTTTGCCCATGGCGCCAATGACGTCGCCAACGCCGTCGGTCCGCTCGCCGCCATTGTACATGCCAATGCCGAGGGCGCTTTCTCCGGAAGCGTCAACATCCCGCATTGGGTGATGGTGATCGGCGCCCTGGGGATTTCATTTGGTCTCATCCTCTTCGGCCCGAAACTCATCCGCATGGTGGGCAGCCAGATCACCAAACTTAACCCGATGCGCGCCTATTGCGTGGCGCTTTCCGCCGCCATCACGGTGATCGTGGCAAGCTGGCTCGGTCTGCCCGTCTCCTCCACCCATATCGCGGTGGGCGGTGTGTTCGGCGTCGGCTTCTTCCGCGAATGGTATCACGAGAAACGGCTCGACGAGACCGCGCGCAAGAGCAGCATCAAACGGATCGCCGCCGAGGAACGCCGCCGCCGCAAGCTCGTGCGCCGTAGTCATTTCATGACAATCGTCGCGGCTTGGGTCATCACCGTGCCCGCCGCCGCCACGATGTCCGCCGTGGTGTTCTGGTTCCTGTCGCATCTGGCGGGCTGACCCGCCGCCCCTCTCCAAAACAAAAGGGCGCCAGATCGGGCGCCCTTCTTTTTCTGCAGATTCATTGCTGCGTCAAATACTCACTCGACACACCACCGCATGATCGCTTTCTGGGCGTGCAGCCGATTTTCCGCCTCGTCGAAAATCACCGATTGCGGCCCGTCCATCACCGAGTTCGTGACCTCGTCGCCCCGGTGCGCCGGAAGACAATGCATGAACAGTGCGTCCGGGTTCGCCATCGCCATCAGCCGACGATCCACCCGGTAGGGACGGAGTTGGTTGTGGCGGCGTTCGCGGGCAGAAGCCGGATCGTGCATCGAAACCCAAGTGTCGGTGACGATCAAATCGGCCCCCACGACCGCCTCTTCGGCATCGCGCACGATCTCGACAGACGAGCCTTTGGCGCGGGCCTCTTCGACAAAGCCCATTTCCGGGTCCAGAGGCTCGGGCCCCGCGAAAGTCATATCGAACTCGAACTGACCGGCCGCATGGATGAAAGAGGCACAGACATTGTTGCCGTCACCGAGCCACACCACTTTCTTCCCTTTGATCGGTCCGCGATGCTCCTCATAGGTCAGAATATCGGCCATGATCTGACAGGGATGCGTGCGGTTCGTGAGCCCGTTGATCACCGGCACGGAGGCATATTCCGCCATCTCCAGAAGCGTCTGCTCCTCGAAGGTCCGGATCATGATCATGTCCACGTAGCGCGACAGCACGCGGGCGGTATCGGCGATGGTCTCACCGTGGCCAAGCTGCATATCGGCACCCGAGAGCACCATGGTCTGACCGCCCATCTGACGCACGCCGACGTCGAAAGACACGCGCGTCCGGGTCGAGGGTTTCTCGAAGATCAGCGCCACCATCTTGTCCTTGAGCGGCAGTTCCGCGTCCAAAGCCGCCTTCGGTTTGTCGTGCCGCGCGTTCTTGGTAAGCTTAGCGGTCTCGATGATCCGGTGAAGGTCTTTGGCGTCTGTTTTGTGAATGTCGAGGAAGTGGTTCATAGGTCTGTTCTCTTCGTCTTTCAGAGTGCGCTCGCGGCAGCATCAATCCGCGACACGGCCTCCGCGATCTCTTCGTCGGAAATATTCAGCGCAGGCAGAAGCCGCACCACGTTGTCGGCGGCAGGCACGGTCAGCACGCCCTGCGCATAGCCCTTCGCCACCAGATCGGCGGGCCCAATCTTGCATTTGAGGCCAAGCATAAGACCCTCGCCCCGCACCTCTTCGAAGATGTCGGGATGCGCGGCGACCAGTTGTTCGAGCTTTTGCCGGAACAGCCCCGCCTTGCGGTTCAGCTCGGCGAGGAAAGCCGGATCGGAAACAATGGATAGCACCTTGAGCCCGATGGCGCAGCCCAGCGGGTTGCCACCATAGGTCGAGCCATGGGTCCCCGCCGTCATGCCCGACGCCGCGTCTTCGGTCGCGAGCACCGCACCAAGCGGGAAGCCCCCGCCGATGCCCTTGGCAATCATCATGATGTCCGGCGTCACTCCGGCATATTCATGGGCAAAAAGTTTCCCGGTGCGCGCGACCCCGCATTGCACCTCATCGAAGATCAACAGGCAGCCTTTCTCATCGGCAATCTGACGCAGAAGCCTGAGCGCCTCGTCGGGCACCACACGAATGCCGCCCTCGCCCTGCACCGGCTCGATCAGGATCGCGGCAGTTTTATCGGTCACATGCTCGGCCACGCTGTCCCACTCACCGAAGGGCAGATGCACGAAGCCCTCAAGCACCGGACCGAAGCCCTTGACCATCTTCTCTGAACCGGACGCGGCAATCGCCGCCGAGGAACGGCCATGAAAACAACCCGCGAAGGTGATGATCTCGATCTTTTCGGGCTGGCTCTTCTCGTACCAGTATTTCCGCGCCATCTTGATCGCGAGTTCCGCCGCTTCGGTGCCGGAGTTGGTAAAGAAACAGGTGTCGGCAAAGGTCAGCTCAGTGAGCTTGTCGGCAAGTTGTTCCTGCGCCGGGATCTTGTAGAGGTTCGACACATGCCAGAGCCTGTCCGCCTGATCCTTGAGCACCTGCGCCAGTTCCGGGTTGGCGTGGCCCAGCGTGTTCACCGCGATTCCCGCACCCAGATCGAGAAAGCGTCGACCGTCCGCCTCATAAAGCCAGGAGCCTTCGCCTTTGACGAAGGACAGCGGAGCCCGGTTATAGGTCGGCAGAACGGTAGAAATCATCGTTTGGTTCCTCTGGAAAAGAGAGGCCTCATGGGTGGCGAAAGCCAGCGGGCCTGTCAACGGTTGGGGGATGTATTTTAAAGGATTGCGCCGGTTTGGCGCGTTCTGTGCCTCGCGGATCACGCCTTGGGCACAGATGAACGGACGTCAGGGACGCATCAGCGTCGACGTCGGGCAATCAAGGCATATGATTGGGTCATGTTCATAAAAGCGCATGTACTCCAGAGCCTTCGCCCTGTCAAAGAGTTTCGGCCCCCTGCCCGGACAGTTTGAGGTCCGCGCCTTTGATCTCCACCACACGATGCGGATAGGGGATCTCGATCCCATTGTCTTTGAGCGCATTCCAGATCGCGAACAGCACCTTGGGGGTAAACTTGTTGCGGCCATCGTCGATGCCGTTGACCCAGAATTCGACACAGAAATCCACGCCACTGTCGCCAAACCCGCGCAGCTCGCAATCGGGGCCGTCCGGTTCGGACAGCACGAAATCGAGCTGTGCGACCGCCGCTTCGATGATCGAAGGCACCTTGTTGATGTCGGTGTCGTAAGAGACCGAAAACGGCGCCTCATAGCGATTGGCCGAGCCACTGTCGGAATAGTTCACCACCCGCGTGGTGATAAAATCCTCATTGGGCACCACGATCCATTTGCCATCATAAGTCTCAAGGATCGCCGCACGCGCGGTCATTTTGACGATGGTCCCGGCCTCGCCGCCATCGAGTTCGACATAATCACCCACGGTCGCCTGACCTTCGAGCAGGAGGATGATGCCGGAGATGAAATTCGACGCGATCTTCTGAAGGCCGAAGCCAAGCCCCACACCGATTGCACCACCCAAAACAGCCAGCGCCGACAGGTTGATCCCCATGATGTTCATCAGCAAGAGAAAGCCCACGCCGAAGATGAACACTTCGGAAGCTTTCACCGCCAGCTCACGGGTCGCCGGGCGCAGTTCTTCCTGCTTGCCGATATAACTGCGCGATCGTCCGGTGGACCAACGCCCAAACCAGAACAAAAGCACCCCCGCGATCAGCCCCCGCACAAGGGACATGAGAGAAAAGCGAATGTTCCCGGCCCCAACCTCGGTGACCGCCAGCCAGGTCTCGACCGGCCCCAGAAGTCCCAGGACATAAAGCCCCATGACCGGCAAAAGAACGTATTTCCCCAAGAGTTTGAGGAAAGGATCGCGGATGATGTCCTTGACCAGCGCCTGCGCCGCCAGAAGCAGAAAGACCCGCTTGCCCAACGCAATCACCGCACCGGAGCCAAAGATCGACCGCGTCACTGCCTCGCCGATCCCGGTGAAAAGATAAGCCAGAAGCGCCAGAGACAGCGGCAAAAACAGCGCAATGAAGCCCCGCGCCTCGGACAACAGCCCCGTCGCGCCCTCAGCCGGACGCAGCCAGACCTCAAGCCTCGGCACGAACCGTTTGCTTACGAAACGTGCCGCCAGATAGGCGAGGATCAAGAGCGCGAATTGCGACCAGGCCGCAGGGCTCAAAAGCCAACTCAGCGCCAGCTCCTTGCCTTGCGCGGCATAGTCGAGAGTCGTTTGGACAACGGGCGGCAAATCGGTCGGGTCGAAATCAAACATGGGCACTCATTTGCGGGATTGGCGCGCGATCGGGTTGCCCATCTCTATCAACTTGCCCGCCAAGGGAAAACCGGAGAAACGAAAACGCCGATAAAGTGCCGGATCAGGGTCGCAGGAATTTGGAATTGCCGGCTTTGGAGCTGCTTGCACTGTCCCCCACTCCGATACGCTTCACCACCACGGGTTTGGTCGCGACCTGAGGCGCTCCCAGAGCGATCTGGCGTTTGAGCGCGTCAATCCGGTCGAGAAGCGACATGCCGAACCCGACCTTGCGTCCCTCCCGCGTACCGCCCGCCGAGACCACAGAGACGATCGCGGGCCGCACCCCGTCATAGGCAAAGACCGGCGCGCCCGAGGAACCGAAGGTAATATCGCAATCGAAGGTGTATATATCGCTCGAATAGTCGAGCACATGGCACTCACGCTGGATCGACAGCACCGCATTACGCCCGCGCCCGTAAGAGGCGACCATCAGTTCGCCACGCGGTTTCGAGCCGCGATGCACCGCAAAAGGCCGCGCCAGGGCCGAGGGGATTGGCGAGGCGAGCTTGATCAGCGCCACATCACGTCGAATGCTAGTGTCCGTGATATCGCCACGCACGTCATAGCCGGGCGTCACCGCAACACTCAGTCCACGGGAGGCGGCGATGAATTCCCCGTTCCTGAGCCCGGCACGGAATAGAATGTTCTCCGGCTTGAGCGGACGGTTCGCATCGTCCACCACGCAATGCGCCGCCGTCAACACCAGATCGGCGGCGATCAGCGCCCCGGAGCAGGTGCCCTCTCCTGCCATATCGAGCCGTCCGACGCCCTCCCATCCGATCAGTTCGGCACGGCGGTCCGCGCTATCGAGTTCGGACGGCAGACTGTCGGCGGCATGAGACACCAACGGGACAAGGCACAGGGCGAGAAAGCACAGAAAACGCATCGAAAAACCACGGCAAGTATCACTTGCCGGGATTGATAACGTCCAAATCCGGCGAGAATGGGGCCGGTTTCGGGTTTTCGGCTCAGGATTTCAATTTCGTGCCACGTTTGAAGAACAACCAGTCGATGAACACCACCGCGGAGGTCACAACAATCATCACCGACAGCCCGATCCAGGGCGAGCTGTCCGAGGTGCCGATGATGCCATACCGCACCCCGTCGATCAGGTAGAACACCGGATTCAGGTGGGTCAGAACCTTGAACCACTGTGGCAGGGTCTCCACGGAATAGAAGGTGCCCGACAGGAAGGACAGCGGCGTGATGATGAAATTGGTGATCGCGGCCATATGGTCGAATTTCTGCGACACGATCCCCGCCAACACCCCTAGCCCACCAATAAACAGCGCCCCCAAAAGCACGAAAGCGATAGCGAAAAACGGATGGTGAAGCGGCAGACCCACGAAAACCGCCATCACCGCCCAGATCGCGACCGCCACGAACATGCCACGCGCCGCGCCGCCCGACAGATAGCCGATGACCAACTCGAACGGGGCAAGCGGCGGCATCAGCGTGTCGACAATATTGCCCTGTACCTTCGAAATCATGATCGAGGAGGAGGTATTGGCAAAGGCGTTCTGGATCACCGTCATGGTCAGGATGCCCGGCGCAAGGAAATGCACGAAGGGCACCCCCATCACATCGCCGCGCGACGGGCCAATGGCCAGCGTAAAGATGGTCAGGAACAGTCCCGCCGTCACCAGAGGCGCCAGAAGCGTCTGGGTCCAGACCGCCAGAAACCGTGAAATCTCGCGCCCCATGAGCGTGTAAAGTCCGAGCCAGTTGACCCGGCCAAAGCGCCGCACACCCATCTGTCCCTCATTTTGAGCCATTTCCATTGTCGCGCTCTCCTGCTATAGACCCCTGTCTGCGGTTTTCCCCGCGCGCCCGCTTGTAACCGCAAGCGTGGTGCTTAAAATAGGGGGCAGACAGAAATCTCAAGCGTCCTGCACTGCAAAAGCCCTGTGCAGGATCGTTTTTGTGGTGCGGGGCCGCGCCAAAGACAACCACAGGCCCGATGACAACCGAAGGAAGAACCATGTCCTGGACCGATGAGCGCGTCGAACTGTTAAAGAAAATGTGGGGCGAGGGTCAATCCGCCTCGCAGATCGCCAAGGAACTTGGCGGCGTGACGCGCAACGCCGTGATCGGCAAGGTGCATCGTCTCGGCCTGTCGAACCGGGCAGGCGCCGGCGCCACCCCGACCGCCAAACCCGCCGCCGCCCAACCGAAAGCCAAACCCGCCACCAAGCCGAAAGTGGAAACCAAACCGAAGCCTGCATCGCAGCCGACAGTTCAGGACAGTGGCACCGAGGCCGCCCCGAAACCTGCCGTGCCCGCCCGTCGCCAGATCATCCCGGCCGGTCAGCCCCTGCCGCCGCAGCCCTCGACCAACGAGATCCCCGCCGAAGCGTTGGCCAAGGTCAATGAGGTCGAAAAGAAAGCCAAGCGTCTCACCGTCATGGAACTCACCGAGAAGACCTGCAAATGGCCGATCGGCGACCCTGCAACCGACGATTTCTGGTTCTGCGGTCTTCCCTCCGTGCCGGGCAAACCCTATTGCGAGGCGCATGTGGGGGTGGCGTTCCAGCCGATGTCCTCGCGCCGCGACCGTCGTCGCTGATCCGCATCAGATCAGGAGAGCTTTATGATTTTCCTTCTTAAAGCTCTCTTTTTCCTGCACATTCTCTCGCTCATCGTCGGTGCGGGCGCCAATGTGATCATGGGGCTCGTGCTGGCACGCATGCCTGTGACCCCGGCGGCGCAGAAGCCCGCGCTCATGGGGCTCGCCAAGTCCATCGGCCAATATGGGCTCTGGGGACTGGGCGGTCTGGTCGCAACTGGGCTGATCATGGCCGGGATCGGCGGCGCAACCGGGCTGATTTATCTCCATTCCTGGTGGTTCGTGCTCAAGTTGGTCTTCGTGGCGCTTCTGGTGCTCTTGAACGTGCTGCGTTTCAACCTGTTGAAGAACATGGCGCCGAAGCGCTTCGTGCTGACCGCACGTTGGCTGATCGTCGCGATTCTGGTTTGTTCCATCGCCAGTTTTCACTGATTTTCGAGCACATAACATGAAACACGCGCGCATGGGTGCTCAAGGAGTTCTTTCCTGTTGACCCGAGAAATTCGGTGAAGACCTCTGGCCTCATGATCTTGCCAAGAGGTTTCCCAGAGCTTCATGCCCCATATTCTTCCCCTCACCGCCCTCGCCCTGATCCTCGCCACCCCGGCCCTTGCCGATTGCGAATGGTCGATCAACCACGGCATCGACAGTTACAACAAAGGCATCAATCAAAAGAACGAAGCTGGCAGCCGCCTCAACAAGGCGCGGCAGGCCGATCTCGGCGGAGATGTCTTCACCGCCTGTTAACCAGGTCGAAACCGCGCTGCGCCTGCTTGAGAGTGCGACTAACGATTTCTGGGTCACGCAAAGCCAGATGGAAGAAGCGCGGGGGGCATACCTGCCATGAAAACCATCTACAACACATATCACGGTGCGAAGGACAAGGTCTCGAAAGTCGATGAGTGGATGGACATTGCACAGACATTGATATCGCAAAGCTGTCATTGAACAGAGCATGTCGGACGATTTTCACACAATATTAGCACATTTTTGCAGATGCGTGTTTCTTTGCGCACAGACTCTGTTTGACGCTGCGGAATTTGACACGGGCACCGCAAACGATAGCCTTACGCCATCTTCAAACCCGCACTGTCCAAGAGAGCTTTGATATGAAACACCTGCTTCTGACCTCCGCACTGATCCTCGGCGCGACCGCTGCCACCGCTGAACCGGTGAAATACGTCCTCGACGCCTCGCACAGCCAGATCGTCTTCACCTACGAACACCTCGGTTACTCCACCACCACCGGCATGTTCTCCGGTTTCGACGGCACGATCATGTTCGATGAGGTCGACCCGGCAAACTCCTCCGTCGAAGTGTCCTTCCCGACCGACAGCCTCTACACGGGCTGGGCCGAGCGTACCGCACACTTCCTGACCGGCGACTTCTTCGGCGCGGAAGAAAACCCGACCATTTCCTTCAAATCCACCTCGATCACCGTCGAGGATGAAGACGAAGGCCTGATCACCGGCGATCTGACCATCAATGGCATCACCAAATCCGTCACCATCGAGGCCGAGATGACCCAGAAGGGCGATCATCCGATGATGAACAAGCCCTGGGTCGGTTTCGACGGAGAGTTGAGTGTGCTGCGCTCCGACTTCGACATGGGTATGTACGCCCCCTACATCTCCGACGAGGTGGAAATCGAGATCTCCATCGAAGCGATGCTGGCCGAATAATACCTCCGATGAGGGAGCCAAAGAGGCCGCCGGAGCGATCCGGCGGCC
Source organism: Celeribacter persicus (assembly GCF_003050785.1). GTDB lineage: Bacteria > Pseudomonadota > Alphaproteobacteria > Rhodobacterales > Rhodobacteraceae > Celeribacter > Celeribacter persicus. Next base: position 177,870 of record NZ_QAOH01000001.1, read on the forward strand.
TTCTTTTTTTTCCACTAAAGCCTGGCCTTATTGTCGTGTGGCCGTCAATGCGGTTGCCACCCCCACCGCAAAGCCGACCGTGCCCTCATCCGCATAACCCGCGCCCATACCGAAATCGCGCCGGTCCAGAGTGGCCGTCCCGGTCATCGTCGCGGTGTCGCCTTCCACGATGAGATCGAAGACCAGCGTCACAGGCACCTCCTGCCCGACCAGCGTCAGCGCCCCCACGGCTTCATGCGATGTGCCGTCGAACCGGGAAATCTCTCCCGTGAAAACCGCCGTCGCATAGGTCTCGGTGTTGAAGAACTCCGGTCCCTTGGCCTGCTGCGTCACCGAACCGAGCGTGAGCGACGTGGTGTCGATGTTAACCGTCACCTCGCCGGTGCCGGTCTCTTCGTCATAAGCAATGGCAGCCGTCCAGTTGGCAAAGCTGCCCTCGACCGGTGTGCCCATCTGCGTAACCGTGATGGTCAGGCTACCCTGATCCACCGCCCAGACCGGCAAATCGGAACTGACCTGCGCCTGTTCCATCGGCGCGCCTATGCCTTCGGGACGCTCAGGCGCGGGCATAACAAAAGGAAAGGCCACAACCGCGATCCAGAGCACGGCGGCGAGTACGGGCGGCAGCACAGAGCCATGCGCCGCACCCGCAATCCCCGCCTCACGTCCGGTGAGCATCCGAGAAAGCACACCGTCACGCTCGATCAGCGCATGTTTCAAAGCCCCCGCGACATGCAGCGCCACCGCAGCATAGATCACCAGCGCGGACAACCCATGCACGGCCCCCGCCATATGCGCCACATCCTCGGATTTCGGCACAAAGGGCAGGTTTTGTCCGAAGGGCCAGAGAATCGGCGCGAAACCAGTCTCCGCCGAATGCATCACCCAGCCCGAAAGCGGCATGATCAGGATTGCACCGTAAAGCATCCAGTGGATCGTCTCCGCCAGAAGCGTCTCCGCCTTGCGCTCGGGGTGCACTGGCACGGGTTTCGGCTGCAAGATCGCCCACAGGATGCGCAGCACGGCAAGGCCGAGCACGGCCACGCCGATGGTTTTGTGTACCGAATAGAGCGTCTGGAGCCCGGCAGCGGTGTCGGCGCTACGCGGGGTGTTCTCTCCGATCAGCCCAAGCGCAATGTCGCTGAGGATCAGAAGAGCGATGGCCCAATGAAAAAAGCGCGCAAGTGCGCCGTAGCGGGTGGCTGTGTTGGTGAGCATGGCGCGACCTGTGTGACGGAAGGTTGCCACCATCCTACTCGATCTTGCTCCCCGACACATCCGAAGCCGTTGCACAAAGACTGTGCGAGCAGGCGGATAGCCCCCGAAGGGGCTTTCTCCGAGCGCGATCAGAAGCTGCGTGTCCAGCCGATGGAAGCCGAGAGTTGGTTCATCTCAAGCTCCGCCGTGCCGCCACCGTTGGCCACCGGGATCGGTCCGGAAACCGTATTTTCCGGCACATAGGAGATTGAAAAGTCGATCCGGTCGCGGGCGTTGATCTGGCGCGAGCCGCCGAAGGAGAAATGATCCTCCACCACACCCGGGGCGAGAATGCCGAAGGTCACGTCTTCGGAACCGATCGGGTTGGTCGCATGAGCATAGCCCACCCGCCAAGTCATCTCCGGCGAGGATTTCCACTCGGCGCCCAGACGGATCACCTCGACATCCTCCCAGCCAAAGCCCGCACCACCATCGGCTCCGAGTTGGCCCGCATCCGCGGCATTGCCCACGGCGGGCACGTCAGAATAGAAAATCTTCTGGTAATCGAACAGAAACACCAGATCGGCGCGCGGCTCATACGCCAGCCCGATGGTGACGGACGCCGGAATATCGAAATCCCCACCACCCTCGAAAAGCCCCGCGTAATCGTCGAATTCCGACATATCGAACTTCGTCTGTGCCGCGATGCCGAGTGTCAGTTGATCGCTCAGTTCATATTGCATCCCGAGTCTGAGCCCCAGCCCGTAGGAGAAATCCAGCCCGTTGTTGCTCAGCGCCGTGCTATCGACCGACATGGAAGAGAAGGCCACAAGCCCCTTGGCCTCGAACGCCTGCACCGCCAAGGTCGGCGCGATACCGTAAGAAAACCGCCCCATCTTCTGCGCATAAGTCACGGAGACGAAAAGCTGGGTCAGATCGACTCCCGCCTCGCCTCCGCAATAGACCCCTGTGCCGCCCATGCAAAAGGCTGTGGAATTGGTCACATCCGGATAGGAGGTGTTCATGCCTCCGTTGCCATAAGCGGCGAAGTTCACGACCGCGCCATTCGACAGCGGCAGGTTATAGGCCGCGTTCGGCACCGGGAAGAATTCCTTGCCCGAATTGACCTCGCCAGCCACGATGAACCCCGTCCCCGTGCCGGTATAGCCGCGCGAAGGAGAAAAGGTCTGAAAGCCAAAGCTCAACTCGCGCCCGACCGTAGCAACCGAGGCCGGGTTGATCGCCCCCGACATGGCGTCCTGAGAATAGGCTACGCCCGCGCCCGCGACGCCGCGCGCCGCCGGACTGTAGCCCAGTGCAAAATATCCTTCCGTGGCCGACGCCCCTTGCGGCAACATGCTGGCGGCAAGGCAAAAGACGACCGGTCCCGCAACGCGGGTGTGTTCCATCCTGAACATCTTTATCCTCCAAGGTTTTTTTCGGGAGATGCCGCGCCTCCTCCAACGCTGCGGTCGCGCCCGAACCCGCGCACCGCGGGTCTGTGCTAAAAATTATGGGATCACGCGTCTGTGATCTCCATCAACCTATGCGAATATTTTAAATCCGGCGACGACATTTTCCGCCGCGACGCAGCAAGTCCGGAGCAAACCGCCCCCTCTTCTGAGGGCTTTCCCGGTCCGGTCTTTCGGAGTATATCGCGGCCCATGAGCCAGAACCCGCCAAATCTCCGCCCCGACCTTGCCCCGAAGCCCGTCTTCGATGCCGCCCGCCGTGACGGCCAGCCGACCATTGGCATGGTCTCTCTGGGCTGTCCAAAAGCGCTTGTGGACAGCGAGCGCATCCTCACGCGGCTGCGCGCCGAGGGCTATCAGATCAGCGCGGATTATTCCGGCGCGGATGCGGTGATCGTCAACACCTGCGGCTTTCTCGACAGCGCCAAAGCCGAAAGCCTTGAGGCCATCGGCGAAGCGCTTCAGGAGAATGGCAAGGTCTTGGTCACGGGGTGCCTTGGCGCCGATCCCGAGTACATCACCGGCGTCCACCCCAAGGTTCTCGCCGTCACCGGACCGCATCAATACGAACAGGTGCTCGATGCCGTTCACGCCGCCGTGCCGCCCTCGCCCGATCCGTTCGTGGACCTGTTGCCCGCCACCGGCGTGAGCCTGACGCCCCGGCATTTCAGCTATCTGAAAATCTCGGAGGGCTGCAATCACGCCTGCAAATTCTGCATCATCCCCGACATGCGCGGCAAACTCCAGTCGCGCCCGGTCCATGCTGTGCTGCGCGAGGCGGAAAAGCTGGTAGAAGCGGGCGTCAAGGAGCTGCTGGTGATCTCGCAGGACACCTCCGCCTATGGTCTTGATCGTCGCTATGAGGCTTTCCCGTGGAAGGACCGTGAGGTGCGCTCGCACATCACCGATCTGGCGCGCGAACTGGGGCAATTGGGCTCCGCCGATGACCTCTGGGTCCGTCTGCATTACGTCTACCCCTACCCCCATGTCCGCGAGCTGATCCCGCTCATGGCCGACGCAGGCAACGCCGTCCTGCCCTATCTCGACATCCCGTTCCAACACGGCCACCCGGACGTCCTGAAACGCATGGCGCGCCCTGCCGCCTCCGCCAAGGTGCTCGACGAGATTGCCGCCTGGCGCTCCGTCTGCCCGGACATCACCCTGCGCTCCACCTTTATCGTTGGCTACCCCGGCGAGACGGAGGCGGAATTCCAATACCTCTTGGACTGGCTGGACGAAGCGCAGCTCGACCGTGTGGGATGTTTCCAATACGAAAACGTCGCGGGCGCGCGGTCGAACGCCTTGCCCGACCACGTTGCGCCCGAGTTGAAACAGGAACGCTGGGAGCGGTTCATGGAAAAAGCCCAAGTGATTTCGGAGGCAAAATTGCAAGCCAAGGTCGGCACCGTTCAGCAGGTCATTGTGGACGACATCGACGAAGACGGCATCGCGACGTGCCGGACGAAAGCGGATGCGCCGGAGATCGACGGGAATCTGTTTATTGATGAGGGGACTGAGGGGCTCAGCGTGGGGGATTTGGTGACTGTGGAGGTTGATGAGGCTGGGGAGTATGATTTGTGGGGCAAACGCGTCTGACAATCAGTCCGGGGGACTGATTGTCCGCGTTTGCGCGTGGAGCACTGGAAGTGCGGAGCGCTGGGTTTGGAAATGGAAACAGGGTGAGCAACTATGGCGGTTACGGTTAAGAGCGTGCAGGTAGACCTGTTTTGGGGACCGAACTGCCAAATGGATGCAGATGAAGCTATCTACGGAGAAATAAAGGAAACACTGGAAAAACTTCGCCAATTGTCCGAAGTGGATGAATTGTTCACCACCTTGATCCAGTGCTACTGGGAATTCGAGAGTGAGAGAAACAAGCTCCGAAATTTTTTGCATATGTTCGGGGCAAAAGAAAAGCAGATAGAAACTTTCCGAGACATGAACATAAAGCTCATGTCGGCCCTCACTTGGTCACGCTGTTTCTTTGACATTGGATCGACCTACTTCAGAGATCAGGGCTTCCCCAAAAGACATGCTCTTAAAAACAATAACTTTTCATTTTTATTGATCGAACACATAAGAAATAAATCACAGCACAACATGCTTCCTATTCACAGCGTTAACTACAGTTCAGATCCTCGGAAAAGCCCTCAAGAACAGAACGCCCCTGAGTATTCATTTTCAAAAGAACGCATCGCTCATTTGCCAATTCAGAACAACAACTCTTACGAAAAAACAGACAGGGACCAAATTTTGGCCCGCGCTGAGGCCGAATTTGACATATCATCGCACCTCTACGCCTACATTCAAACCATTCGGATTGAGTTCATAAAGTTTCGTAAAGAAATGGCAGAGTATCGCACCACTAGCTGCAAGAGGCTGCGTGATATACTGGGTAGTTTTTACGAACTAAATCATGACGGGGTCATCATCCTTGAAGATGAAGAGAGTGGTTCTGACTTGTTACTCTCCAAATATGAGATCGAAGAACTGGAAAAGGCTCAAAAAGATCTTTCCATGTACCTTGAGTATGCGATGAAATTTTCCCCCAGCGCCTGACCCGAGGGGTGGGCGTGTCAGCGCCCGCCCTGTGGGGGCGGGGCAGGCGCTGAGCGATGACGGCGTCATCGCTTGGTTCGAACGGAGAGCGCCCACGACATCTTGACCTCACTCCCACTGATCGGTTGAAGTCTCCCCCAAGAGGAGTCCCACATGCTCAAAAACTACAAAGACCTGCTCGCCGCAGCCCATGAGGTGATCGAGACGATCCCGACCGAGGTCGCCATCCGTCTCACGCGCGACGACACCGTCCAATTCGTCGATCTCCGCGACCGACGCGAGCTTGAGCGCGAAGGTCGTATTCCCGGCGCATTCCATTGCCCGCGCGGCATGCTGGAATTCTGGATCGACCCGGAGAGCCCCTATTACAAACCCAAGTTCGGCGAGGACAAGAAGTTCGTCTTCTACTGCGCCTCCGCCTGGCGCTCGGCTTTGGCCACACAGACCTGTATCGAGATGGGCTTCACCAATGTGGCCCATGTCGCGGGTGGATTTACCGCGTGGAAAATGCAGGGCGGGCCGGTCGAAGCGGTGGAAAAGCACTAAATCCGGTCGAGATAATAGCGCACCGCGTCCTGCACATGGCGAAACCGGTCGCCGCCGAGATGCTTGCCGCCGTACCAGCGCGTCACCACGACGATCTGGCCAGTGACGCCCTCCCGCTCCAGCATGCGCAGGATCACCATCCCCGCGCCGCTTTCGCCGTCGTCATTCTTCAAAGGCGGGCCATCGGGCAGGATCACGCCCCATGTGTTATGCGTCGCCTTCGCGAATTTCTTCTTGCGGCACAGTTCCTTGAGAAAGGCCTTCACCTCTTCCACGGTTCCACAAGCCCCGCCGGAGACTGCGTATTTCGAGCCACGGTCGGATATGATGCCGTCATAAATCTGCATGGCACCTTATAGGTTCATCCGATCAACACCGCCAGCCACGCTACCCCCGCTGCAATCGCCGTCACGGTCACGGCGGCAGAGCCCGTGTCCTTGGCGGTTTTCGCCAGAGGGTGCTCCTCGCCCGAGATGTAATCCACCGCATCTTCGATCGCCGTGTTCAAAAGCTCGGCCGCCAGGATCAGCAGGCCCAGCGCAATCACAAGTCCGCGCTCCCCGCCACTCAGATCAAAGACAAGCGCCGCGCAAAGCGATATGAGATTGGCCCAGACCCAGGTGCGGAACGAATGCTCCGAACGCCACGCATAGCGCAGCCCCTCCAGGCTCCAGACCGTACGCAGAACCAGTCGTTTCGCCGTGTAGATTGCTTTTTCTTTCATGCCCGTTTTCTCCTCCGTCGCGGGAGCATGGGCGAGGAAAAGCGCAGAGGCAAGCGACGGAACCGCGACACATGCCCGTAGAACAGGGCAAGACAAGAGCAAGAGAGGCCGCCATGTCCACGTTACGCAAATTCGCCACCCCGCTCACCATCGCCACGTTCACCATGGTCGGCGTCACGGGCGTGCTCTGGTATTTCCATTTCATCACCTCCGCCGGGCGCTGGATGCATGAGATCATCGGGCTTGCCATGATGGTGGTCGTGGCGCTGCACGTCATTCTGAACTGGCGCGCGTTCAAGACCTATTTCAAACGCCCGCTGGCCATCGCGATCATCGTTCTGGGCGTGGTGCTGACCGTCGGCGCCTATCTGGTGCCGGATCAGACCCAGGCCCGTGGCGGTCCGCCGAACTTCGCCGCCTTCTCGAAATTTTCCGATGAAACCCTGACCACACTCGGGCCGATTTTCGACACCACGGGCGAGATTCTCGTGACCCGGCTGGAAGATGCAGGCTACAGCGGCGCCACAGTCGCGAGTACCGTCGAGGACATTGCAGGCACCAACACCCGCGCCCAGATGCAGGCCTTTTCCGCCATGGCAGCGGACGGGTCCGGCACGGGCGGACTTGGCGTCGGCGCGGCCCGCGAATGAGCATGCCAGACACGAAAAAGGGGCCTACGCGGCCCCTTTTCTGATCTCTGATCCGATGTCTTACTCGGCGGCCAGCACCTGATTTTGCAGCGCCCGCACATAATAGAGCTTTTGCGCATTCAGGCAGTAATCCGGCGTTTGTTCCTGCCGCCCCTGATGTTCGAGCAGCCAGAGGATGCAGGCATCGTGCTGCGTACATTGCGCGCAGCTTGTTTCCATACGGGACAACTCTTCCGGGGCGATCTCCCCGGATGCGGCGGCGCGTACCACATCGGCACCAAGGCGTTCTGCCATGCCATGCATCAAGCAGGCCTCCCCCGGGCGCAGCAGCGTATCCGTCATCATCTCGTCCTCCATAGTTCCTTCCAACGGCTCACTCCGCAGCGAGGCGTTCCAGATCGTTCTTGTTACGGCAATAGGCCGGTGCAAATTCCGCCCCGTCCTCATGCCCGGCCAGAAAGACCTCGCAGGCCTCCGGCTCGGTACACCCCATGCAACGATGCACGCGGTTTTCCATCACCGCCTCGTCACATTGCCCGCGTTGCATCAACTCGTCGAAATCGACACCAAGCGTGCGCGCCATACGGTTCATCAGACGCTCATGCGCCTCGTAGCCTTTGGTTCCGGTCATGACAGCCTCCGATCCATGCGTTTCACATCCCGCAGGAAAGAGACCACGCAGGCCCCGAACCAACCTTGATCCTGATCAATTAGGGGTTTCCGAGCCGATTCTCCTCCGATTGGAGACTTTCATGGCGAAAATTAAGGCGCTGTTTACGCCTTTTTCGAAAGTCTCACACCGGACGTCCGAACAAGACAACCGCACTGCCCCGAATCTTGGGCAGCGTCCGTGCTTCTGGAGCAACCTGTTCCATTTTGCTCTGATCCATGCCCGGCTCCAAAGAAGAACCAGCGTTATCGCAGCGTAAAATCAGAGTGTCGCCATGGTCCGGCGTACGGTCTCGATCCGTTGGGCATTCGGCGGGTGCGACCCAAGAAACTTGTCTCCCGGATCGGGGATGCGGGTAAAATAGGCCGCGCCGCGCACCGGGTTGTAGCCCGCGTTATAGGCGATCACCGTGCCAAGCTGATCGGCTTCAAGCTCATAACTCTTCGAGTAGCTGCGCGCGCCCACGGTCGCGCCGATGTCCTGGGCACTGCTGATCGCACTGGCATCGCCCCCCATCGCGGCAATCAACACACCGCCCAGAAGCGCGCCGGTCAGCGCCTTCTCCTGACTGCGCGCGATATGGCCCGAAATGTGATGCGCCGCCTCATGCCCCATGACAAAGGCCAGTTCGTCGGCATTCTGCACCTCCGCGATCAACGCAACCGTGAAGGTCAGCACCGGCCTCCCCGATTTGTCCAGCGTCTGCCAGGCGTTGGCGGGCGCACTCGGGTCGTTTTCCACCACGATCCTGAAATCGCAATTGGCCCCGTTGGTACGGTTACGGCATTCCCGTTCGGCCACCGGCTCGACACGCGAAACAACCCGCGTGAAATCGGCGACCGTCATGGAGCGCGCACCTTGCGACACCTCCGTCGGCTCATAGGCAGGCGGGACAGACACCGGCGCAGAGGTAGTCTCCACACAACCCGCAAGCACCAGCGCCACCAGAACAGAAAGACCTGCACGATACATGTTCATCTCCCAGTCGTACCTCAGCCTGTATGTACTCCCACGCACACGCCCTGACCAGTCACGAGCCTGTGGGCCTCACATGAAACCGCATCAAAAAACCGGGGCGCGATTGTCCGCGCGCCCCGGCTGTTTTTGGTATTCGTCAGGCGGTGCGCCTCAGAACCGCGTGGTCAGACCCAGCTTGAACAACCGGCCATTCTCGCGATACGAGGTTTCGTCAGCCGGTTGCTCATCGAACAGGTTGTCGATCCCGACATTCAACCGCGTCGTGTCCGTCAGATCGTAAGCCATTGCCACATCGACAAGGAAATACGGATCCTTGTTCTGTCCGGCCGGCACCGCCCTGGCCTCCTCTGCGCTCAGTTCGTCTTCGGTAACATAGCCGATCTGCTTGCCGACATAGGTCACGTTGCCCGACAAGGTCAGACGATCATTCGCACTCCAGCTCGCCCCCGTGGTGATGTTCCATTTCGGAGTCGTCGCCATCGGGAAAGCGTGATCGAGGCTTTCGTATTTGAATTCCGATTTCGCCAGATAGGTGAACGAGCTGTTCCAGGTAAGGTTCTCACTCACGTCAAAGGTAAAACCACCTTCAATACCTGCGGTCTTCCCGCTTTCGATATTGGTCCGTTCGAAAATAGCGAACCCGCTATCAGCATCGGTCTCACCGGTTTTACGGGCCCCGATCATGTCCTGAATATCGTTGTAAAAGGCCGTCAGCTCCCAATTGAACGCCCCGCCCTGATAGTTCAGACCGATTTCGTAATTGTCCGAGGTCTCCGGTTCGATATCCGGGTTGCCATAGATGATGCACGGCCCCGGATACGGCTTACAGCCATTGCCCCGCGAGGCCATCCGGTAGTTCGGATTCAGGGCCCGCAGATCCGGAGCGACGAAGGCCTGCGCATATCCGGCCTTGAGCACCAGCCCGTTGCCAAAATCGTAGTTGGCATAGAGGCGCGGCGTGAAATGATCCCCGAAGTTCTCATGATTGTCATAGCGCAAACCAGCGGTCAGGGTCAGGGCATCGGTCACATCGAACCGGCCTTCGGCATAAAGCGCACCGGTCACCACGTCGCCTTCGATCAAAGCGCCATCGCGGTTCGTGGCGGGATCGCTCAACTCGTCTTTCGCAATGGTCCCACCGACGGTGTATCCGAAAGTCTTGCCGCCGAGCAGCGCCTCGGCACTGTAACGAGTCTCGAACGTGATGGTCTCATAGGTGATCGGATCGCCCCAGGACGGGTCGCTCCAGGAGGCGTTCGAACTGTCCTCATAGCGCAAGTAGCTGGACAGGGTGCCCGCCCCGAGATGCCATTCGTTCGTAATGGCATAGCTGTCACGGTCGATATTGTTGGTGGCGTGCCCGCCTTCGGAAGCGAGGTATTTCTCCTGCCCGGTGGTCGCCTCGAAACCCCATTCAAGCACCCCGTTCGGACGCCATGTCAGACGGGCGCCGATCTCGTTCGACGACGAGCCGTCCGATCCGTAAACGGAAGCCTCGGCGCCAGTATTGTCCAGATATGTAAAGGCATCCGGCGCATCGCGTTCGGACACCTTCCCCCAAAACTCCACATCGACCGTCTCACTCAGCGTACCGCTGACATAACCGGAAATCTGACGGTTGTCCCCGGTCGTGGAGGCTTCCCCGAAACCGAAATCCGTCGTGATCGAGCCAGACCAGTCCCCGGTGGGCTTCTTGGTGATGATATTGACGACACCGCCCATGGCATCGGAGCCATAAAGCGTGGACATCGGCCCGCGCACGACCTCGATCCGTTCAATGGCATCGAGAGGCACGACATTCAGGTCGCCCTGATAATGACGTGCAAAACTTTTTCCGGTGCTGATCCGTCTGCCATCCACCAAGATCAGCGTCCGGCTTGCTGAAATCCCCCGGAAAGACACTTGGGAAATGCCGTCATTGCCACGGGTCAGATTGAGACCCGGCACCTGACGCAGAAGATCGTTCACATCGCGCGCGCCTTCGGCAGCAATGGTCTCCTGGTCGATGACGGTCACGGAAGCGGGAGCATCCTGAACCGTGGTGGTGATGCCCGATGCGGTCGAAACGACAATCTCATCGAGTAGGATCGTATCTTCCTGCGCTGAGAGCGCGAAAGGCACGGTGGCGAAAGCGGCCGTACACAACAACAGCCTTCGGGACAGGGAGATGGTTTTAGGGGGGAGCAATAACATAAGCGTCTCCGGTAGATACGTTTGACAATGACAGACGACATCCGGGCGACCCGTTCGAGAACGCGTAAGTGTACCGCACATCCCCATCGCCGGAAGGAAACAGGCGATACAGAGCGGTACGGGAGCACAAACACAGGACAGAATTACGGACGCAACCACCTTCCGGTAGCTCTCTACCCGGATGTAAGCGGCTCGCGTTCAACTGGCTGTGCCAGCAGAAATCAGGCCCCTCACCGCAATGCAAGCCCCATTATCTGAGTTATTTTATCAACCATTCATCCGCCAAACGAAATGTGGCCGCAAAACCACAAAAGTCCTGTCGCCATCCCTCTTGCTTTTGTCCTGCGGCAGGTGCAGCATCGTGCCATGTTTACCATCGAACACGATTTCGACGCGACCATCGTCACCATTGTCGATGAGGGCGAAGCCCCTCTTCAGGAAGATGTCATCATCTCGGCCTTTGCGGAATGCGTGACCGTGGAACAGCACGATCCGCGCACCGACCGGGTGCATAAAGTGACGTTCTCGCTGCAACAGCTCCGGGATCTGGGGGCGGCCCTCGATCTTCCCGAGGGGGCGTATCGCCTCACACCCGTGGAGGAGTGAGACCTGCTCTCAGTCCACCCGGAACACCTTGTCCCGAGCGGTCTCGCCCCGCACCAGAACCAGCGCGCTTTTCGCCCGTCCCATGGCCTTCGCCAAGAGCTTGATCACGTCTTTCGTCGCCTTGCCGCCCTCCGGCACCGTGGTCACATAGACCCGCACCTGCCCCTCCTCGACCGTCACCGCATTGCGCGAGGCCTTCGGCGTCACACGCACCGCCAGATGCCCCTCCGTGACCGCCGCCTCAAGAGCCGTTTTCAATTCCGCTTTATCCATGCCTCCCTTTACCATGTGAGCGGTTGAATTCACCGGCAAAAATGACGACATGTTGGCTAAAGCGTTTTTATGTTCGGGGCCTTTTGCAACTTCTCCTTGCCGCAGAGGAATTGCAAAAGGCTTTGACCCGCAGATGAAAGGTCCCCCATGCCCGCTCCCAATCCCGCCGCGCTCGACTTCCTCCTCACCCGCCGCTCCCGCCCCGCCAAGACACTCACCGCCCCCGTGCCGGATCGCGAGGCGCTGATGCCAATCCTTACGGCGGCGGCGCGCACGCCGGATCATGGCAAACTCGAACCATGGCGTTTCATCGTGTTGGAGAAAGCGGCGCTCACACGCCTTTCCGAGATGATCAAACCTTTGGCGGAAAAGAACAAGATCGCCGAGGAGAAGATCGAAAAGACCTATCGTCAATATGCCGATGCCGATCTCGCCGTCGCCGTAGTTTTCTCCCCGAAAGAGAGCGACAAGGTGCCGGAAATCGAGCAACTCTATTCCGCAGGCGCAGTATGCCTTTCGCTCCTGAACGCCGCCCTCGCCGCCGGATGGGGCGCCAACTGGCTGTCGGGCTGGGCGTCGTTCGACCGGGAATTTTGCGAGAAGGGTCTCGGTCTCGCCTCACATGAGAGCATCGCGGGCCTCATTCACATCGGCAGCGAAACCATCGCCCCGCCGGAGCGCCCGCGCCCCGACCTTTCCACCATCGTCACATGGATGGATGCGTGATGCTCAGTGATTTCACAAAAGCCCTCGGCCAGCTTGGAGACAAGCGATTTCAATCGGTTCTGCTCAAGGGGATCGGCCTGACCGTCGCGCTTCTGGTGGCGATCTATCTGGTCTTCGTCTGGGTCATCGGCATGTTTGTCCCCGACACCTTCACCCTGCCGTTGGTCGGCGAAATCACATGGGTCGACAACGCGCTGTCCATTGGCTCGTTCTTTCTGATGATCGGACTGTCGGTCTTCCTGATGGTCCCCGTCGCCTCCGCCTTCACCGGTCTCTTCCTCGAAGAGGTCTCGGACGCGGTCGAGGATGTGCACTATCCCGGACTGCCCGAAGTGCCGCGCCAGTCGTTTTCCGACATGCTTCTGGATTCTCTGGGCTTTCTCGGCGTCATTTTCGCCGCCAACCTGATCGCTCTGGTGCTCTACCTGATCCTCAACATCGCCGCGCCCGTGATCTTCTGGGCGCTGAACGGCTTCCTGCTCGGACGCGAATATTTCCAGATGGTCGCCATGCGCAGGCTCGGGCGCGAAGGCGCGAAGGCCGCCCGCAAACGCCATATGCCGGAGATCTGGCTGGCGGGTGCGCTGATGGCGATCCCGCTGTCGATCCCGCTCGTGAACCTGCTCATTCCGGTGCTGGGCGCGGCCACCTTCACCCATATGTTCATGCGGCTGGAAGGCGGCGCGCTGCGCGGATCAACTGTCGGCCACTGAGGGCAGTTTTGCGGTCCAGTCGAGATCGTGCCAGCTCACCCAGCCCGACAGGATCACCACAACCAGCAGGGCCCAGATCACTGTGGCGACAATGGTCACCCAAAGCGCCTTGCGCTTCGGGTTGTAATTCGCGGGTGCCCCGTCATGGGTGCCCTCGACCTTCTCCCCCAGATCACCCTGTGTTTTCAACCCGATGGGAAGGGCGACGAGCATGGTCATGAACCATGTCACCGCATAAAGGACGATAGCCGAGGTGAGCGCCATCAGACCTGTTCCAGCTCGATCAGGCAGCCATTGAAATCTTTCGGATGCAGGAACAGCACCGGCTTGCCATGGGCGCCGATTTTCGGCTCCCCCGTCCCGAGAACGCGCGCGCCCTCTTCTTTCAACTTGTCGCGGGCGGCAAGGATGTCGTCCACCTCGTAACAGATGTGGTGAATACCCCCCGCCGGGTTCTTGTCGAGAAAGCCCTGGATCGGGGAGTTTTCGCCCAGCGGATAGAGCAATTCGATCTTGGTATTCGGCAGTTCGATGAACACAACGGTCACGCCATGGTCCGGCTCATCCTGCGGCGGGTTCACCTTCGCGCCGAGCGTGTTCGCATATTGCGCGGATGCGGCCTCAAGATCCGGCACGGCAATGGCGACGTGGTTGAGACGACCGATCATGTTTCTCTCCTCCAGATGGGTTGCTTGCCCGCTTATCGCCCGCACCGGGGGTTGCCGCAAGAGGGGCCGGCGCTGATTGCGCTCACATTGACGCAGGCGGCGCAGGGTTAACCGCTCATTCACCTCTTTCGCGCTTTAATCCGAGTCGCACTGGATGGAGCTCATGAAATGACCGACGATTTCGACAGCCTGATGGTCGCGCCGATGCCGACCGCCGCCCGCCCGCTTCTGGGCCTTACTGTGCTCGTGGTGGAGGACAGCCGTTTTGCCTCCGAGGCGATGCGCCTTCTGTGTCTGCGTTCGGGGGCACGCATCCGACGTGCCGACAGTCTGAGTGCCGCGCGCAAACATCTGCGGGTCTATCGCCCGAATGTGGTGATCGTCGACCTCGGCCTGCCGGACGGTTCCGGCGCGGACCTGATTGACGAGCTGTCCCATGCCCGTCCCCGTGTCGACGTTCTGCTCGGCATGTCCGGCGACAGCGGGGCCGAGGCGCTTTCGGTGGCCGCCGGTGCCGACGGGTTCATCGAGAAACCGATTTCCTCGCTCGGGACGTTTCAGGAATGCGTGCTCTCGTGCCTGCCCGGAGGGGTGCAGCCCGTTGGGCTTCATGCCGTCAGTTCTGACGAGATCACTCCAGATCCGATCGCGCTTCAGGACGATTTCGTGCATATTGCCGATCTTCTGACCACCAATGGCGGCGAAAACCTTTTGGATTACATCGCACAATTTCTGGGTGGCGTGGCGCGCACGGCGGGGGATACGGAGATGGAGATTGCGGCGAAGGCCCTCGCCTACCATCGTGAAAACGGCATGTCCTACGGCTCCGATGTTGCGCGCATTGCCGGACTGGTTCAGAGCCGGATCGAACCGCGCAAGGTGGTGTAATCCACCGAAACCCGAAGCTCCTCCCAACGAAAAAGGCGCGAAGATCGCTCTCCGCGCCTTTTGTTCTGTCCGTCCGAAGCGTTATTGCTCCGCCGGAATAACCCGCAGGTTCAGCTCACGGAGTTGTTCGTTGGTCGGCTCCGAGGGCGCGCCCATCATCAGGTCTTCGGCACGCTGGTTCATCGGGAAGAGCATCACTTCGCGGATGTTCTCCTGATCGGCAAGGATCATCACCGCGCGGTCGATGCCAAGCGCGCAACCGCCGTGCGGCGGGGCACCGTATTGAAAGGCGTTGACCATACCGCCAAAGCGTTTCTCGACCTCATCCTTGCCATAGCCCGCAAGCTCAAACGCCTTGAACATGATCTCCGGTTTATGGTTCCGGATCGCGCCGGACACAAGCTCGTAGCCGTTACAGGCCAAATCATACTGCCAGCCGAGCACCTTGAGCGGATCGCCTTCGAGAGCCTCCATCCCGCCCTGCGGCATGGAGAACGGGTTGTGCTCGAAGTCGATTTTTCCGGTCTCTTCGTCCTGCTCATAGATCGGAAAATCGACGATCCAGGCGAACATGAACTGATCACGCCAGTTTTCGTCCTCGGGCGCTTTCGGCGTCTCTTCCCAGATCACGGTCCGGGCCTTGCCAGCCACACGTTCGAAGGATTTGGGTTTCCCTCCCAGGAAGAAGGCCGCATCGCCCACTTCGAGACCCAGCTGCTGGCGGATCGCCTCCGTGCGCTCCGGGCCGATGTTTTTGGCGAGTGGCCCGGCGGCTTCCATCTGACCGTCGGTTTCGCGCCAGAAGATATACCCCATCCCCGGCAGGCCCTCTTGTTGGGCGAATTTGTTCATCCGGTCGCAGAATTTGCGCGAACCGCCTTTCGGAGCCGGAATGGCGCGGACCTCATTGCCCTCCTGCTCCAAGAGTTTCGCAAAGATCGCAAAACCGGAGCCGCGGAAATGCTCGGAAACGTCCTGCATCTTGATCGGGTTGCGAAGGTCCGGCTTGTCGGTGCCGTACCACAGCGCGGAATCGCGATAGGAGATCTGCGGCCAGTCGCGGTTCGCCTTGCGGCCCTTGCCGAAGCGGTCGAACATGTCGGCAATCACCGGCTCCATGACGTCGAAGATGTCCTGTTGCGTGACAAAGGACATTTCCATGTCGAGCTGATAGAAATCGGTCGGGCTACGGTCGGCGCGCGGGTCCTCATCGCGGAAGCACGGCGCGATCTGGAAATATTTGTCGAAACCCGACACCATCAGAAGCTGTTTGAACTGCTGCGGCGCCTGCGGCAGGGCGTAGAATTTACCCGGATGCAGACGGGACGGCACGAGAAAATCGCGCGCACCCTCGGGCGACGAGGCGGTGATAATCGGCGTCTGGAATTCGTTGAAACCTTTGGCCCACATGCGCTGGCGCAGATCGGCAACAACCTGAGAGCGCATCACCATGTTCTTCTGCATCTGCTCCCGGCGCAGGTCGAGGTAACGGTACTTGAGACGGGTCTCTTCCGGGTATTCCTGATCGCCGAACACCATCAACGGCAGCTCTTTTGCGGAACCCAACACTTCGAGATCGCGCACAAACACCTCGATCTCGCCCGTCGGGAGTTTCGGGTTCACCAGTTCCGGGTCACGCGCCTTCACCGTGCCGTCGATGCGGATACACCATTCGGAACGCACCTTTTCCAGCGCGGAAAACACCGGGCTGTCCGGGTCGCAAAGCACCTGCGTCATACCGTAATGGTCGCGCAGATCGACGAAGAGAATGCCGCCGTGATCCCGGATGCGATGCACCCAGCCGGACAGGCGCACGGTGTCGCCCACGTTGGATTGGTTCAGTTCGGCGCAGGTATGGCTGCGGTAGACGTGCATGATCAGGTCCCTTTGGTATCTTGGGCGGCATTTTGGGCGGTCGTAGTCGCTCGCGCTGATACACTCGCCTGAGAGCGGAAAGTCAAGCCTTGCTGGGGTAACGATCACTTCTGAGGGGGCAAGAAGACCCGCTTGCGCGACACGTTATAGTCGGGCAAGCTCGACATGAAGAGAAAAGGCTCTGAAAATCCATGCCTTTCCATGCAGTTACAAGTTAGGCCTTTTCCATGCATTTGAGCCCCGATCCTCAACGTGGTCTTGCCGAAGCCAATCACGACAAGATAGCGACGATTTTTGTGATTTTGATCGGATTTTTGTTCGTTTATTTTTTCGCAGCGATGTTCTGGAACCAATGGCAACCAGACCTTTCGGCACTCTACATGGCAGGCAAGAGCGTGGCCGCAGGCCATCCGGAAGCGATCTATGCCGCTCCTCCGAATTTTTTCACAGCGGGCACACCGACCGAATGGGTTCCATTGGCGAAACAAATTGGTCACGCGGATAAGGTGATCCTGCCCTACCTCTACCCACCAATCTGGGCGCATCTTATGGCGCCGCTGACAGAGGTGATGGCGCCCACGACGTTCTTCAACATTGTTCTTGTCCTTCAATTGGCGATGCTGGCGACAATGCCTTACCTCGGCTGGCAGATCGCTCGCCCCGAGGCGCCATCCCTGAGACAGTGGCCCCCTATCGGGACAATCATTTTGGCCGTGTCGGCCCCCGGCCTCGGGGCGATCATCCAAAACCAGCCCCAGATCACTGTGACTTTCCTCACCTTGCTGGGTGCTTTGGCCTCGCTCAGAGGGCGACCGGTCACCGCAGGATTGCTACTGGCCCTTGCCGCCGCGATCAAATTGCAACCCGCGCTTTTCGGACTGATCTTCCTGCTCAAGGGCAATTGGCGTGCGGCCATTGCAATGACCTTGGGCGGCATTCTCCTGCTGGCACTGTCACTTTTGATCAGCGGCCCCGAAGCACATTTCGCCATGCTCGCCCGCCTCAGCGAAATCAACGCCATGGTGGTATATACAAAGGTCAATTATTCGCTCGAAATCCTGCTCTACCAATTGCACCAACTGGCCACCGGAGGCGTGATCCCCGATGGTACCAATGTCGCAATTCCAATCCTCGACGCTCCGCAATGGATCGAACTTCTGCCAAAACTATGCCTGCTTGCAGGTGCGGGTTGGCTGGCACTCAAACGCCACGCGATGAGTGAACCTCAAATCTGGCTCGCTCTATCGCTCCTCATTGCAATGTTCGGCCCACTGTCCTGGGGGCATTACTTTGTTCTGGCATTGGCGCTTTTGCCTGTTCTATTCACACTGACGTCGCCGCCGGTGGCATGGTGTTGGGTTGCAGCCTTCGCCTTACTTTTCTCTTATCCGCTCTACTCCACGCTTCTGCCATACAACGTCCGTTTCATGGCAACGCTTCTGCCTCCGCTGGCCATGCTTTATCCTCTTACGCTTTTTGTTCTGCGCCCTTCACGCCCCTGAACATCTGCGTCTCCCTATCAAAACCGCATTTTCTTGGATCGAACCCGTATGGGGCTTGAACCTCGCGTTCGCATGACTATAACCCACGACAATTTGCGCGCGCCTTGCTAGACACGCGCCAAAGCTGCTCAACATATTGCCGGGGTCTGCCATGCCGAAGAGAACCGATATTTCCTCCATCATGATCATTGGTGCGGGGCCGATCATCATCGGGCAGGCCTGTGAGTTCGATTACTCCGGCGCTCAGGCCTGCAAGGCGCTGCGCGAAGAGGGCTACCGGGTCATCCTCGTCAACTCGAACCCGGCGACGATCATGACCGACCCGGATATGGCGGATGCGACCTATATAGAGCCGATCACGCCCGAGATTGTCGCCAAGATCATCGAGAAAGAACGCCCCGACGCGCTTTTGCCGACCATGGGCGGTCAGACTGGCCTCAATACCTCTCTGGCGCTTGCCGACATGGGCGTTCTAGATAAATTCAACGTCGAACTGATCGGCGCCAAGCGCGAGGCCATCGAGATGGCCGAGGACCGCAAACTGTTCCGCGAGGCGATGGATCGTCTCGGCATCGAGAACCCGAAGGCGGACATCGTTGCCGCCCCGAAACGCGAGAACGGCACCTATGATATTGCTGCGGGTATGAAAATCGCCATGGAGGCGCTGGAGCACATCGGTCTTCCGGCGATCATCCGTCCCGCCTTCACGCTCGGCGGCACCGGCGGTGGCGTGGCGTATAACCGCGACGACTATGAGAAAATCTGCCGCTCGGGTCTCGAAGCCTCCCCCGTCGCACAGATTCTCGTCGATGAAAGCCTTCTTGGGTGGAAGGAATTCGAGATGGAGGTGGTGCGCGACAAGGCGGACAACGCCATCATCGTTTGTTCCATCGAAAACGTGGACCCGATGGGTGTACACACCGGCGATTCCGTGACCGTCGCCCCGGCGCTGACGCTGACCGACAAAGAATACCAGATCATGCGGACCCACTCGATCAACGTGCTGCGCGAAATCGGCGTGGAAACCGGCGGCTCCAACGTGCAATGGGCGGTGAACCCTGCCGACGGGCGCATGGTCGTCATTGAAATGAACCCGCGCGTATCGCGCTCCTCGGCGCTGGCCTCCAAGGCGACGGGCTTTCCGATCGCCAAGATCGCCGCGAAACTCGCCGTGGGCTACACGCTCGATGAGCTGGACAATGACATCACCAAGGTGACACCCGCGTCCTTCGAGCCGACCATCGACTATGTCGTGACCAAGATCCCCCGCTTTGCCTTCGAGAAATTCCCCGGCGCAAAACCCGAACTCACCACCGCGATGAAATCCGTGGGCGAGGCGATGGCCATCGGCCGGACCTTCCACGAATCGATGCAGAAGGCTCTGGCCTCGATGGAGACGGGCCTCACGGGCTTTGACGAAATCGAACTTCCGGACATGCCGAAGCCCTCGCAGATCGTAGAGGCGGACGGAACTGAGGAGAGCCTGCCGCGCATTTTCCTTGGTGCCGACGCGGACGCCCAGCAGATGATCGACAAGAGTGTGACACGCGAACTGGCCAAGGCCACGCCGGATCGTCTTCGGGTGATCGCACAGGCCATGCGGTTCGGTTTCACCGACGAAGAGATCAACGAGATCAACAGCTTCGACCCGTGGTTCCTGGCCCGTATCCGCGAGATCATGGTTGCCGAATGCGAGATCAGGAAGGACGGCCTTCCGGTCACCGAAGAGGGCCTGCGCAAGCTCAAGATGATGGGCTTCTCGGACGCGCGTCTGGCCAAACTGACCGGCCGCGACGAGGCCAATGTGCGCCGTGCACGTCACAACCTTGGCGTCACCGCCGTGTTCAAACGCATCGACACCTGCGCCGCCGAATTCGAGGCGCAGACGCCCTATATGTACTCCACCTATGAAATGCCAATGATGGGCGAGGTGGAATGCGAGGCGCGCCCCTCCGAGCGCAAGAAAGTCGTCATCCTCGGCGGCGGTCCGAACCGGATCGGCCAAGGGATCGAGTTCGATTATTGCTGCTGTCACGCCTGTTTCTCGCTGACCGAACAGGGTTACGAGACGATCATGGTGAACTGCAACCCGGAGACCGTGTCCACCGACTACGACACCTCCGACCGTCTCTATTTCGAGCCGCTCACCTTCGAGCACGTCATGGAAATCCTGCGTGTCGAGCAGGAAAAAGGCACGCTGCATGGCGTGATCGTGCAGTTCGGCGGCCAGACCCCGCTGAAACTCGCCAATGCGCTGGAAGCCGAAGGCATTCCGATCCTCGGCACCACGCCGGATGCCATCGACCTTGCCGAGGACCGTGAACGCTTCCAGGACCTCGTCAACCGTCTCGACCTCAAGCAGCCGCACAACGGCATCGCACATTCCGACGACGAAGCCATTGAAATCGCATCCGACATCGGCTTCCCGCTGGTCATTCGCCCGTCCTACGTTCTGGGCGGTCGTGCGATGGAGATCGTGCGCGACATGGACGGCCTCAAGCGCTACATCCGCGACGCCGTTGTGGTGTCCGGCGACAGCCCGGTGCTTCTCGACAGCTACCTGTCGGGTGCGACCGAGGTGGACGTCGATGCGCTGTGCGATGGCGAGAAAGTCCATGTGGCCGGCATCATGCAGCACATCGAGGAAGCGGGCGTGCACTCCGGGGACAGCGCCTGTTCCCTGCCGCCCTACTCGCTCAAGCCCGAGATCATCGAAGAACTGAAACGCCAGACCGAGGCACTTGCCCTCGCCCTGAACGTCGTGGGCCTGATGAACGTGCAATATGCGGTGAAGGACGATGTGATCTACCTCATCGAGGTGAACCCACGCGCCTCCCGGACCGTGCCGTTCGTTGCGAAAGCGGTGAACAGCCCGATCGCCTCCATCGCCGCCCGTCTCATGGCCGGTGAAAAACTCGATCAGTTCGAACTGGTCGATCCGGCAAGCACCGGGCGCTATGCGGTCAAGGAAGCCGTGCTGCCCTTCGCCCGTTTCCCGGGTGTCGATACGATCCTCGGGCCGGAAATGCGCTCGACAGGTGAGGTCATGGGGGCCGACAAGAGCTTTGCCCGCGCCTTCCTCAAGTCGCAAATGGGCGCTGGCACCGATCTGCCGCGCTCGGGCAAGGTGTTCCTGTCGGTGAAAAACTACGACAAGAAACCGAAGATGGTCGAGGCGATGCAAACGCTTGTGGACCTCGGTTTCGAGATCGTCGCGACCCGTGGCACGGCCAAGTTCCTCAAGGAACAAGGCATTGCCAGCCAGGTCGTCAACAAGGTCTATGAGGGCCGCCCGAACATCGTCGACATGATGAAGGACGGCGAGATCGCGTTGGTACTGAACACGACGGAGGGCAATCAGGCGCTGGAAGACAGCCGCGAGATCCGCTCCGTCGCGCTCTACGACAAGATCCCGTACTTCACCACCGCCGCCGCCAGCCACGCCGCCGCCATGGCGATCAAGGCCCGGCTGGAAGGGGACATCGAAGTGCTGAGTTTGCAGGACGTTTGAAATCGCTCCGCACGACCGAACGAGACAGGCTCCGCTCACGCGGGGCCTCTATTCTTTTGCGAGTGCAGCAAATCTCTTGACTTCTCCCCCACTCTCCCTCATTTGGCATCCATCCGACACCCCATGCTGCCGCGTGAGCAGCCGCGCACAGACCGTTTCAGGCAGGCGCTTCAGGTGACGGATGACGGGCCGCATAGAGCGCCCACAGGTTCCCATATCACGCAGGGGTCCGGCGGAAAGACGGGGCGGGCATGTGGCCCTCTCCGGTGACCTTTTCCGCGACCAAACCGCGCCAGCCCGACGGGCGGCGTTTTCGCGTGTGGGTCTGCCCACCAAAGGACGTATATGACTGATTTTTCCATGCTCGGCCTCAAGCCGAAGCTGCTCGATGTCTTGAAAGAAATCAACATCGAGACCCCGACCCCCATTCAGGCCCGCGCCATTCCCGAAGTGATGAACGGGCGCGACGTAATGGGGCTGGCGCAGACCGGCACGGGCAAGACGCTCGCTTTCGGCCTGCCGCTTTTGCACATGGCGTTTTCCGACGGTTCGAAACCGTCGCCGAAGACTGTGCGGGCACTGATCCTCGCCCCTACCCGCGAGTTGGTGAACCAGATCGCCGACGGGCTCTTTCCTTTCATCAAGGGTTCGCACCTCAAGCTCAACCGCGTCGTCGGCGGTGTGTCGATCAACGCCCAGATCAACCGACTGGAGCGTGGCACCGACATTCTCGTCGCGACACCGGGTCGTCTCATCGACCTGATCGACCGCAAGGCCGTGCGGCTTGATGAAACCACCTTCCTCGTCTTGGACGAGGCCGACCAGATGCTCGACATGGGTTTCATCCATGCGCTCCGGAAACTGGTGCCGATGCTCGCGAAAGAGCGGCAGACCATGCTGTTCTCCGCCACGATGAACAAGGAAATGAACGAGATCGCCCAGAGCTATCTCACCTCCCCCGTGCGCATCGAGGTCTCGCCTCCGGGCAAGGCCGCCGACAAGATCGAGCAGGAGGTACATTTCATCCCGCAGCCGGAGAAATTCGAGCTGCTCAAGGAACTGCTCTGCGATCACTCCGACGAACTGGCATTGGTCTTTGCCCGAACCAAGCACGGGGCAGAGCGGCTGGCGAAAAACCTCGTCCGTGACGGGTTCGAGGCCGGGTCCATCCACGGCAACAAGTCGCAGGGCCAACGCGAACGCACGCTGGCGGCGGCGAAGAGCGGTCAGATCAAGGTGCTGGTCGCCACCGACGTGGCCGCACGCGGCATCGACATCCCGGCGGTGCGTCACGTCTACAACTTCGAATTGCCGAACGTGCCGGAAAACTTCGTCCACCGGATCGGGCGCACGGCGCGCGCGGGACGGGACGGCAAGGCGGTGGCTTTCTGTTCGCCGACCGAGCTGGACGAGTTTCGTGCCATCGAGAAGGTGATGAAGCTGCGCATTCCCGTAGCGACCAAGGCCTCTTGGGCCGCGGACGATCAGAAGGCGCAGCCGAAGCCCAAACCCCAAGGTCGCCGTGGCGGCGGGGCGCGTGGTGGCAAACCCGGTGGCACTTCTGGCGGTGGTCGCCCAAACAAACCCGGCGGGTCGAAAGGATCGGGGCGGCCCGCTGGCGGGCGCCCGCAGCGCCAAAGGTCGCGAGGATAACAGAAGATAAGGAAAGGCGGCCCCAAGAGCCGCCTTTTACGCTTTCTGGTCGCCGTCGATCCGGTGTCTCAGGTCGCTTCGTGCTCCAGATGCAGCTTCATGTTGATCAACACCTGTTGCAACTCAAGTGTTTCACGCAAAAGGCGTTTGGCCTCATTGATGGTGATGATCCCGTCCTCAATCGCATCGGAATATTCCGCCATCAACATGGCAAAACGCTGCGACAGGGCGACCACGTCGGCATTCACCCCACCCTGTTTCGGATTCTCATTACGGGCCGCATCGTAGGACAGCGCGATGCCTTTGAGCTCGGCCAGAGCTGAGGTGACATGCGGATAGCTCGCCGCAGCCTCAAGCTGGGCCACGGCATCGACGGGTATAAAGCGGTCTGAATGCTCCTCGGCAGTCGAATAATACCGCCCCAGCGTCGCCTTCGACTTACCCGTCAGCGCACAGGCGGCCTCCAATCCCACATCCTTGACCAAAGCCTCGGTGTGCTTTTTTAAATATGTTCCGGCTGCGTCCATAACCCGTGTCCCTAACCCTCAACGCCCCCAGATGGGGAATTCACTTTACCATTTCCCATTAAATTCCCGATTTTCGCATGACATACAAGAGCGTACCTGCCATCGCAGGAGCAGAACGAGTATCCGGTGCAACAGTACCGGGTCGGGTGGAAGTCGTTTCAGGGAAGAAAGTCTGGTTCTCAAGTGTACGTTTCCGGCTCCCTCATCCCCTAGCCCTTGCGGGCATCAGCCGGGTTCTTGTAATGAGTGTGCGCTTTTTTTCCGACTTCCACCCGTGCGCGTTTTCATGAACTGATGTCACGCTTGGCGTATTTTCCGACAGGTTTTCCTGAGCATAGCCGCAAGACCGCTTGATCCTCCCACCCCCGATCTGGCAGATGGTCGCCATGGCAAAGCTCTACTTTCAATATTCGACAATGAATGCGGGAAAATCCACGCTCCTGTTGCAAGCGTCCTACAACTATCGCGAACGTGGGATGGACACCTATCTCATCACCGCAAAGTTCGACAAACGTGCAGGAGAAGGTCGGATCGGCAGTCGGATCGGCATCGGAGCCGACGCGGACACGTTCGAAGAGGGTGAGGATCTTTTCTCCAAGATCGAGCGCCGTCTGGCCGAGGGCGACCTCGCCTGCATCTTCATCGACGAGGCCCAATTCCTCACCAAGGACCAGGTCTGGCAACTCGCCCGCGTGGTCGACGATCTGCGCGTGCCTGTCATGTGCTACGGGCTGCGGGTCGATTTTCAAGGCAATCTCTTCCCCGGTTCCGCAGCCCTTCTGGCACTGGCCGACGAGATGCGCGAGGTGCGCACGATCTGCCATTGCGGCAAAAAGGCCACGATGGTCGTGCGCATGTCGGAAAGCGGCATGGTGCTGACCGAGGGCGCGCAGGTCGAGATCGGCGGCAATGAGCGCTATGTGTCGCTTTGTCGCAAGCACTGGCGGGAGGCGGTCGGCGATTGCTGAGGTCCGTGTTTACCCCTTGGTAAAGACTGTGACAGAGATGAGCGTCAATTGTGACAGCGCGTTAAGCATTTGTCCGCGCTTTCTGACAGTCTCTTAAGCCCCCTGACCACGCATTAAGGTTAATCAGATTAAGGTTAATGCATAGTAGAGAGACCAGAGGCATAAAGCCTCCGCTCTGACATCGCCCCCCCCCTGCGAAAACCTCAGTGCAGCCGCCCGCCATTCGGCACCGCAAGGTCAGGACGCGCCAGAACCACGGCACCGCTCTCATCCGGGAAACCCAACACCAGCACCTCCGAGATGAAGCGCCCGATCTGACGCGGCGGAAAGTTCACCACCGTCATGACCTGTTGCCCAACGAGGGCCTCGGGACTGTAATGCACAGTGATCTGGGCGGAGGATTTCTTTTCACCGATCTCCGGGCCGAAGTCGATCCAGAGCTTGATCGCGGGCTTGCGCGCTTCCGGATAGGGTTCGGCGCGCAGGATGGTCCCCACGCGCACGTCCACTTTCAGGAAATCGTCGAAGCTGATTTCGTCACTCATGCCAGTTCCTCATCGCGTTTGATCGCCGCTTCCACCGCGCGCTCCATCAGTGCCGGGAAACCCGTCTCCTCATTCATGAGCACTTTCAGCGCCTCGGCGGTGACCCCGCCTGGAGAGGTCACATTGATGCGCAGTTGTGCCGGGGTTTCATCGGACATTTCCGCCAGTTGTCCGGCCCCGCCCACGGTCGCCCTGGCAAGCTGCATCGCCATCCCGGCGGGAAGCCCGGCCTTTTCTCCTGCAGCGGCCATCACCTCGATCAGGTGGAACACATAGGCCGGGCCACAGCCGGAAATCGCCGTCAGGGCGCGTATCTGAGCCTCATTTTCCAGACGCACCACCTGCCCGACGGCACGCAACAAGGTTTCAGCCAGATCGAGATCGGCATTCGATGCCTTGGCATTACCGATAATCCCGGTGATGCCCCGCCCGATGGCCGCCGGCGTGTTCGGCATGGCCCGAACGATGGGGGTCTCCGCCCCCAACATTCCCTCATAAGTGGCCAGCGTGATCCCCGCCGCCACCGACAGGAACAGCGTGGTGCCATTGCCCAGCGCCTGAAGCTTCGGCAGGGCATCGCCCATCATCTGCGGCTTGACCGCAACGAGAACGATGGCCGGGTTCTCCGGCAGATCGGTGTTGAGATGCACGCCGGTCGCTTGCAACCATTCCGACGGTTTTGGATCGAGCACGGTGACGGAACCGGGCGGCAATCCCCCGTCGAGCCAGCCTTTGAGCATGGCCGAGCCCATCTTGCCGCAGCCCAAAAGCACCAGTCCGCGCGCTTTCACATTCTCCATGATCCACTCCGTCATCATATCATATAAAAAGCCCCCTGAGGGCATCAGGGGGCACTCTATCAATCACCGGGCCAAGCGCAACGCGGGTGAGCCGTGCGTTTTCGCGCGGGCGCTTATGCGCGTCCGTAAGCCTCGCGGATCGCCACATCCATGGCATCCTCGGGCGAACGATCAGACCATGCGACCAGTTGGAAGGCCGGATAGAACCGCTCGGCGGCGCCCACAGCCGCACCGATCAGCCGGTCGACCTGTTCGGGGCTGGCGATCTGACCGCCCGAGAGGACGAGTCCGTAGCGATACACCATCAGGCGCTGCTCGTGCCAATAGGTGAAGGCCCCGGTCCAAATCTGGTCATTGGCCCGGTTCAGCACGTCGAAGATTTGCGGCAGCTTCTCTTCGGGCGGCTCCATCTCGAAGGTGCAAATGAGACGCAGGGTTTCGTCATATTCCGACCACGCGAGCGTGATGGAATAGGTGCGCCACTGCCCCTCGACCGCCATGGCGATCTGATCCTCGGCGACACGGTCGAATTCCCAGTCATTGTACTCACACAGGTGCTCGCACAAGTCGATCGGGTGAATTTCGGTGGAAAAGCTCTGCTCAATAAGCGACATTCACGGGCCTCTTCTGGTCTGCGTCCCGTGGCTGTGCGACATCCCCCCTACGCGACATCACAGTGGCGGCCACTAAGACTTGGTGCCTGCTCTAAGGGTCGATGGGATTTCACCCCCCCTTACCAGATATGGTGTGATGAAAGCGACGAATCTGTAAAGCGAAATATTTGTGTTATCCCCAGCATTCCGGGATCATCCACAAGTTGCTTAAATTTTCCCCAGCCCCACAAAGCCCCCTGTGGACAGAAAAAAGCCCCCCGGAAGGGAGGCTTACGCTGTCCACATTTCAGTTCGAAACGGCGAAGCCCGGATCAGGCTTTTTTCTTGCTCTCAAGCGCATCGAGGCGCTTTTTCAGTTCCTCGTTCTCTTCGCGGGCCTTCTGCGCCATGGCACGCACAGCGTCGAATTCCTCGCGGGTGACGAAATCGCGATCTGCCAACCAGCGGTCCATGACGCCCTTCAGAGCGGTCTCAGCCTCGTCTTTCGCACCCTGCGCCACGCCCATGGCATTGGTCATGAGTTGGGAAATATCGTCGAGAATCTTGTTGCGGGTCTGCATGTCTGGCTCCGTCCGGCACATTCGTGATGTCTTGTGACCTATATGGGGCGCGAGGGCGCAAATCACAAGGTTGACTTCCGCCTCCGCGTGGCGACAGTTGCGCTCATGTTGACACGTCTGCCTGCCGTTCTGAATTTCCCAGACCTCTCCCCCACCCTGTTCGAGATCGACCTCGGACCGGTGCATTTCGCTTTGCACTGGTATGCGCTGGCCTATATCGGCGGGTTCCTGATCGGTTGGATCCTCATCCTGCGCACACTCAAGGCCACACGCCTCTGGGCCAATGAGACGCCGCCGCTCAACAAGGCGGAGTTCGAGGATCTTCTGACATGGCTGATCCTTGGGGTCATTGTCGGCGGGCGGCTGGGCTATGTGCTGTTCTACAAACCCGGCTATTACCTGAGCCACCCGATTGAAATTCCGATGGTCTGGCAAGGCGGCATGGCCTTTCATGGCGGCTTTCTCGGCGTCATCATCGCCGCACTTCTCTGGGGCATGAAACACAAGAAACCGCTTCTGTCGCTTGGCGATCTTCTGGCCATGGCAACACCGCCGGGGCTTTTGCTGGGCCGGGTCGCGAATTTCGTGAACGCCGAGCTTTGGGGCAAGCCTTGGGATGGGCCATGGGCGGTGATCTTTCCGGGTGAGGCCGCACAGGCCTGCGCGAATGTCGGTCCCTTGTGTGCCCGCCACCCCTCGCAGCTTTACGAGGCGGGCATGGAGGGGCTGATTCTCGGCACCCTGATCCTCGCCCTCGTCTGGCTCGGCCACGCGTTCAAACGACCGGGCTTCATCATGGGGCTGTTCTTTGCGGGCTATGGCGTCTCTCGCTTCATTGTCGAATTCTTCCGCCAGCCCGACGCACAATTCGTCACCGCCGCCAATCCAAATGGCATGATCTTCCTCGGGATGCAGATGGGGCAGCTCCTGTCCCTGCCGATGATCCTGATCGGGCTCTTCTTCATGCTCCGCACCAAACGCTCATGACCGCGTTGAAAGACATCCTGACGCGCCGCATTGCCCAGACTGGGCCAATCTCGCTGGCCGACTATATGGCCGAATGCCTGCTCCATCCCGAGCATGGCTATTACACCACGCGCGATCCCTTGGGTACGGCGGGCGATTTCACCACCGCGCCGGAGATCAGCCAGATGTTCGGTGAGCTTCTGGGGTTGTGTCTTGCGCAAAGCTGGCTCGATCAGGGCGCGCCTTCGCCCTTTGCGCTTGCGGAACTCGGCCCGGGTCGCGGCACGCTGATGGCCGACATCCTGCGCGCGACCAAAGGCGTGCCGGGGATGCATGACGCCATGCGGCTTCATCTCGTCGAAGCCTCCCCCACCTTGCGCGCGGCACAGAAGGATCGGCTTGAAGGCTATGGGGTGACATGGTGCGATCAGGTCGCGGACCTGCCCGACGCCCCGTTCTGGCTGATCGCCAACGAGTTCTTCGACGCCCTGCCGATCCGGCAATTCACCCGCAAGGGCGACAGATGGGCGGAAACGCAGGTCGGACTTAAGAACGCCGCGCTGACCCTCGGCCTCTCTGCCCCCACGCCCTTTTCCGCCCTCGCGCATCGTCTCTCGGACACCAAGGAAGGCGACATTGTCGAGATTTGCCCCGCAGCCGCACCCATCGTGGCGGAGATCGCCTCGCGCCTTGCCCAAGGCGGGGCGGCGATCTTCATCGACTATGGCGATTGGCGCAGTCTCGGCGACACGTTCCAGGCGCTTGAAGCCCATGAGTCCGTCGATCCCCTCGCCCGCCCCGGTCTGGCCGACCTGACCGCCCATGTGGATTTCGAAGCCCTCGCCCTCGCCGCCGAAACCGCCGGGATCGCCGCCTCACAGATGATCCCGCAGGGCGCGCTCCTGGCCCGCCTCGGTATCGCCGCCCGCGCCGAGGCGCTTGCGCGAAATCTGAGCGGCACGGCCCGCGACATGCATATGACCGCATTTGAGCGGTTGACCTCGCCCTCAGAAATGGGAACCCTTTTCAAAGCGCTGGCCCTCGCGCCCGCCCCCGATTTGCTGCCTCCGGGATTCGACGCATGACACTGGACATCATCACCTCCGACGCGCTGACTGGCATCCGCCACGGGTTCTTCACCCGCAAAGGCGGTGCCTCTTCCGGCGTGTTCGAGGGGCTCAATTGCGGCCTCGGCTCGACCGATCAGGCCGATATCGTCAAGATCAACCGCGCAAGGGCGGTGCAAGCTCTGGGCCTCGGGCCAGAAGCGCTTTGTTCCGCCAATCAGGTGCATTCCGCCGATGTCGCCCGGATCGAGAGACCGCAGGACGGTCCGGCGCCAAAGGTCGACGCGCTTGTGACCGATCAGCCGGGACTGGCGCTGGTGATTCTGACCGCCGATTGTCAGCCGGTGCTGTTTGCCGACCGCGAGGCCGGGGTGATCGGTGCGGCCCATGCCGGCTGGAAAGGCGCGATTGCCGGCGTGCTCGAAGAAACGCTCGACGCGATGGAAGCACTTGGCGCCACGCGAAGCAATATTTCTGCGGTGATAGGCCCGACGATTTCCCAACGCGCCTATGAGGTCGGCCCGGAGTTCTTCGAGGATTTCCTCGCCGAGTCTCCCGAAAATGCCCGTTTTTTCGCGAATGGCGAGGGCGACCGCTACCTCTTCGACCTTCCGGCCTACGGGTTGCACCGTCTGCGGCAGGCCGGGATCGGACACGCTGAATGGACCCGGCATTGCACCTATTCCGACCCGGAACGTTTCTATTCCTACCGCCGTTCGGTTCATCGCAAGGAAGCCGATTACGGACGACTCATCTCACTGATCCGGCTCTGAGCAAGGCACCTTTCGTTTGAGGCAGGAATGGGGCTGCATCCCGCCCCATTTTCGCCCGAAACAATGCCATGAAACCTTCTTAATTGTTTCTCAAAAACCAGAATTAACATTAATTTTCTGATCGTTAGATAGCCTCACAGACCAGTAAGGCTGCGGTTCACTATTACCTCGGACTTTCTCTCGTTTTCTCCCCTGATCGCCCCATTTTCGTCGAAGCGATCCGACATATTGTTCGCGAGATCGAAACAGACATCGACGCCGGGCTGGCGTGACGAGAGAGGCAAATATGAAAAACCGTCGCTGGATGAAATCCATGATCGCCGAGGCCAAAAAGACCGAGGTCGAAATGCCCTGGACCCGAGGCGTCCGTCGCACCGCCTTCATCGAGAAGAAGGTTGGCAAACCGGCGTGGCGCGCCTCTGCCTGAGTCTGACGATGGAGGCGATTCGTCTCCCGAACGTGAAACGGCACGACGCCATAACACCATTGCCTGGAAACAGAGAAACAAAGCGATGGCAGACCGGGCGACTGGTTCCACCGTTAACTCTAATTGGCTAAAATTTTTGACAATCCTGGCGGAAATCTGAAATCGTGTCGGGGCTGTTATCGGTGGGGGCCGACACAGTAAGAGGTTTTCGATGTCGCAGCCCCTCCCCGGGCCCCTGACCGGATCGCGTTCCAGAGCCGAGCGCCCGCAGTTCTCCCATACTCGTTCCCTTGGCCATCTGCCCGCTTCCGACCCACCCACGACAGGCGTCACGCAACCGGTCAAGACCGCATGGACCGTACGTCGCACCCGCCCGGTGGAGCGTCCGGTAGAAGCCCTGCGACGCTACAACATTGCCTGGCGCGCGCCGAACGGCGATATTTGCGAAACGCCTCAAACGGCCCCCGCCCTTCCGGTGTTCGAGGCCGCCTTCAATGCATTTGCGCGCGGCGCATTGATCCCGACCGTCGCGGGGCCGGTGGCAATCGAAGACTTATTGCCCGGTGACGAGGTCGTGACCGTGGACAATGGCGTGCAACAGGTCGAGTGGATCGGCTCCATGGCGCTCGACACGCGCGGCATACGGTCTCCCGAAGCCCACGCCGAACGACTCTACCGCATCACCTCCGACACTTTCGGCCTCGGCCGGCCAACCCCGGACCTGATGTTGGGCTCGGGCGCGCGTTACCTTCTGAAGACCGATGGGCTGAAATCCTGGCTCGGCACAGCGCAGGCGATGGCCCCAATCACCGGGATGGTGGACGGGGTGTCGGTGATCGAGGTTACACCCATCTCCGCCGTGCGCAGCTATCATCTCGCGCTCGGGCGTCACAGTCTGATCCGGGTCAACGGCGTCGAACTTGAAAGCTACCATCCCGGCACCGCCGCCTCCGCCCAGTTGCAAGGCGACCTGCGCGCGCGCTTCATGGCCCTGTTCCCACATCTCGACAGCTTGGGCGATTTCGGCGCACTGGCCTATCCGCGGCTCACACCCGGCGATCTTTCGGAAATGATGTTTCGGTAAATCGCTCAGTTGCGGGTCATCCTTCGACCGACCTTATACGAAAACGGCCCGACCGGAAGGCGGGCCGTTTTTCATGCAGTCTGGAACGAGAAGTCAGGCGTTCTGAGCCAACCGCGCTTCGAGTACGTCGAAAGGCACACCCGGTTCGTCTTTCGCACAGCGGATGACGAGGGAGGTTTTGACCGAAGCAACATTCTCGGTCGAGAGCAGCTCTCCGGTCAAAAAGCTCTGGAAAGTCGAAAGGTCCGGCGCAACGCATTTGAGGATGAAGTCCACCTCTCCGTTGAGCATATGGCACTCGCGCACCAGCGGCCATTCGCGGCATTTCGCCTCGAATTTCGACAGATCGCTTTCCGCCTGGCTTTGCAGTCCGACCATGGCAAAGACCTGTACCTCGAAATTCAGCGCCCGCGTGTCGACCACGGCGTGATAGCCTCTGATGAACCCGCTTTCTTCGAGCGTGCGCACACGGCGCAGACAGGGCGGCGCGGAAATGCCCACCCGGCGCGCCAGCTCCACGTTGGTCATCCGCCCATCGGCTTGCAGTTCCGCAAGAATTTTCCGGTCGATCTCGTCGAGTTTATGTGAGGGCATCTGTCTTCCGCCTTGGCCCGAAAGGCCCTTAATTCCATAGATGTGCGCAAACAGGCGTCCACGCGCAACATTCTTTCTCATTATGGCAAGAAAGTTTCAAGAGGATTTCGCGCCAGAGATGTGCGGGAAAACGGCGTCTGCCCATTTTTTCACCGCGGCTGTGCGTCGCACAGGGTTTGCGTCACCGCAGCGCGGTGTCTATATCGAAGTCAACAGCAAAGACAACACGTAAAAATGAGGTCCCGACATGGCGGACACGAAACACACGAAAGTTCTGATCATCGGCTCCGGCCCGGCGGGTTACACGGCGGGCATCTATGCCGCACGCGCGATGCTCTCCCCGATCCTCGTGCAAGGGATGGAACCCGGTGGTCAGTTGACCACCACCACAGAGGTCGAGAACTTCCCCGGCTACAGCGAAGTGCAGGGACCGGAATTGATGGTGAAGATGCAGGAACATGCTGCGGCGATGGGCACGGAGATCATCTCCGACATCATCGTGGAGCTCGACACCGACAGCCGTCCTTTTGTGGCCAAGGGCGACAGCGGCATGGTGTATACGGCGGATGCGGTGATCCTCGCCACCGGCGCACGCGCCAAATGGCTTGGCCTGCCCTCGGAAGAAGCGTTCAAAGGCTATGGTGTCTCCGCCTGCGCCACCTGTGACGGGTTCTTCTATCGCAACATGGAGATCGTCGTGGTCGGCGGCGGCAACACGGCGGTTGAAGAAGCACTGTTCCTGACCAATTTTGCCTCGAAAGTGACGCTGATCCACCGCCGCGACAGCCTGCGGGCGGAGAAAATCCTGATCGACCGTTTGATGAAGAACGAGAAGATCGTGCCGCTCTGGGACAACGAACTGGTCGAAGTCTATGGCGACGAGGCCCCGATGAAGGGCGTGAACGGCGTGAAGGCGCGCAACGTCAAGACCGGCGAGATTACCGACATCCCCGCAAAAGGCGTGTTCATCGCCATCGGCCACGCCCCCGCCAACGAGTTGGTGAAAGACAAGCTCGACCTGCACAACGGCGGCTATGTCTCGGTGAAACCGGGCACGACGGAAACCTCCATCCCCGGCATCTTCGCCGCAGGCGATCTCACCGATCACAAATACCGTCAGGCGGTGACCTCGGCAGGCATGGGCTGCATGGCCGCGCTCGACGCCGAACACTGGCTTGCGGCACAGGAGTGAACCAATGCGCAGCCCTTGGGGATATTGATCTTCCAGCGGCAACATTGGGCGGACATTCGTCCCACAAAACATAGAAAAATGAGGCTTACAGGCCTCATTTTTCGTTTCTTCACCCGCGTCTATTGATTTGAAGACCCGCATGGGAGTATGGCCCCGTGGAGCTTGCGGCGTCATGTTTGTGCAAGCTCGTTTCGTTCGTACCGACCAGCGCAAGAAGGCCTCAATCATGCCGCAGAACCTCGCCCCGATCCCCGAGCTTTATGTCTCCTACGACAGCGCCCAAAAGCTCAAAGTCGAAGCCGCCGATCTTGTGAGCTGGGATCTGTCCCCGCGTCAGATTTGTGACCTCGAACTTCTGATGAACGGCGGGTTCAACCCGCTCAAGGGCTTTCTGTCCGAGGAAGATTACAACAGCGTCGTCGAGAATATGCGCCTCGCGAACGGCACACTCTGGCCGATGCCGATCACGCTCGATGTCTCCGAAGATTTCGCCGCCAAGATCGAACTCGGTCAGGACATTGCTTTGCGCGATCAGGAGGGCGTGATCCTCGGCACCATGACGGTCACCGACCGCTGGGTGCCGAACAAGGCGAAAGAGGCCGAAATGGTCTTTGGTGCCGACGATCTGGCCCACCCGGCCGTGAACTACCTGCACAACACGGCGGGCAAGGTGTATCTCGGCGGTCCCATCGTGGGCATCCAGCAGCCGGTGCATTACGATTTCCGCGCCCGTCGCGACACGCCCAACGAACTGCGCGCCTATTTCCGCAAGGTGGGCTGGCGTCGTGTCGTGGCGTTCCAGACCCGCAATCCGCTGCACCGCGCGCATCAGGAACTGACCTTCCGCGCCGCGAAAGAAGCTCAGGCCAACCTGCTGATCCATCCGGTTGTCGGCATGACCAAACCCGGCGACGTGGATCACTTCACCCGCGTGCGTTGCTATGAGGCTGTGCTCGACAAATACCCGCAATCGACCACGACGATGAGCCTGCTGCCGCTCGCCATGCGCATGGCAGGTCCGCGCGAGGCCGTGTGGCACGGTCTGATCCGCAAGAATTACGGCTGTACCCACCTGATCGTCGGTCGCGACCACGCCGGGCCGGGCAAGAACTCCGCCGGTGAGGATTTCTACGGACCCTACGATGCGCAGGAGCTTTTCGCGAAACACGCGGAAGAGATGGGTATCGAAATGGTCGACTTCAAACACATGGTCTATGTGCAGGAGCGCGCGCAGTACGAACCCGCCGACGAGATCGCGGACAAGGACAACGTCACCATCCTCAACATCTCCGGCACCGAGCTGCGCCGCCGTCTTCAGGAAGGTCTGGAAATCCCCGAGTGGTTCTCCTTCCCCGAAGTGGTGAACGAGCTGCGCAAAACCAAACCGCCGCGTTCGAAACAGGGCTTCACCGTATTCTTCACCGGTTTCTCCGGCTCCGGCAAATCCACCATCGCCAACGCGCTCATGGTGAAACTGATGGAGATGGGCGGGCGTCCGGTCACGCTTCTGGATGGCGACATCGTGCGCAAGAACCTGTCCTCCGAACTGGGCTTCTCGAAAGAGCACCGCGATCTCAACATCCGCCGCATCGGTTACGTGGCTTCCGAAATCACAAAGAACGGCGGTATCGCGATCTGTGCACCGATCGCGCCCTATGCCTCGACCCGCCGGGCCGTGCGGGAGGATGTCGAGAATTTCGGTGCCTTTGTCGAGGTCCACGTCGCCACCTCCATCGAGGAATGCGAACGTCGCGACCGCAAGGGGCTCTACAAGCTGGCTCGCGAAGGCAAGATCAAGGAATTCACCGGCATCTCCGACCCCTACGAAGTCCCGGAAAACCCGGAACTGCGTGTCGAGACCGAGGGCCATGATGTGGACAACTGTGCCCATCAGGTCATTCTCAAGCTCGAGTCCATGGGGCTGATCGCCGCTCACTGAGACCCTTGAGGACAGCAACGAAAAAAGCCCCGGCCAATCGGTCGGGGCTTTCTCGTATGGTATTCTTGCTATTCCGGCTTTCAGTGCGGCGCCATGCGTTTCAGAAGATTGTCCTTGAGAATGAACTGGTGATAGAGCGCTGCCGCGACATGGATAATGATCAGGATAAGCGTCAGGTTCACCAGCACCTCATGGGCCTCACCGGCCGCCCGGATACCGAGAAACCAAGCCGCTCCCCCGGCGGCAGGTGTCGCGATCATCGCCGCATAGAGCAAGAAATGCACCCCATGGGCAGCCTTTTCCAGCAGCGGATGCGGTGCAGGCGGCAGCGCGGGTGCCCCCTGGATCAGTCGCACCACAACCCGGATGATCATCAGAACCAGCGTCGTCACACCGACGATGACATGCAACTTCGCCGTGGTGTTGTCGTTCACACCGGTCTGGGTAAAGGTCCGGAGCGCCCGTCCCATCCCGTCCGAGACCACGTAGTTGAAAGCGAAGGTCAGCACCACCGCCCAGTGCAGGAGCTTCTGCAACCCGCTGTAGGATTGGGAAATCTTCATGTTCGCTCGCTTTCTGGCTTGCCTCACGGACACAATGCGTCGTTTGTGCATGACCGAAAGCTAAACCGGCACCTCCGCCAGAGCAAATGCGTTTCGCGTGGAGAAGACCGGTCTATAACCCGGGTTTAGCCAGAGCTGGCGCAAAATCCGGTAGGTCAGCCATTCCAGCGGCGAGGTTCCGTCAGATCGCGATTGAAACGGGTCGCGGGATCGTCACCGCCCCAGATGCCGTAATTGTCCCGGAAATACTCGATACAGAGCGTATCCGCCTCGGCCCGTCCATGGTCCTGACAAACGAAATCCGCCAGTGCCTCTGCCCCACGATTGTGCGCGAATCGAAAGGTATCGGCGGGACGCCAGATTCCGTGTCCGTTCTTGGTGAAATGCCCCGAAAGCCAAGGATCGTCGACCGTCCAGATGATCTCGGGGATGTCATACATATCGGGCGTGAAGAAAGACGGACGCGCCAGCACGCCGCCAAAACCTTCGGCAACGTCAATGTAGCCGGGTGTGCCCACGAAGGCGAATTTCTTGCGCAATCCGGTCCGCAGACGCCATAGCCGATAGCGCCAGCCCTTGCGTCGGCGTTTCGCGCGGGGCTGGAAGCTGCGCGGGAAATCGTAACAGGGATTGGCCAGCCGTTCGTTGAGGTTGTACCCCATATTGGAGATCACATCGTTCGGATGCGCCTCGGCAGCGGTACCAAGTTTGTAGAGCAGTTCCGGCTCGTATTGCTGGTCGTCATCGCAATAGAACAGGAACACATCCTCGCCCGCGTAATCCTTCGCGGCGGGCAGGATTTTCGTGGCGGGACCGTAATCGGTTTCGCAGATGCGCACACTGACCCAATCGGGCAAATCGGGCAAATCCGTCGCAAGATCAAAGGCAAAGCGGCGGTAGCGACGCGGCAGATCGAGACGAATTTCGCGGATGTTGACGTGTCTTTGCTCCCGCAAAGACAACAGTGTCGGCATGAGATCGTCGAACCGCGGAGGGATCGCGGTCAGCGAGACAACGAAATCTTTCATGGAAGATCTTTCCGAGAGACGAAGTGCGTTTCGTCTCTCGGTAGGTCAGTACCTTTAAGTTTGCAAGAAGAACCGTTGCAGACAGCTCCTTAGTGGACGTTCACCGGCGCAAAATCGTGCTCGCGCGCCAATACGAAAGCGAGCTGGCGATTGGCAACCAGAGCAAGGCGCGTACCGTCGGCCCCGTTCACGGAATAGATGTGGTCAAGCCCTCCAGCCTGTGCCTGCACCTCTTTAGGCAGGTCGGCCACGGCAACCGGGCGGACGTAGACGATTTTCTCTTCGCCCCCCTCAGAGGGCAGATGCGGATAGCGCGTGTTCATGGCTTACCCCTTCCTGATCTGAATGGTTTGAACGACTGTATCGGGCATGGCGCGGGTCAGGTCGATGTGCAGAAGCCCGTTTTCCATCGAAGCGCCGGTGACATCGACCCCGTCAGCCAGCACGAAAGAGCGCTGAAACTGTCGTCCGGCGATGCCACGGTGCAGGAACACCCGTCCCTCTTCGGGATCGGCCTGACGCCCGCGCACCACAAGCTGACGGTCTTCCAGCGTGATCGCGAGGTCTTCCTCGGCAAAGCCCGCGACAGCGAGCGTGATCCGGTAGGTGTTCTCTGAGGATTGTTCAATGTTGTAAGGAGGATAGCCCCCGGCATCGGACTTCGCCGTGCGTTCCACAAGGCGCTCCAACTGGTCAAAGCCCAACAGAAACGGATGGGCACCAAAGCCTACTTTCGTCATCACCACGTCCTCTCTCAGAAGCGACTGTGTTCACCTTCACGGGTCCCGGTTGCGGCAACCCCTCCCGAAAAATATGGGGCGTTGCACCTACAGCTTCAAGAGCCTCTCAGAACGCTTTGAGTTTCGCGCATTTGCGGCTAGAGTTGAATAACGCGACCGCCGAAACAACACATAGAGACAACGCGATGAACGTGTCCAACCGTATGGATCATCTGGAGGTGCTCAAGGTCAAACTCGAGATGCTCAAACGCGAGCACCGGGATCTTGATGCCGCGATCGACGCGATGCAGGAGACCGGTCATCTCGATGCCCTGCGCCTGCAACGGATGAAAAAGCAAAAACTCGCGCTCAAGGACCGGATCGCCCTTCTGGAAGACCAGATCACCCCGGACATCATTGCGTAAGCGCGCGCATCGGCTATAAGGCGGGAAAGCAACACTTTCCCGGGAGATGAGCCATATGAGCGTCGAGGTCGGCATCATCATGGGCAGCCAGTCCGACTGGCCCACCATGAAACGCGCAGCGGAAATTCTGGACGAATTGGGCGTACCGTACGAGGCCAAGATTGTTTCCGCTCACCGCACGCCGGACCGTCTCTGGAGCTACGGGAAAGAGGCGGCGGGGCGTGGCCTCAAGGTGATCATCGCAGGCGCGGGCGGGGCTGCGCATCTGCCCGGCATGATGGCGTCCAAGACCCGCGTGCCGGTGATCGGCGTTCCGGTTCAGACCCGTGCGCTCTCGGGCGTCGACAGCCTCTATTCCATCGTCCAGATGCCCAAGGGCTTCCCGGTTGCCACCATGGCCATTGGCGAGGCGGGCGCGGCAAATGCCGGGCTGATGGCGGCGGGCATTCTCGCAACCTCCGATCCTGCACTGGCCGAACGCCTCGATGCGTGGCGCGAAGCCCTTTCCGCCTCCATTCCCGATGAGCCTGCCGATGACTGATATCGAAACCCTGGCTCCGAATGCGACCATCGGCATTCTTGGCGGCGGTCAGCTTGGCCGGATGCTTTCCGTCGCGGCCTCCCGCCTCGGGTTCAAGACCCACATTTTCGAGCCCGGCACCAACCCGCCCGCCGGTCATGTCGCCGACAAAGTGACCACCGCGCCCTATGAGGATGAAACCGCGCTGCGGGCCTTTGCCGAAAGCGTCGATGTAGTGACCTACGAGTTCGAAAACGTGCCGACCTCCGCGCTCGATCTCATCGAATCCATCGTGCCGATCCGCCCGAACCGCAAGGCGCTTGCGGTCTCTCAGGACCGTCTCACCGAAAAGAGCTTCCTGTCCGAACTGGGTCTTCAGGTCGCGCCTTTCGCCGCCGTGGACGACGACGTCGATCTGGCCGAAGCCCTGCTTGAGATTGGCACACCGGCGATCCTGAAAACCCGCCGCTTCGGCTATGACGGCAAGGGGCAGGCCCGGATCATGGCCCCTGCCGAGGCCGATCAGGCCCTCAAGGACATGGCCGGCGCACCCGCAATTCTTGAGGGGTTTGTCAATTTCACCCATGAGGTCTCCGTCATTGCCGCACGTGGTCAGGCCGGGGATATCTCCTGTTTCGACCCCGGTGAAAACGTGCACAAATCCGGCATTCTGCATACGACCACCGTGCCCGCCCGTCTGACACCGGCGCAGCGCACCGATGCCGTGCTTCTGGCCGCCAAAATCCTGAATGCGCTCGGTTATGTCGGCGTGATGGGGGTCGAGCTTTTCGTCACGCCCGATGGTCTCGTGGTCAATGAGATCGCGCCCCGCGTGCACAATTCCGGCCATTGGACCCAGAACGGCTGTGTCATCGACCAGTTCGAACAACACATCCGCGCCGTGGTCGGCTGGCCTCTGGGCGATGGCAAACGGCATTCCAATGTCGAGATGCTGAACCTCATTGGCGACGATGTGAACCGCATTCCGGAGTTCGCGAAAGACGGTTCTGTCGCGATCCATCTCTATGGCAAGACGGATGTGAAGCCGGGCCGCAAGATGGGCCATGTGAACAGGATCACCGGCGCTGCATAATTCAGCGATGAGGCGGGACATCCGCCGCCTCACGTTTCCTTGTCCGCCCCGAACTTGACTCTTCGCCCTGCACGTTCCCTTCTCGGCACAACAGAGAAGGACATTTCATGACACACGCGTTCGACAAGGACCTTGAAAACCGTCTGGTCCGCTATGCCGCCATCGACACCCAGAGCGATGAAGACGCCCCCGGCGCACCAAGTACGGCGATCCAGCTCGACCTCTTGCGCATGTTGCAGGCGGAACTCACCGCGATGGGGGCCGCAGATGTGGAACTCACCGACTACGGCGTTGTGCTCGCCACCATTCCCGGCACCGCCGAAGGTCCGACCGTCGGCTTTCTCGCCCATGTCGACACCGCGCCGCAATTCAACGCCACCGGCGTGAAACCCCGCGTCGTGCGCGGCTACAACGGCGGCGAGATCACATTTCCGGACAATCCCGATCTTGTGCTCTCGCCCGAAGAGTTCCCCTATCTCGCCGAAAAACAGGGCCATGACATCGTAACCGCCTCCGGCACCACCCTTCTGGGCGCGGATGACAAGGCGGGCGTCGCGATCATCATGACCGCGGCACAGCACTTGCTCTCCCAGCCCGAAATCCCCCATGGCCCGATCCGCATCGCCTTTACCCCCGACGAGGAAATCGGACGCGGCGTGTCGCCCCGGCTCCCCAAGGATCTCGGTGCGGAGTTCGCCTATACGTTCGATGGCGGCAAGGTCGGCGAGATCGAATTCGAGACTTTCTCAGCCGATGCCGCAGACGTCACCGTCAAAGGCGTCTCGATCCATCCGGGCTTTGCCAAGGACAAGATGGTGAACGCGATCCATCTGGCCGCGAAGATCATCCAGACCCTGCCCCATGTCACCATGACGCCGGAAACCACCGACGGGGTGGACGGATTCATTCACGCCACCGACATGGTGGGCGGCTCCTCGGAAATGAAAATCCGCTTCATCCTGCGCGATTTCGAACGCGAAGGTCTGGCGGCGAAGGGGGCGCTTTTGCAGCAGATCTGTGAGGCTGTCGCCGCGACCGAACCGCGCGCCACGATCACCTGCGACATCCGCCCGCAATATCGCAACATGCGCTATTGGCTGGAAAAGGACATGACGCCGGTCGATCTGGCCACGGAGGCCTGTCGCAAGATCGGCCTTGATCCGGTCTCCGTCCCGATCCGGGGTGGCACCGATGGATCGCGCCTGACCGAGATGGGCGTGCCGACGCCGAACCTGTTCACCGGGATGCAGAACATCCACGGCCCGCTCGAATGGATTTCGGTGCAGGATATGGCGGTCGCGACCGAGCTTTGCCTGACACTGTCACAACTGGCTGCGAAACCCGACCGGTAATCGCCTTCAGCAAGACAGCGCCACCCCCCGAAATACACGATTTTCATGCGTGCCGACGTTATTTCTCCCGACAGCCAAGGCCCGTTGACGGCCCGCATCGAAAGCGTCACGTTCCTTGGGACGCAAACGCCTCGCCCCCTCCTGAACGCCTCATCATCCTGCCGAAAGTCCCGTCTGAATGCCCGCGTTTCTCCAGATCACCGACACCCATATCGTCGCCCCCGGCGCACTGGCCTGTGGTCGCTCCGACACCGCAGCCGCGCTCACCCGCGCGATTGAGACGATCAACGCCAAACTGCCGGTTCTGGGCGATGTCTCCTGTGCAATCGTCACCGGCGATCTGACCGATCACGGCACGCCGGAGGAATATGCGCATTTCAGCGCGCTGATGGCCCCGCTTGAATTGCCTTGGCTGGCCGTGCCGGGCAATCACGACCGACGCGCTGCGATGCGCTCGGCTTTCGCGGGCTCCGACTGGATGCCGGAGCGCGGCCCGATCCATTGGCACCGCGATTTCGGCCCCTTTTCCCTGATCGGTCTCGATACCCTGCTCGAAGGCGCGCATCACGGCGATCTCGCCAAGGAAGGCCTTGCGCTGGTTGATGAGGTTTTGAGCCGGATCGGAGCTCAACCCGTGGTCATTGCCACGCATCACCCGTGGATGCCCTCCGCGATCACCTCAATGGATGACGACAACCTGCGCAACGGCGCGGCGCTCATGGCGCGGCTCAATGCCCATCCCGGTCCGGTACGGATGATTTCCGGCCATGTCCATCGCGCGATGACCACGCAAATCGGCCGTATCACCTGCCAGATCGCGCCAGCGACCGGGCATGCGGTCGATGTCGATCTGCGCCCCGGCGTGGACAACCGTCTGACGTTCGAACCGGGGGCGGTGACGCTTTATACATGGCTCGATGCGCCCTTGCCCTGTCTGGTATCCGACGTGATCCCGACCGGCGATTACCCGTCCTACCCGTTTCAGGGCTGAGACAGGCGGTGGCGTTGCCCTTCGGCCCGCGCCAGCGCCATGAG
This sequence comes from Celeribacter persicus, assembly GCF_003050785.1. Taxonomy (GTDB): domain Bacteria; phylum Pseudomonadota; class Alphaproteobacteria; order Rhodobacterales; family Rhodobacteraceae; genus Celeribacter; species Celeribacter persicus. The sequence continues at coordinate 220,065 of NZ_QAOH01000001.1, forward strand.
CACGACGCCCAGAATGTCGTCATCGGTGGAACCACGCGACAGATCGCTGACGCTGTGGCGAAAACCCTGCAGGAAAGGCCCATAGGCATCGGCGCGGGCAAAGCGCTGCACCGCCTTGTAAGCAGTATTGCCCGCATCGAGGTCGGGAAAAATCAGGATATTGGCCCGCCCGGCAACCTCGGAAGGGCGGGTGAGCTTGCGCGCGGCGATTTCCGGCACGATGGCGGTGTCAAGCTGGAACTCCCCGTCGATTTTCAGCCCGGGCGCGCGGATTTGAGCCAGATGCACTGCCTTGCGCACGTGATCCACCCTGTCGTGCCGGGCACTGCCGTCGGTCGAAAACGACAGGAAGGCGACGCGTGGCTCCCATCCGAGGAGATCTACGGCGGTCTGCGCCGTCGTCAACGCGATCTGCGCCAGTGCCTCGCTGTCGGGGGCGGGTTGCACACCGCAATCCGCGAAAATCATCGCCTCGCCTTCGCTGCCCGCAAATCCCGGAATGCGCATGAGAAACAGGCTCGACGGCGCTTTCAGCCCATCCGTCAGGCCGAGATAGGTAAAGGCTGTGCGGATCACCTCTTCGGTCGGGACCGCAAGCCCCGCAACCATGGCCTCCGCCCCGCCCGCCCCCAGAATGATCGCCCCGGCATGCAGAGGTTTCGGGAAACCGCGGAGCAGGCGTTTCTCACCAACCCTCTGGTTTTGCGCTCTGAAACGCCCGGCCCATTCCTGCGCCAACTGCGGATCATCAACCGCCAGACATGTCACGCTCTCAGGCAAATCCCCGACCTGTTCCAAAGCTGCGCGGGTCTCGAACAGCAAAACGGGACGCGCCAGATCTTCGGTGCACAACGTCTCGATCACGGGTTTGAGCCGTACATCACCGCCTTCAGGAAACACGATGCGCAGACCTTTGCCACGAATCCGGTCTTTCAGCGTCTCGATAATCGACATGGTTCCTCCTGAAATTCCCTCTCTGTGACAGAGTTTTTCAAACCTGTCGCGGAGTTCAGCCAAATCGGGACGAATTGCCGCCAAGACACAGACAGATGCGGTAGCGCACCGAACAATGAGCATTTCATGAAGGAAGAATGGTGCTGCTGGAGAGAATTGAACTCTCGACCTCTCCCTTACCAAGGGAGTGCTCTACCTCTGAGCTACAGCAGCGCCGGGATGCGGTGGTGCGTGTATCACCGTCGCCGTGGGCGGCTAATTAGACGTGATCGCTGCGCGGTGCAAGCGCATTTTCGCGAAAAAATACCCGGTCGGTAAATTTCTTTGCCGCCCCATTCCCGCCTGCGTCGCGGCAGGTCGCGCACAATTGCGCGAAACGCCAGCCCCATAAGGTTCCAAGGCTGGACGGACCCGGCAGCATTGGCTACATGGAACGACATGGACACCAAGACCGATCCCAAGCGGAAAAGCGCGAAACCGGCTCCGAAAAGCCGGGACGAGCGCCTGAAAGCGGCGTTGAGGGCCAATCTTCAGCGACGCAAGGCACAGGCGCGCGCGCGCCACGCTTCCGATGAGAGCGACGGCAAGGACGAGTGAGACGAGCGGATGGATTCGATTCTGGTACGGGGCAACGGGCCTCTGAATGGCGATATCGAGATTGCGGGGGCGAAGAACGCCTGTCTCGCGCTGATGCCCGCCACACTTCTCTCCGAGGAGCCGCTGACGCTCACCAATGCGCCGCGCCTGTCGGACATCAAGACGATGACCGCGCTTCTGGCCTCTCTTGGCGCCGAGGTTTCGGCCCTTCAGGACGGCAAGGTACAGGCGATGTCCTCGCACGGGGAGATCAACCCGGTCGCGGATTATGACATCGTGCGCAAGATGCGTGCGTCGAATCTCGTGCTCGGGCCGCTCCTGGCCCGTCTCGGTCATGCGGTCGTGTCGCTTCCAGGGGGCTGTGCCATCGGCGCACGTCCGATGGATTTGCATACCACGGCTTTGGAAGCTCTCGGCGCGGAGATCGAGCTGAAAGACGGCTATCTGCATGCCACGGCCAAGGGGGGGCTCAAGGGGGCCGTGCATCACATGCGCTTCCCCTCCGTCGGCGCGACGGAGAATTTCGTCATGGCCGCCTCCCTCGCGAAAGGCACTTCCGTGCTTGAGAACGCTGCACGCGAGCCGGAGATCGTCGATCTCTGTGACTGCCTGATCAAGATGGGTGCGCAGGTCGAGGGCGCGGGCAGTTCGCGTATCGAAATTCAGGGCGTCGATCGCCTTCATGGCGCGACCCATCCGGTTGTGACCGACCGGATCGAGCTTGGCACCTTCATGCTCGCGCCCGCGATCTGCGGCGGGGAAGTGACCTGCCTTGGCGGCAAGCTGTCGCTCGTTGAGAGCTTTGTCGGGAAACTGGAACAGGCCGGGATTTCCGTCTCCGAGAACGCGCGCGGCCTGACCGTCAAGCGCAATGGCGAACGGGTCAAGGCGGTGGACGTGGTCACCGAACCCTTCCCCGGTTTTCCGACCGATTTACAAGCGCAGATGATGGCGCTTCTGTGCACAGCCGAGGGCACATCCGTCCTTGAGGAAACCATTTTCGAGAACCGTTTCATGCACGCCCCGGAACTCATCCGCATGGGGGCACAGATCGAGGTGCATGGCGGCCACGCGACCGTGCATGGCGTCGGGAAACTCAAGGGCGCTCCGGTGATGGCGACCGATCTGCGGGCCTCCGTGTCGCTCATCCTCGCAGGACTGGCCGCCGAGGGCGAAACCGTGGTCTCACGGGTCTATCACCTCGACCGCGGCTATGAGTTCATCGAGCAAAAGCTCTCCGGCCTCGGGGCACATATCGAGAGGATCAAAAGCTGATGGTGGAAGATGCCCGGTTCGAAGACGGTGGAGAGCGTCCGCTGGCGCTCAAGGCGATGGACACGGATGACCTGACGGTGATTTCGGCGCTGGTGCAGGACGCCGTGGTGCCGATGGGCGAGATTTCCTATGATGCGACGCATCGCCGCTTTGCCCTGCTAATCAACCGCTTTCGCTGGGAAGATGTCGAGGCCGCCGAAAAACGCAGACGTCCGGTCGAACGGGTACAGGCGGTTCTCATGTTTGAGGATGTGATGTCCGCGCGATCTTCGGGCGTGCCATCCGGGGACAAGGAAATGATCCTGTCCATTCTCACCGTCACGTTTGCCCCGGCCGAAGACGGCATGGGCACGGTCGAAATCACGCTCGCGGGCGACGGGGCGATTGCGCTCGATGTCGAGGCGCTCGACGTGACACTCAAGGATGTGACCCGGCCCTATGTGGCTCCTTCCCACAAGGTGCCGAAACACGACGACTGATATCCGCGCGTGCTTGTCCGGCGCCGTCGGGCGCTGTATGGCGATAGGCCAAAGGAGACCGACATGCCCCATTTCCTGTCCACCACGGATGCCGATTTCGAGACCCGCTTTGCCGCTCTTCTGACGATGAAGCGCGAGGACAGCCCGGATGTGGACGAAGCGGTGGCAGGGATCATCGCGGATGTGCGCACACGGGGCGATGCGGCGGTGCTGGACCTGACCGCGAAATTCGACCGGATGGAATTGACGGCGGAAGGGTTGCGGTTTTCCGAAGATGAAATTGACGCCCTCTGTGCGGAGGTTTCGAATGCGGAACGCGAGGCGCTTGAACTCGCGGCGCAACGCATCCGCGCCTACCACGTCCGCCAGATGCCCGACAACCAGATGTGGACCGATCCGGACGGGGCCACTTTGGGGTGGCGCTGGACGCCGGTGTCGGCGGCGGGACTTTACGTGCCGGGCGGGTTGGCATCCTATCCGTCGTCCGTCCTGATGAACGCGATCCCGGCGAAAGTCGCGGGGGTGGAACGTCTGGCGATCACCGTGCCGACGCCCGACGGCGTAGCCAACCCGCTGGTGCTTTTGGCCGCTCGTATCGCAGGTGTCGACGAAATTTACCGTATCGGCGGGGCACAGGCGATTGCGGCACTTGCCTATGGCACAGAAACCATCGCACCGGTCGACAAAATCACCGGGCCGGGCAACGCCTTTGTCGCCGCCGCCAAGCGCCGGGTGTTCGGCAAGGTCGGCATCGACATGATCGCCGGGCCGTCCGAAATTCTGGTGATCGCCGACAAACACAACGACCCGGACTGGATCGCCGTCGATCTGATGTCTCAAGCCGAACACGACGAGAGTGCGCAGTCGATCCTGATCACCGATGATGCGGAGTTCGGGCGTGCGGTGGCGAAAGCCGTGGAAAAGCGGCTTGAGACGCTGGAGCGCCGCACGATTGCGGGTAAATCCTGGGAAGATTTCGGTGTGGTGATCACCACCCGCGATCTCGATGAGGCGGCAGAGCTGTCGGATCGGTTTGCCCCCGAGCACCTTGAGCTTTGCGTCGAAGACCCGGATGCGCTCTCGGAAAAAATCCGCCACGCGGGGGCGATTTTCCTTGGCGCATGGACGCCTGAGGCCATCGGCGACTATGTCGGCGGGCCGAACCACGTTTTGCCCACAGCACGTTCGGCCCGGTTCTCCTCGGGTCTGTCGGTGATGGATTTCCTGAAACGCACCACACTGGCGAAAATGTCGCCCGAGGCGCTCAAGGCGATTGGCCCGGCGGCGGAACGTCTGGCAAACTCCGAGAGCCTCGAAGCGCACGGCCTGTCGGTGCGCGCCCGTCTCGACCGGCTGAATGAAGGCGCATGAGATGAAGCTCTTCGAGCGCGTGTTCGGATCGAAAAAAGACGCGGCAGAACTGCGCAAAGATCGCGTCATCGCCCGCCTGATCGACGAAGCCGTCCCAAGCAACGATTTCCTGCCACCGCATATAGCAGTGGGCGAGGACATCCGACGTAGCGAGGAAGAGATCGTGACCCGGCTTCTGGGTGCAATGATCTCTGCGGTGAAGGGCGAGACCCGCGACGACGAATTGATCGCCAAGGTGATCGCACAATACGGCGCGGAGGATTGTTTCACTCCCGAGGAGCGCGCCTTCATCGACACCCCGGAGCCCTCGGACGAGGCCTGTGTCAAATTCGCATGGCGCTACGAGGGGGTTTATGTGCTCATGTGGGCGCTCGGCTTCTTCGACACCCTGCCCTATCCGACCGACATCGTACATGTACCCGACATGGGCAAGCTGATGAGCCGTCTCGGGCGAGAGGGGTTGCTCGCCGAGGCGCGTCTGCGCCCGCAGGATGACATCCTGAACGCGGCAGAGTTGGCCTATCGCTACAACTGGGCCGCCACCAATGCACGAATGAACAACCGCCCTGCGCCATCCAACCTCGACGCAGGGGTTGTCTACGAACGACATTATGCGTTCAATTGGCTGGTCGGATATGGCAAGCAATCCTGGGACACGATTTCCACCGACACATAACCGCCATACCGAACGGCACAGCCATCATGGCGCAAGGTTTAAGACACGGGCATAAAACGGGCGAACACGCGATGAGCAAACTGATTTCCGTCAAGATCGACGAGGCGGGCCTTGCGCCGCCGACGCCCGAGATCGAGCAGGAGCGCAAGGTCGCGATTTTCGATCTTCTGGAGGACAATTCCTTCACCCTGCCCGCGCGCGACGACCGGCAGGTGCCGGAAGGACCATTCAAGCTTTTGCTCGCGATCCGCGAACGCCGTCTGGTCTTCGATCTCACCACGGAAGAGGGCGAAAAGGCGGCGGAGTTCCATCTCTCGCTCGGGCCGTTCCGACAGGTGGTGAAGGATTACTTCCAGATCTGCGAAAGCTATTTCGACGCGGTGAAGAAGATGCCGCCCTCACAGATCGAGGCCATCGACATGGCCCGGCGCGGCATTCACAACGAAGGCGCGCGGGTGTTGCAGGAGCGTCTAGAAGGCAAGGCGGAAGTCGACATAGATACGGCGCGGCGGCTGTTCACCCTGATCTGCGTGTTGCACTGGGGGTAAGGACGTGGCGGCAGATCTTCCCCATTCGGTTCTGTTCTGCTGCGACCACAACGCGGTGCGTTCGCCCATGGCCGAGGCATTGATGAAGAAATTCTTCCCCGGCGAGGTCTATGTCCAGTCGGCGGGCGTGCATTCCGATCTCGAAGTCGACGGGTTCGCTGTCGCCGTGTGCGAAGAAATGGGCGTCGAACTGCACCGCCATCAGGCGCGCTCCTTCGATGATCTCAAGGACTGGGGCGACGACATTTCTTCCTACGATCTGATTGTCGCGCTCTCCCCCGCCTCGCAACGGCAGGCGCTGGAACTGACGCGCTATTATCACCTCGACGTGGAATACTGGCCGATCATGGACCCCACGGGCATCGGCGAGACGCGCGAGGCGAAACTCGACGCCTACCGGCAGGCCCGCGACCAGATCATCACCCGGATGCAGGCCCGCTTCGGCCCGCAAAAGTCCTGATAGCTCACCCTTAATCGTTGCAAGGATTCCCCCATGACCCAACATCGCGCGGAAACACTGGCGCTTCTGACCCGCTATTACGAAGCCTTCGCCGCACACGATCATCAGGCCATGCTCGATTGTCTGACCGAGGACGTGGAGCACCGGATCAATCAGGGACCGGTGGAGCATGGCAAGGAGGCTTTTGCCGCCTTCATGGAGGCCATGGACACGGCCTATGAGGAGGTCCTGACCGATATGGTGCTTTTCGCCAATGACGCAGGCACACATGGGGCGGCGGAGTTCCGGGTGCTTGGCAAGTATCTCAAGACCGCCGAAGGCTACCCGGAGGCGAAGGGACAGCGCTACAACCTGCCCGCCGGGGCGTTTTTCGACATTCGCGACGGCAAGATCGCCCGTGTGTCGGTCTATTACAACGCCGAGGACTGGCTGGCGCAGGTCTCATGAGACTGACGTTTCGCACGTTGAAAGGTCCTGAGGTCGAAGCGGCGCTCGACGATCTGGCCCGGTTGCGCATCGCGGTGTTTCGCGAATGGCCCTATCTCTATGACGGCTCGCTGGACTATGAGCGCAACTATATGGCCAGCTATGTCGGCAATGAACGCGCCGTGTTGGTCGCGGCTTTTGATGACGACCGGATCGTCGGCGCGGCTACAGGCTCGCCGCTTGCGGAACATGCAGAGGATTTCGCCGCTGCCTTCGCCGATGTCGATCTGCCGATGGAGACCGTGTTTTACTGCGCCGAATCCGTACTTTTGCCCGCGTATCGCGGCCATGGCGCGGGGCATGCGTTTTTCGACGCGCGGGAGACGCACGCTCGAAGCCTTGGCCTGAGCTATTCGGCCTTTTGTTCGGTGATCCGGCCCGAGGATCATCCGCTCCGCCCCAAAGATGCGCGCGGTCACGATGCATTCTGGCGCAAACGTGGGTACGCACCGATGGAAGGCGTGATCGCCACCTTCCATTGGAAAGACGTGGACGAGGCCGAAAGCTCGGAGAAACCTCTACAATTCTGGGGGAAACGCCTGTGAGACTGATCGCGGCGACATGGCAACCGCTGTGGCACGACCGCCCGGAGGCGTGGCTGGACCGGTATCGGGACGCTCTGGCGGAGATCGCGGCGGATCGCGACACATTGGTGGTCTTCCCGGAATATGCGGCGATTGAGGCGGCGTTTTACGGCGAGGTTTCGCTCGATGCGCGGGGCTGGATGATCCGGGGCGCGGATCATTTCGAAACCTATTGCGATGGCATCCGTCAGTTGGTGCGCGAGAGCGGCGCGACGATCCTCGGTGGCTCCGGCTTTGCCCGCAAGGACGATAAGATCGTCAACCGTGCACTGTTTTGCAGCCCCGAAGGCGAGGAATGGCTCGAAAAACTCATGCCCACGCCCTATGAGCGCGCGCTCGATATGGCTCCCGGCGCGGGGATGCCGATCCTCGACACCCGCTTCGGCAAACTGGCTGCCGTGATCTGTTACGACAGCGAATTCCCCCTGATCGCACGGCGCTACGCCGAGGCCGGGGCGGAAATCCTTTTGGTCCCGTCCTGCACCGACACGGAACAGGGGGCGAGCCGGGTGGAGATCGGATGCCGGGCGCGGGCGCTCGAAGGTCAGATGATCGTCGCCATGGCGCCTTTGGTCGGAAAGGTGCCGGGCTGTGAGGTGATCGACGTCAACCTCGGTCAGGCGCGGATTTTCTGTCCCCCGGATGGGGCCTCCCCGGAGGACGGCACATTGGCGCGCGGACAGAAAAACGCGCCCGGCTTTGCCATTCTGAACACCCTTTCCGAGTCGCTTGCGCAGGCACGCAAAGGCACGGATGTGAGCGTTTTTGCCCACTGGCCGGAGAGTGAAACAGCGCAAAACCCGGTTTTGTTACGTAATTTCCATTAAAACCAGCTTGAAAACACGGCAGTAAAGGCGCATTTACCAGAGCGCCCGCAAACTGGCGGGCGAAATCAATCACGGAGTGACCATGGCCAAGGAAGAAATGCTCGAATTCCCCGGTGTCGTTAAGGAACTCCTGCCGAACGCGACATTCCTGGTCGAGCTGGAAAACGGCCATACGATCATCGCGCACACGGCAGGCAAAATGCGCAAGAACCGCATTCGCGTTCTGGCTGGCGACAAGGTGCAGGTCGAAATGACCCCCTACGATCTGACCAAGGGTCGGATCAACTATCGCTTCCGCTGAACAGCGCCCGCGATCCCATGAAACTGATCCTCGGTTCAGGCAGCCCGCGCCGGAAAGAGCTTCTGGCGCAGCTTGGGCTTGTGCCCGACGAGATCCGGTCTCCTGACATTGACGAAGATCCGCAGAAGGGCGAACTGCCCCGGCCCTATTGCGCGCGTATGGCGCGTGAAAAGGTTCTAGCGGTGCCGCGTGCGGCGGACGAGGTCGTGCTTTGCGCCGACACCACCGTCGCTTTGGGTCGTCGCATCATGGGCAAGCCCGTCGATGAAAAGGAATGCGCCGAGTTTCTTCTGGCGATGGCAGGCCGTCGTCATCGGGTGATCACCGCCGTCGCCGTTGCCCATGGTGACCGGGTCTGGGAAGCGGATGTGGTCACCACGGTGAAAATGAAGCGGCTTTCGGACATCGAACTCAACAGCTATCTCGCCTCGGGTGATTGGCGCGGCAAGGCGGGCGGTTATGGCATTCAGGGGCCTGCGGGGGCTTTTATTCCTTGGATTCAGGGTAGCTATTCCGCCGTCATGGGATTGCCCATCGCGGAGACCGCCAATCTGCTGATGGCGGCAGGCTATCCGGTTTACGGGAGAGACGCATGAAAGGGTCAGTCATCGCACTGGGCGAGGTTCAGGGCAAACGCGCCGCAGCGTGGATCGTCGACGGACGGCTCGAAGATTTCCTGATTGACGCGGGCGAGGACGCCCCCCCTGCCCCCGGCTCGATCTTTCGCGCCAGGGGCGGACGGAGCCTCAAGGGCATGGGCGGCGCGCTGCTCGATCTGCCCGATGGCGAGAAGGCCTATCTGCGCGGCAACAAGGGCCTGAAACCCGGCGCGCCGATGCTGGTGCAGGTCACCCATATCGCCGAGGAAGGCAAGGCCGTCCCTGTCACCACGCGGCTCCTGTTCAAATCGAAATACGCCATTGTGACACCCGATGCGCCGGGGCTGAACATTTCCCGGCAGATTACTGAGGATGAGCATCTGATGCGGCTCCACGATCTTGCCTCCGAGGGCATGGAGGGCGCGGACGAGGCCATGGGGCTGATCCTGCGTTCTGCCTGTGAGAGCGCAGCGTCCGAGGCTATCGCAGAAGACATCGCCGCCATGCGCGAGCTGGCCGAGGCGGTTCTGGCCGATGAAGCCGGAGAGCCGGAATTGCTGGTCGCGGGCGCCGATGCCTGGGAGGCCGCCTGGCGCGACTGGCCCGAAGCGGATGTCTTCGACGACAGCGAGGACGCCTTCGACAATCACGGCGTGCATGAGTTAATCGACGCGACGCTTGACGTGCGCGTGCCGTTCAAGGGCGCGGGCTATGCCTTTATCGAGCCGACCCGCGCCATGGTGGCGGTGGACGTGAACACCGGCGGCGATTTCTCCCCGGCGGCGGGGCTCAAGGCCAATATCGCCCTCGCGCGCGACCTGCCCCGTCAATTGCGCGTCCGGGGCCTCGCCGGACAGATCACCATCGAGCTGGCCCCTATGGCGAAAAAAGACCGTCGCCAGTTCGAACAGAGCCTCAAGGCCGCGTTTAAATCCGAAGGCAATGACACGGTGCTCGCCGGTTGGACGCCGCTCGGCAATTTCGAAATCCAGAAGAAACGTACCCGTATGCCGATTGCGGAGCTGATCTCATGAGCTGCCCGATCTGTGGTGCGGAAAGCGTTCAGAAATACCGTCCATTCTGTTCGAAACGCTGCGCCGACATCGACCTTGCGAAATGGATGAACGGCTCTTACGCTGTCCCGTCGATGCGCGAAGAGGACCCGGAGGAGATCGCCGAAGCACTGGAAGAGGCCCTGCGCGAGGAGTTCGGGAACGAGGCGAAAAAACCTCATTGAAGAGGCGATTTTCCTCTGGACACTCCCCGAACCGCCGACTAGAAACCCGCTACCCGAACGAGAGAGACGTTCACCCATGCCCGGGTAGCTCAGGGGTAGAGCAGTGGATTGAAAATCCTCGTGTCGGTGGTTCGATTCCGCCCCCGGGCACCATTTAACTTCGGTTAAAGCCTTATTATCCAGAGAATACATGACTTTAGGAAGTGCTCGTGGTACACAAGAAAGTACACGGGAACTACACATGGGCTTGGTATTGAAGTACGCTCAACGGACAAAGAAAGGGGCTTGGCGGTATAGAAGGCGAGTACCCGATGATTTGCGCCCGATACTTGGCAAAGCTGAAATCACTAAAGTTCTGGAAGATTCCGAAAAGGAAGCCCTGAAAGCCTACCCTTCTGTGCATCAGGCTTGGTATTCTTGTGGGGCAAGAGGACGCCATGAGCGCCGGACGCTGCAATCGCACCAAGATATTTGCACGTGCCGAAGATTCTTGGCCTGACGACCCGATCGGGCGCGGTTCGGTCAAGCCATGTGGTCAACATGCATACGTTGCCCTTATCAATGCTCGTGCTGCCACCCAGATCATATTCTGGATCAAACCAGATCGACAAAGACCCACGTTTAATATTCCACCACCGTGTGGACCGACTTGCCTTCGGACATTAAATTAAACCCATCGTCTGAAGCAGAGGCTAACTACCACGCAGCCCGAAGAAAGGAATGCTGTGCTGCGACCAGAAGCGGCAGCCTGATATGTTCACAACAGGCGCACACCTCAGATCGCAGGCAACAACGTTCCCGATGCATCGCTTATGGTATTGGCAGCCCGGCTCCAGATATCCACGCCGATCCCCTTGTGGTTCTCAGGATAAATTCCGCAGGTTTTCAGGGCAGGTTTCAAAGCTGTCGACCGGCCCAGATATTCAAACAGAATACGCGAGGCAAAGGGTTTGCGGTCGCCTGCCATGCTGACGCTCATCAAGAGCCCCGGAAGCAGGCTCAGCGCCCGGTGATCGGACGGATAGATCAACATGAAGGAATTGCTGCCGCCGACATGGCTGTCGCGCTCGACGGCATAAATACGCGACGCGTCAAGGAAAAGAAGACTCTCGACCTTGTGGATGCGGCGATTGGATCTGGGGCTGTCGATCCTGAACTGATGCTCGACTGTCTTGCCATAGGTCATCTCATGGTCCTGAAAGATCACGAAAAGCGATTTGATCAGCGCGTCCGGCCAGTCCGGCGACCGGTGATACATGAAATAATAACCGCAATAGCGCTGCAACTCACGCAATGATTGCGCCATTTCACCTCGATGCGCTCCAAAAAAACGCTGGACTGAGATTGGCACATGGTTGGTGTTGGGGCGGGCGAAGACATTGCGGGCGAACTGATCGTGGGGCAACAACAGTTCGGCTTCATCAACTCCGAAAAAATCGGCAATCCGGTGCAGGTTGTGCAGTGACGGGTTGGACTGGCCGCTGAGATACTTGTTGAATTGCTGCCGATTGATCTTCATCCGACGACAGATATCCGCAATGGAGGGATAGCGGTTGCACATGAGCCTGAGGTTTGCGGCCAAGGGCGTGTTTTGTCCGGTCAATGCGAATACTCCTGCACTGGTGGCAGAATGCTTCGCGATGTGACGCGCGTCAATTCAACTTTCCGTCCGCTCACGCCCGCAACGCGGCAAGAATGCGCACCCAGGACCTGATACCCTTGTGAAAGCTGGTCAGGTCGTATTTTTCGTTCGGACTATGGATGTTGTCATCCGCCAGAGCAAAACCGACAAAGAGCGTGTCGATCCCGAGGACAGATTTGAAATCGCCGCCAATCGGGATTGAGGTGCCATCCGGCATCAGCACGGCGGGCGTTTCCCATTCGTCCTCCAATGCCTGCCTGCATCGTGTCAGGGCATCTGAATCGATCGGCATCTCGATGGCTCTGGACGTATCGTAGCCAGTGAACTCAATCCGGCAGTCTTCGGGCATCAGCGTTGTCAGATAATCCCGGAAAGCCGCCCGGATGACATGCGGGTCCTGCCCCGGTACGAGCCGGAAGGACAATTTGGCCGAAGCCTGCGACGGGATCACGGTTTTTGCGCCCACCCCGGTGTAACCCCCCCAGATGCCGTTGACTTCGCAGGTGGGTCTGATCCAAATCTGTTCCTGTGCCGTGAACCCGACCTCACCCGCCGGACAGGACAGCCCAACCGCTGCCAGGACCTCTGCATCCGGCTGACGCAAGGCATCCCAGGACGCGAGCGTTGCAGGCGATGGCTCTGTCACCCCGTCGTAAAAGCCGGGGATCAGGATGCACCCGCTCTCATCCCTCAGCTTTGCCAGAAGATCGGAGATGACATGGATCGGGTTACGTGCCGGTCCGCCATAGGCCCCGGAATGCAGGTCACGATTGGCGGCGATCAGGGTGAATTCCTCGCCCAGATATCCCCGCAACATCGTGGTGATGGCCGGCGTCGTCCGGTTCCACATCTCTGTGTCGCAGATCAGCGCCAGATCGGCCCCCAGCTCGGCCTTGTGCGCTTCCAGAAACGGCAACATGCTTGGACCGCCGATTTCTTCCTCGCCTTCCAGCAGAATCGAAATACGCAGAGGCAGAGAACCCGCCGCATCCCGCCAGGCCCGGCAGGCTTCGAGAAAGGTCATGAACTGCCCCTTGTCGTCAGAGGCACCACGCCCGGAGATCTGGACCCGTCCATCAGGGGCCTCGATGACACATGGCTCGAACGGCGGATGTGTCCAGAGGTCCAGCGGCTCCGCCGGTTGCACATCGTAATGACCGTAAAACAGCACATGTGGCCCTGAATCCGATCCCGCACTCAAATCGTGCCCCAGAACGATCGGCTGTCCTTCCGTTTCACAGAGCCGCGCATCGAAGCCCAGCTCACGCAGCGTCTCAAGGCACCATTGTGCCGCACGATGGCAATCGGGGGCATACGCCGGATCGGTCGAGATACTGGGGATTCGCATGACCTGCATCAGCCGGTTGAGACCCGCGGCAACGTTGTCATCTGCCTGCGCAAGAATAGATGCAATTTCGGTCATATGCCTTCATCCCCAATGTGATACCTCACTTTCTAAGCCGGAATATTTCTCATTGGGATTGCGCCCGGTGACGCGAGTTGCAGCTCTGAACAACTCACTCACGTCACTCATGACGGGGTTTTCCCGCCGCCACTCTCAATCGAACCGTCTCAAACGAAATCTCCATCGCCATATTTATCGGATCAGCCATGGAAAATATGACGCGATGTGACGCGCATGAGATCCTAGTGGCGCAGGATTGGCACCGCTAGCGAAATTGCCAAAAGCCGTGAAGGGAAGTGAAGTTGACATAATGTCTGATGGACCAGAATCCGGGGGCAACACCCGACATCCATCCAGAACCATAACTTCTAGTTCACGGGGAATAAATAATGGGAAAATTCACGACCTATCTTGCCGTAGGGATCATCGGTCTCAGCATGACATCCACACTGGCGCTGGCGGCTGGCACCCACCCGGTTACGGGCGAGGCTCTGGCAGATGAGCAGGTCTTTACCTATCGTCTGTCCGACGAGCCCACCACATTCGATCCGGCACTGGCCGAAGACATCATCGCCTTCGAGGTCATGCGCGATCTGTTCGAGGGTCTGATGAACCAGGACAAGGACGGCAACCTGGTTCCCGGTGTCGCCACGCATTTCGACACCAATGCCGACAAGACCGTCTATACGTTCCACCTCCGCGACAACGCCAAGTGGTCCGATGGCAAACCCGTAACCGCAGGCGATTTCGTCTATGCGTGGCGCCGTGCGCTCGACCCGGCGACAGCCTCGCCCTATTCGTGGTTCATGGAACTGATGCAGCTCGAAAACGGCGCGGAGGTGATCGCCGGAGAAATGCCGCCCGAGTCTCTGGGGATCACGGCAATTGACGATCAGACTCTGGAAATCCGCCTCACGAGCAGCCTGCCCTACTTTCCGCAGATGACCATCACGCCGATCACCTTTCCGCTCCCGGAATGGACAATCACCCAATACGGGTCTGACTGGACGAAGCCGGGAAATATCGTCGGCAACGGGGCTTATGTGCTCACCGAACATGTCTTGCAGGAACGCTCCGTGCGTGAACGCAACCCGCTTTACTGGAACAACGATGCCACGATCCTCGATAAGGTCGTCGGTTTGGTCATCAATGACGAAAACTCGGGACTGATCCGGTTTCAGGCCGGTGAACTGAACTGGACCCAGATCCCCGCAGGGCAATTCACTCAGTTGCATGAGGAATACCCTGACACGGCCAAATCATTCCCGCGTCTGTGTTCGGAGTTCTACAGCTTCAACCTGTCAGACTCGGGGCCGGAAGCGTTCAAGGACGCCCGGGTTCGTCGGGCGCTGTCTCTGGCGGTCGACCGTTCGATCATCACGGACCGGATCATGCAGGGCGGCCAGACGCCCGCCTATACGTTCACGCCCGAAGCCACTGCGGATTTCGTCCTGCCTGAAGGTGGGATGCGGGCGATGAGTCAGGCCGAACGTGATACGCTGGCCGCGGATTTGATGCGTGAGGCAGGGTTCGGCACCGACAATCCTCTGACGTTCAAACTGCTTTACAACACCCGTGACGACATCAAGAAAACCGCCATCGCAATGACGCAGATGTGGCGGCAGAAGCTGGGTGTGCAGGTTGAACTGGTCAACATGGAATGGAAAACCTATCTGAACGCCATGGGGGAACAGGATTTCGAACTGGGACGCAATTCCTGGTGCGGCGACTACAATGACGCCTCGACATTTCTGGATCTCGTGACCACGCGGTCGGGATACAATGACGGGCGTTATGACAACCCGGAGGTCGACGCGTTGATGGCAAGTGCTGGCACGTCCGACAACAGCGCCGCGATTTACACCCAGGTCGAACAGATCATCGAAGCCGAAGCCCCGATCATTCCGGTCTTCCATTTCGCTGCGGCCTCGATGATGGACCCGGATCTGAAAAACTGGCCGGTCAACAATGTGATGATGACCTGGTATTCCAAGGACCTCTACATCGCTGCGGATTAAACCGTCGATCCACCTGCGCCGCCCCGGACAATCGTGGGCGGCGTTTTCATTCCTGACATCTACGGAGTGGCATGATGGCCTCTTTCGTCTTCAAGCGTCTGCTGATGGCGATTCCGACCCTGTTGGTCCTGATCGTTATATCGTTTGTGCTGATGTATGCCGCGCCCGGTGGTCCCTTCACGGCTGAACGGCAATTGCCGCCGCAGGTTCTTGCCAATATCGAGGCGCGATACGGTCTGAACGACCCGCTCTATGTGCAGATATGGCACTATATGACGGGTATTCTCACCAATTTCGATTTCGGCCCGTCCTTCAAATACAAGGATCAGACCGTCAATGATGTGATCGGTCAGGGATTCCCCGTGACACTGACCTATGGCAGCATCGCGTTCGTCTTTGCGGTGGTGATCGGCAGCACGCTGGGAATTATCGCAGCCATGCGGCAGAACAGTCTGGTCGACTATTTCGCCATCGGCCTGTCAATCGTGGCACAGGTGTTGCCCACCTTCGTACTCGCACCGATCCTTGTGCTGGTTTTCACGCTCTGGCTGCGCTGGTTGCCCGGCGGTGGCTGGAACGGCGGACAATGGCCCTATCTGGTGATGCCCGTGATTGCACTGGCGACAAGCCATCTGGCCTCGGTCGCCCGCATCATGCGCTCCTCCATGCTCGAAGTCATGCGAAGCCAGTTCATTCGGACGGCGCGAGCCAAGGGTCTGCCCGACCGTGTCATCATCTTTCAACACGCCCTGAAGCCCGCCCTGCTGCCGCTCCTGTCCTATCTCGGTCCGGCGTTCGTCGCGATGATTACGGGATCGGTCGTGATCGACCTTTATTTCGCGACCGGCGGAATTGGCCAGTCTTTCGTGCAGTCCGCCCTCAGCCGGGACTATTCCGTCATGATGGGGATCACCATTCTGATCGGAACGCTGACCGTGGCGTTCAATCTGATCGTGGACATCCTCTACACATGGATCGACCCCAAGATCAAATACTAGGAGCCATCCGGTGAACACCACATACGACGAGCGGGCAGAGCGTGCCGGGCGGATCACCGAACGGATGATCCAGAGCAGATCGCCATGGCAGGATGCACGCGCACGGTTCCTGAAAAACAAGGCCGCTCTGGTCAGTCTGATCCTGTTGATTCTGGTTGGCCTGTTCGCAGCCCTTGGTCCGTTTTTTGCCGTCTGGAGCAATCAGGATATCGACTGGGATATCCTCGGGCAGATCGCGGAGCAGGGCCAGCCCGCATTTGCGAACGGGCATTACTTCGGTGTCGACGAACTGGGACGGGATCTGTTTGCCCGCGTTGTGCAGGGCACGCAGATATCTCTGCTTGTCGGCGTTGTCGGGGCGTTCATCGCGGTGATCGTCGGGACGCTCTATGGCGCAACGGCCGGATATTTCGGCGGTCGTGTCGACAACATCATGATGCGGATCGTCGATATTCTGATGTCGGTGCCGTACATGTTCGTGCTAATCCTGCTGCTTGTGGTCTTTGGCCGGTCTGTCGGGATGCTTTTCGTGGGCATCGGCCTGATCTCCTGGCTGGAAATGGCGCGGATCGCGCGGGGCCAGACCCTGACCATCCGCAAGATGGAATATGTCGAGGCCGCCGTGGTCAATGGCCTGCCTGCGTTCTCGATCATTCTGCGCCATATCATCCCCAATTTGCTGGGTGTGGTCGTGGTTTATGCCACGCTTCTGGTGCCGCAGATGATCCTGACCGAAAGCTTCATTTCCTTCCTGGGTCTGGGGGTGCAGGAACCGAACACAAGCTGGGGCGCGCTGATTTCGGAAGGTGCCGGAACCATGCAATTCGGAACCCTGTGGCAAATCGGCTTTCCGATCTTTTTCTTCGTGGTCACGCTGTTCTGTTTCTTTTTCATCGGGGACGGGCTGCGCGATGCGCTCGACCCCAAAGACCGTTAGGAGCGCGGCATGACACTTTTACAAGTCCGCGATCTGCATGTCGGTTTCGATACCCCCGATGGGCAGGTGCGCGCGGTGAACGGGCTCAGTTTCGATCTTGCAGCCGGGGAAACCCTGGCCATCGTCGGGGAAAGCGGGTCCGGCAAAAGTCAGAGCGTTTTTGCCATGATGGGCATCTTGGCCGAGAACGGGTATGCCACAGGATCGGTCCGCCTGAACGGTCAGGAAATACTGAACGCGCCCAAAGCCGTGATCAACAAGGTCCGGGCGCGCGAAATGGCCATGATATTCCAGGACCCGATGAGTTCGCTCAATCCCTACAAAAGGGTGTCGGACCAGATGGCCGAAGTGCTGATCTATCAGAAGGGCATGAGCAAATCGGATGCGCTCGCCGCCTCTCTTCAGATGCTGGACGCGGTGAAAATCCCCGACGCGAAAAGCCGCATCACCATGTATCCGCATGCGTTTTCCGGTGGAATGCGGCAACGGGTGATGATTGCGATGTCCCTGCTTTGCCGCCCGGCCTTGTTGATCGCGGATGAACCGACAACTGCGCTTGACGTCACGGTGCAGGATCAGATCATGACCCTCTTGGGCGAGCTTCAGACCGAATTCGGAATGGCGATCATTCTGATCACGCATGATCTGGGGGTTGTCGCGGGGTTTTGTGAAAGAACACTGGTGCTTTATGGCGGCAGCATCATGGAAAGCGGCCCGACCCGCACGTTGTTCCGATCTCCCGGCCATCCCTATACCAAGGGTCTTCTGAAGGCGATCCCGCGTGTGGATACGGATGTCGAGCGGCTGACCACCATCCCCGGCGCACCGCCGGATATGAGCGCACCGCCCCCCGGCTGCCCGTTTGCCCCGCGCTGCACCTTTGCAATTGAGCCGTGCGACAGCCGAATGCCAGCGCTCCAATCCACCATGGATCAGCGCTTGCGCGCCTGCCACCTCTCCGAGGGGGATTTGAGATGACGATACAGAAACCACTGCTTTCAGTTCGCAATCTGCGGGTCTGGTATCCGATCCGGAAAGGCGGGATGTTTTCAGGACCGCCTGTCAATCTGACGGCGGTCGATGATATCAGCTTCGATTTGTATCCGGGCGAAACTCTGGGAATTGTGGGCGAAAGCGGCTGTGGCAAATCCACTTTGGCGCGGGCGATCATGCAGATGATGGGCAATGTGTCGGGTCAGGTCATGTGGCTGGGCAAAGATCTGGGAAAGCTGCATGGATCTGCACTGCGTGCGGAACGCAAGACATTTCAGATGATCTTTCAGGACCCGCTGGCCGCGCTGAACCCGCGCATGACCGTCGCCCAGATCATCAGCGAACCGCTGCGCTTTCATTTCCCGGAACTGAGCAAAGCCGAGATCACCGAACGCACGCAAAGGATGATGGGAAAAGTCGGGCTGCGCGCGGAGATGATCAACCGCTATCCGCATCAGTTCTCCGGGGGCCAGTGCCAAAGGATCGGCATCGCACGCGCCCTGATCCTCGAACCCCAATTGATCATCTGTGACGAACCCGTTTCGGCGCTGGATGTGTCCATTCAGGCGCAGGTGCTGAACCTGCTGAAGGATTTGCAGGAGGAAACGGGGGTTGCCCTGATCTTCATCGCCCACGATCTGAGTGTGATCCGACACATCAGTGACCGGATCATGGTGCTTTATCTGGGCAATGTGATGGAACAGGCGGAAAGTGCCGCTCTGTGCGACACGCCCTGTCATCCCTATACGCAAGCGCTGATATCCGCCGTTCCGATCGCAGACCCCGATATGTCTCAAAAAACAGGTTATGCGCGGATCGGCGACGGGGATCTGCCATCCCCTCTCGCCCCGCCACCGGGTTGCGTTTTTCACACCCGCTGTCCCCGCGCTCAGGTGCATTGCTCCGTCGAAAAACCTCCCTTGTCCACAGGCGACCAGAACCGGCGTATCGCCTGCCACTTTCCCGATACAGCACAATCGGCCAGTCATGTCAGAACCTGATCAAATGCATACGAATTCCAATCTTGCACGGATATGGGCCAGTTACCCGACGATCTGGACACCACAGGTCTCCGGTGACGGAAAATGGCTGGTCTGGGCTTGGGCCGGGATCACCGAGACGGCGAATATCTGGATCGTGCCCACCGATGGCAGCGCCTCACCACGGATGCTGACCGACGGAGCCGATCACTTCCGGGTGGCCCACATCAACCGGGACGGCTCCCGGCTGATCCTGCGCCAATCGCAAGGCAGCGATGAACATGAGCAATTGTTTATCCTTGATGTGAGCGATGGGGCGACACCAGAACCGCTGACACCGCCACAGACGGATCACTATGTCTTTGGGGCAAGCCTCCATCCAAAGGAAAATGCGCTCCTCTTCAATGCCAATTGTGATGAGACCGGACGGGGTACAGAGGGCTCATGGCTGCATGTGCTGGACCTGAACACCGGTGCGCGTCGCGTGTTGAGCCGCATGACGGCAGTGAATGAAAATGCGCCCGTCATTGGTATGAGGGGCACCCGCGTTCTGTATCATCGCAATGACGACCATCCCCGTGGCCGACAGATTTGTGCCGTGAACTGGGATGGCAGCGATGACCGCTGTCTTTATGATCCCGGCCCGCATCTGAAGGCCTCAGGCAGTTGGATCGGGGCGGAGGGCGATCTGCTGATCGTTGCGGAAACTGCAACCCACGACCGGCTCGGGCTGTTGTCTCGGGATGGGGTGCTGCGCTGGCTGATCGACGATCCGGCACGACACATCGAAGAGGCGTTTGCCTGCGTGGATACGCGCAAGGTCATGGTCATTGCCTATGAGGATGGGCGGCTGAGTCCGTTCATTCTTGATATCGCCACGGGAGCAGAAACCCGGTTTGGCATGGCAGACCACAGCACGCTTCCGCTCGATCAACTGGAGAACAGCGACTGGATCGCCCAGACCTATATGGCCTCAGGTCCTGACCGGCTGGTGCGCACCGATGCCACGGGACGGGTGCTGAACGAGTTGGCGGTTTGCGACGATCCGAACCAGCCCCGGACATTTGCCACGGCGCAATCGGTGAACTGGACATCTTCTGACGGAGAGCCCGTGCAAGGCTGGCTATACCAACCGGGCGGGACGAGCCGCGGACTGGTGGTCTGGGTTCATGGCGGACCGACCGCGATGAGCCAAGACCGGGTGCATTCGGCCATTCAATATCTGGTTGCTTCCGGTTTCACCGTGCTTGATCCCAATTACCGTGGCTCTACGGGTTTCGGTCTGCGCTTTCGCAATCTGATCCGTGCCGATGGTTGGGGCGGACGTGAACAGGACGACATCCGAAGCGGGATCGAGATGCTGATCGCTCAGGGGCTGGCACAACCGGGCCGGATCGGCGTGGCCGGACAATCCTATGGCGGCTATTCCGCCTGGTTCGCCATCACCCGGCAGCGCGATCTGGTCGATGCCGCCTGCACGATCTGCGGCATGAGCGATCTGTTCGTGGACTATGCCAACACCGCTATGCCGCATCTGCGCGATTATAGCGTCGAGATGCTGGGCGGGACGCCCAATGAGATGCCCAAGGCCTATGCGCACGGCACTTTGCGGGATGAGTTTCCGCATATCACCGGGCGGCTGATGATCGTGCACGGGTTACGCGACACCAATGTCTCCCCCGAAAACTCGCGGATCGCCAGCGGCGATCTGATGCGCTTGGGGATCGGGCATCATCTTCTGACATTCGCCGATGAAGGCCACGGGGTTACGAAAACCTCGAATCGGGCGGTTCTTTTCGCCAATATGGGCGCATTCTTTGATGGTGCTTTTGTTAAAGCGGAGTGAACCTTGCGGCACTCTGGTTTTAGCGCGGTTTTAGGCTTTGTCATGATCAAGATGAGCTGTCGGCTTGCGGCTTGTGGCATAAGTCTCCTGCTGTTTGCCGTGCGGCTCAAATGCTCGTGCTTGATGCCGCAGTGATCATGCTCGGCAGGCACCCGAAGACCAATCCGGCCCAGACAGTACAAAACAAGGCGTTTCCCCTTCGGATATGTTGCCTTTTCATCACCAGACGTCACGGCAGCGCACATATTCGACAAAAACAATAAGAATTGGACTTGTCGCCATGAAATGCAAATTTTAGAAGGCCCGAAAACCTCCGAAGCAAGCATCGCGCCAGCCCACGGACCCATGTACATTCAGGACGGGCCCCATGCGCTTCACATCTCTCTTTCTTCGTCGCCGCGCCGTGCTTTTGGGCACCAGCGCGCTTTTGCTCTCCGCCCCCGCTACACTCCTTGCGCAAGAGCCCACCGTGCTCGACCCGATCCTGATCGAAGGAGAGGAAGGGCAAACTCAGGCGCTTGAGGGCTCAGACGAGGGCGTCGGCGCCACCGCGCTCGATACCGATGCGATCATCATTCGCGGCGACGGCTCAGGCGATGCCAACACCGCGCTCACCACCCTGCCGCATGTGCAGAGTGACAAGGTCTCACGTAGCGACCCGGGCAGCAATGTGGACGATGTGCTCGACCTTCAACCTCAGGAACTGTCGATCTCCGGTGGATCACTCACGGAAAACACCATCTTGTTGAACGGGGTAAGTATCAACTCGGTCACCGGCACCACGAACCCTCTTGGCGCGGATGAGCTTAACCGGGAGACCAATAGTCCGAATTATATGGCCACTTTCGGTCTGCATTCGCAGACACAGTTCGTTCCCTCATCGCTTATCGACAGCGCCGAGGTACTCGACAACAACATCTCCGCTCAGTACGGCGGCTTTCAGGGTGGTGTGGTAAAATACGAACTGAAAAAGCCCTCCCCAGATCAGGCCGAAGGGTCTTTCACGCTCAATTACGGAACCTCCGACTGGGCCAACTATGAGATCGGCACCAAGGACGGGCAGAACCCCGACGACCAGCCGAAGCCGACATGGACCAAACTCGAATATGCTTATGATTTCAACCAGCCGGTGGGCGATCGTTCCGCTTTGCGGTTTGGTTTCTCGCGACGCTCAGCCGAGGGCACCAAAGCCAAGCTGCCGCAATATGTCGAAAACGAGGTGGAAAACGAAAGCCGCAGCGACTTCTACAGCCTATCTTACAGCCATGAATTCCTCAATGGCGACACCGTGACTCTCTCCGGGCAATATACGGATTACGATCAGGAATGGACCAGCAATTACATCGAAAACCTCGATGTCGATGTGATCGAGAAATCCCTGTCTCTGGATGCGAAATTCGAGAAGTCATGGGACCTTCTGTCTTTCGCAGGAATCGATTTGCGCGACACGAAACTGACCTTCCGCGCGATCCATCAGGACAATGAAACCTCCAATAACAGTAACAGCGACACGCTTTACTATTGGTATGGTTCCTACGCCCCAAATTCCTCCGGCTCCCGCCCGCCCTTTTACACCGACACGTTCGACGCATGGTGCAATGCCGATGACACCGGCGCAACCAGCGTTGCCTGCCGCATTGGCGGGCTTGGCGACAAAACCTATTCGGACAAACAAAACCAGATCGAAGCGCTTTTTGAAGGCGAGGTCTGGAACGGCAACTTCGCCCTCGGCGCCAATATCACAGAGGTCAAAGCCAACCGCACAGCCTCCGATTTCGTCTTTTATTCTGTCGCAAACCGCCTGACAGACACGTCCTCTTTCGATGCCTACACCTGTGCGGAGGACGACCCTTCCTGTTATGACGATATTTATATGAACCGGCGGCTGGTATATGATGCCTATGACGTCGATATCGACGCGTTTGCCGCCAGTGCCTTTGCCGAGTTGGAACAGACTTGGGGCACAGTCACCCTACGCGCGGGTCTGCGGGCGGATTACAACGATGTGCTGGACAATCTCGATCTCGCTCCCCGCCTGAGCGCGACATGGAAACCCTCGGATGATTTCAAACTCGCGGTCGGTGTAAACCGCTATTACAGCGACAGTTATCTCGCCTATGCGATCCACGATGGCATTCCGCGAGGCCAGGTTCAAACACGCACACATAACACCAGCACCGGCGAGGTCGGTGATTGGGTGGACAGTACAAACAACCGTCCCTATTCCTTCACTCAGAGCAATCTCGACACCCCCTATACCGACGAGTTCTCCCTGACCGCGCTATTCCGCGAAAACTGGACCGGCGGAACATGGCGCCTGACCGGCCTTTATCGCGAAGGTAAGGATCAGTTCGCAGCCTCAGAGGATAGCGGTTCTGTCGACCAGACGCTGTCGAACGATGGCTGGAGCAAATACAAATCCGTCTCTCTCGAATACGAGAACAACTGGGAGGTCAACCGTGGCGCGCTTGACAGTCTTGGCCTCTACCTGTCCGGTATCTGGGCTGACCGGCGCGTCTCTTCAGACACCTATTACGCCGAAGACGAGGGCAGCCTGTATTTCATCGCCTATAACGACGAAAGCTACAGCTCCGCCGAGTTTAACGAGATCACCGGCAATCTCGACATCCCGGTACGCGCCACCGTCGAACTGCGCAGCGCTTGGCAGAACGAACGGCTCAAACTCGGCCTCGGCGCAGATATCACCGCAGGCTATGACGGTGTACGAAATACGGACACCACCAAAACGCTGGTGAATGACACCTATGGCAGCCAGTCTCATGAAGTTTACGAAGATTACAAGTTCGACGCCGTGGTTGCGGCCTATCTCACCGCGACCTTGCGGCTGGCAGAACTGAACACCGGAGCTGTCGATCTCAATCTTAAAGTGTCGAACCTGTTCAACGATATCGGCAACACGACCGCCACGGACGACAACCCCTGGATCGAAGGCCGCAGTTTCTATATCGGCACCTCAGTGACATGGTGATCCTATGACCAAGACCTCCGCACTCCGCACCCATCTCTGGCACATGCCCGTCTGGGCCGCCGTGACCGTGGTGCTGGGTGTGGGGGTCTATGACCGGCTGGAGCTTACACCTTCCGAGGCCGAGCGGTTGCGTATGGTCTATTCCGGCCCGTCGGAGGACTGGCCTGCGCCTTGGGTGGATGCGGGTGTCGACTATATCGAACTGGCCCCCGCGCCTTTACCCGCCCTGCCCGAGGAAGGCAGTCGCAAGGCCTTGCAGATCGCCCTCGGAGAGCGGCTGTTCAACGATCCTGTTCTCTCCGAGTCCGGTCATATCGCCTGCCAGAGCTGTCACAACCGACGCGAGGGCTGGGGCGACGGCCTACCCCGTCCCTTCGGCCATGCCCGCGCGGAGGGCAGCCGCAATGCCCCCGCGCTCTTTGCCGCATGGGCAAGACCGGCGTTTTTCTGGGACGGGCGTGCTGCAAGTCTTGAAGATCAAATGATGGGGCCGCTCTCGGACCCGAAGGAAATGGCCAATCACGACCTGAGCGGGGTGACCCATCGTCTCAAATGGCTGAACGGCTATCCCGAAGACTTCGCCGCGGTCTATGGCGATCAGGAAATTACGCTGGACCGGGTGGCGAGCGCTCTGGCGGCGTTTCAGACCCATCTCGACACCCCCACGCGGCTGGATCGCTTTCTCTC
Source organism: Celeribacter persicus (assembly GCF_003050785.1). GTDB lineage: Bacteria > Pseudomonadota > Alphaproteobacteria > Rhodobacterales > Rhodobacteraceae > Celeribacter > Celeribacter persicus. The sequence goes on from NZ_QAOH01000001.1 coordinate 244,954, forward strand.
CGGCGAAACCGCCATGCTCACCGATCAACAGGTGGAGGGCCTGCACCTCTTCCGCACCAAGGCCCGCTGCGTGAATTGTCACATGGGGCCTGCGCTGATGGACGGGGAGTTTCACAAGATCGGCCTGACCTATTACGAACGGACCTATCATGACATGGGTCGCTATGAGATCACCGGGGAGGCGGCGGATGCGGGCGCTTTCCTGACGCCCAGTCTGCGTCATGTCTCGAAAAGCGGACCTTACATGCACAACGGCCTCTTTCCAACGCTGCACGGCCTCGTGAATCTCTACAATGCCGGTGGCTCGCATCAGCCCGAGCAACCGGACCGCGCCGCCCGTGACCCGATGTTCCTGCCCGCAACCGAGGTCGATCCGCTGTTGCAACCTCTGGATCTGACGGCTGAGGAACGCGCGGCACTGGTCGCGTTTCTTGAAGCGATCTGATCCTTTCGACATGATGCCGCATGAAAAAGGGCGCCCCATCCGGGACGCCCTCCTTCGTTTCAGGGAAGGAAGCTTTTAAGCGGAAAGATCGAACCGGTCCGCGTTCATCACCTTGACCCAGGCCGCGACGAAATCACGCACGAATTTCTCCGCATTATCGTCCTGAGCATAGACCTCCGCATAGGCGCGCAGGACGGAGTTCGAGCCGAACACCAGATCCGTGCGCGTCGCGGTGTATTTCACCTCGCCCGTCTTACGGTCGGTGATCTCATAGATTCCGCCTTTCGCCGGCACCCATTTGTAGGCCATATCGGTCAGGGTCACGAAGAAATCCGGTGTCAGAGCGCCTTCGCGTTCGGTGAAGACACCGTGTTTCGTACCACCGTAATTGGTGCCCAGAACCCGCATACCACCGGTCAGAACCGTCATTTCCGGAGCGGTCAGCCCCATGAGCTGGGTGCGGTCGAGCATCAGTTCCTCGGGCGAAACCACATAGTCCTTCTTGAGCCAGTTGCGATAGCCATCGGCGATCGGTTCCAACACGTCGAAGCTTTCCGCATCGGTCATCTCGTCGGTCGCATCGCCACGACCCGGCGCAAAGGGCACTTCGATATCGAAACCTGCCGCTTTCGCCGCCAGTTCGATCCCGACACCACCAGCGAGCACGATCACATCGGCCAGCGACGCACCCGCCTCATCCGCAATCGGCTCGAGCACGGAGAGCACTTTGGCGAGACGTTCCGGCTCATTGCCTTCCCAGTCCTTTTGCGGTGCGAGACGGATGCGCGCGCCGTTGGCCCCGCCCCGCATGTCGGAGCCGCGGAAGGTCCGGGCACTGTCCCATGCGGTCGCAACCAGTTCACCGATCGTCAGTCCGGAGGCCGCGATCTTCTTTTTCACCGCAGCGATATTGTAGGAGGTCGAACCGGCGGGCACCGGATCCTGCCAGATCAGATCCTCGGAGGGCACATCCGGACCGATGTAACGGACCTTCGGCCCCATGTCGCGGTGGGTCAGTTTGAACCAGGCACGTGCGAACGTGTCGGCGAAATACTCGGGATCGGCCATGAATTTCTGGCAGATCGCGTTGTAGATCGGGTCCACTTTCATCGCCATGTCGGCGTCGGTCATCATCGGGTTGTGGCGCTTCGACGGGTCGGACGCGTCCAGCGGCTTGTCCTCTTCCTTGATGTCGACTGGCTCCCATTGCCACGCGCCCGCAGGCGATTTGCGCAGCTCCCATTCATGGCCGAAGAGCATTTCGAAAAAGCCCATGTCGAACTGCGTCGGATGGGTCGTCCACGCACCTTCGAGACCGGAGGTCACGGCATTCGCCGCCTTGCCATTCTGGTTCGGGTTGGCCCAGCCGAGGCCCTGCATCTCGGGACCCGCGGCTTCCGGGTCTGCGCCCAGCAAGGACGCATCGCCGTTGCCGTGGGTCTTGCCGACCGTGTGGCCGCCCGCGGTCAGAGCAACGGTTTCCTCGTCGTTCATCGCCATCCGGGCAAAGGTTTCGCGCACCTGCGCCGCCGTTTTCATCGGGTCCGGCTTGCCGTTCACGCCTTCGGGGTTCACGTAGATCAAGCCCATCTGCACGGCGGCCAGCGGGTTCTCCATCGTGTCAGGCCTGTCCACATCGGCGTAGCGTTCATCGGACGGCGCCAGCCATTCCTTTTCCGCGCCCCAATAGGTGTCTTTCTCCGGGTGCCAGATGTCGGCGCGACCGAAACCGAAGCCGAAGGTTTTCAGCCCCATGTTTTCATAGGCGATGGTCCCGGCCAGAACGATCAGGTCGGCCCAGCTCACCTTGTTGCCGTATTTCTTCTTGATCGGCCACAGCAGACGACGCGCCTTGTCGAGGCTCACGTTGTCCGGCCAGGAGTTCAGCGGCGCAAAGCGCTGGTTGCCGGTGCCGCCACCGCCGCGCCCGTCGGCCAGACGATAAGAGCCCGCCGCATGCCAGGACAACCGGATCATCAAGCCGCCGTAATGACCCCAGTCCGCTGGCCACCAATCCTGGCTTTCGGTCATCAGCGCATGCATGTCGGCCTTCAGCGCATCGAAATCGAGCCCTTTGACTGCCTCGCGATAATCGAAATCACCGCCCATCGGGTTGGTCTTGGTGTCATGCTGATGCAGGATGTCGAGGTTGAGCGCATTCGGCCACCAATCCATCACATTGCTGCCCATGGCGGTGTTGCCGCCGTGCATGACCGGGCATTTGCCCGCCGTTTTCATATCGTTGCCGTCCATCTGGTCCTCCGTTGACTGACGCCAAGATGACCGATTCCGCCCCGGCACAATCGCCATATCTGCGGTAAGCTGTCACCTTTCGCGCTCATAAGTAGCGAGCCTATTAAATAATAAGAAATTGTATTATTTTTGACATGTCATAAGAAAAACTAATTAATATCATTATCGCAGGATCAGGGCGGGCAGACCAGTTCGCGGTTGACATTGCCCGAGGCCGAAGACAGGCAGGGCGCATCGGGAACATTCACTCCGACGGCTTCAAGATAACGTTCCAAAGCGCCCTGCCCGATCTCGCCGCGCACGAAACCGCGCAGACCGGCCAGAGGGTCCTCCGGCGTGCCGATCATCGCTTTGAGCCGCGCCACTTCCGCCGTGTCACCGATCATCGCCGCCGCCGCCAGAAGCACCACATCGCGCGAAGGTTCCTGCTGCATTGCGTAATGCTGCCGCGCCATATCGACCAGCCGGGCATTCCGGTGCACCAGACCCGACATAAGAACCGGCAGATAAAGATAGGGCTGCGGCGCCGCACTGATACGGATGGCTTCCAACGCCGCATCGCGCGCCTCCTCATACAGGTCAGCGGCCATATAGGCGTAGGCCAGCACACCGTAAGAGGTCGGATTGGCCGGGTTCAGATCGACCGCATGACGCAACTCGTGGATCGCACGATCCGTATCGCCCGTCGCATTGTGCACCGCCCCGAGCAGAGTGAAAACGACATCCGAATTCGGATAGCGGTCGGCGAGCCGTTCGGCATAGCGTGTCACCTCCTCCGCGGTAACATACATCTCTTCTGGAAGGGCCGCGACATCCATAAAGGGGAACCCCGGCACGGCATGCAGCATCAACGTGCCATAAGAGGCCGCCGCGATCGGATCCTCCTGCAAATCCACAAGCAACGGCTGGAAACAGGTGTGGGCCACCTGAAAGCGCTCCGGCGACAGCCCGTCAAGAAAGTCATCCGTCAGTACGACACAGTGAAAGCGACCGGAAGGGGCAACTCCGTCGATCCCGCTCAGCACCCCGCCCTGCGCCGTCAGTGTTCCGCTCACCTGCTGTGAGACCGCCCGCAAGGCAGCATAGAAATCGCCCTGTTCCACGCTCTGCACAAAGCGCCGCTGCAACAACACCTCGCCACTCTGCGCATCCGTCAACTCGACGGTCAAATCAATTTCACGACCGACACTGAGGATCGAACCGCTCAGCACATAATCCACTTTCGTCAAAGCAGATTTGTCCGCGACAGAGGACAACACATCGACCTCCGCCCGCCCAAAGCGCCCGAAATCACCCGCAATCTGGTGCTGGACCGATTTGCCATATTCGTCATGGGTCTGATCCTCCGTGAAATTGGCAAAGGGCAGAATGGCGATCCTCGGGTATGCCGACACAACGGGCTGCGCGCTTTCCAGGGGCGGGGAGACGTCAGATACCTGCGCACCATAGAGGAACAAACAGGAAGCGAGCGCGAGCCCCAGCAGCACGATCACACCGAACCCCCGGCTGCGACGCACGGTCGCCGCGCGAACAGGGGCGGGTTTCGGGGAGGCATATTCCGTCACGGATGCCCCCGCATCCGGCGTGGTGTGCATGGTGGCTCTGGCGGACAAGGAAAGCACGGGCACGAGACCCGGAACATAGCTGCCGCGCGGGATTTCCAGCCGCATATCACGATCCGGGTGCTCATCGTAATAAGCGGCAATGCCCTCGCGCAAACGTCGCATTCGCACACGTACGATCGGATCGGTGGTGGGATCGAAATCATCATCCCGCCCGAGCAAATCCTGAGCGATGGCATATTCGGTGATCGCCTCCCCCCGCCCGGCCAGATATTCCTCGGCAAGATAATTGAGTAAAGCCCTGTTGGCCTTGGAACGAGCGAATGACGGGCTTTCCAGAAGCGCCGTTACCTCTTGTCGCACACGGGTAGCCTTCTGCCCGTCCTTGAGATCGTCCCTGGGTTCGTCCGGCAGCATCGGCGAACTCCTTCAGACCCGCTTCACGTCAACTCGCATTAAACGGGAAAGTAACATGTTTCATACACGAAAAAAGAGTAAAATGACCTAAAACACGGATTATCCGCGTCTCCTCATCGTACCGAAGGGCATGGTTACGAGCCGTTACACGATACGCACCGCCTGCGCGCACGGCCTCTATTGCAGGTGAAACATTCTGAAACTCATTGTTTCTGACACGGCGCCTTCTTTTCCCGCAGACTTGGTTCCCACTTGGCTCCAAAGGATAAAACCGTGCAAAACCGATCCCCGCTCCAGTCCCGGACCATTCGTTGCGCCCGTTCGCAGGCTGAGAGCTGTGCGGAGACATCAGCGCATGCGCGCGCGCCTTCCCAGCAGGGAACGAGAACCGGAAGAAACATCGCATTCATGCAAAGGAGCGCCCCATGAGCCTCCCGTCCCATGCCACCTCATATCGCATGGTCATTGCCTCTGCCCCGGGACACTTGCGCCTGTCGTTTCTGACCGGACACAATGGCAGCGCCGACAATCGCGCGTACCCGCCGCGCTTCGAAAGCCCGCAGATGCAGCCCGGCCTACCCCCTCGGGAAAGTGAAATGATCGAACGCCTTCTGGAGTTGTGCACCGAGTATCAGCATCAGGGGAAACATGACCTCGCCGCACTAATCGACCGGATCGGCATGCGCATGATGCAGATGTTTCTCGAACGGCTAGAACAGAACACCCCCGCCGAACCACAGGACAAGCCACAGGAATGGCCACAAAAGACATGAGGCCCCCGTCAGCGGGCCGGAGAAGGACAGGGACGCATCCGTTTCCCAACCCCGCGCGGGAGCCTCTTTGGTATGCGGCCCCGGAAATCTGTCCCGGAGCCGCAGGATCCGTCATTCCACGATGACTTCAGCCGTCGGACGCGGGGTCATCGCGGTCTCGGCCGGCAGAACAGGCGTGGTGATTGTCGGCACTTCGCCGGTCAACGAGCCGAGGAAGGCCACGATCTTACCGGCTTCCTCATCGCTGAGTTCTTCGCCAAGCTGGCTTTCGGCCATGATCTGCACGGCAACTTTCAGATCCCAGACCTTGCCGGAGTGGAAATAGGGCGCGGTCATCGCGATGTTGCGCAGCGGCCCGGCGCGGAAGACATATTCGTCGTCCACAGTGTCGGTCACGGCAAACCGGCCACGGTCACCTTCCGGCAGAATGTCGGAACCCGGTTTTTCGATCAGCCCGAAGGGATAGTAATCCTCGCCACCGATATTGACGCCAGCGTGGCAAGCGATGCAGCCTTTGTCCATGAACAGTTCAAGACCGGCAAGTTCTTCTTCACTGAGCGCGTTGTCATCGCCATTGAGCCAGGAATCAAACGGTGCAGGGGTCAGAAGAGTCGCCTCGAACGCCTCGATCGCCTTGGCCATGTTGTCGAAGGTGACGGGCTCCGCCTCATCCGGGAAGGAGGTTTCGAACCACTCGACATACTGGCCCATCGACGACAGAGTCGCGACCACGTTTTCCGGCGTGTTGGCCATTTCGACACCGGCCTGAATCGGCCCTTTGGCCTGCGCCTTCAAATCGTCGGCGCGGCCATCCCAGAACTGGGCCACATTGAACACGGCATTCAGCACGGTCGGCGAGTTGCGCGGCCCTTTTTGCCAGCCATGACCGACCGAGGTTTCCATGTTGTCATCGCCACCTGTCGTCAGGTTGTGGCAGGAATAGCAGGAGAAGACGCCAGATGCCGACAGGCGCGGATCGAAGAACAACGCCTTACCGAGATCAATCTTATCCTTGGTAATCGGGTTGTCAGCCACGGCGGGAACCGTCGAGGGCAGCGGCTTGAAGAATTCGAGTGCATAGTCCCTCAGCTCATTCGCCGAAGCGGCCGATGCGCCCAAAACAGCGGCACTGGTCAACAGGACAATACGCGGTGCAAGTTTCATTAATCTCTCCCTCGCATCATGAGATGCATTCAGTAAGAATGTCGCGCGTCTGGAATTGAAATTAGAATCCTTCCAAAATGAAACCATGACTTAGATCAATTCCAACTCCAGAAGAGGATTTGATGCCAACCTCCCCCACCCGAGAGAGCACTTGCCAAGAAAGCGGGCTCCGTCGTAAGCGGGAACCACCTGTTGTGTCACCCGAGGCGATGTCTTGCTGCTGTACCGTGTCTTTTTGTTGCTCCTGAGCCCGCTTTTTGCTCTCGCACTGCTGCGGCAATGGCTGCGGGGGCGCGAGAAATTTCGCGATCTGACGGAACGGTTCGGAGCGCGGCTTGCCCGACGTCCGCGCTCTCACGCCCCGCTGCTGTGGATACATGGCGCCTCCAACGGTGAACTGACCGCTGCGCGCAGCCTGATCGAGGAAGCCCTGAACCGCGCTCCGGGGCTGGAAATCCTCGTGACCGTCAACACAGTGAGTGCCCGGCGCATGGTCCGCAAATGGCACCTGCCACGGGTGCAGGTACGGCTTGCTCCCATGGATTTTCGGCCAGTCCTGCGGCATTTCATCAATGCGGTTCAGCCCGCAGCCCTCGTGTCACTGGAAAACGAAATCTGGCCCAACAGATTCACATTGCTAAAAAAACGCGGCATTCCGGTGATCGTCGCCGGCGCGCGCATGTCGGAGCGCACGGCGCGGCGCTGGTCGCAGATGCAATGGCTTTTCGGCCCGACCATGCGCGCGACCATCGGCGCGGTCACGCGACTGGCGGCTCAGGACACCGCTTCGGAACAGCGATTACTGCAACTCGGCCTACCCTCCGATCGCCTGCTGCCGCGCATGAACCTCAAGACCACCGTCGAAGTGCAAAGCGCATCCGAAGAGGCCCTTGCCCCCCTGCGACAACATTTCACACGCGACACAACGCTTTTGGCCGCTTCCACACATGAGGGGGAGGAGCGTGTGGTGTTCGAGGCGTTCGACCTCCTGCGCCAGACACATCCCGACGCCCGTCTGGTCCTCGCCCCCCGCCACCCCGGACGTGGCGATGCGGTTGCGCTTGAACTGGCCCGTGCGGGGCTCAGCTATACCCGCCGGTCCCGGGGCGATCTTCCCGACAGCGCCCCGGTTTATCTGGCCGACACGCTGGGAGAAATGGCACTCTGGTATCAACTCGCAGGGCTGTGTTTCATCGGCGGGTCCCTCACCCCGCGCGGCGGACACACGCCATTCGAACCGGCCCAGTTCGATTGCGCCCTCCTCCATGGTCCGCATGTCTCCAACCATATTGCCGCTTATCAGGCACTCGACAGAATCGGTGCTGCGATCGAGGTGCGCGATGCCTCCGCCCTCGCCCAAGCGGCTGCCCGGCTGATGAGCGATCCCGATGCGGCCGCGCGCATGGCAAAAGACGCCCATGAGGCGCTGGCCCCGCTGCGGGCGGCGCAATTGCGTCAGGAAGCGTTCTGGAACGTGCTGGCCGATCTGCCCAAATTGCAGGCGCTGGCCTGAACCCTACCAACCCTCGTCGCGCGAATTTTCTTTTCAGCCGTCATCCGACTTTGATAGTCCTGTGTCAGTCTGAGGCGACAGTACGGAAGGGGAGGAGACTCGCCATCTCGCATCAGACCCGGAGGGTCACGAGCAGGTGTCATTGATCAGAACAAGACAACACCCGGTCAAACTGGGGCGGGGCGGGAAAGGCGGGGTGCGTACGCAATTCGGCGCACTGATCTGGCGTCAGCGCAAGGACAGGTTGCAGGTGCTTCTGGTCAAATCCCGCCGCAGCAAACGCTGGATCATCCCGAAAGGCTGGCCGATGCATGGCGAAACCCCAGTACAGGCGGCGACAATCGAAGCCTGGGAAGAGGCCGGGGTCAAAGGCCGCCCCGCGCCTGTCTGTATCGGTCTCTATTCCTACCTGAAAACCCCGCGCGATGGCGATTTGCCGAAACCCTGCGTCGTCGCGGTCTTCCCGCTCAAGGCGCGCTGGGTCTTCGACAAATATCCGGAAGTGCACGAACGCAAACGCAAATGGGTGTCACAGAAAAAAGCCGCAAGCCTTGTCGCGGAACCGGAACTTGCGCAGATCATCCGGCATTTCGATCCCAAGACCTACCGCCTCTGAGCCCGGACAGATTGCCAACCGGGGCGCGGACGGGTAGTGTGAGGCTCTTGCAAACACGCGACATGCCATGATCCGTTACACGCTCAAATGTGCCGAAGGCCACCAGTTCGAAAGCTGGTTCCGTTCGGCGGACGCCTTCGAAACGCTACAGGCCAGCGGACAGGTAAGCTGTCCGATTTGTGGCTCAACCTCGGTTGACAAAGCGATCATGGCACCACGGGTCAGCACCTCACGCGACCGGACCGATGAGCCATCGCAAGACAACACCCCCACACAACCCGCCGCAGCCGCGATGACCACGCCGCCCACGCCGGAGCAGATCGAACAGGCGGTGGCAAAGCTGCGCGCCGAAGTCGAGGCCAATTCCGATTACGTGGGCGTCGAATTCGCCACGGAAGCGCGCAAGATTCACGAGGGCGAGGCCCCCGCCCGCGCGATCTACGGCGAGGCGAAACTCGATGACGCCAAGGCGCTGATCGAGGAGGGCGTGCCAGTTCTGCCCTTGCCCTTCACGCCGAAGCGGAAAATGAACTGACGCGGTTGCAACGCGCCCGCGCCGCCCTAAGTGTGGGCCGCACAGACCCCGTCATTTCAGGAAACAATACCATGCCCACCGCTTTGATCACCGGCGCCTCGCGCGGCATCGGCGCCGCCATGACCCACGAACTCACCACCCGTGGCTATGACGTCATCGGCACCTCTACGACCGGCGGCAACGGGCTTTACCCGCTCGATCTCACCGACCCGAAAGCCTCCGCCGCACTGGCGCAAACGCTCTCGGGGACGCCCATCGACCTTCTCGTGTGCAATGCCGGGCTCTACCTCGACAAAGGACAGAGCCTTGAGACCGGCTACCCCGCCGCAATGTGGGCCGAGGAATTCGCGGTCAATGTCACCGGCGTCTTTCTGACCGTTCAGGCCTTTCTTCCGGCCCTTCGCGCGACACAGGGCAAGATCGCGATCATATCGTCGCAAATGGCCTCGCATACCCGCGCGCCCGGCGGTTCCTATATCTACCGCGCCTCGAAAGCCGCCGTGCTCAATCTCGGGCGCAACCTTGCGAGCGATCTCAAGCCTCAAGGCATCGCCGTCGGCGTCTATCATCCCGGCTGGGTCAAAACCGACATGGGCGGAAGCGGTGCCGAGATTACGCCGGAGACCGCCGCCCATGGGCTTGCGGACCGCTTCAGGGCGCTCTCCGTCGAGACCACCGGCTGTTTCGAGACCTGGGACGGGCGCGTCCACGCCTATTGAGGCCGATTTGGCCTAAAAATAACGGCGTCACATCAGCGTCACCCTTGCGTATTGCCCGCAAGCCACTTAGAGAACCGTGACCAGTTTGAGACGGGGGAACCGGGCAAAAATGCCAATTCTCGTGATGAAATTCGGCGGCACGTCCGTCGCCACGCTCGACAAGATCAAACGCGCCGCGAAACGTGTGGGCCGCGAGGTCGCCAACGGCTATGACGTGATCGTCGTGGTCTCGGCCATGTCGGGCGAGACCAACAAGCTCGTGGGCTACGTGAACGACACCTCGCCGATGTATGACGCACGTGAATATGACGCCGTCGTGTCTTCGGGCGAAAACGTCACGGCGGGTCTCATGGCTCTGACGCTTCAGGAAATGGATGTGCCCGCGCGCAGCTGGCAGGGTTGGCAAGTGCCGCTCAAGACCAATTCCGCGCATTCTGCCGCCCGGATCGAGGAAATCCCGACCGACAACATCCTGGCGAAATTCGCCGAAGGCATGAAGGTCGCCGTCGTCGCGGGTTTCCAGGGCATCTCGCCCGAGGGCCGGATCACCACGCTGGGCCGTGGCGGTTCCGACACCACCGCCGTGGCCTTTGCCGCCGCTTTCGGGGCCGAGCGTTGCGACATCTACACCGATGTGGACGGGGTTTACACCACCGACCCGCGGGTCGAAAGCAAGGCCCGCAAGATGGAGAAAGTCGCCTTCGAGGAGATGCTGGAAATGGCATCTCTCGGCGCCAAAGTGCTCCAGACCCGCTCGGTCGAGCTTGCCATGCGCTACGGCGTGCGCCTGCGCGTGCTGTCGTCTTTCGAGGAATATAACCCCAATGCCGGCACGCTGATCTGTGCCGAGGAGGATATCGTGGAAAACAAACCTGTCTCCGGCATCGCCTCGTCGCGCGAAGAAGCCAAGATGACCCTCGTCTCCGTCGCCGACCGCCCCGGCATCGCCGCCGCCATTTTCGGCCCGCTGGCCGAGGCTGGTGTCAACGTCGACATGATCATCCAGAACATTTCCGAAGAGGGTCGCACCGACATGACCTTCTCCTGCCCGGTGGATCAGGTGAAACGCGCCGCCGCCGCCCTCGATGAGGCGAAGGCCAAGGGTGAGTTGAACTTTGGCGAGCTGATCTCCGACACCGATGTCGCGAAAATCTCCCTCGTCGGCATCGGCATGCGCTCGCAATCCGGTGTCGCCGCCAAGATGTTCAAGGTGCTGCGCGATGAAGGCATCAACATCAAGGTGATCGCCACCTCCGAGATCAAGATTTCCGTACTGATCGACCGCAAATACACCGAACTCGCGGTGCAGGCGCTGCACGACGCTTTCGAACTCGACAAGGCATAAGCCGCCTTTTCGGATCAGTGAAAACCCCCGCCGCACGTGGGGGTTTTTCTTTTAAATTTGACGCACTACCCGCATGACCCCTACCCTGAACGCATTTCAGGGAGGAGTTTCAAATGGCGGACAGACCGGATTTCTTACTTCGGGGCGACAGAGCGCGGTTGTTTCCAAGTCTTGCGGACACCAGCCGGGAGGGGCGGATTACCTCCATTTTTCTCGCCCTTCTGCCACAAATCCCACATCTCGCACAGGAAATCTTCGCTACGGCAGGCCTTAGAATCGGACAACGTGCGCATATCGACTGTTTTACGGAAATCGTTCTTCCCGGACAGGAGGATGGGCCACAGGATCGACCGGACGGCCTGATCCGTATTGCCACAGGCCGCACCGAATGGACCGCCCTCGTTGAGGCCAAGATCGGCAAAGCCAAAATCGACAGCGAACAGGTGCAGCGTTATGTCAGGCTCGCGCGACAAAACGGCATAGATGCCGTCATCACCATCTCCAACGAATTCGTAGCCCGCGCCGATCATTCCCCCGCCGCAGTACCGAAAACCCTGTTGCGCAAAACCGATCTTTTTCATTGGTCCTGGACCTGGATCGCGACCGAATGCGAAATCCTTGCCCTGCAAAAAGCGGTGGACGATCCCGAACAGGCCTTTTTGCTGCGGGAATTCCTCACCTTTCTGTCCCATCCGGGAACCGGTGTGGAACGGGTGACCCAAATGGGACCACACTGGAAAGATCTGATCCAGAAAGTCTCGCATCAGGGCAGCCTGACCCGTAGCCTGCCGGAGGTGGAAGAGGCCGTTGGGAGCTGGTTCGAGGAAATCCGCGATCTCACATTGCAACTGTCGCGCCATGTCGGGCAAAGCGTCGACACTGTGATAGAGCGCAAGCTCAAGGACGATCCTATCGCCCGCCTCAAAGCGGGGATCGCCGATCTGGCCGAAAGCCAATGCCTCACCGCCAGTTTCCGGATCCCCGACGCCGCCGCCAATCTCGATGTGACCGCCGATCTGGCCCGCAAGACCCTGAGCGCAGGCATGCGCCTCAAAGCGCCGGGGGATCGGAAATCCACCAAAGCGAGGGTCAACTGGCTATTGCGCATGATCCGAGAGGACGATCCACGCCTTTGGGTGCGGGCCCACTGGCCCGGTCGCACACCCCCAACCGCGCAGCAACTCACCCTGCTGCGCGCCCGCCCAGAAGCGCTTCAGCCCGACACCAGCGATGCGGCCCCGCATATGTTCGAGGTCATTCTACTGGAAGAGTGCGCCAAAAGGTTCGCGGGACGCCGGACCTTTATCGAAGACCTCGAACGCATCGTGCCGGAGTTCTACAATATCGTCGGACAAAACCTTCGCGACTGGCGCCCGGCACCGCCGAAACCCGTCGCGAAGCAGGAGGAGTTTCCAGAGGAGAGCACAGCCCCGGAACCAGAGACGTGAGGCTTTTTTGAATTTTTCAATAAGACGCGGATGCCATCAACACCAGGAGAACGAAAAGCGCGTTCTCTTCTGCAATCATACGTCCCGACCGGATCGGCAAAACCGGCGGGAAAACCACCCATGCGGCGGATTTTCTGCACCTGCACAGACAACTCCCGGATTTTTCTGCACTTTTTCCACGCAAATTCCGGCTCACTACGCCCGCAGAGGTTGATTTTCTCTGGGCAATCCCCACATCTGTGCTCTAAAGAAAACGACGCCCAAACAAGGCGCGCGAGAGGACCGGCGGGGACATGCCAAACAATATGGAGAGCGAAAGCCGGAAACTTCTGGGCCGGCTCAGGGATACTCTGGCAGAGGATAGTGCCGGGCAGGCACGCCTCGATCGTATCACCAATCTCATCGCCGACAGCATGCAGACAGAAGTCTGCTCGATCTACCTGTTCCGCGACAAGGACACGCTCGAACTTTGTGCCACCGAGGGCCTGAAAGCCGAAGCCGTGCACAAAACCCGGATGCGGATCGGCGAAGGGCTTGTGGGCCGCGTCGCCCGCACCCGCAACATGGTCAACACCGCCGATGCCCCTTCCGAGCCAGGCTTTCGCTATATGCCGGAGACCGGCGAAGAGATTTACTCAAGCTTCCTCGGCCTTCCGATTCAGCGATTGGGCGAGATCCTCGGCGTGCTCGTCGTGCAATCCAAAACCGCCCGCGCCTTCACCGGTGACGAGGTCTATGCCCTCGAAGTGGTCGCCATGGTGCTGGCCGAAATGACCGAGTTGGGCGCCTTTGTCGGCGATGAGGGCGGCATGGGCGCGCTGCACAAACATCCCGTCATGTTTCGCGGTGCGACGGGTCAGGAAGGCGTGACGGAAGGGCATGTCTATCTGCACGAACCGCGTGTGGTGGTCACCAACCCCGTCGCCGACGACCCGGAGGCCGAATCGCAGCGCCTGCGCGAAGCGGTGGACAAGCTGCGGATCTCCGTCGACGGCATGCTGGCCAATGTCGAACCCTCCGACAAGGATCAGCGCGAGGTGCTTGAGGCCTATCGCATGTTCGCCAATTCCCGTGGCTGGATGCGCCGCATGGAAGAGGACATCCAGCGCGGCCTCTCCGCCGAAGCCGCCGTGGAAAAGGAACAGAGTATCGCGCGCGCGCGTTTGGCGACCGTGCCCGATCCTTACATGCGCGAGCGTCTGCACGATCTCGACGACTTGTCGAACCGGCTTCTGCGCATCCTGACCGGTCAGGGCAAGGAAACCGGTGCCGAGATGCCGGAGAACCCCATTCTGGTGGCGCGCAACATCGGGCCGGGCGAGCTTCTGGACTATGGCAAGGACCTCAAGGGGATTGTACTGGAACAGGGCTCTGTCGGCTCGCATGCCGCCGTGGTGGCCCGCGCCTGGGCGATCCCGCTGGTCATTCATGCCGAGGGGATTACCACCAAGGCGCTCAACGGCGATGCGATCCTGGTCGATGGCGATCAGGGCGTGGTACATCTGCGGCCGGAAGACACCGTAGCCACCGCCTTCCGCGACAAGATCGCGATGCAGGCCGAAGCACAGAAACGCTACGCCGGGCTCGTGGGACTTCCGGCGCAAACTCTTTGCGGCAAGCATATTGCGCTGCACATGAACGCAGGCCTCATGGCCGACCTGCCGTCGCTCGCCACTTCGGGGGCCGAGGGGGTCGGACTGTTTCGCACCGAATTGCAGTTCCTGATCCGCAACAAGGTGCCCCGGCGCGGCGATCTCGCCTCGCTTTACGCCCGCGTGATGGATGCCGCGAAAGGCAAGCGCGTGGTGTTCCGCACGCTCGACATCGGTTCCGATAAAGTGCTTCCCTACATGAAGCCGCAGGAAGAACCCAACCCGGCGATGGGCTGGCGTGCGATCCGTGTGGGCCTCGACCGGGGCGGCGTGATGCGCATGCAGTTGCAGGCCCTCATCCGTGCCTCGGCGGGCCGTCCGCTGACCATCATGTTCCCCTTCGTCGCACAGTTCGACGAATTCCGCGACGCCAAGGCCATGCTCGACGCCGTGCTCGAAAGCGAAAGTCGGCTCGGTCATGTCCTGCCAGCCTCGCTTGAGGTCGGGGCGATGCTGGAAACCCCGTCACTGGCCTTTGCGCCCGACCGGTTCTTCGAGGAAACCGATTTTATCTCCATAGGCGGCAACGATCTCAAACAATTCTTTTTCGCCGCCGACCGGGAAAACGAGCGGGTGCGCAAGCGCTATGACACGCTGAACTATTCCTTCCTGAGCTTTATCCGCCAGATCGTCACCCGCTGCGATACGTTCCACACGCCGGTGTCCTTCTGCGGTGAAGATGCCGGGCGTCCTCTGGAGTCGGTGGCACTGGCTGCCATGGGCGTGCGCACCCTGTCGATGCGTCCGGCTTCGATCGGTCCGGTGAAGGCAATGCTGCGGCGGCTCGATCTCGACGAGGTGGCCGCAGTGATCGACAAAGCGGCGGCGGAAGGCGCGCAATCCGTGCGTCCGGCGCTTTCGGAGCATCTGGCGGAGCGTGGGTTCGTCACCTGAGGACGCGCAACTACGCGTTAAGGTTAACGCGTGAGAAAGCGACACAAGGCGGGCGCAGGACGCACCTCAGCGCTTCATCTCGACCCGTAGCATCTCTTTCAGTTCATCAAACGCCAGATCGCTGTCCTCGGCCATCCTCAGCATACCAAAGCTCACATGGGCCATGTCCTGATAATAAGCGGTATAGGCGTAATTCGTCGCCGCACCTGCCACGGCCCCCAGCACTGGCACCGTCTGGGCCGCGAGTTTCTGGCCCAGAACCACGGAGAAGCGCGGCGCGACACGGGCGATGATGCCGTTGAGCGTCGCCCCGGTCAGGGTCGTGCGTGCCGCAAGGAATCCGAGATCGGCACCATCATCCTTCTCCAGCGGTCCGGCGGCAGCAAAGACCTGGATACAGGCCTTGCGCACATCCTCGCGGTCGGGATCAAACCCGTGTTCTTCGGCCACGATCTGAATCGCATGGAGCAGCACGGTTGTGGTCACAGGGAGTTCCGCGAGAGCGGTCGGCAAACCCCCTGCTCCGCCCAGCGCGCCGAGACCCGAGGTCATGGCCCGCGACAGCCAAGTGTTCCCCCTGACATTGCGTCGCCCGCGCGAAGCCCCGTCGAAGGCCAGTTCCAGAGCCGACATCGTGGCGCTTTCCAACTGCCCACGCACCGGCCCCGGCAGCTTGTTGAACAATCCGTCGGCCGTACCGCCCACCATGTTCAAAAGCTGCATTCCCGGGTGATTGGCGCGCTTGAGACGGCGCGCAAGCGCACGGATCGCCTCCGGTGTGGGCGCTTGCAGCACCGCATGGGTGCCATCTGTGAGGGGCGGCAATTCTTTCATCATGCCTGTTATCTGGTGTCAGATGTCCTTATGGACAAGCCCCTCGACCCCATCCCATGCGCCGGGACGCAAGGCGATGCCCAGAACCCGGTCAGGGTTGGTCGGAGGCGGCATCTGCACATGGTCGAGCTTTTCAAACCCGAAACGGCTGTAATACGGCGCATCGCCTACCAGCATCACCCGGTCCCAGCCAAGCCGCACGGCCTCGGCCATCGCCTCGGTCATCAGCATCCCGCCAAGCCCCTCGCCCTGACGGGTCGGGTGGACGGCAATCGGCCCAAGCAAAAGCGCGCGGTGCTCCCCCGCTCCGATGCGGATCGGCCAGAATCGGATTGCGGCAGCGAGCACCCCCTCTTCGTCCCGTGCAATCAGGCAGAGATCCTGCACCTTGGGCACGCCATCGCGCAGACGATAGGAAGACAAAAGCTCGCGCCCCGGTGCAAAACAGGTGTCATAGAGGGCTTCGACCTCCCACCAATCCTCAGCCGTTTCCACGTCGAGCTTGTACACGTCCGCCTCATTTCACTCCGCATGCTGTACAGCACGCCGGTTTTGCTCGAAATCCTGCTAGCATGGCTCTAAATCAGGAGCAACGCGAAGAAGAGGACCACCCCACGATGTTCTACCGCCCCGAAGACGGCCATGGCCTGCCGCATAATCCGTTCAACGCCATCGTGTCGCCGCGCCCCATCGGCTGGATTTCGACGCGTTCCGCCTCCGGGCACGAAAACCTCGCGCCTTATTCGTTTTTCAACGCGGTCGCCTATGTGCCTCCTCAGGTGATGTTTGCTTCCATCGGCTCGAAAGACACGCTGCGCAATCTGCGTGAGACCGGCGAATTCTGTGTCAATCTGGTGGGCGCAAACCAGATCGCGGTGATGAACGCCTCTTCCGAGATGCTGGATTTCGAGGAAGACGAGTTCACCCATTCCGGCGCGCTCCGCGCCCCCTGCCGTGTGATCGGATGCTCCCGCGTCGAGGACGCCCCTGCCTCGCTTGAATGCAAGGTGACCCAGATCCTGCGGCTGGAAGGCAAGGACAACCACGCGGTGTTCGGCGAGGTCGTGGGCATCCATATCCGCGAGGATTGCGTTGTGGATGGGCGGTTCGACGTGGTGAAGGCGCGAATGCTCTCGCGTCTTGGCTATCGCGATTATGCCGAAGTCAAAGAGGTGTTCGAACTGACCCGTCCGAATGATTGAAACAGGCTGAGTATTTATCGCACAAAGGAAACAAAAGGGGCCCCGCAGGCCCCTTTTCTATATCACATTTCCCTTTAATGCCCCGCGCCCAGAACCCCGGTGCGCACCGAATAGTCGGTCGCAATCTCGTAATCCGGGTCATCATCGCTGTCGATCATCAGGTGGCCCGCATTCTTCAAAAGCCGGTGGCAGTCGCGTGACAGATGGCGGAGCTGAATCTCCTTGCCCTTCGCCTCGTATTTCGCCGCAAGGCTTTCGATGGCATTGAGCGCGGACTGATCGGCCACACGGCTGTCGCCAAAGTCCACGATCACCGTCGACGGGTCGGAGGCCGGGTCGAACATCTCAAGGAAACCTTCTACGGAGCCAAAGAACAGCGGGCCTTGGATTTGATAGACCTTCGCCCCTTCCGGCGTCTCGTAGGTTTTTGCGTGAATGCGCGAAGCATTCTGCCACGCGTAAGCCAGCGCGGAGACGATCACACCGACGACCACGGCCACGGCGAGGTCCTCAAACACGGTGACAACGGTCACCAGAACGATAACGAAAGCATCCACACGCGGCACCTTGCGCATCACGTTGAACGAGTTCCACGCAAACGTGCCGATGACGACCATGAACATGACGCCCACCAGAGCCGCAAGCGGGATCTGTTCGATCAGCGGCGAAGCCACAACGATGAACAAGAGCAGGAAAAGCGCCGCCGCGATACCGGCAAGACGCGTGCGCCCGCCAGATTTCACATTGATCATCGACTGGCCGATCATAGCACAGCCGCCCATGCCGCCGAAGAAACCGGTGACCACATTGGCCGTCCCCTGCGCGACGCATTCCTGCGACACGCCACCCCGCTCACCCTTGATCTCGCCCACAAGGTTGAGGGTCAGAAGGCTCTCGATCAGCCCCACGGCAGCGGCGATCAACGCGTAGGGGAAGATGATTTTGAGCGTGGCAAGAAAGCTGTCCATGCTCTCGAACATCGGCACGGCAGGGATATGGAACTGCGGCAACCCGCCCTTGATCGTCGCCATGTCGCCCACGCGCGGCACGTCGATGCCAAAGAAGATGACGACACCGGCGGTCACAAGGATGCCCGCCAGCGGTGCCGGGATGATATTGGTGACTTTCGGCAGAAAATACACCACCGCCATGGTCAGCCCCACAAGCCCCAGCATGATCACAAGCGGCAGACCGGACATGTAATGATCCGTCCCCGGTTCCTTGAATTGCGTGAGCTGGGCAAGGAAGATCACGATGGCCAACCCGTTCACAAACCCAAGCATCACAGGATGTGGCACGAGACGGATGAATTTACCGAGACGGAAAATCCCAGCGAGGATTTGCAGGATGCCCATGAGCACCACGGTCGCGAACAAATACTCGACCCCATGCTCGGCCACGAGACTCACCAGCACCACGGCAATCGCCCCGGTCGCCCCGGAAATCATTCCTGGACGACCGCCGATCAACGCTGTGATCAACCCCATAAGGAAAGCGGCATAAAGCCCGACAAGCGGGTTCACCCCGGCGACAAAAGCGAAAGCCACCGCCTCGGGCACCAGCGCCAGCGCGACGGTGAGACCGGAGAGCAGATCGGTTTTGATCTGCCTCGGCGTCAGCGGATAGGAGGGCGAGGAGGTAATGGAGAGGTTCTTCGCAAAACTTGCGAGCGCGGATTGGATCACGGGTGTCCCCCAGATGTCAGGAATTGTGCGGTTGTGGGGTCTATAACGGCTTTGCTGCGCTTGCGAAAGCCTGTGTCTCTCAGTCCGTTCCGGACTGTTGCGCATTGCCCCTTGCGCCCCTTGCCGCATCACCGCAAGGTTGAGCCGACCAGCAAGGCGACGAAGGAGACGGGCATGACGGAAAAACAGCGTGTAATCGGCGTGATGGGCGGTTCGGGCGTCTATGAGATCGACGGGCTGGAGGATGCCAGATGGCAGGCGGTCACGACCCCTTGGGGCGATCCCTCGGACGCCTTGCTCACCGGCACGCTTGATGGCGTCAAAATGGTCTTTCTGCCGCGTCACGGGCGCGGCCATGTCCATTCGCCCTCCACCGTCAATTACCGCGCCAATATCGACGCGATGAAACAGATGGGGGTTACGGATCTTTTCTCTGTCTCCGCCGTCGGATCTTTCCGCGAAGAGATGGCCCCCGGCGATTTCGTCATCGTCGATCAGTTCATCGACCGGACCTTCGCGCGCGAAAAGAGCTTCTTCGGCACCGGCTGCGTCGCGCATGTCTCTGTCGCCCATCCGGTCTGCGAACGCCTGTCGGGAATTGCCTATGAAGCGGCGCGCGCGACGGGCGTCACGGTCCATATGGGCGGCACCTATCTTGCCATGGAAGGCCCGCAGTTCTCCTCCATGGCCGAGAGCAAGATGTATCGGGATTGGGGTTGCGACGTGATCGGCATGACCAATATGCCGGAGGCGAAACTCGCCCGCGAGGCGGAGATTTGCTACGCTTCCATCGCCATGGTCACCGATTACGACAGCTGGCACCCGGATCACGGCGCGGTGCAGATCACCGACATTCTCGCAACGCTCAAGGCCAATACGGCCCATGCCAAATCCCTCGTCGCCGCCCTGCCCGGGCTATTGGGCAGCACTTTTGAACCCTGCCCCTTCGGCTGCGACCGGGCGCTTGAGTATGCGATCATGACCGCACCCGAGAAACGCGATCCGGCATTGGTCGAGAAACTCTCGACCGTCGCGGGTCGCGTTCTGAAAGGATAACATATGCCCTTCGAACTCTGGCTGGCCTTTGTCGCCGCCTCCACCGCCTTGCTGATGATCCCCGGCCCGACGATTCTCCTGGTCCTGTCCTACGCGCTGACCCAGGGTAAACGCGTCGCTGTCGCCACGGCATTCGGTGTTGCCTTGGGCGATTTCATCGCCATGACCGCCTCTCTTCTGGGCCTCGGCGCGCTTGTGATGACCTCAGCAACCGCTTTCACCGCCCTCAAATGGGTCGGTGCCGTCTATCTCTTCTACCTCGGCTTCAAAATGCTGAAATCCGCCCCCCACGCAGCACTCGGCACTGTCGAACAGATGGGCCATGTCAGCTCGAAACAGGTGTTCACGCACGCCGCCGCGGTCACGGCACTCAACCCGAAATCCATCGGCTTCTTCATCGCCTTCGTGCCGCAGTTCATCACGCCGGGCGCACCCATCGCCCCTCAGTTCACCGTGCTGATCGCGACCTTCGTCGGCCTTGCCACCCTCAATGCGCTGGCCTATGCGCTCCTCGCCAATCGTATGCGCCAACGCATCCAGCGTCCGCGCGTGCTGCGCAACATGACACGGGCAGGCGGTATCGCACTCATCGGCATGGGCGCTCTGACCGCAACGCTCCGCCGCGCCGCCTGACAGAAAGAGACAGACCATGAAAACCGTCAAGGATTACATCCGCACCATCGTCGATTTCCCGCATGAGGGCATTCTGTTTCGCGATGTCACCACCTTGTTCGCCGACCCGCGCGGCATGCGCCTTGCCATCGACCAGTTGCTCGACCCTTACGTGGGTCAGCGGATCGACAAGGTCGTGGGGCTGGAAGCCCGGGGGTTCATCATCGGGGGCGCAATCGCGCATCAGCTTTCCATTGGCTTCGTTCCGATCCGCAAAAAGGGAAAACTGCCCGGCGCAGTGATCTCTGAGGAATATAAACTCGAATATGGCGAGGCCGTGGTCGAGGTGCATGACGACGCGATCCAGCCCGGCGAGAAAATCCTTGTGGTGGATGACCTTTTGGCCACCGGCGGCACGGCGGAAGCCGGAAACAAACTCGTTGAGCGTCTGGGCGGCGAGATTGTCGGCTGTGCCTTCATCATCGACCTGCCGGATATCGGTGGACGTAAACGTCTGGAAGATCTGGGCTATGACATTCATGCCCTGTGCCAGTTCGAAGGCTTGTGAATGCTTTTAAGACCTCAGTCGTGAAGCTCTGTGCGTCCCCCCCGACGCTTTCCGTTCTGTCGCTCTTACCAACTCGGGCTTTCTGATGGTCTAAATACTCAGACCACATCACTTCGCAACACCGCACCCGGATTCATGATCCCCTTCGGGTCGAGCGCCGCCTTGATTGCCCGCATCGCCGAAAGTTTCGCCGGATCGCCATAGCGCTCCAGATCCCCGGTCTTGAGCCGCCCGACCCCATGTTCGGCGCTGAAAGACCCGTCGTATTCCGCGACCAGATCGTGCACCACGCGCTTCACCTCGGCACGGATGTTCTCATACTCCGACCGGTCCCGCCCCTTGGCCGGGAACACGTTGTAATGCAGGTTACCGTCGCCCAGATGGCCAAAGGCATTCACCCTCACATCCCCCAGCGTGGACAGCCGCACGATCCCCTCCGGGATGAACGCCGCGATGCGCGACAACGGGATGGAAATGTCATGCGATGAGATCGAACCGATCCGCTTGTTGCCCTCGGGAATGGTTTCCCGCAGGGTCCAGAATGCCTGCCGCTGCGCCTCGCTTTGGGCAATCACCCCATCGCTCACCAGCCCCGCCTCGAAGGCCCGCTCAAACAGCGTCGCCAGCATCTCATCCGGGTTTGAAGCGCCCGAGACACCCAAGTCGATCAACACGCACCACTCGGGACGCTCATCAAACGGCTGACGAATATCGGGGATGGTTTCCGAGAGGAAATCCAGCCCCATGCCAGAGATCAACTCAAAGGCCGAAATCCCCTCCCCGGCGATGCCCTGCGCCATGTTCAGAAGCTCCAGTGCCGCAGCGGGCGAGGGAACGACAAGAATGGCGGCGGCATTATGTTCGGGCCGGGGGAACAGCCGCAGCGCGGCGGCGGTGATCACGCCAAGCGTTCCCTCCGCCCCGATCAGCAGGTTGCGGATGTCATAGCCCGTGTTGTCCTTCCGGAGCCGTTTGAGGCCGTGAAAAATCTGCCCGTCCGGCAGCACCGCCTCTAGTCCAAGGCACAGATCACGGGCATTGCCATAGCGCAGCACATTCAATCCGCCCGCATTGGTCGAGAGGTTGCCGCCGATCCGGCAGGCCCCCTCCGCCCCCAAAGACAGCGGGAACAGCCGCCCCGCCTCTTCCGCCGCCGCCTGCACATCGGACAAAATCGCCCCCGCCTCGGCGACGATCATGTTCTCCTGCGGATAGACCGCGCGGATATTGTTCATCCGCTCCAGCGAGAGGATCACCGGTGCGGGTCCTTCGTAGGCAATCTGTCCAAGAACCAGTCCCGTGCCGCCCCCCAAGGGCACGATGCCCACGGAAGCCTCGTTGCACATCCGCACGATGGTAGAGACCTCTTCGACCAATCCCGGACAGGCAATCGTTGCCGCCTGCCCGTGATAACGCCCGCGCGGGTCTTCCAATTCGCCGGGGCGGCGTTCGCGCAACGTGTCAGGCGGAAGAACGGCTTCAAGACGAGCAAGGAAATCGGGCGTGGCGGGGTGGATCATGACAGGCTCCTTCCCGCAAGATGTAGCGCAGAGGTCCGACCTGTCTCAATCGGAAAGAAACTGCGGCTCCAGCACCATGATCGTCGGTCGTCTCGGCAGACGGCGCAGCGCGACGATCAATTCCGGCTTACCGGTTTCCTTCACCGCGAAATCCTCCTTCATCTCCGCAAGAAAAGCATCCAGCCCGTAACGCGAAAACCAGTGCATCGGAATGATGATGGAAGATCGGAACCGCTGCACGAGCGGCACCATCACCTCACGCGGCACCGCATAACCGCCGTCCACCGGGACCATGATCACATCGAGACGTCCGATGGCGGCATATTGTTCCTCGGTCGGCTCATGGTGCAGGTGTCCGAGATGACCGATACACAGACCACCCGCCTCGAAGATGAAGATCGAATTGCCCTCCTGTTCGTGATCATCCTCGGACGGTATGTCGATCAGGACATTGCGGATGCGCATCCCGCCGAGGTCCATGTCCTGTTCAATGCCCTGCCCAATCGGTCCCCAGCCTCCGAACACATAAGCAATGTCACGGGTGTTATTGGTAGAATGGCTGGTATGGGCTTCATTCATTGTGATTGCATCGGGGGTCCAGAGCGTGTCCCCGAGATAACCGTTGTAATCGGTAACGACAGAGGCTCCACCCGCCTCGATGGCAAACATGGCATTGTTGATAAAGTGAATGCGTACGGTGTTTTCAGCCAAAGGCGCGCCGACGCTGGCTTGCCAGATCCGCTCCGAACGCTCCGGGGCCACTGCTTCGTCCTGCGCACGACAATTGCTAGGGATACGCTCCGCCTCCTGAGCCATGGCACCGGTCGCGAGTGCGCCGAGCATTATCGTGGACAGGGTGAAAATAATTGTGCGGATCATGGTACACTCCGAAAAACTCACGGTCAGGATAGGCGAAATCCTGAGCACCATATCACAGAAAACGTGAATTCAGGCCAATCCGATATCCGTCGGCCCGCGCCGGTCATGGCGCAGCGAGGAATAAAGCACATGATTGCGCCAGCGCCCGTTGATCTGAAGATAGGCCTGCGCCACGCCCTCGTATTTGAAACCGGCCTTTTCCAGAGCCCCGCGCGAGGCCGCGTTTTCCGGCAGGCAGGCTGCCTCGATCCGGCTCAGGTCGAGCTTGGTGAAAGCATGATGCACCACCGCCGCGATGGCCTCTTTCATATAGCCCTGGCGCGCATGGCGCGCACCGATCCAATAACCGATGGTGCCCGCCTGCGCCGGTCCCCGCCGGATATTGTCCAGCGTCAGCGCGCCCAGCAAAGCCTGATCTTCACGACGAAACAGAAAGACCGGAAGGCCCGTATCGCCCTTATACGTCCGTTCGGCCCAGAACACCCGATTGGTAAAGGCCTTGCGCGTCAGATGATCCACCGACCATGTGGGTTCCCAAGGTTGCAGGAACTCCCGGCTTTCCGCCCTGAGAGCCGCCCAGGCGCGGTAATCGGCATGTTGCGGCAGGCGTAGAACCATGCGCTCCGTGTCGATCCTCACCTTGGGACGGCGTTTCAGCATCAGGCGGCGAACCTTTCGCGCAGATGCTCCAGCTCAGGCGCGGCCTTGACCGGACCGTAAAGCGCCATGGACGCCCGTCCCATACCGGTTTTCACAAGGAAATCCCGCACGTTTTCAAGCGTCACAGCGTCGATCCGTTCAACGGTCTCTTCCAGCGGCGGGATGCGGCCCCAGATGCCCATCATGCGGGCATTACGCTCAGCCCGCGAAGACGGGCTTTCAAGCCCCATGAGGAGCCCCGCCTTGATCTGCGCGCGCGCTCGGTCCACTTCGACCATGGTCATCTCGGCAGCCGCGCGTTTCATCTCGTCGACGGTGACTTCCGCCAGATCCTTGATCTGATCACCCGAGGTGCCAGCGTAGATCGTGGTCAGACCGGTGTCGGAATAGGCCCCGGATTGCGCATAGATCGTGTAGCACAGCCCGCGTTTTTCCCGCAGCTCCTGAAACAGGCGCGAAGACATACCGCCACCTAGCGCCGTGGTCGCGGTCTGGGCGATATAGATGTCCTCGTCGCGGTAGGCCGGACCCTCAAAAGCCAGCGTGAAATGCGCCTGTTCGAGTTTCTTGACCTTGCGGTATTCACCGCCCTGAAACACCGCCGGATCGGCGTGATCGCGCCCGTGCGGTTTGAGACCGCCGAAAATCTCTTCGGCCTCGGCGACGATCCGGTCGTGGTCGATATTCCCCGCCGCCGAAAGCACCATGCGCTCCGGCGAGTAATGTTCCTCGACAAAGCCCGCGAGATCGTCACGGGTAAAATGGCGCACCCGTTCCGCCGGTCCAAGGATCGTGCGGCCAAGCGCCTGTTTCGGATATGTTGCCTCCTGCAACCAGTCGAAAATCACATCGTCCGGCGTATCGAGTGCCTGACCGATTTCCGACAGGATCACACCCCGTTCAAGTTCCAGCTCATGCGGATCGAAAATCGGATTGAGCACGATATCCCCGATCACATCGAGCGCCAGAGAGACGTCGTCTTTCAGCACCCGCGCGTAATAGGCCGTGGTCTCCCGCGACGTGTAAGCATTGAGATACCCCCCCACGTTTTCAAGCACTTCGGCGATTTCCAGAGGCGTCCGGCGATGCGTGCCCTTGAACGCCATATGCTCAAGGAAATGCGCAATGCCGTTCTGTTCAAGCCGCTCGTGCCGCCCACCCGCCATGACCCAGACGCCGATGGAGGCCGATTGCATCGAGGGCTGCAACTCGGTGACGATGCGAAAGCCGTTGGGCAAAGTGTGAATGCGGGGGCTCACGCGAGGCGCTCCCGGATCAGGGTTTTCAGCCCTTCGAGATCGTTCGGCACCACGGTGAAGCGCTCGTCACGTTCGAACAGGTCCGCCATATGCGGCGGAAGCGCCGGATGCACGCCACAGGCGGCTTCGACTGCGGCGGGGAATTTCGCCGGATGGGCGGTGGAGAGCGAGATCATCGGCACTTCGGACAGGTTCTCTTCGCCGACCTTGACGGCCACGGCGGTGTGCGGGCAAAGCACTTCGCCGCTGCGGGCATACATATCGGTGATCGTCGCCATAGTTTCGTTCTCCGAGGCTCGACCCGAGGCAAACGTCTCGCGCAGACGATCCATCGCGCCTTGGGAAATCGCGAAGGAGCCGGATTTCAATTCATCCATAAGCTGCGTAATCGCGGCCCCTTCACGGTCGTAGACATCGAACAGGGCACGCTCGAAATTCGACGACACCTGAATGTCCATCGACGGCGAGATCGAGGGCGTCACGCCCTCTTTCGTGTAAGCGCCGGTCACCATGGTGCGGTGCAAAATGTCGTTCTGGTTCGTCGCGATCACCAGCTTGTCGATCGGCAGCCCCATGCGTTTCGCGATATAGCCCGCGAAAATATCCCCAAAATTACCGGTCGGCACGGTGAAAGAGACCTTACGATGCGGCGCGCCGAGAGAGACGGCGGAGGTGAAGTAATAGACCACCTGCGCCAGCACCCGCGCCCAGTTGATCGAGTTCACGGCGGCAAGCTTCACGCCCTCGCGGAAATCGTGATCTGCGAACATCTCCTTGAGCGCGGCCTGACAATCGTCGAAATCGCCCTCGACGGCCAGCGCATGGACGTTGGCCTCGGACGGCGTGGTCATCTGGCGACGCTGCACATCCGACACCCGGCCATGCGGGAAGAGAATGAACACATCGACGTTGGACAGGCCCTTGAACGCCTCGATGGCAGCAGAGCCGGTGTCGCCGGAGGTAGCCCCCACGATGGTCACACGCTTGCCCGAGCGCGAGAGCGCCGCCTGAAACAACTGGCCGATCAGTTGCATCGCAAAGTCCTTGAACGCCAGCGTCGGACCGTGGAACAGTTCCAGGAGGAAATGGTTCGGACCAAGCTGCACCAAAGGCGC
Source organism: Celeribacter persicus (assembly GCF_003050785.1). Taxonomy (GTDB): domain Bacteria; phylum Pseudomonadota; class Alphaproteobacteria; order Rhodobacterales; family Rhodobacteraceae; genus Celeribacter; species Celeribacter persicus. Next base: position 271,680 of record NZ_QAOH01000001.1, read on the forward strand.
ACGGGCGTCGTGTTTGAAGCCCACATAGGCCTTGGCGATGATCTCTTTGAACTCCGCATCCGTGAACGTGTCGCCGATGAAGGGCTTCATCACGAGGAAGGCCGCCTCTTCATAGGACAGCCCCGCAAGACCGGCGATCTCCGCCTCGGACAGGGTCGGGATGGTCTCGGGCACGTAAAGCCCGCCGTCGGAGGCGAGGCCCGTCAGCATGGCCTCTTCGAAGTTCAGCACCGGCGCTTGGCCACGGGTGGAAATATAACGCATGAGTTCCGCTCGTCAGATTGTTCGCGCCCTGATACGCCACAGGAGGAAAAGAGTCATCCCCAACCAGACAAGGCAAAGCGAAAACCACGTGATCGCGTATTCGAGGTGATCGTTCGGGATGCCTTCCGTGCCCACCGGCATCGGTTCGATCCCGTCTCCTGTGCTTTCCCGCGCCACGATCAGCACAGGTTCCGTGTCCAAAGCCGCAGCCATCGCCGGAATATCGCGCCCGAACCAGATGTTGCGCCCCGGATCCGGCGCGGGCGTCGAGCTGTTCATATCGTCCGGCCAATGCAGGTTGCCGACCACAAGGGCGGGTCCGCCTCCGCGCGGCGCATCCTTCGCCTCGTCGGGCACAAAGCCGCGATCCAGAAGCACCCGCCGCCCGTCTGTCGTGGTGAACGGCGTAACGATCAGATAACCGGCCCCGACCTGTTTGCGCGACACGAGGACATGCAACTCCTCCACCCCGATCTCTCCCGAGGCCATGACCGGCAGGTATTTCATCGACGGATCGACCGTGGCGGGCAACGGCACGGGAGCGGCGGCGATCTCCGCCTCGATCTCCGCCAGAACGCCCTGTTTCCACTCCAGCCGCCGGAGCTGCCATGTGCCGAGCGCGATCAGGACCGCGCAGCCGACGATCCCGATCACCAGCGGAAAGATCATCCGTTTGAGCATGAAACCTCCAAACGAAAGGGCGCCAAAGCGCCCTCTCCTGTCTTCATTGCAGAGCAAATACTCAGTTGGCTTACTGCCCCCAGATATAGACCACGACAAAGAGGAAAAGCCACACCACATCCACGAAGTGCCAGTACCAGGCCGCGGCCTCGAACCCGACATGGTTCTCCGGTGTGAAATCGCCCCGCATCGCCCGCACCAGACAGACGGTCAGGAAAATCGTGCCGATAATGACGTGAAAACCGTGGAACCCGGTCGCCATGAAGAAGGAGCCATAGAAGAAATCGCCGCCGAAGGTGTAGCCTTCATGCACGAACAGCTCGTAATATTCATAGGCTTGGAAAATCGTGAAGGCTGCGCCCAGACCGATGCCGATGGCCAGCCCCGCGACGATATCCTTGCGGATATTGCCATGCACCAGAGCATGGTGCGCCCAGGTCACCGCCGCCCCGGAGCACAGAAGGATCAGCGTATTGAGAAGCGGCAGATGAAAGGCCTCGATGGGGATGATCTCCGGCTTCACATATTCCGTGCCGGAATAGGTGTACATCGGGTAGAGCGCATTCTTGAAGAAGGCCCAGAACCACGCAGCGAAGAACATCACCTCCGACATGATGAACAGGATGAAGCCGTAGCGCAGCCCGATCCGCACCACCGGCGTGTGATCGCCCACCGCGTTCTCGCGGATCGTATCGCCCCACCAGGACCACATGACGTAAAGCGTGCCGATCAGCCCGACGAAAAACAGCCAGGGCATGTCGTTGGCCATCCACATCACCGCCCCGAAGAGCATGATGAAGGCCGAGACCGCCGCCATCAGCGGCCATGGCGACGGCGGAAGGATGTGGTAATCGTGGTTCTTTTCATGCGCCATGTGCGTTCTCCGTGTGCATCCTCATGTGCGTCTTCTCCCTTGGTTGCCCGTTCGGGCTTAGTTCAGGCTTGTCTCCGGGGTCTCGCCGGTCGCAAGCGCGGCATAGTCCTCGGGCAAATCCGTTTCATGAAACGTGTAAGACAGGGTGATGCGATGAATGAATTTTGCATCCCTGTCGGTGGTGATCTCGGGATCGACATAGAAGGTCACCGGCATGAGCACCCGCTCGCCGGGCCGCAACACCTGTTCGGTGAAACAGAAACAGTCGATCTTGGTGAAAAACCCGCCCGCCTCGAAGGGGGCGACATTATAGGAGGCCGTGCCCGCGACCACACGGTCGGTCGGGTTGTAGGCCTCGTAAAACGCGAGCCCCGTCTCGCCGATGCGCAACTCCATCGTGTTGACGACCGGCTTGAATGCCCAGGGCATGTCCGGGTCGGTGTTGGCGTCAAACCGGATCTTGATCGTCTCATTGAGGATCACATCCGAACCGTTGTCCGCCACATCCGTGGTGCCACCGAAGCCCGTAACCGCACAGAACCAACTGTAGAACGGCACGGAGGCCCAGGCGAGCGTCCCCATGACGGTGACGACACCGACCAGCTTCAGCAAGGTTTTCTGCGGGGCCTTGAGGGTCATCAGCGGGACACCTCCTGAGCGGCGCGCGCCGGATCGAGCACAGTGACCTTGACCACGGTCAGCCCCATCAGCAGCGCGACGAACAGGCCGAGCACGAGGCCGAGCCCGACATTGCGGGAGCGGCGGCGGTCATGGATCTCGTGAAGTTTCGTGATCGCCATGTTAGAACGGCCCCCCGATGCCAAAAGAGAACAAAGCCTTGTCGACCATCAGCGCCATGAAATGCAGGAACGTGTAAGCGAGCGAGAGCTTGAAAAACGCCTTTTCGGCCTTGTAGCCATCGGCTTCCGCTTCGTCCTCGTCGCGTTTCCAGAGCGTGATCGCACCCCTGACAAAGAGCGCATTCATTACCACCGCGACCACCAGATAGGTCCAGCCCGCCAAAGGTGTGGCAAACATCGCCGCAGCAAAACCCGCAAGCAGGATGGTGTAGACGAGAATGTGATTGCGGGTCGCGCGCTTGCCATGGGTGACGGTCAGCATCGGCACCTTCGCCTTGTCGTAATCGGCATTCATGAAGAGCGCCAGCGACCAGAAATGCGGTGGCGTCCACATGAAGATCAGCATGAACATCAGCACGGAAGACAGCGTCACATCCCCAGTCACCGCCGCCCAGCCGATCATCGGCGGAAAGGCCCCGGCCGCACCGCCAATGACGATATTCTGCGGCGTCGCACGTTTCAGCCACATGGTGTAGACGACGACGTAAAAGAAGATGGTGAAGGCCAAAAGCCCCGCCGCGATCACGTTGGTCGCAAGCCAGAGCATGATCACCGCAAAAGCAGACAGCGTCAGACCGAGCCCAAGCGCCTCCTCGCGCGACACCCTCCCCGCCGGAATCGGACGCGACTGCGTGCGCCTCATCACCCGGTCGATGTCGCTGTCATACCACATGTTCAGCGCGCCGGAGGCCCCGCCGCCGATGGCGATGCAGAGGATCGCGAAGAACCCCAGAAACGGATGCAATCCGCCCGGCGCGACGATCAAACCGGCAAAGGCGGTGAAGACCACGAGCGACATGACGCGCGGCTTCAAAAGTGCGAAATAATCGCCAAATCCCGCCTCCCGGCTGTCTTGCCGACCGCCTTCCAGACTGATGGTCACATCCGTCATCGCGTGTTCTCCTCCCTGAGTGCGCTGCGGGCTTTGCCTCTGTCAGCGCTTTGTGCGTGGGTCTTGAATGGTGGGGCGGCGACCCGCCCGCACCTGCATCTTACTCGGCAGATGCCAGTCTGATCGTGGAGGGAGCGGTATCATTGGCCGCGAAAAGTTCTTTCGCTTCAACCAGCCAGTCGTCGTATTCCTCCTGCGTCACCACCTGCACGGTGATCGGCATGAAGGCATGATCCTTGCCGCAAAGCTCCGAACACTGGCCGAAGAAAGTGCCGGTCTTCTCCGCCTTGAACCAAAGCTCGGCGACGCGACCGGGCACAGCATCCTGTTTCACACCAAAGGCCGGAATGGTCCAGCTGTGGATCACATCGGCCCCGGTGACGCCCATGACAACGGTCTTGCCCACCGGCACCACCACCTTGTTGTCGGTCGCCAGAAGATAGAGGTCCTCGCTATAGCCGTTCGCCGCCAGTTCCTCGCGCGGCAACAGGAAGCTGTCGAAGGCAATGCCCTCATCGACATATTCATAGCCCCAGAACCATTGGTAGCCCGTCACCTTGATATAGATGTCGCCGTCCGGGATTTCCTGTTGCTTGAACAGAACCGGAAGGGAAAAGGCGCCGATCACCACGAGAATCACGATGGGGATCAGTGTCCAGGCCACCTCAACCGGTGTGTTGTGAGTGAACTTGGCCGGCGTCTTGTTGGTCCGGCTGTTGTAACGGACGATCACCCAGAGAATCAGGGCTGCGACAAAAAGGACGATTGCCGTGATGATCACGAGGATCATATGGTCCAATCCCTGAAGGTCGCGCGCCAGTTCGGTCGCCGCCGGCTGAAAGCCCATCTTGCCATCGACGGGCGCGCCGAGGAGTTCTCCCTCCTGGGCCAAAGCCGCTATCGGGGCGACTGTTGCGAGAAAAGTGGCCGCGAGAGCGGACCTGAGGGCGTGTATGCGCATTTTTCCTCCGTTATTGCAATCGGGGCTTCCCCGCTGCAGCCCCGGTATTCCGGGTGCATTTTCATTGAGTCTGCTTTAACAGAAACCATATTAAGCGCATTGGAACAAGAATTCCGTGCTTTGACATGCGTGGTTTTTTGATCTGCCGCACCTTCAACCAAGGAGAATATCCGTGACCTCGGGACGTTTCGACCCTTTCAACACCAGCCTCGACCTTGAGAACGCGCTGACAATTCTGCGCGGTGCCGTGGCGGGCGCGGACGACGGGGAGCTGTTTCTGGAACGCCGCACCTCCGAGGGTCTCGTGCTCGATGACGGTCGCATCCGCACCGCCTCCTTCGATGCCTCCGAAGGCTTCGGCCTGCGTGCCGTGCGGGGCGAAACGGCGGGCTACGCACATTCCACCGAAATTTCCGAAGCCGCGATCCGGCGTGCGTCCGAAACCGCACGTCTGGCCGTGGGCGACGGTGGTGGCACGTTGGCGGAGCCACCGCGTCCCACGAATGTCAAGCTTTACACCGACGAGAACCCGCTCGAAGGGGCGGCCTTCGAGGTAAAGATCGACACGCTGCGCGAGATCGACGCCTATCTGCGCGATCTCGATCCTCGCGTGGTGCAGGTCACCGCCTCGCTCGCAGCCTCGCATCAGGAGGTCTATATCCTGCGCCCCGAAGGCGGGCTGGTGTCCGACGTGCGCCCGATGGCGCGGCTGTCGATCTCCGTCATCGTCGAACAGGCCGGGCGGCGCGAAAGCGGCAATGCGGGCGGCGGCGGGCGGTTTGGCCTCACCGGTCTGATCGCACCCGATCACTGGAAAGGTGTGGCGCGTGAGGCGCTGCGCATCGCCGTGGTCAATCTTGGCGCCGTCCCCGCCCCCGCCGGTGTGATGGACGTGGCACTTGGACCGGGCTGGCCGGGGGTTTTGCTGCACGAAGCTGTGGGGCACGGGCTCGAAGGCGATTTCAACCGCAAGAAAACCTCCGCCTTCGCCGGGCTGATGGGACAACAAGTCGCCGCCAAAGGCGTCACTATTCTCGATGACGGCACCATCCCGGACCGACGCGGCTCGATCTCGGTCGATGACGAGGGCACCGCCTCGGAGAAAACCGTGCTGATTGAGGACGGTGTGCTCGTCGGCTATATGCAGGATCGTCAGAACGCCCGCCTCATGGGTGTCAAACCCACCGGCAACGGGCGGCGCGAAAGCTATGCCCACCCGCCGATGCCGCGCATGACCAACACCTATATGCTCGGCGGCGACATGGCCCCGGACGAGATTCTCTCCGGCATGGACGACGGCATCTATGCGGTCGGTTTCTCCGGCGGGCAGGTCGACATCACCAACGGCAAGTTCGTGTTCAACTGCACCGAGGCCTACCGCGTCGAAAAGGGCCGCGTCGGCGCGCCAGTAAAGGGCGCCACACTGATCGGCGACGGGGCGACCGCGATGAAACATGTGCGCGCCATCGGCAATGACATGGCGCTTGACCCCGGTGTCGGCAATTGCGGCAAGGCCGGGCAATGGGTGCCTGTGGGCGTGGGCCAGCCGACTCTGTTGATCGGCGGGCTGACCGTGGGTGGCTCGGGCACCTGATCCCCCTTTGCATTCCTGAAATGTGCATTCTTGAAATGACTGCGCGCTGTTCGGGCTTGGGAAAGCTGAACAGCACGCAGTTTTTTGCTGTCCCGTCAGGAGGCAGAGGTAAAAAATGCGGCCCGGCGGGTAAAATCGTGAAGTTTCGGGAATTTGGTAACCGCTCATTAACCATTTTGAGGGATTCTGTGAGGGCAAGAGACGGAGAGAGTTGGTTCCTTGGATTTCATCCCTTCCCACCACCCCCTCACCCCACCCCACACTGAGGAAGATCGGGCCGACTGGCTCCGGCTCTTGCGCTCTCGCCGCGTTGGCGTCAGCACGTTTTATCGGATGATGCGCGACTACGGCTCCGCCACGCAGGCGCTTGAGGCCCTTCCCCAAATTGCTCGCGACGCCGGTGTGTCCGAATATCAGATTTGCCCCAAAGGCGTGATCGAGGCCGAGCTGCGCGCCGGACGAAAACAGGGCGCACGCCTGATTCTGCGCACCGATGCCGATTACCCGCCCCTTCTCGCCCTGATCGAAGACGCCCCGCCCGCGCTTTGGGTGAAGGGTGATCTTTCCCTTTTGGAACGTCCCGCTCTGGCCGTGGTGGGCGCACGCAATGCTTCCTCGCTCGGCACCCGTTTTGCCCGCACCCTGTCGCGGGAACTCGGTGCCGAAGGATTCTCCATCGCCTCGGGTCTTGCTCGCGGCATCGACGCCAGCGCCCATGAAGCTGCGCTTGAGACCGGCACGATTGCCGTGCTGGCCGGAGGTCTCGACGAGATTTACCCGAGCGAGAACACCGCACTTTACCATAGCATTGCCGAGAAGGGCCTTTTGGTGTCCGAACAGCCCTTCGGCATGAAGCCCTTTGCCCGGCATTTCCCGATGCGCAACCGCATCGTTTCGGGGCTCGCGCACGCCACCATCGTGGTTGAGGCCGCCGCCCGCTCCGGCTCCCTCCTGACTGCGGGCAATGCGCTTGATCAGGGGCGGGAGGTCATGGCGGTGCCCGGTCATCCTTTCGATGCGCGCTCCGCCGGATGCAACCTCCTGCTGCGCGACGGGGCAACGCTCATTCGCAGCGCGCGAGATGTGATCGACACGCTGGCCGCCGCGTCCCCTCTGGCGCAGACCGCAATGGAAACGCCCGAAACGGCCATCCCCGTACCGGAGGCCCCCTTGGAGACCCGCAATCTCGCCGACCACGCCGCCCTGCACAGTGAAATCCTCGCCCGCCTCGCGGGCGCGCCGCTGCCGGAGGATGATCTGATTCGCGACATCGGCATTCCGGCGGACCGGGTCAGCTCGGAAATTCTCAACCTCGAACTGGAGGGCCGGATTTTCCGCAAACCCGGTGGGCTTCTGGCCTTGGGCTAGGATAACCCGAGTCGCGTGTTTGCCCTCCCGTCACTTCAACGGACAATATCCGTGCAAAACGTCCACGAAGACGCTGCAATAGGGTTCGCGCGCAAACCAGACATCGGTCGCGCCAATGCTGTGATCGACCACGGCCCATTGATCGCCCTCGCGGATCAGGAAGGCGATGACATCAATCCCACCGACTTCCTCGAAGAAATAGGCATCCTCGCCGAAATATCGCACCATGGGGGTCTCATTGATGTCTATCGCACCGCCGCCCGGACGCTGCGGCGAGAGGATGGCAAAGGCGTGATCGCCACTCGCGCGCAATTGCCGCACCACGAATTCCACCGGACGCCCCAGCCGCCATTCCACCACAGGCCGGATCGCGTTCATCAGTTGCGCCCGCTCGACCGTGCCACGCGCCGGTTCATGCCAGTTCTGTGCAAACCCGAGCTGTGGCAGGACCAACATCACCCCTGCCACGATCCATTGCCGAACGTATCTCATGACGCACTCTCCATGCTCGAAAACCTGCCCGATCCTCGCGCATTCAGCGCCGACGGGGAACAATAATCCTGCCAGCGCATTGACAATCCCACATCGCTCAGCCCATTTTCCGCCGCCATAAGACCCCCCGTTTCAGAATCCTGAGGACAGTCCATGCCCGTTGTTGTCGTCGAATCCCCGGCAAAGGCCAAAACGATCAACAAGTATCTCGGCAAGGATTACACCGTGCTCGCCTCCTACGGCCACGTCCGCGATCTTCCGGCCAAGGATGGCTCAGTCGATCCCGAACACGATTTCGACATGACCTGGGAGATCGGCGCGGACAGTCGCAAGCATGTCAAGGCCATCGCGGATGCGCTCAAGGACGACGACGCCCTGATCCTCGCCACCGACCCCGATCGCGAGGGGGAGGCGATTTCGTGGCACTTGCAGGAGGCGCTGACCAAACGCAAGGCGATCAAGAAGTCCACAGCCGTGTCACGTGTGACCTTCAACGCGATCACCAAGCCCGCCATTCTGGAAGCGATGAAACACCCGCGTCAGGTCGATGCGCCGCTGGTCGATGCCTATCTGGCGCGCCGCGCGCTCGACTACCTCGTGGGCTTCAACCTTTCGCCGGTTCTCTGGCGCAAACTGCCGGGCGCACGCTCGGCGGGTCGGGTGCAGTCCGTCTGCCTACGTCTCATTGTCGAACGCGAGATGGAGATCGAGGCTTTCAATCCCCAGGAATACTGGTCGGTGAAGGCGATGCTGGAGACCCCGCGCGGGCAGAGTTTCGAAGCCCGGCTGACACAACTTTCCGGCAAGAAGCTCGACAAGTTCGACCTCAAGGATCGGATGCGCGCGGAAATGGCCGTTCAGGCCGTGTCGTCCCGCGCGCTCAAGGTGATTTCGGTCGAGGCGAAACCCGCCTCCCGCAACCCTTCCGCTCCCTTCATGACCTCGACGCTTCAGCAAGAGGCCAGCCGCAAATTCGGCATGGGTGCGCGCCAGACGATGAACGCGGCACAGCGGCTCTATGAGGCAGGGCTGATCACCTATATGCGGACCGACGGTATCGACATGGCCCCCGAGGCCGTGGCGCAGGCACGCGATGCGATCGAATCGCGCTATGGCGACAAATACGTCCCCTCCTCCCCACGCATCTACAAGAACAAGGCGAAGAACGCGCAGGAGGCGCATGAATGTATCCGTCCGACGGATATGTTCGCCGCCCCCGACAAGGTGAAATTGACGGAGGCCGATCAGCGCAAGCTCTATGACCTGATCTGGAAACGCACGATTGCCTGCCAGATGGAGGGCGCAAAGCTTGAGCGCACCACGGTGGACATTGCCTCCGACGACCAAGAGGTCATGCTGCGCGCCACCGGTCAGGTTGTGGTGTTTGACGGGTTCATGGCGGTATACACTGAGGGCCGCGACGATGTGGAGGAGGACGACGAAGGCCGCCTGCCGCAGATCATGCAAGGCGAGCCTTTGAAGAAAGTCGCGGGCGCTCTCAAAGCCGAAGCGGCGGAAAAAGAGGCGGTTCTGGGCGCGGAAGGCGCCGTTCTGGGCCTGCAACACCACACCAACCCGCCGCCGCGTTACACCGAGGCCACTTTGGTGAAACGTATGGAAGAGTTGGGCATCGGGCGTCCGTCCACCTACGCCTCCGTGCTTTCGACCATCGTCGACCGCGAATATGTCCGCAAGGAACAGAACCGCCTGATCCCGGAGGACAAGGGGCGGATCGTCACGATCTTCCTGATGAATTTCTTCCGCAAATATGTTGGCTACGAATTCACCGCCAATCTCGAAGAGCAGCTCGACGAAATTTCGGCAGGCGATCTGGATTACAAAGAGGTGCTCGCACGGTTCTGGCGCGATTTCCATGCCGCCATCGAAGAGACCAGCGAGCTGCGGATTTCCGAAGTTCTCGACAAACTGGACGAGGCGCTCGCGCCCCAGCTTTACCCGCCGCGTGAAGACGGCTCCGATCCGCGCATCTGTCCGAAATGCGGCCAAGGGCAGTTGCATCTGAAAACCTCGCGCACCGGCGGGTTTGTCGGCTGTTCGAACTATCCCGAATGCACCTACACGCGTCCCATCGCGGGCGAAGGCGCCGAAGGCGACGAACGTCTTCTGGGCGAGGACAATGGCGACGAGATCTGGCTCAAGTCCGGGCGTTTCGGGCCTTATGTCCAACGCGGCGAGCCGACGCCGGAGAACAAGAAACCGCCCCGCGCCTCCCTGCCGAAAGGCTGGTCGAAGGACGATATGGACCTTGAGAAGGCACTGACGCTTCTGAACCTCCCGCGCGAAATCGGTCAGCACCCGGAGGGCGGCATGATCACCGCCAATTTCGGACGTTTCGGCCCCTATCTCATGCACCAACTGCCGGACGAGGCGAAGCCGGTTTACGCCAACCTCAAAGACCCGAACGACGTGTTCGAGATCGGCATGAACCGGGCGGTCGAACTGATCACCGAGAAGCGCAACAATCCGGGGCGCGGGCGGACAGCGTCGGCGGCGAAACCGCTCAAGGAACTGGGCGAGCATCCCGGAGAGGGCGGACCGGTTCAGGTGCTCGACGGACGGTACGGGCCCTATGTGAAATGGGGCAAGGTGAACGCGACCCTGCCGAAGGACGTGAAGCCCGAGGATCTGAGCATGGAGCAGGCGGTGGAGCTGATCACGGCGAAGGCCGCGAAAGGCGGCAAAAAGACTGCAAGGAAAGCTGCGCCGAAAACGACAGCGGCCAAGAAGCCAGCTGCGAAGAAGGCCACCGGGAAAAAGACGACCTCATAAAAGGAAGTCGCAGGATCGGATGCAAATCCGGCGGTCGATGGCTGAGGGCCTTTGCGACCGTGGCACGGTCAAAAAGAAAGGGCGCCCGCGAGCGCCCTTTTTCTTGTGGAGATCAGGTCGCGGGATGCAATCGCCCACCTTGGTTGTGGATACAGCCGCCGACCATCGCCTTGAGATAGAGCGCCGCGCCGGGTTTCACCACGACATTGCCGCCGACCATGCCCTTGAGGGTCAGTTCGACACCCTCCTCGATCACTGCGTCTTTTGCGATCATCCCCTCGAAGGTGCCGCTCTTCGAGAAGATATGGTTGCCGCGGATCATGGAATAAAGCTGGGACATGATATTCTCCTCCAAAGTTATGACTCCCAAGTTAAAGAGTTCGCCCGCTTTATTAACAAAACGTTAAAGGCGCCCCCGAGGGAGCGCCTTTCCGCCGATCAGTGTTTCGGCTCAAACCGGTTCAGCGGGATACGCAGCACCGCCCGACCCTTGTCGTCGGGCTCCGGCAGACGACCGCCACGAATGTTGATTTGCAGCGCATACAGCATCTGTTTCGGCAGCGGCAATGTCGCATCGCGGGCATCCCGCGTGGCGATGAATTCCTCTTTGCTGATGCCGTCTTTCACATGGATATTCGAGGCTTTATGTTCGGCCACCGTCGCCATGCAGGCCTCTTTCCGGCCCCCCTTGCGATAGTCGTGACCGACAAAAACGCGGGTGTCCCCCGGCATCGCCAGAATGGCCTGCAAACTGTCCCAAAGCTCCTCGGAAGAACCTCCCGGAAAGTCGGCGCGCGAGGTTCCGCTGTCGGGCACCATGAAGGTGTCATGGGCAAAAACCGCATCGCCGATCACATAGGAAACCGACGCCAGAGTGTGACCGGTTGAGAGAATCACCTTCGCGGTCAGACTGCCGATGCCGAATTCATCGCCCGGTTCGAACAGGCGGTCCCAGTAATCGTCGCGATTCTTGAGACTGTCGTCGGCATAGAGATCGGCCCAGATGTTCTGCACCTCAAGCACCTTGCGCCCGATCGCCTGCGGTGCGCCCAGCTTTTGCGCCAGATAGGGCGCGGCGGAGAAGTGGTCGGCATGAGGATGCGTGTCGAGCACCCAGACCACCTTCAGCCCCTGCTCTTTCACATAGGCGAGGATTTCATCGGCGCTGGCAGTCCAGGTTGCACCGGCTGCCGGATCGAAGTCGAGCACCGGGTCGATGATCGCGGCGGCCTTGGTTTTCGGGTCTGAGACCACATATTGCCAGGACCCTGTGACCTCCTCGTAAAAGGCGGCCACGTCGGGGCTGCCGGGGGTTTGAGACGCTGCGAAAAATTGCATGGGAATCTCCCTTGTCGTGCGTTGATTTCATATTCTGTTGATTGAATATGTTTTGTCTCGGTAGAATTTCAAGTCCGACAAAAACCGTAAGCCAATTTGTCGCAGAACACATCTGTTCACAGCACGGACCATCCTCGTTGCGGCGCAGCATGTGATTGACTTGCAGGGGCAGAACCCGGTTAATCGGCGCAATGGATTTCAGGATGTTCGGGAGGAGCAAGATGAAGAAAGTATACGGATCAGCGGCGGAGGCCCTCGACGGGCTGCTCGAAGACGGGATGTTGATCGCGGCGGGCGGGTTCGGTCTCTGCGGCATCCCCGAATTGCTGATCGACGCGCTGGTCGAAAGCGGGGTCAAGGACCTCACTGTCGCCTCGAACAACGCGGGCGTCGACGGGTTCGGCCTCGGCAAACTTCTGGAAACCCGGCAGATCAAGAAGATGATCTCGTCCTATGTGGGCGAAAACGCCGAATTCATGCGCCAGTATCTTTCCGGCGAGCTGGAGCTTGAATTCAATCCGCAGGGCACGCTGGCCGAACGTATGCGCGCGGCCGGCGCGGGCATTCCAGGGTTCTACACCAAGACCGGTGTGGGCACGGTGATCGCAGAGGGCAAGGAGCACAAGGAGTTTGGCGGCGAAACCTATATCCTTGAAGAGGGCATTTTCGCCGATATTTCCATCGTCAAAGCCTGGAAGGCCGACGAGACCGGCAATGCCGTGTTCCGCAAGACCGCGCGCAACTTCAACCCGCCAGCGGCGATGTGCGGCAAGGTCTGCATCATGGAGGTCGAGGAGATTGTGCCGGTCGGCTCGCTTGATCCCGATTGCATCCACCTGCCGGGCGTCTATGTGCATCGTCTGATCCAGGGCGAACACGAAAAGCGCATCGAGCAACGCACGACGCGCGCGCGTCCGGCGGCGTAAAGGCGCGTCTTGGGCTCCCCCTACGATCACCTGCCCGGCTCCGCCTTTTGGCGGAGCGGTGTGGCCGAGGCCGATCCGACGGCGATCGAGGGGCTTTGCGCGCCGAAATTCCGCATCTCTGCCACGGATAGGATCATGACGGCGGGGAGCTGTTTCGCCCAGCATGTGCATCGCAATCTCGTGGCGCGCGACTGGGCGGTGATCGACGTGGAAACACCGAATGGCCCCTTCCCGCGCGAGGTGCTCAACCGCTATGGCTACGCGCTCTACTCCGCGCGTTACGGTAATATCTACACCGTGCGCCAGATGGTGCAGTTGCTGCGCGAGGCGCAGGGGGAGTTCAAACCCGCCGAACCGGTCTGGGAGCGCGACGGGTGCTATGTCGATGCGCAACGGCCGAATGTCGAACCCGGCGGGCTGGCAACGCCCGAGCATGTGATGGAGGCCCGCACCGTACACCTGCGCCGCGTACTGCGCGCGGTGCGGCGTGCAGATGTGTTCGTCTTTACGCTGGGGCTCACCGAAGTCTGGTTTCACCGCGACACGGGCACGGTCTATCCGACCGCGCCGGGCACGCTGGCGGGTACTTATGACCCCGAAGTCTTCGCCTTTCACAACTTCAGCCTGCCGGAGGTGCGCGACGATCTCGAAGAATTGCGCACCCGTCTCATGACGCTGCGCCCGGACATCCGCATGCTTTTGACCGTCTCGCCCGTACCGCTGACCGCCACGGCGACCGGCGGACATGTGATGCCGGCCACGGCTTATTCCAAAGCGACGCTGCGCGCAGCAGCGGGTGAAGTGGCGGGCAAATACGACAATGTGGATTACTTCCCGTCCTATGAGCTTGTCACCAACCCGGCGGCGGGCGGGCGGTTTTACAAGGAAAACCTGCGTTCCGTGACTGAGGAAGGCGTCGCCGCCGCCATGCGCATGTTCTTCATGGCCCATGCCCCGGAGGCAGAAACTGCGCCACATGTGAGCCGGAAACAGCCGGAGGACGACGGGCTGGAAGAGGCCGATCTGGTCTGTGAAGAGGCGCTGATCGAGGCGAGCCGGTCATGAGCGCGACACAAAAGATCCTCATCATCGGCACCTCCCATACCGGCGCCTTCTACACCGCGCGGCAGCGGATCAAGACGGGCTTCCCGACGCTCGAAGTGAGCTATTTCGGCCTACCGGGGCGGATTTATAGCTCGGCCAGCTACAAGGACGGCATATTCCGCGCGCCCGAGGACGCCAGCCATCAACTGGGCTGGATGACACATAACGAAATCGACTTCGCCCCTTTCACCCGCATCCTGCATGTAGGGGAGCGCTACACCCTGAACCACGCCATGCGGCTCATGGTGTTTCACGACATCCTCGAAGAACCGGAACGCACGAAACGCGCCTTCCTGTCGCAGGCCGCACTGAACGATCTGTTGCGCGGGCTGGTACGCCAGCGCGCCGAAGGGCTCGTCGCCCGCTTCGGTCCGGAGCCGCTTCACTGTTTCCTGCCCGCCCCCTACCCGCTCGCGCGTTCGGTCGCGCCGGGGCCGGGACATGAATTTGCGCTCGCCTCGCTACGCAAACGCCCACATGGCGCGGACTGGATGCGGCGCTATGAGGCGATGATCGGGGAAGAAATGGCGCTGGTCGGCCTTGATGTGATGCTGCAACCGCAGGAGACACGCGCCGGACAGTTCATGACCGAAGATCGCTACGCCCGCCCAAAGACGGAGACAGAGACGGAACCGGGCAGCGAAAGCGTCGATCATCGTCACATGAATGCAGATTATGGATGGCAGGTGTTCTGCGCCTTCGCGCAGAGCCGCCTTGGACTAACCCCGGAGGACACACATGCCCTCGCGGAGTGAAGGATAACGGAGGAGTTAACATGGCTTGGGATCGCAATCAGATGGCGGCACGCGCCGCGCAAGAACTACAGGACGGCACATATGTGAACCTCGGGATCGGTATCCCGACGCTGGTGCCGAATTTCATCCCGGAGGGCGTCACCGTGACGCTGCAATCGGAGAATGGCATGTTGGGCATGGGACCGTTCCCCTACGAGGGCGATGAGGACCCGGACCTGATCAATGCGGGCAAACAGACCATCACGGAACTGCCCAACACGGCCTATTTCGACAGTTCGTTTTCCTTCGGCATGATCCGTGGTGGCAAGATCGCCATGGCAATCCTCGGCGCGATGGAGGTCGATGAAAAGGGCGATCTGGCGAACTGGATGATCCCCGGCAAGCTTGTGAAGGGCATGGGCGGCGCGATGGATCTGGTCGCGGGGGTCGGTCGCGTCGTGGTGGTGATGGACCACACCAACAAACATGGCGAGAGCAAGCTCTTGCACGAATGCACCCTGCCGCTGACCGGTCAGGGTGTGGTGGATCGGGTGATCACCAACCTCGGCGTTCTGGATGTGGTCGAGGGCGGTCTGAAGATTGTCGAACTGGCCGATGGGGTATCGGAAGAAGAACTGCGCGTCGCCACTGAGGCGACCATCGTCAATTAAAGGTCGAACGCTTTAAGGACGTGTCCTGAGTACTTTACCTGCAATGAAGACAGGACGCGGCTCCCGGATTGGGCCGCGTCTTCTGCTCTCTCCATTGTTCAAAAACTCGAAACAGCATCATATTCTCGCCCCAATTGTTTTTTAAACCATGGGCAAATCAGACAGAGTCATAAGACCATGATCACAGAGCAGCCCCTCCCTTTCTCACAGGACCTGAACAATGGTCTGGAATAAACTCACCTATACCGGTTGGGGCCGGGCGCGGTCCGCCAGTGGCGAGGTTGCACGTCCCGAACGTCAATCCACGCTCGCCCGCGCGGTGGCCGAGACCCTCGCCCCCGCTTTCGGGATGCGCCGCTCTTATGGCGACGTGGCGCTCAACGACGGGGGCAAGGCCTATGACATAACCCGACTCGACCGGGTGCTGTCCTTTGACGCGGAGACAGGGATTGTCGAAGTGGAGGCCGGAATGCCGATCGGCGATCTGGGCCGGGCCTATGCCTCAAAGGGCTGGATTCCGCCGGTGATGCCGGGGACGGGGTTTGCCACGGTCGGCGGCTGTATCGCCAATGACGTGCATGGCAAGAACCACCATGTAAAAGGTTCCTTCGGTCAGCATGTGACTGAGATCACCTTGGTGCAGAGCACCAAGACCCGCGTGATCACGCCCAGAAGCGGCAAACTTTGGAAAGCAACCGTGGGCGGGCTGGGTCAGACCGGGGTGATCGCCAAGGCGAAAATTCAGCTCATGCCCTGCAAGGGTGACATGATGGTTTTGACCGAACGCCGGATCAGTGATCTCGACGACTTCCTCATGGCCTTCGATGAGAGCAAAACCGATTACACCGTCGGCTGGATCGACGCGACGGCAACGGGCAAGCACCTCGGGCGCGGTATCCTTGAAGAAGGCGAGATCACGTCGGGTATCAACAAAAAGGGTGACGGCGCTCTGGAAGTGCCGTTCAACGCGCCGGGCTGGGCGCTCTCGGGCCCGGTGGTGCGCGTGTTCAACGAACTGTATTTCCGGCGAGTGCCCACCAGGGGCCGCACCTCTGTCAAACCGATCACCGATCCGTTCTTTCCGCTCGATGCGATCCACAACTGGAACCGGCTTTATGGCAAGCGCGGGTTCAATCAGTTCCAATGCGTTGTGCCCCCCGAGCGCGTGGATGTGTTGCGCAAGATGCTGGAAAAAATCGGTGCCTCCCACCTCGCCTCACCTCTCGCGGTGCTGAAAAAGATGGGACCGGGGCGCGGCGGTTACATGTCCTTCCCGATGGAAGGCTATACGCTGGCCGTGGATTTCCCGAACCGCGAGGGTTCACAGGAGTTGATCTCCGAACTGACCGATATGGCGCAGGACGCGGGCGGGCGGATTTATTTCGCCAAAGACGGCGTGGCCGAAGCGGCACAGGTCGCGGGCATGTACCCGGATCAGGGCCTCTGGGCCGAAACCGTCAACGAAGCCGACCCGTCGCACGCACTGGAAACCGATCTCGTGCGACGGCTGAACCTGCGTGGAAAAGGAGCCTGAGATGCACCAAACCTGGATCATTCTGGGCGCCACCTCCTCCATGGCCCGCGCCATGGCCCGCCGCCTCGCGAAAGACGGCGCAACGCTCCTCCTGTGCGGTCGCGACATGGACGACCTTTCGGCTACGGCCAGTGACTGCCTTGCGCGCGGAGCGACAAAAACCGAAGCCCTGCGCTTCGATGCTCGCGACCGCGCCAGTTTCGCACCGATCATCGAACGTGCAACCAAGGAAGAAGGTACGATCAACTGCGCCGTCTTCGTCGGCTCCATGCCGGAACAATCCTCGATCGACGCTGACCCTGCGTTGATCGACGGCGTGGTGCAGGACAGCCATATCGGCCCGGCCACCTTCCTCTCACTGCTCGCCCCGCATCTCGAAGAGCGCGGGCAAGGCACCGTGGTGGGCGTCACGTCCGTCGCGGGCGACCGTGGACGGATCGGCAATTACGTTTACGGCTCCGCCAAGGCGGGCTTTGCCATCTACCTCTCGGGCTTGCGCAACCGGCTGACGCGGGCAGGCGGCCATGTGGTCACCGTGAAACCCGGCTTCGTCGACACGGCGATGACCTGGGGCATCGAGGGCATGTTCCTCGTCGCCACGCCGGACGCGGTGGCAAAAGACATCCTCAAAGCGGTGCGCAAGAAAAAGAACGTGATCTACACGCCGTTCTTCTGGCGTTACATCATGCTGATCATCCGGCACATCCCGGAATTCATCTTCAAGAAAATGTCGATCTGACACCGAAGAGGGGCCTTTCGAGGCCCCGTTTCAGTTCTGCGCCCGCACCGCATTGGTCGCAAAGACACAGCCATCCGAATAGAGATCGGGCGGCGTCAGACACAAGCCCCTTGCCACCTGCCAAGCGGCCAGAACCTTGGGCACATAGGCACGGGTTTCGGCATAGGGCGGCGGGCCATTCGAGGCCTTCACCGCATTTTCCCCGGCATTATATCCCGCAAGCGCCAATGCCAGATCGCCGTTGAATTCCGTAAGCAGCCAGTCGAGATAGGCAATCCCGCCTTTGATGTTCTGGTCCGGGTCTTTGGGATCGACCCCGAAACGATCTGCCGTCGCCGGGATGAGCTGCATCAACCCCTGCGCGCCCTTCCCGCTCAATGCCGTCTCATCGCCCGAAGATTCGACCGCCATCACCGCAAGCGCCAGCGCCGGACTGACTTTGGTGCCGACCGAGTTGAGCAACAGCGCGGAACCGTAGCGATTGGCCAGATCGGTCACCTGCTGAAAACTCGGCCGGGGAATGGATTTTCCCGGATCGAGATCGAGCGCAGCCAAAGCCGCGCCGAACCGCTCTGGCCCCGCCCCCGCCAGATCGTGTGGCACCGCACGCCAGTACCAGTCGAGAAGCTCGGCGGGCACGGGCGCGACCGGATCAGCCACGGCGGGCGGCACCTTTACCGTCTTCATACCGGGCCTGATCTGCACGTCGATCAGATGCCCGGCACCGCCCGAGGGCACACCGATCCGCTTCGGGCGCACGTCCGGCCAAGGCGGCGGGGCGCTGGCCTCTTCGGCCATCGAGACAACGGGTGCGGCACAGCTCAATGCCGTCGACAAAGCGAGCCACACAACTCGGCGCGAGGAAAAAGTCATGATCATACTGCTCTTATGGGGCAGCCGGTTCCGAACGTCCGACCGCTTTTGCCGCCAGTTTCGCAAAAATCTTGCCCAAGAACCAGAATTTTAGCCGATTCTCCCATCAACCTTATGCCGTGGCTAATCTCAAAAGCGGATAAAAGCATTTTCAGGCAATCCGGTTAAAAAATTTTATCATTAAAAATCAATGTATTAAGTGAAATTGACGATCAATATGCGCCGTTACCAAAAACGTACCAATGCTGCCCAACTCTCGCCCCAGTTGGAGGGCCATATAAGCCCATCGAAAGCGGGAAAGAGCAATTAGGCAAGGGAAACGCCTCGCTCCGGATCGCTCAAGACGTGGAAACTGAGCTGACAATATCCTCGGAGGGATACCAAATGAAATTCTTCAAACTCGCCAACAAATTCTCCCGTGACGAAGACGGCGCCGTGACCGTTGACTGGGTCGTGCTGACCTCTGCCGTCGTGGGCCTCGCCATCGCCGTTCTCGCCACCGTGCAAAGCGGCACCAAATCGCTGGGCGATAACATCTCCAAAGACCTCGCTTCCCGCACCGTGATCACCTACTGATCCGGGCTACTCTGATACGGAGACTGAACCATGAAATTCTTCAAACTCGCCAACAAATTCTCCCGTGACGAAGACGGCGCCGTGACCGTTGACTGGGTCGTGCTGACCTCTGCCGTCGTGGGCCTCGCCATCGCCGTTCTCGCTACCGTGCAAAGCGGCACCAAATCGCTGGGCGATAACATCTCCAAAGACCTCGCTTCCCGCACCGTGATCACCTACTGATCCGGGGTCGGCCAAGCGCCGGAGAGGCAACATGTAAAACCGCGCTCCGGGACAAGAGCGCGGTTTTCCTTTTGGTGCCCCAGACTGGCGCATGGCGACATCTGGAAAACAGCCAGAAGGAATCTCCCGCTTTGTTCATAAATGAGCAAAAATTCACGCGAGCGCCGTGGCAAAACCACCAAATTGCCGCAATTCGATGAAACTTTGAAACGGTGTTCGCAGAGGGGTGGACCGTAAAGCGGCCTCACGCCCGCAAGCAAAGGGAAAGTTATGCGTATCATTTTCGGATTGGTGCTCGTGATCGGTGTCGCCCTGGCAGGCTTTGCCGTTCATATGACCCGCGGTTATCTGTCGACCTATCAGGCCGAACTGGACCGCGAAAAAGCCATGCGTGCCAACATGATCCAGACGGAAGAAATTTTCGTCGTGACCGCACCGCTGGCCTATGGCGACCCAATCGTGCCGGAATTGGTGAAAAAGGTCCGCTGGCCACTCGAAGCCATGCCTGAGGGTGCGTTCCGCACCGAAGAGGAACTGTTTCCGGAAGGTCCGGAAGTGACCCGCCTCGCATTGCGCGCCATTGAACCGATGGAACCCCTGCTCAGCGTCAAGGTCACCGCCCCGGGGGAAGATGCCGGAGTGGCCTCGCGTCTGTCGAAAGGCATGCGCGCTTTCGCGATCAAGGTGGACGTCTCCAGCGGCGTTTCGGGCCTGTTGCGCCCCGGTGACCGTGTGGATGTCTATTGGACCGGTCGCGCCCCCGGATCCGGAGAAGAGATCACGAAACTCATCGAATCGTCGATCCCTTTGGTGGCCGTCGACCAGACATCGAACAGCGAACGCCAGTCCACCACCATCGCCCGTACTGTAACCGTGGAAGCCACGCCCACCCAGGTCGCGGCGCTGGCAACGGCGCAAAGTTCGGGGCATCTCTCACTGGCACTGGTCGGTCGCAATGACGACACGATTGTGAGCGGCGTTGAGATCGACAAGAACACGCTTCTCGGCATCGAGGAGAAACAGGTCATCGCAGTTCAGAAAGAGCGCGTCTGCACGATCCGCACCCGCAAGGGCAGCGAAATCGTCGAAACACCGATTCCCTGCACCGACTGACACCTCGACCGGCTCGGACAGACAGCAAAATCAGAACCGGATGGCACGCATGAGCGCCGTCCGGTTTTTTGTGATTTGATCAAAGGCTTGCCGAACCAGACACCGCAAACGCTTCTGGCTTGTGACTTATCCACATCACAAATGGCATCCAAGAGATTGATTCTTGCAAAAAAAGTTAAATTAACGCATGGTCTGGCCAAATGGGTCGAAAAGAACCCGATGGTTGAGGCGTGGTCGACAGAGGCAGGATCACATGAAAAAGTTGAATTTGGTCAAGGCGGCCCTCATTGGGTTTGCCATACTCGGCGCTAGCCCGCATGGGGCTTTTGCTGAAAAACTTCGTGTGATGACGGGCTCCCCCTCGGGCGTGCTGAATGTTCCGATGAACCGGGCCGTGGTTGTCGAAAGCGACGAACCTTTCGCCGAAATCTCGGTAGCCAATGCGGAAATTGCCGATATCTCAACCCTTTCAGATCGTTCCATCTATGTGCTGGGCCGAACGCCGGGCCTGACCACCATGACGCTTCTGGCCCCGAACGGGACGCTGATCACCAACGTGCAAGTTCAGGTGACCCCGGATGTTACCGAGTTCAAGGAACGCCTTCGCCAGATCATGCCGAACGAAGCGATCGAAGTGCGCACGGCCAATGACGGCATCGTACTCTCGGGGGTGATTTCCTCGGTGACCATGATGGAACGTGCGGTGGAACTGGCGGAACGCTATGCGCCGGGCCGGGTGTCCAACCTGCTCAATATCGGCGGCACGCAACAGGTCATGCTGAAAGTGCGCTTTGCCGAAATGACCCGCTCTGTCTCGAAGAACCTCTCCTCCTCCATCGGCTTGTCCAACACGGATATGACGAGCTCCACCGGCACCTGGCTGAGCAGCGACAACAGTGCCACCTCGATTGCCGACAATGGCGGCGTCACCGTGAAGGAAGGAACCCTCGGCGCAATCAATATCGGCGGTTCGATCGGCAATACGGAACTTTCTATCCTGCTTGAGGCGATGGAAGAAAAAGGTCTGGTGCGAACTCTCGCCGAACCGAACCTGACCGCGCTTTCCGGCCAGCAAGCGAAATTCCTCGCCGGTGGCGAATATCCGATCCCGGTCTCCGACGAAGATGGCATCTATATCGACTACAAACCCTTTGGTGTCGAACTTGAGTTTGTGCCACGCGTGATCAATGGCGACCAGATCAACCTCGAAATGCGTGCCGCCGTGTCTGGCATCGATTCGACCGTGAACTATTCGGTGAACGGCTTTACGCTGAACTCCTTCAAACGCCGCGAAACCTCGACCACCGTTGAGCTGCGCGACGGTCAGAGCTTTGCCATCGCAGGTCTGTTGCAGGACGATTTCGAAGATCTCATCGGTCAGGTGCCGTGGCTCGGCGACATTCCGGTGCTCGGCGCCCTGTTCCGCTCGACCGATTATTCCCGCCGCCAGTCGGAGCTTGTGATCATCGTCACCCCGCATCTGGTCAGCCCGACCAACGGTCTCGCGCTCAGCTTGCCGACCGACCGGGTCAAGGTTCCGACCGAAAGTGAGCTGTTCCTCTTCGGCAAGACCTTTGGTGGCACCTCTGCCCCGAAATCCGGAGCGGCGGCCGAAGTGGCGAAACAGGATTTCTCCGGCTCCTATGGCTATGTGATGGAGTAAGGACATGCGGGACACTCTGAAACTTTCTCTTGTGGCCTCGGCCCTTCTCGCCCTAGGCGCCTGCTCCGATCAGAACGCTTTAAACTACTTCAATCAGGAAGCTGGTGGCTATCTGGACAATGGCACTTTCGGCAACGCGACGATGAACAACACACTGGTTCAGAGCGGTCAGCTCGATTACGTGATCGACCTGAACGAACGCTTTGCAGCCCAGGTTCCGACCACGGTCAATTTTGAATTCAATTCCGCCGTGCTCGATGGCGTGGCGCGCGATGCGATCCGCAAACAGGCGCATTTCATGGCGCAATTCCCCGAAGTACGTTTCCGCGTCTACGGTCACACCGATCTCGTGGGCTCCAACGCCTACAACAAATCGCTCGGTCTGCGCCGCGCGAAAGCAGTGGTCGCGGAACTTGCCCGCAACGGCATCTCCCGCTCGCGCCTCGAAGCGATGGTCTCCTATGGCGAGACCCAACCGCTGATCGTGACCCAGAATCCGGAGCGCAAGAACCGCCGTACCGTTACCGAAGTGTCCGGTTTTGTGGAAAATTCGAAGCTCGTGATGGACAGCCGCTATGCGGAGATCATTCATCGCGAATACATCGAAAGTGCGACGGCTCCCTCGGACCTCGTCGACTTTGGAAGCCGCGAAATCAATCCGGGACAATAAAGCCCGGATAACATCGTATCGAATTAGCGAATTATTACGCGATTTCGGCCCTATTGTTGCCCCAATACCCCGGCACCTTATCCCCAATGGGAGCAGTATGTCCGACAACCGAGTCGGACAGACGCGCCAGGGGATCAGGGCCGGGCGTTCCGTTTGAAACAGTCTGAGCCATCGAGAGCCTGGCGTTCGAGATAAAGGACGCTTTGAGCAATGACGAGTGAAGCTCTATTGCAAAACGACCCGGCCCCGCTTGTGGCCTGTACGATCAGCCGGGACGTGCAGAACTTCGATCTTCTGATCGAAGATATGGAGACCGAACTGGGCGAAGCCTGGGGCGATCTCTCTTTCGAGGATGCTCGGCAGTTCTTTCGCCAACCGGAAAGCGGCGGGCTGAAATTCGTCGCCATGGCGCTCGATCATGAAGACGAGAGCCTGCTGGCAATGATCGCGGACCTGATCAAGTCGGCCAAGGCACAGAATATCAAGGTGATTCTGATCGCCGATGAAATCTCGCCCTTGATCCTGCATCAGCTCCTGCAACTCGGAGCCGAAGATTTCATCCCCTACCCGCTGCCGGAAAACGCCCTTCATGACGCGATCGAACGTCTGGATGCACCCCGCAAGGTGCCCGCCATCGACTTCGTCGAGACGCACATGTCGACGCAGGTCGTCTCAGGTGGCAACGCGCATGGCATCGTTCTGCCGGTGCAATCCATATCGGGTGGCGCGGGCGCCACGACCATCGCGGTCAACCTCGCCTGGGAACTGGCCAATATCGAGAAGAAAGGCCCGCAACCCCGCGTGCTGTTGATAGATTTCAACCTGCAATACGGTTCCGTGTCCACCTATCTCGACCTGCCTCGCCGCAATGCGGTCTATGAGCTTCTGTCCTCGACCGAATTGATGGATGACGATGCGTTCAAAGGCGCATTGATGAATTTCAACGACAAGCTTTCCGTGCTGACCGCACCGCCGGAAATCCTGCCGCTCGATTTCATCGAAGCCACCGATGTGGAGCGACTGCTCGACATGGGCCGCAAACATTTCGACTATATCATTATCGACATGCCCACGACCCTCGTAAGCTGGACCGAGACGGCGCTCAATGCGGCCGAATTCTATTTCGCACCAATCGAACTCGACCTGCGCTCCGCCCAGAATATCTTGCGTCTGCGCAATGCGCTCAAAGCGGAAGAACTGCCGTTCGAGAAGATGCGCTTTCTGTTGAACCGGGCGCCGAAGGCGATGGATCTGGCTGCGAAAGCACGTCTGAAACGCATGGCGGAAAATCTCGAAATCGACATCGACGTGCAATTCCCCGATGGCGGGCGACCGGTGCGCGATGCCTGCGATCAGGGCATGCCGCTCGGAATCGAAGCGGCGAAAAACCCGCTGCGCAAGGAAATTCACAAGCTCGCTGCCTCGCTGCACGCACGACAGTCCGGGCAACTCGAAGCGGCACAATAATCCGCCGCAAAAACTGCCCCGGAGCATGAGGTGAGAGAACAAGACGATGTTTTCGCGATACAAAAAATCCGATGGCCATAAAGCAGAAGCCGTCAAAACCCCAACCAAGAGCGCGCCCACAGCCGCCCCGGTGAAAGCTGCCGCACCTGCCGAAGCACCCGCCCCGGCCGCAATCAAGGTTCAGCGCCGCGAGTCCACGCGCGCAGCCCAGGTCGCCCCGCAGGACAAGGAACGCCGGCGCAAGGAACGACTTGGCGACATCAAGGTGGAGATGCACAAGCGTCTTCTCGAAGACCTGAACCTCGCGGCTCTTGAAACCGCACAGGAAAAGGATCTGAAATCCGAGATTTCCGATATCACGGCGGAATTTCTCGCCGATCAGGGTCTGGTCCTGAACCGCGATGAACGCATCCTGCTCAATCAGGAGCTGTACGATGAAGTGCGCGGCCTCGGGCCGCTGGAACCGCTTTTGAAAGACGAGAGCGTCAACGATATTCTGGTCAACGGACCGCATCAGATCTTCATCGAACGGGCGGGCAAGCTCGAACTCTCGGACATCACCTTCAAGGATGAAAAGCACCTTCTGCGGATCATCGACAAGATCGTTTCCGCCGTGGGCCGCCGCGTCGATGAATCGAACCCCTATGTCGACGCCCGTCTCAAAGACGGTTCGCGTTTCAACGCCATGGTGCCGCCGGTCGCGGTGGACGGCTCGCTCGTCTCCATCCGGAAATTCAAAAAGGACAAGCTCGGGATCGACGATCTCGTGCGGTTCGGTGCTTTCTCCGAGGAAATGGCCGCCTATCTTCAAGCCGCCGTCTCCACCCGCCTCAATGTCATCGTGTCGGGCGGGACGGGCTCCGGTAAGACCACCACGCTCAATGCGCTGTCTTCATTCATCGACAACGACGAACGCATTCTCACCATCGAGGACACCGCGGAACTTCAACTCCAGCAGACCCATGTCGGTCGGATGGAAAGCCGTCCCGCCAACGTCGAGGGCAAGGGCGCGGTGACCCAACGGGATTGTTTGCGCAACGCGCTCAGGATGCGCCCGGACCGGATCATCGTGGGGGAGACCCGCGGTGAAGAGGTGATCGACATGCTTCAGGCCATGAATACCGGTCACGACGGCTCG
Organism: Celeribacter persicus; assembly: GCF_003050785.1. GTDB lineage: Bacteria > Pseudomonadota > Alphaproteobacteria > Rhodobacterales > Rhodobacteraceae > Celeribacter > Celeribacter persicus. The sequence continues at coordinate 297,224 of NZ_QAOH01000001.1, forward strand.
ATGACCACGATCCACGCCAACTCCGCGCGCGACGGTGTGTCGCGTCTTGAGAACATGATCGCCATGGCCGGGATCGAAATGCCGCTCAAGGCGGTGCGCTCACAGATCGCTTCGGCTGTGAACCTGATCGTGCAGGCCTCGCGTCTCCAAGACGGCTCGCGCCGCATGGTCTCGATCACCGAGATCACCGGCATGGAAGGCGACGTGATCTCGATGCAGGAGGTGTTCCGCTTCCAGCGCACCGGCCTGACCCCCGACAACAAGATCATCGGCCATTTCACGGCGACCGGTGTCCGCAGCCACTTCTCGGAACGCTTCCGCATGTGGGGCTACGACCTGCCGCACGCGATTTTCGAACCGACCAACCCGCGTTAAGGAGCCTGTCACATGATCATTTCTCTGGAACCGATCATTTACGGCGTCGTCTTCGTCGCCGTGCTGCTTCTGGTCGAGGGCATCTATCTGACTGTGTTCGGCAAGTCTATCTCGCTGAACTCCAGGGTCAATCGCCGCTACGAACTGCTCGAAAAGGGCACGGGCGACCGCGAAGAGGTGCTCAATCAACTGCGTAAGGAGATGAGCCAGCACCTCAAGTCGCGTCAGGTGCCGCTTTACTCCGTTCTGGCCGAAAAGGCGCAAAAGGCCAACATCGCCTTCTCGCCCACTCAGCTCTTCATGGTCATGGGGCTTCTGGGCATGGTCGCCTTCGTCGGCCTGTCGATCGGCACCGCCGCCTCCCTCCCGATCCGGATCATGGTCTCCGTCGTGATGGGCGTCGGTGCGGTTTATGTCTGGGTTCAGGCCAAGGCCAAGAAGCGTCTCGGCCTCATCGAGGAACAACTGCCCGATGCGGTTGAACTCATGGTGCGCTCTCTGCGCGTCGGACACCCGTTTTCCAATGCGCTGACCATCGTCTCCAAGGAAGTCCCCGATCCGCTTGGTACGGAAATGGGCGTGATCGCGGATGAATCCGCCTATGGTCGCGACGTGGGCGAGGCCTTGAAAGACATGGCCGAACGGCTCGACATGCAAGATTTGCGCTTCCTCGCCGTTGCCGTGTCGATCCAGCAGCAATCCGGCGGCAACCTCGCCGAAGTGCTCGACGGTCTGGCGAAGGTGATCCGCTCGCGTTTCAAACTGTTCCGCCGGGTGAAAGCGATCACCGCCGAGGCGCAATGGTCCGGCAAGTTCCTCTCGGGCTTCCCGCTTCTGGCGCTTCTGATGATCTCGCTGATGAAACCCGAATATTACGACACGGTGAAAAACACGCCCGCCTTCATTCCCGCATGTCTGACCGTGGCCGGGTTTCTCACCGCGAATATCTTCGTCATGAAATCGCTCGTGAACATCAAGGTCTGAGGAAGTTCCGCCATGCAAGAGATATTCACCTCCCTCCTCGGCGATCAACTCGGTCCCTTTGGCCCTCTCATTCTCATGGGATCTTTGGGCGCGGTGCTGATCCTCTTCGCCCTGCCCGCGCTTTTGAACAAGAAACGCGATCCGATGGACCGGCTCAAGGAGCAGGCCCAGAACGGCAATACGGCGAACAAACAGGCCAAGCTGCGCTACGAGGACAAGAAGGGGGCGAAGCTCGAAAAATACTCCGCCTTTCTTGAGCCCCAAAACGAAGAGGAATATTCCGCCGCGCAATTAAAGATGATTCAGGCGGGCTATCGCGGCAAGAACGCCGTGCGCATGTTCCACTTCGCGCAATTCTCAATGGGGCTCGGCGCGCTGGCCTTCGGCCTGCTGTTCGCCCTGCTCAAATCCTCGCAACAGGAAATGACACCGAAATCCCTGGTGCTGACGGTGCTCCTTCCGGCCTGTATCGGGTACATGCTGCCGAAATATTGGGTTACGCGCCGCGTCGAAGCCCGCAAGGAGGAAATCACCAACGGTTTCCCGGATGCGCTCGATCTCATGCTGGTCTGCGTCGAGGCCGGTCAGTCGCTCGATCAGGCGATCATCCGTGTGGCCAAGGAAATCCGCTCGGGCTTCCCGGCGCTGGCCGACGAGTTCGAGATCGTTTCTTACGAGATCAAGGCCGGCAAGGACAAAACCATCGTTTTGCGCGACATGGCCGAACGCTGTGGCGTGCCCGATGTGGCCTCTTTCGTGACCGTGCTGATCCAGTCGCAGCAATTCGGGACCTCGATTGCCGATGCACTACGGATTTATGCCGCTGAAATGCGTGACAAACGCGTGATGCGCGCCGAAGAGGCCGCAAACAAGTTGCCTACCAAGATGACCCTTGCCACAATGATGCTGACCGTGCCGCCGCTCCTGATTATCCTGGTCGGCCCCTCGGTCTATGACATCTACATTATGCTGTCGGAAGCCAGCTTCTAAGCCGGAACAGGTTTCGCGACAGCTCCAAAACGCAAGGGACAGCATGTCTCGACATTTCTCGCGCCGCCCCCTCGGGGCTGCGCTTTTCCTCTCTCTCCTGACCGCCTGCGGCACCGGTGACGGGCTCAAGCCGCTCAAGAACGCCGGAGCATATGCGCCGCCGGGCGTCGATGTGGGAGAGGCCTCCGTCGACGGGCTGATCGTCGGACACCGGCTGATGGCAGCCGGAGAATACGAACTGGCGCTCAAGGCCTATTACCGCGCCGCCGGGCACCAGGGCATGACCGTCGACACCCTCTCCGCCATCGGTTCCGCCAAGCTCCGCCTCGGGCGTCTCGGTCAGGCCGAAACCGATCTCAGGAAAGCCATAGAACTCGACGACAGTTTTGTCCCGGCCTGGAACAACCTCGGCGTGGTTCTGATGGAACAGGGGGAATACGGCGAGGCCGAACGCGTGTTCCGCACCGCCTTCGCGCTCGACAGTGGCCAATCTGCCGACATTCGCGAAAACCTGCGCTTGGCGCTCGCAAAACTCGAAAATCCCACGTATAGTGAGGAAAATGAGAGCAATTTCACACTGGTGCGGCGCGGAACGAGCGAATATCTGATCCTTGCACACTGAGGTGTTTCGAGATCCGAAAACGGACCGGGCACCGGAACAGGGTTGAAACGAAGAACAAAGTATCGAGGCAAACAGGGTCATCAAGAGACACAACGTCCGGACCCGAGCAGACAGAGGATGGCAGGCATCATGCGCAACCTTTATGTGATCACGCTCGCACTGGCGGGCTCTGTGGCCCTGACGGCCTGTCAAAAGCCTTTTGGTGGCGATGTGCGCCGCGCCGACACCTCCGTGAACGCCATCGACGGCACCGGACTTTCCGACATCATGCTCAACGCCGCCGACCCGACCGAAGCCGTGTCCTATTTTTCCCGTTCCGTGGCGGAAAACCCGGACCGCATCGACCTGCAACGCGGACTCGCGAAATCCCTTGTGCGCGCGGGCGAGAACCATGCTGCTGTCACCGCCTGGAAGAACGTCGTCGCCCATAAGGAGGCGACGATGGACGACCGGGTTGATTACGCCGATGCGCTGATCCGGACCGGCGAGTGGAAAGAGGCCGAGGCCCAGCTCGATGCCGTGCCGCCCACCCATGAGACCTACAAACGCTACCGCCTTGAGGCGATGGTCGCCGACAGCAATCAGGAATGGAAAAAGGCCGACAGTTTCTACCAGACCGCCGTGGGGCTGACGACCCGCCCGGGCGGGGTGCTGAATAACTGGGGCTATTCGAAACTGACCCGTGGCGATTACAAAGAGGCCGAAAAGCTCTTCGCGCAGGCCATCACCTACGATCCCTCGCTCTTCACCGCCAAGAACAATCTCGTTCTGGCCCGTGGCGCGCAGGGCAAATACGACCTGCCGGTGATGGAGATGACCCAGACCGAACGCGCGCAATTGCTCTACACGCTGGGGCTCGCCGCCGTAAAGGCCGGTGATGTGACCATCGGCAAGGGGCTTATCAAGGACGCCATCGACACCCACCCGCAGCATTTCGAAGCCGCCGTGCGCTCGCTGCGTGCGCTGGAAGCAAACGTCTCGAACGGTTGATCCGTCTCATGATAACCCTGCCCTCTCAGGCCGCGCTCTGGTTTCTTCTGCCGGTTGCACTCGTGTGTTTCCTCGCCGCCTTCAACGATCTGAAACGAATGAAACTGCCCAATACGGTCGTTCTGGCACTCGGCGCGATCTATGTGGTCATGGGACCGTTTCTCTTGCCGATTGACCAGTATCTCTGGGGCTTTGCCCATGCGCTCGTGATGTATCCCATCGCTCTCTTTGCCTACGCCTATCTGGGCGTTGGCGCCGGGGACGGCAAATTCGCCGTCGCCATGTCGATGTTCATTCCACTTGCCGATCTGGGCCCCGTGCTCACTCTGTTCGCGGCTTTTCTGCTCGGCGCTTTCGGCGCACACCGTCTGCTGCGTGCCTTGCCTGCGATGCGGCGCGCCACGCCGGACTGGGTCTCTTGGGAGCATCGTAAATTCCCCATGGGACTGGCACTCACCGGCACGATGGTTAGCTATCTGGCACTCGCGTCCTACGCCTGAACCTCTACGCTACGTTCATTCCTTCGCGATCAGATAAACCAGCATCATCGGATCGCGCAACGGCGGGCGCAGTTTCAGCCCCGCCGCCTCGACCGCAGCGAGCGCATGGCGCTCCACGCTCGGATCGAGCGGACAGAGCGGAACAATTATGGCATCGGCATTCTCTACCCCCGGCGCACCGGAATAATACCAGGGCGCACCGCCTTTGAGCGGCGCGAAATCTCCGAGAATCCAGATTGCCGAAACAATATCGGCGACGAAGAACTGGCTCTCCGGCGGAAAATTGAACGGCGCGGCCTTCAGCCGATCCGCCATATAACCATTCAGGACCAGATCGCCCCCCTGCAAAGCACAGCGCGGCAGGGTCTCACCCAGAAAACTCACCGGTGCGAACTCCTCGTCTTCGCTGGCGTAAGGCGCAAGTTCCGGATAGCGATCTACAAGGTTCTCTCGGGCCAGCACCATTCGGGTTCGCCGGGGCGTTACAAACAGGTCGTCAAGCTCTGCACGGCCTTCGAATTGCGGCACATGGTCCTCCGTCTTTGCCACGAGATTGCGGAAAGGGCTTGTGGCGATGTTCTGCATCGACGGCGCGATCAGGGCGAATGCCATCAACGCCAGCGCCGAAGTGGCGTTGCGCGCATCGGAGTTGAACAAGACGCGACGCCCGCGCTCCGGTCGCTCCGCCAGAAGCAGCACGCACAACAGAATGAGCCATTGGGGATCATTGCCGAAATTCTGGTAGGTGACATAGACAAAACCCGGCGCCAGCAACAGAAGCAAGAGGCCGACGCGGTCCCGCCCAGCCTGGCGCAACACGATGACCGAGAGGAACAGGGTGACGGTTCCGATCAGAAAACGCGGCGCGTTCAACACTTCGACAAAGGACACGCCGGGCGCCGCACGGCTCTCCGAACGGGTGACCGACAGGAGATCGGCAACATAGGCCGGAAAGAACTCCGTACCGTAAAACGCGACCATGGCCAGTGCGACCGACAGTCCGGTCACGAGCCCCGCGAGCAAGCTGCGCCAAGCCCCGCGAAGCATAAAGCCAAGCGCCACGGGCAACACAAACCCCACGAAATAGGTCGGCTTGATCAGCGCCATAAACGCCAGCATCGCCCCCGCGATCACCCCATCGAGCAGCGGAGCCTTACTCTCGCTCCGCTCCGGCAGCACCGCCAACAGAATTGCGATGAAGGCCGCCACCCAAGCCCAGCGGTTGTAATACATCGAGACGGAAATCGCGGTCGCGTTCTCGCCATGGACCAGACCGAGGACCATCACCATCGCCACCGCGCCAAATCCCCAGGCGGCAAGCCCGGACAGCCGCGAAAGCGCCACGCGTGCGACCGGCGGAGCAAACAGCACGGCGATCAGAATTTGCGCCGCGATGAAGGCCTGTCCGATGCCCAACCCCATGTTCATCATCCACCGGATCGGCAGAAAGGCGAAAATGCCGATCGGGGTCGAAAAATCCAGATGCGGCACCAGCCCCAACCCCATGCGCAACAAAATATCGACCATATGCGCGGCATCGCCCTCATGCATGTCGAGATAAAGCCCACCTTCCGCAAGCCCCACCCCGCCCAGGACAAGGATCAAAACCGCGAGAAATACGGTGTATTTTGCCGGAGAAATTCGGCCCATCTGCACTGCCTCGTTCATTTTTGCGAAAGGTTATGGCCAAACACTCCACATTGCAAAGCTGTGTGCGCACAACGGCGTGAAAATCTTGGCTTTGTCCGTCAGTCTCCGTACACTCCCGGCAAAAGTACAAGCCGTCGAACAGGCAGAACAGAGGGCCAGCAGTTATGACCATGATGGATCCGACACCGAACGTGATCGCACCCGTCGCACCGAAACGCGCCGAGGAAACCGGTTTGTCTCCTGTGATGATGCGCGACATCGTGTTGAAAACCATGTTCCGCACCAATCTCGAACAGGTCTCGCGCCTGTCCGCCGCGCTCTGCCTGCCGGTGTCGATCACCCAGGATCTGGTGGACCGCGCCCGCGAACAGGGGCTTATCGAAGCGACCGGCACGATGCATGCAGGTGCGGGCTCCGAAATGGGCTTTCGCCTCTCCGACGGTGGCAAGGCACGCGCCCTCGATGCGCTCAGCCAGTCGGAATATTACGGTGCCATGCCAGTCCCGCTGGAAATCTATGCCGAACAGGTGCAACGCCAGTCGGTGCGCAACATGAAAGTGACGCGCGAGGCGCTTTTGGCGGCCATGGGGCATCTGATCCTGCCGCCCAACCTTCTCGACCAGCTTGGACCGGCGGTCGGTGCAGGGCGCTCGATCCTGATGTACGGGCCGCCGGGGAACGGCAAATCCTCGATCTCCAACGGCATTCGCGACGCGCTCGGCGATCTGATCTATGTGCCGCGCGCGATCGAATACAACGGATCGGTGATCACGGTTTACGACCCGCTGATGCATGTCAAACGCGAGGATGCCGAGGACGATCCCAATGCACTCAGAAAGACCGCGAACCGGTTCGACCGGCGCTATGTGCGGTGCGAACGGCCCTCTGTGGTCACCGGCGGTGAACTGTCGCTCTCCATGCTCGATCTGGTGTACAACCCGACCGCGCGGACCTATCAGGCCCCCTTGCAGCTCAAATCCACCGGCGGGATTTTCATCGTCGACGACCTTGGCCGTCAGGAAGAACCGCCGCAAAAACTCGTCAACCGCTGGATCGTGCCGCTTGAGGAAAGCAAGGATATTCTGGCACTCCAGTCGGGTGAGAAATTCGAAGTGCCTTTTGACACGCTGGTGATTTTCTCGACCAACTTCCACCCGAACAAGATCTTCGACACCGCCGCGCTGCGCCGGATTTTCTACAAGATCAAAATCGACGGGCCGGATCAGGCGGGCTTCCTCAAAATCTTCGCCATGGTCGCGCGCAAGAAGAAAATACCGCTGAACGAAGAGGCACTGGTCTATCTCCTCAAGGAAAAATATCCGACCATCGACAATGTCTACGCCAACTATCAACCGGTCTTCCTGATCGACCAGATGATTTCGATCTGCGAATTCGAAGGCATCCCCTATCAAATGACGCCGGAACTGGTGGAACGGGCTTGGGCGAACATGTTCGTCGAGGAGAGCGAATTCGCGCACTAGAATTTTTGAGTATTTGAGCCATCAGAAAACCCTCAGCACAGCAAAAGAGGCCCCGCAGGGCCTCCGAGCACGTCACAGGATGGGGGCTTTGCTCAGGCCGTCAGCCCCTCCGGCTCGGCCAGTCCGTGTTTGCGGCAACAGGCCGTGAGCGTATTGGCCAAGAGGCAAGCGATGGTCATCGGGCCGACACCGCCCGGCACCGGGGTAATCGCGCCAGCAACCTCTTTTGCCACCGCGAAATCCACGTCGCCCACAAGGCGGGTCTTGCCCTCGCCTTTCTCCGGCGCCGGAATGCGGTTGATGCCCACGTCGATTACTGTCGCACCGGGCTTGATCCAGTCACCCTGCACGAAATTCGGGCGGCCCACAGCGGCCACGACGATATCGGCGCGTTTCACCACTTCCGGCAGGTCCTTCGTCCGACTGTGCGCGATGGTCACGGTGCAGCTGTCGCCCAGGAGAAGCTGTGCCATCGGTTTGCCGACGATATTGGACCGACCGATCACCACCGCGTCCTTGCCCGACAGATCGCCCAGATGGTCCCGCAGCATCATGAGACACCCAAGCGGCGTACAGGGCACCATGCTCTTCTGCCCGGTGCCCAGCAGCCCGACATTCGAGATATGGAAGCCATCCACATCCTTTTCCGGATCAATCGCGTTGATCACAAGGCTTTCGTTGAGATGCTTCGGCAGCGGCAATTGCACGAGGATGCCATGCACATCCTTGTCGGCATTCAGTTGTTCGATAAGTGCAAGAAGATCGGCCTCAGACGTGTCCGCAGGCAATTTATGCTCGTAGGAGTGCATGCCGACCTCAACCGTCTGCTTACCCTTGGAGCGCACATAGACCTCAGAGGCCGGATCGTCGCCGACCAGCACCACGGCAAGACCGGGGGTCACGCCCTGCGCTTCCTTGATCCGTGCCACATGGGTCGCGACTTTCTCTCGCACGCTGGCCGCAAAGGCCTTCCCGTCGATCAGATGTGCTGTCATGTCCTGCTCCTTACCTGTCCCGCCCGAGTACGCGCTCTTCGCGGGCAATCATGTCTTCGATCATCAGCGCCCACATCTGGCGCGCGAGCACCGGATCGAAACCGCTTTGACGCGCCCGTGTTTCCACTTTGTCGAGCACATCGTGCACCCGCGTCTCGATCCGCGCCGGAAGTCCCTCGCCCGGTTTGATCTCGGCCGCCCGGTCGATATGCGCCTGACGCACCGCCAGAAGGTCGACAAGCTCACGGTCGAGCCTATCGATCTGATCGCGCAACTCGGCCATCGTGTCGATGTCTTTCGGTGATTTCAGCGTCATGACCATCCCTTCTGGCGGGCCTTTTTCGAACGCTGTAACACGCCCGCACGCGCGGGGAAAGATCAGGCCTTATGCAGCGTCACGAAGAGCCGTTTGAACGGGAACCACGCACGGCCCTGACGGTCGATCGGATAGGCCGCGTTCAGCTCCGTGTCATAGGCGTCGAGATAGGCCTCCAACCGCCCCGCCGCCTCGAAATGTTCGAGATAGGGGCGCAGGTAAGTGGCCTGGGTGAAATGGCGGACGGGATGACCGAAGGGGGCTTTGACCTCCTGCATATATTCGGTCATCCAGACCCGGACCTCGCCAAAAGGTTCCAGAATACTGACATAGCTGCGCGGCGGCAGGACATTGGAGTTGGCATCCGTATCGGGGAAAGCCTGCCGATCCAGACGGCTCGCCACCTCACGGGCGAGCACATGGGAGGGTGCATCGTGCTGGCTCGGCACCTGCATGGCGAACCAGCCGCCGGGGGCCAGAAATTGCATCAGATGCGGCAGGACCGTGCGGTGATCCGGCACCCAGTTGAGCGCCGCGTTGGTGAAGATCAGCGCCAAATCGAGGCCGAGATCATGGGTTGCAATGTCGCCGCTGTGCACTTCGGTATAAACGCCCGTAGCCTCCGCCGCTTCGCGCATCGCCTGCGATTGTTCCAGCCCGTAAAGCGCATGATCCGGGAAGCGGTCCGCCAAAAGCCCACCGACACCACCCGAACCGCAGCCCAGATCCATGACGGCCCCATCGGGAATCTCACCGACGGCGGCAAGCAGATCACGGGCAGGCAGCAATCGCAGATCATAATACTGCGCGTATTTCGTGGGGCTCCAGTCGCTCATACGCTCCTCCTCAAGCAAAAACCGCGCCCTGAGAGAGGCGCGGTTTTCTTCCTAACAGGCTTTCAGGCCTCAGGCCATGGGTTCGGGTTCCATGCCGCTATCGGACTTCGGCTTTTTCTTGGTCTTCGGGATGGCCGTCACCGAAGCCTCACCGGAACCGCCAGAGCCGCCCTCGTCCTCGCCCGCCTGCGGCGGCAGACCGGCGATCACACGTTTGATCTCTTCACCGGTGAGGGTTTCGTATTCCAGCAGCCCTTGCGCCAGACGCTCCCACTCTTCCTCGTATTCCGAGATAATGCGGTACGCCTCGGCATAGCCCTCGTCGATGAAGCGTTTCACCTCTTCCTCGATCAGTTCCTTGGTATGGGCCGACACGGAAAGACCCGTGGTGTTGCCCTGATAGCCCTCGGCGGCCTCGGCGTAGTCAATGTTGCCGACCTTGTCGGACATGCCGTAGCGCATCACCATGGCACGCGCGAGTTGGCTCGCCTGCTGGATATCGCCTACGGGGCCGGAGGACACTTCTTCCTCGCCGTATTTGAAGACTTCGGCTGCCTTGCCGGCCATGGTCATGGCGATCCGCTGACGCGCCTCGTCCTTGAACATCTGGAGCTTGTCCATCTCCGGCAGGCTCATCACCATCCCAAGCGCACCACCGCGCGGGATGATCGTAGCTTTGTAGACCGGATCGCATTTCGGCAGTTTCAGACCGACGATGGCGTGACCGGCTTCGTGATAAGCGGTCTTTTCCTTTTGCTCGTCGGTCAGAACCATGGAGCGGCGCTCCGCGCCCATCATCACCTTGTCCTTGGCCTGTTCGAAATCTTCCATCGTCACCTGACGACGTCCGACACGGGCGGCCATGAGCGCAGCCTCGTTCACGAGGTTGGCGAGATCGGCACCGGAGAAACCGGGCGTGCCGCGCGCGATGATGCGCAGGTCCACATCGGGGCCGAGCGGCACTTTGCGGGCGTGGACGTTGAGGATCTTCTCGCGGCCCTTGATATCCGGGTTCGGCACGGTGATCTGGCGGTCGAAACGACCGGGACGCAACAGCGCCGGGTCGAGCACATCACGACGGTTGGTCGCGGCGATGATGATCACGCCTTCGTTCGATTCAAACCCGTCCATCTCGACAAGCAACTGGTTGAGCGTTTGTTCGCGCTCGTCGTTGCCGCCGCCATAACCCGCGCCACGATGGCGACCCACGGCGTCGATCTCGTCGATGAAAACGATACAGGGCGCGTTCTTTTTCGCCTGCTCGAACATGTCACGCACACGGCTCGCGCCGACACCCACGAACATCTCGACAAAGTCGGAGCCGGAAATGGTGAAGAACGGCACGCCCGCCTCGCCCGCAATGGCCCGCGCCAGAAGCGTCTTACCGGTGCCCGGAGGACCGACCAGAAGCGCGCCTTTCGGAATCTTGCCACCAAGGGCCGAGAATTTCTGCGGATTGCGCAGGAATTCGACGATCTCTTCAAGCTCTTCCTTGGCCTCGTCAATGCCCGCGACATCGTCAAAGGTCACGCGACCCTGTTTTTCGGTCAAAAGTTTCGCCCGCGATTTGCCAAAGCCCATCGCACCGCCTTTACCGCCACCCTGCATCCGGTTCATGAAATAGATCCACACCCCGATGATCAGGAAGATCGGCAGGAAGGACAGGATGAACGGCATGATACCGCTTTCTTCCTGCGGCTTACCTTCGACCGTCACATCCTTGGCCAGAAGCTCGGACACGAGATTCTCGTCACCCGGGTTGATCGTATATTTGCGCCGGTTGTCCGCCCCGGTGAAATAAACCTTCTCGCCGTCGATATCGACAGAGGTCACGGTGCCATCGTCCACTTTCGACATGAATTCGGAATAGGGGACGACTTCCGACGACATGCTCGACTGATTGCCGCCCAGCACCTGAAACAGGGCCAGAACCAGCATCAAGAGCACGAGCCAGAAGGCAAGATTGCGTGCATTGCCCAAAGGGGATCTCCTTGAATGATCTTAAACGCACGATCAAAGACGCGCGCGCGGGTTTCTCCTTAAAATAGGCATGAACGGCTCAAGTTCAATGCGATAAAAGCGCGGTGTGAAAACCGCCTTTCGGATGAATGAGCCGTGCGGTCGCCGGTCCGTGACCTGCCAGAGGCGCGGAGATCAGCGTATTGCCCTCGAACAGGGCCGGAGAGGCGATGAGACTTTCACGCGGAGGCGCATCTTCCGGACGTTCGCCCAGTTGCAACAACCCGTCTTCCCCCAGTGCGCGCACGACATAGTCTTGGTTTTCAATACCTTCCACGACCCAACGCCCGTCCCATAGCGCCCCCGGCAAAGCCACAGTCCCGGCCACGGCGGCATGTTCACGGGTCAGTCGAAAGCTCCCCTTACCTCCCAGAAGCCGCACACCGTGCAACGTTGCGTCGCGTCCGCGCATCATGGCGGAGAGAAACTCCTGCAACTTCATGCCGCGTGGGCCGTAATCCGCCGAGGAAATCCAGCGCAGCGCCGCATCCACCAGACGCCGGTTCACCTCCGGTGCGCCCTCGGCAAAACGGCGACGGTCGATGATCAGATCGCCACGGTCCTCCCGGACGCAATCGAGCGCATGGTCATGAGTCGCGAAATCGAGCGCCGAGCGCACCTGCGACAAGTGATCCATCACCCGGCCGACAACATGCGCGTCGATACCAAGTTTCGTGAGTTCTTCCATGGCGCGCCGCGCCTTTACCCGCTCATAGGCTTCATCGTCATTCGACGGATCATCCACCCAAGGCTCATGCAGCTCCCGAAGATATTGTCTGAGCTCGAACCGTTCCTGCATCAGCAAAGGCCGCACCCAGGTAATCCCGTCCGACACCCGCCGCCGCTGCATCCCCGTCAGCCCGTCGATGCCGGAGGCGCGCGCGAGCCGCATGAAGAACGTCTCCGCCTGATCATCGGCGGTATGCGCAAGCGCGATGGTGGAAATCCCCTGCCCCTTCGCCCAGTCCGCCATAAGGCGATAACGGGCACGCCGCGCGGCGTCCTGAATATTGCCGGTGGCGTTTTGCCCGGCCCAGTTCAGCGTGGTGTGTTTGATGCGGAGCCGTTCGGAGACCTCCGCCACGAACCGCGCTTCTGCGGCGGCTTCCGGACGCAGCCCGTGGTTTACCGTGACCGCCTGAAGACGCACCTTTTCCTCGCGCGCCCACTCCGCCAGAAGATGCAGCAAAGCCATGCTGTCGCCGCCGCCGGAGACCGCGACAGCCAGATGATCGGGTTTCTCGAAGGCAAAGGCGGTGGCCACGAAATGGCGCAACATCGCCCGGTTCGTCTCCACCCCGGTCATGCCCTTACGGACACCCGAACCCGCGCGCCTCGGTCTGGGCCTGAGAGGCTGCCGTAGAGCCAGGGAAACGGGTCCCGACCTCGCCATACATGACACAGGCCTTGTCGGTCTGACCAAGCTTGCCCAAAGCACCCGCCAGTTTCAAAAGCGCATCGGGGGCGCGTTCGCCCTCCGGGTTACCGGAGAAACTGTCGAGATAGGCCCGCGCGGCATTGGCCGTATCGCCCGCCGCCGTCAATGCCTCGCCCCGCATGTAATGCGCCTCGGCGGTCAGGTAACCGCCAGTGTAGGTCTGGGCAAAAGTGGCGAAGGCGTCGGCCGAAGCCTGATACTGGCCCTCGTCATAAAGCGCCTTTGCCGCATCGAAATCGCTCTGTTCGGTCATGGCGAACTCGCCGCCTCCCTCCATCGGCGGCTCGGTCCCCGGCCCCGCGACGATCATATCGGAGGCTCCCGTCGTGGCCGCTTCTCCGCCCAAAGGCGTCAGCGGCGGCAGGTTGCCGACATCGCAACCGCTCTCAAGCTCGCAAAGCCGAAAATTCAGGTCATCGAGCTGGTTCGTACCGTCCTTGACCACACGGTCGATACGAAATTCGAGCGCTTCGAGCTTGGCCGTGAGATTGGCCAGAGCGGCCTCCATCAAATCGACCCGCTGGAGCGTATCGGCGCCCGCGAACTGGGTGTTCGGCGCGCCAGTCGTGGAGAGCTCCCGTTTGAGCTTGTTGATCTCGACGGACAGAACTGCGGCTTCCTGACGGATATCCGCCAGCGTCTGCGCATCCTGCGCCCAGAGCGCCCCTCCGACACAGGACAGAGCCAGCGCCGCGCCAAAGATCGTCGCTTTCATCGCAAACTCTCCTTTTCGCTTACATGCCTGCGCCAGCGGCGAGCACGGTCACGGCCCGGCGGTTCTGGCTGTAGCAGCTTTCATCCGAACAGATGGCGAGCGGGCGCTCCTTGCCATAGGGGATGGTTTTCAGACGCGACGGGTTCACGCCCTGACTGATCAGGTAATCCTGCACGGAGGCGGCGCGACGTGCGGAAAGCGCAAAGTTGTATTCGCGGGTGCCCTGTTCGTCAGCGTGGCCTTCGATGATCGCCGTATAGGCCGGATTGTCGAGCAGCCAGCGGGACTGACCGGCGAGAATAGTGCGCGCCTCATCCGAGAGCGTCGACTGATCGACGGCGAAGAGCACGCGGTCGCCCACGGTCTGGTTGAAATAGGCGATCGAGGTCGGATCGGAAGCCGAGCCCGGGATCATGCCGTTGGCACCGGCCCCGCCGGCCCCATTGGCGTTGTTGCCAAAACGACCGGGATTGGTACAGGCTGAAAGGCCAAGGGCCGCGACCAGAAGAAGTGCGCGGGAGGCTTTGGAGGTCAGAAACTGGGACATGGAAGATCCTTTGGGATGTTCGTAACTGCTCTGGGTTTGTTGGGACTATAGCAGCCTCCCCGGGGCTTGGGGAGGTGCCGGATTTCACTATTTCAACAGCGGCGACCAGGCCGGATCGGATGCGCTGGCCGTAGTTGGCACCCGTTTCAGGTTCCGCCCGGAAATGTCGACGGTGTAAAGCGCGCTTTCGCCGCCCGCCCCCTGGCTTTCACGGGTGAACATGATCACCCGGCCATTGGGCGCCCAGCTCGGACCTTCGTCGAGGAAGGAGGCAGTCAGAAGCCGCTCTTCGGAACCGTCCGTGCGCATCACCCCGATGTGGAAACGGCCCTGGTTCTGTTTGGTGAAAGCGATGAGATCCCCGCGCGGCGACCACACCGGCGTGCCATAACGTCCGATGCCCGAGGAAATCCGCCGCGCCTCACCACCGCCCGCGGGCATGATATAAAGCTGCTGCGTGCCGGAACGGTCGGACTCGAACACGATCTGCGAACCGTCGGGCGAAAAACTCGGCGCGGTCTCGATGGCGGGCGTATTGGTGAGACGGGTGATCTGCGAGGTCGCGATGTCCATGCGGTAGAGATCGGTGTTCGAGCCCGTGGACATGGAATAAACGATGGACCGGCCATCGGGAGAGAACCGCGGCGCGAAGGTCACGGATTCGGCGGGCACCGGCAGGCGCGTGCGTGTCACCGTACCGACATCGAGCATCATGATCTGCGGCGTGCCGGTTTCATAGGAGGTGTAGAGCACCCGGTCGCCGGAGGGCGAGAAGCGCGGCGCAAAAACGATGTAATGATCGTCGGTCAGGTACTGAAGCCCCGCCCCATCGTAATCCATCACAGCAAGGCGTTTCTTGCGGTCGTTTTTCGGCCCGGTTTGCGAGACAAAGACAACGCGGCTGTCGAAATATCCCCCCTCGCCTGTGATCCGCGAATAGACCACATCGGCGACCTTGTGCGCGATCCGCCGCCAGCTTGCGGTGGTGCCGCCGAGTTGCAGGCCCGACCCCAGCGGTGCTTCGGCATAGACGTCAAAGACGCGGAACTTGACCGACAGGTTGCCCGCGCTGTCGATGCCCACGGCGCCAGTCACCAGACCCTGCGCGTTGATCGCCTTCCAGTCGGCATATTGCACGGCAGCGCCGAAATTCGTCACCTGCGAAATATAGGCTGAAGACGGGATTTCCCGGAACAGCCCCGTGCCCACGAGATCGGCGGCGATCACGTCGGAGATTTGCTTGGCGTATTCGGCGGCCTGCGGTGTCTCGGCGATAAAATCCGGCAGGGCGAGCGGCAGGGGTTCGATCACCCCGCGCGTGATGTCGAGTCTCAGCGGCCCCGGATCCTGCGCCACGGCGGGCGCGGCCCCCCCGAGGGAAAGCGCTGCGGCAAAAGCACAGGCCAGAACAGGGGCAAAGGCAGTCAGGCGTTTCATTTGAACCTCATCTGTTCGGGATCGAACGTCATTTCGATATTGCGCCAATGGGCATATTTTTCCACCGGCAAGGGGAAACCGCGCGCACCGCAGCGGATAATCGCGCGTCGGGCAACCTCGAAGGCGCTCTGCGCCCCCGCTTCCGTGCCGCCCGTATGAGACAGGAGTTTAATGGAGCCGGCCTGCGGCGTGCCATCTTCGTTCATCGCAACGCCAACCGTGATCACCGTGCGCATCGCGTCGGTCGACATCGCGCCGACGTTCCAGCATTGCGACACCGCAACCCGCATGCCCTCGCGCTCGCCCGCGGTCAGAGGCGGGCCGACCGGGCGTTCAGGGGCGGCGGGGCTGCCCACGCTTTCGGCGGCCAAAGCCGCAGCGGCCGCAGCAGCCGCATCAGCGACGGCGTCCGACGTGTCTTCTTTCGGTTCGGCTGCGGGCGTAGCGGGTTTCGGTGTCTCCTGCGCCTGTTGCGCCGCCTGTACCTGCGCCGCGAGATTGGCCGGGCGCGATTTCGGGCGCGGCGAAGTGGACATGCCCGAAGGTTTCTCCGCCTCGGTCACGATCTCCGTGGCGGTTTCCTGCGGGGCCGACTCTTCGACCTTTTCCTCAACCACCTCGGGGCTTTCGCTTTCCTCGTTGGCGGCCTCAACCGGTGTGTCGGAAATCTCCGGCTGCGGCTCGGGCGCGGTCACGTTCCGGTCGGCGATGCGCGGCACCGGGCGCGGCGTCGGCTTGCGGTCAGGACGATCCGGGAGGCCCGCACCGGGGTCTTCGAGCGAAATCTCCGGATCGGCCTGCGGGCTGGGCGGCGTCGGCTGCACTTCGACCGGCGGGGTCACGGTTTGCGGCGGTTCGGGCTTTGGCTCCGGCGCTGTCGGCGGCGGCGTTTCGGGCGCGCTTTGCTCCGGCTTGCTCTCCTCGGGTTGGCTCACCTCCGGGGCGCTTTCCGTCTCGGGGGCACGCATCTCGGGGGCAATCTCGTAGGTGTCGGGTGCGGTGCTTTGCGCCACCATGGCGGCGAACTCGCTTTCCGAAATCAGTGCCACCTCCTGCACGGACACGTCCGCAGGCTCCTCGGGATGCAGGAACAGCCCCCCGAAAAGCACATAGGCAATCAGGCCCAGATGGCCCGCGCCGGAGATATATTGGCCCGCGTTCACGCGTGATATCCCTTAATTCGACCCGTCGAGACGCGGCCCGCCCTGTTCGGTCACCAGACCGATGGAGCGAAACCCGCCCGCGTTCAATGCGCCCATCACCTGAGCCACACGTTCGTAGGGCACCGATCCGTCGGCGCGCAGGAAAATCTTGTCGTCCTGACGCTCGGCGGCGATGGCTTTGAGCTTGGTCACGAGATCCTGTTCCGGCGTCTCATTGGACATGAGCAGAACCTGCCCGTCGGCGGTGAGCGTGATGGTCAGCGGCTCCTGTTCCTCCTGCGGCAACGCAGTCGCCGCCGTTTCCGGCAGTTCCACCGGCACTCCCACGGTCATCATCGGGGCGGCCACCATGAAGATGATCAGAAGCACCAGCATGACGTCGACGAAAGGCGTGACGTTGATCTCGCTCATCGCGGCGGGACGACGGCGACGCCCACGGCGACCGCCTCCCCCCGATTTCTGAATGACACCCGCGCCCATCTTAACTGTCCAGCTCGCGGGACAGGATGGTGGCGAACTCGTCGGCAAAGGCCTCGTAGCCACCAAGGATGCGTTCGCTGTCGGCGTTCAGCTTGTTGTAGAAGATCACGGCGGGAATGGCGGCAAGAAGGCCGAGCGCTGTGGCCAGAAGCGCCTCCGCGATGCCCGGAGCCACGACGGCAAGGTTGGTCGACTGCGCCATGGCGATGTCCTCGAACGCCGTCTTGATCCCCCAGACCGTCCCGAAAAGACCGACGAAGGGTCCGGTGGACCCGACGGTCGCAAGGAACGAAAGCCCCTTGGTCATTTCCTCGCTCTCTTTCGCGATGGCCACATCCATCGAACGGTCGATGCGCGACTGTGCCCCCGCGATCAACCCGCCATCGGCGCGATGCGAGCGTCGCCACTCGGTCATGCCCGCGGCAAACACCCGCTCCGGCGCGCTCATCGGCCCATCGGAAATCTGGTCATACAGCTCATCGAGCGGCTCGCCCGACCAGAAGGCCTGATCGAAAGCGGCCGCCTCGGCGCGGGCCTTTTTATAGGAAATGAATTTCTGGATGATGATCGACCATGACCAGAAAGAGGCCACGATCAGCATCAGCATCACAATTTTCACGGTGAAGGTGGCGCGCATGAAAAGCGCGAGCAAGGAGAAGTCTATCTCCTGCGCCATCGCAAGGGTTTGTTGGTCCATGAACCTGCTCTTTAATCGCCTTTGGTGGGCCGCATTTGCACGGCTCTCATCTTTACGCGTGATTCTAGCTCATCGGCAGGGGAAGCGCCAACACGAACGTGTGAGGCGCAGCACAAATTCGCAGATTTTCGGCGGTTTCAGTGCAGGTTTCGGCGGAGATTTGCCGGAAGTCGCGCCGGATAACCGGTTGCGGTCAGCGCGACGATGGTCACCTGTGCCGAAAACAGCACATCCTCGCCACGTTTCACCACCTGGTTCATCACGATCCGTGCCCCCGTCATGGCCTCCAAAGCGGTTTCCACGGTGAGATCGTCATCGAATTTCGCAGGAACAAGGTAATCTGCCTCGACCCGCCGCACCGCAAAAACGATGCCGTCTTCTTCCTTGAGCCTGACCTGATCAATGCCCAGATCGCGCACCCATTCGGTCCGCGCGCGCTCGATGAACTTCAGGTAATTGGCGTAATAGACGATGCCCGCAAGATCGGTGTCCTCGTAATAGACATGGACAGGGAATATGTGGGTCATCTCAATTTCCCTTCCTTTTCACGGATCAGCCTGCAATCGTAACAGGCAACTGCATACGAGGTACAATTTGAAAAACCTATTGTCAAAACTGCATCATATCCGCTGGAAATCCGAGCTCTACATCCTGCGGTTTTCGCGCAAATTGTGGCTGCTTGCCCCTATGCCGATTTTTCTGATGATCTTTTTCTGGGTCTTTGTATATGCGCTCCCGATCCTGCCCTTGAGCATTTTCACCATCGTGATCATGGAAAACGATCCGCAACCGGCCCTCTGGGTCATCTTCGCAAACGCAACAATTCAATTGCTCATAGGACTTCCTGCGACGATCATTGGCTTCGTCTACTCAGTGAAATGGTATATTGTCGCAGCCAGCCTGATGTTCGGGAAAACCCAAATAGCCGACAGGAAAGAGGCTTTCCTGCGCGAAAAGTTGAGCCTTATCCCGACCACCGCTATCCCGCAATCACCCGCGCATAGAGCCTGAGCGCATGGGAAGCATCCCGCGCCGCGTCCGGCAGCATCGGGTCGTAAGCCGCACGCAGCACATTCGCCACATCCGGGCGCACCACCGTGCCTTCGGGAGCAACGGCAAGCGGGCTGTCTTGGGTAAACTCAACATCCGACCACAGGAGCATGGCTTGTACCGCCTGGCTCATCGCGATCACTTCGGCAGGCACCTCATCCATCGCACCGCCCATGCACACAAAGGTAAAGCACGCCTTGATCGCCCCCTGATCGTCGAATCGAAACGCCCGGTACTGATGTGCGCCACGCGCCTGCAAGGTCGCCACCCGCGTTTCCAGATCGGGAATGAGATCGCCCATATGCGGCACGTCGAGCAACTCCGCCCAGTCAGAGAGGAAAAACACCATGAGGTTCGTGCCCAGTTCCGGGTCCATTTCCTCGATCCGGTGACCGGCGATGGCGACACAGGCCTCGATTGCGGATTTCACCGTCACCAGCGTCTCGTCCTCCACGCCAAACACCACCGGCGCGATGGGCCGCCCCCAGCGCGCAAAAACATAATCGCCGTTCGAGCGGGTGAAAAATTCTTCGATGCGTTCCGGTGTGATCTCGCTCATGTGGCCCTCTCGCGTCTTGCGCCGTTCTTTTGCAACAGGGTGGCTTGCGCGGCAACCCCTGCCCCGCGTAGCTTGGCGCAAAGAACCACGAGGCGCATCATGAGCAAGACGATCTACATCCTGAACGGCCCCAACCTGAACCTTCTAGGCAAGCGGGAGCCGGAGATTTACGGTTCCGACACGCTTGAGGATGTCGAAGCGCTCTGTGCAACCGAGGCCGCTCTGCACGATCTCGACGTGGTTTTCGCGCAATCGAACCATGAGGGGGAGATCATCGACCTGATCCATGAGGCGCGCGAAAAAGCCGCCGGCATCGTCATCAACCCGGCA
This sequence comes from Celeribacter persicus, assembly GCF_003050785.1. Taxonomy (GTDB): domain Bacteria; phylum Pseudomonadota; class Alphaproteobacteria; order Rhodobacterales; family Rhodobacteraceae; genus Celeribacter; species Celeribacter persicus. Next base: position 317,398 of record NZ_QAOH01000001.1, read on the forward strand.
GCCTATACGCACACCTCGGTGGCCATTCTCGATGCTCTGAACACCTTCGAAGGCCCGGTGATCGAGGTGCATATCTCTCAGGTGCACAAACGCGAGGCCTTCCGCCATCATTCCTATGTCTCGATGCGCGCAGACGCGGTCATGGCGGGCTTCGGCGTCAATGGCTACCGGCTCGCGGTGGCGCAGATGGGGCATCTGTTGGGCTAAAACCCTGCTTTTCGGTGGCTCAAATACTCACTTACCGAACAAATCGGTCTGATCCGGCCCTTTCGGGGCCTCAAGCCCCAGATGTTTCCAGGATTTCTGCGTCAGCATCCGGCCGCGCGGGGTGCGCTGGATGAGGCCCTGCTGCAAAAGATAGGGCTCGATCACATCCTCGATCGCATCCCGGCTTTCCGACAAAGCCGCCGCCAAGGTCTCAACCCCCACCGGCCCGCCGCCGTAATTCTCCGCGATCATGCCGAGATAGCGCCGGTCTGCCCCATCGAGGCCGATCAGATCGACGCCCAAACGTGTGAGCGCCCCGTCGGCCAAAGATTTCGTGATCCGCCCGTCGCCCTCGACCACGGCGAAATCCACCACGCGGCGCAAAAGCCGCCCGGCGATCCGCGGCGTGCCACGCGCACGTTTGGCGATCTCATGCGCGCCTGCCGGATCGGTGGGCACATTCAGAAGACGCGCGCCACGGGTGACGATCTCGTGCAGTTCTTCGGTGGTGTAGAACTGAAGCCGTGTCGGGATGCCGAAGCGGTCGCGCAAGGGCGTAGTCAAAAGCCCGAGCCGCGTGGTCGCGCCCACCAGGGTGAAGGGCTGCAACTCGATCCGCACGGTGCGCGCGGCGGGGCCTTCGCCGATCACCAGATCGAGCTCGAAATCCTCCATCGCCGGGTAGAGCACCTCTTCGACCACCGGGTTCATCCGGTGAATCTCGTCGATGAAGAGCACATCGCGGGCTTCGAGATTGGTCAGGATCGCCGCAAGATCACCCGCCTTTGCGAGAACCGGCCCGGAAGTCATCTTGAAATTCACGCCCAGTTCGCGCGCCATGATCTGCGCCAGCGTGGTCTTGCCAAGCCCCGGCGGGCCATGAAACAGAACATGGTCCATCGCCTCTTCGCGGCGACGCGCAGACTCGATGAACACCCGCAGGTTGGCGCGCGCCTCTTGCTGACCGATGAACTCTTCAAGCGCCTGCGGGCGCAGGGCACGATCGGCGTCCTGCGGTTGCCGCTCCGGGCGCAACGTGGGATCGGGGCTTTCCATCTCTTACCCTTTCGGCGCGAGCAGGCGCAGCGCCGCTTTGATCAGACCCGACGTATCCGCCTCGGGCGCATCCTGCGCGGCCTGCGCCACGGCCTGCGCGGCGTCAGAAGGAGCATAACCGAGGTTTTGCAGCGCTGAAAGCGCCTCGGCCTCGGCGGAGGCATTGGCTTTTGGGGGCGTGGGTTTCGGTTTGGCCACAGGTGCTGCGCCCTCGATGACCTCAACAACTTCCGGTGCCGCAAGCGCCTCCGACAGCTTGCCGCCCATCGACATCACCGTCGGCGCCTTGTCCTTCAACTCATTGACCACGCGCTGCGCAATCTTCGGGCCGACGCCAGGTGCTGCCTTGATCGCCGTCCAGTCGCCCAGTGCAATCGCGCGCCCCGTCGCCTCCGGCCCCAGAGTGCCGAGGATCGCCATGGCGGCTTTCGAGCCGATGCCTTGAACGGAAATCAAGAGGCGATACCATTCCTTTTCCAAAAGGGACGTGAAGCCGAACAACTGCATCAGATCCTCGCGCACCAGCATATCGGTGTAGAGCGACACCGGCGCGCCCTGCCCCGGCAGGGACATGCGCGTGCGCTCGGAAATATGCACGATATAGCCGACGCCCCGCACATCGATCATCACATGATCCGTGCCGATATAGTCGATGACACCCGTCAGCTTACCGATCATGACGCCGCCTTTCTCAGCGCATCCGCCAACCGTGAAGAGGACTGCGCGTGATAAGAATGGGTGATCGCGATGGCCAGCGCATCGACCGCATCCGGCCCTTCGAGCCGGATACCGGGGAGTTGCAGTTTGATCATATGCTCGACCTGTTGCTTGGCGGCATGGCCGACGCCGACGACCGTCTTTTTCACCGCGTTCGGGGCGTATTCGCCGATGGGGATGCCTGCGCGGGCCGGAACCAGAAGGGCGACGGAACGCGCCTGCCCCAGCTTCAGTGTGGCGACAGCGTCCTTGTTGACGAAAGTCTGCTCGACGGCGGCGCTGTCAGGGCGGTAGGTCTCGACAATGGCGGTGAGTTGATCGAAGAGCGACAAAAGCCGCGTGGCGAGATCGTCGGAAGAGGCCGAGCGGCAGATGCCGTTGGCGACATGGCTGATGCGCGGACCCGCGACATCAATAATGCCCCAGCCCATGTTGCGCAGCCCGGGGTCGATGCCCATCACACGCATGATCTCACCTGCTCGTTTTATTCGTTGAGAATGAGTTAGCACGAAACGAGAACATTTGCCAAGCGCAGGTTTGCCAACAGACGTGATCAGCCCTTAGAACAGCGCGCGGCGACGCAACCAAAGCCTGCGAGCCACCCGACTGCGGGACCGGGGGGCATGCCCACCCTCTGCGGAGGCGGCGCCGTGAGCAGATATAAAGTGAAAACCCGCACCGAAGGCCGGTGCGGTTTCTGACGTGACAGGGATTGACTGGCATGGAGGGAAACAGCCATCCGACCCCCGGTAACATTATTTCTCAACTCAGCAGCATCTTGCCCTGAAGCGCCAGCCAGACGGTAACCTGATCGGCATGCATGACCCAAGCCGCGGCACGTTCAATCGCGGTCCCCTGAGACAACTCGTCCACCCGTGTCGCATAGGACACGGCCCCGAGACTCGCATAGAGCATCGCTTTGAAGGCAATCACCCCGGCGAGGGCAAAAAACACAAGATAGAGCGGTCGCCGCATCCCCCGGCGCCGCGGGCGCGCGATAATAAGACCATCCTGATTAACCGAATAGACGGCACCGTGCCTGAGCGCGCGTCGACGCGCCTCAATACGGGTGAGCCGTTTTTCCAATTGCTGCGAACCGGCGTAAGCCATGGCAGCCTCCTCGTAACATCGGCCCCCACCGACTAAGACATTCTTGCGGCAAAATGTGGCGAAATTGGGGCAAACGCGGCGAGAAAGAGATTTTTCCCTTTAAATTTAATGAGTTCTCAGCATCGTTAGCGTCGTCCAGTCAACAATCTCTTGGCGTTCCACAAGATTGAAGCCGGAGCGGGTATAAACGTCGACGACCTCATCGGCTTGCGGGTTGAGGATACCCGAGAGAATCACATGCCCGCCCGGCATAACATTGGCCGCCATATCCGGGGCAAGCGCCACCAGCGGACCTTTGAGAATATTCGCGAAGACCAGATCGAAGGGAGCCTTCTCGGCCAGCACCGGATGATTGAAACCGGCGGCTTCCAGACAGACCACCTGCCCCGCGAGATCGTTGGCGCGCACATTGCTTTCGGCGACCTCGACCGCGACCTCGTCAATGTCGGAGGCATAGACCGTCTTGTCGGAAATCTTTGCCGCCGCCATGGCCAGCACGGCGGTGCCACAGCCAATGTCCGCGACATTGTCGAACGTCTTACCCTCGGCCATCAGATGATCGAGCGCCTTGAGGCAGCCGAGCGTCGTACCGTGATGGCCGGTGCCAAAGGCCATGGCTGCCTCAATCAGCAAGCCGATCTTGTCCGCAGGGAGCCTGTCGGCGTCATGTGCCCCGTAGACAAAGAACCGCCCGGCCTCAACCGGCGCCAGATCACGGCGCACCTTGGCAACCCAATCCGTTTCCGGCAGCTCGGAAATCACGAAATCCGGGGCATCGTTGGCCTTGGCCAAAAGTGCGAGCGCGATCTCGTCGGGCGCTTCGGTGAAATAGGCCCCGACTTCCCAGAGCCCCGAGCCGTCCTCGATCTCGAACACGCCGACGCCCGTCGGTTCCGGATCGAGAAATTCGAGCGCGTCGCCGATGGCTTCGGCGGGGGCTTTGCCCTTGGTCTTGGTGAAGGCGGTGAAAGTTGGCATGGCGACACTCCGGCTTGGGTTTCCCCTAGGTGGTTTCCCCTGCCTTAGCCGTCCGGCAGGATTTTCACAACCCGCCCCTGATGCCCTCCCGGCTCCGGCTGAATTACGCGGGACTGTCGGGTCGCTCCATCTCATCGCTCCATTGCACAGAGCGTTCCATGCGCAGCCCCACGGGACAGCTCACCCCGGTGCCCCCGATACCGCAATATCCGTTCGGGTTCTTCGCCAGATATTGCTGGTGATACTCCTCGGCGAAATAGAACTCACCCGCAGGCAGGATCTCGGTCGTGATCGCGCCAAAGCCCTTGTCCTGCAAAAGCACGTTATAGCCCGCAAGGCTCGCCTCGGCGGCCCTCCGCTGCGCCTCATTCGTGACATAGATGCCGGAACGATATTGCGTGCCCCGGTCATTGCCCTGACGCATGCCCTGCGTCGGATCGTGGTTTTCCCAAAACACCTTGAGCAACTCGGCATAACTCACTTTGGCAGGATCGAACACCACGCGCACCACCTCGTTATGCCCGGTCTTGCCGGTGCAAACTTCCTCATAGGTCGGATGGGGCGTATAGCCCGCCGTATAGCCCGCTGCGGTGTTCACGACACCCGGCACCTGCCAGAAGATGCGCTCGACGCCCCAGAAGCAGCCCATGCCGAAAATCGCCTCCTCGCAGCCCTCCGGTACCGGGGCCTCAAGCCGCACGTGAAGCACGAAATGCTCCGCCGCTGTGGGGATCGGATCGGGACGCCCCGGCAGCGCCTCGTCGGGCGTGGGCATGGTAAGTTTCTTGGTCAGAGCGGCAAACATGGCAAGCCTCCGTTGTGCGGGTTGTCATGCAATATAGCCTGCAATTGAGATTGCGCCAATCTCCGGCACATCACTCGGCCGGGGCCACCTCGCGCACGCGCGGGATAAGTCGCCATTCGTTGCCCTTTTCCGGGTGACGCGGGATCAGGGCGGAGAGCCCCACCGAACCCATCGCCAGCGCCGCCGCCAGACCGAAGACCGCCCCCGGAGAGACCACCCAGAGATAGCCCAGCAACGCCGGCAAAAACACCGCCGCAATGTGGTTGATCGTAAAAGCCACCGCCGCCGTGGGCGCGATGTCTTCGGGATCGGCGATCTTTTGGAAATAGGTTTTGAGCGCAAAAGCGAGGCCGAACAGCATGTGGTCGATCACATAGAGCGCCGCCCCCACGATCACGCCCCAACCCAGCCAATAAATCCCGCCATAGGCCATGAACACCAGAGTCAGCCCGATATATTCGAGCATGAGAACAAACCTCTCGCCCTTGATGAAGACGATTTTCCCCATCATCGGCGCGATGACCATATTGGCCAGATAGTTGATCAGGAACAGACCGGTGATCTCTTCCACCCCGAGCCCGAATTTCTCGACCATCATGAAGGCGGCGAAGACAACGAAAATCTGCCGCCGCGCGCCCGCCATGAACTGAAGCGCGTAATAGAGCCCGTAACGGCGTTTCAGGATCAGCTTCTTGGCCTGCGGGTTGGGTGCCTCGAATTGCGGATAGGCCAGTAGCGCGAAGATCGCGACCAGAGCCGTAAAGCCCCCCGAGAGCAGGTAGACGATATTGTAGGACAGATCGAAGGTCTTCCATGTCAGAACCAGAAGCCCGTAAGCCACGAGAGAGGCCGCCGAACCCGCCGCCAGCAAGCGGCCGAGCACGATGGGCGCGCGGTCCTTCGGCAGCCATTGCAATTGCAGCGACTGGTTCACCGTCTCGAAATAGTGAAACCCGATCGAGGACAGCATGGTGATAGTCAGAATACCGCCCAAAGAGGGAAACCATGCGGTCACCGCCGTTGCAGCCCCCAGAAGCAAGAGCGACACCACGCCCAGCACCTGTTCACGCACGATCATGATAAGCGCAATCACCCCAATGGCCAGAAAGCCCGGAATTTCCCGCACCGTATGAAGCCAGCCGATCTGCACCCCGGTAAAACCCGCCACTTCGATGACGAAGTTGTTCAACAGCGCGTTCCATGTGGCAAAGGCCACGGGCATGGCGAAGGCCATCAAGAACAACAGGGACTCCGGCCGCCGCCAACGCGGCAGGTGAGACACATCGGAGAGGGATACGGGTGTTTTGCTCATGATCCGCCTGTAGTGAAGGAATGCTATTCTGAATAGCCGAAATTCCCGCACACCCCCTGCGCGGGTGGCTTGACGCAGGAGGGTGCACACCCCGATCATGTGACACAGATCAAGGCCTTGGGCGCACGAAACCCTAAAATCTGGAAAATTTTGCGCACAGGGTTTGCCACGGATCAAAGGGGCAAAGATCGCGGGAGGAGAAAAACCATGGATATTCTAACCCTTGTCGAGGGCATCGGAGAAAGCCCGACAGCAGCGATCTTCGGTCTGTTGACCGGGCTTATTTTCGGCATCTCGGCGCAGCGTTCGCAATTCTGCCTACGCGCAGCCACGGTCGAATTTGCCCGAGGTCGCCTCGGGCCCAAAGTGGCCGTCTGGTTTCTCACGCTCTCGACCGCCATCGTCTGGGTGCAGGGCGCGCAGCTTCTGGGCCTGTTTCGCGAGGCCGATGCCCGCGTCATGGCGGTGCCCGGATCATGGTCGGGCGCGATAATCGGCGGACTGATGTTCGGCGCGGGCATGGTGATGTCGCGTGGCTGTTCCGGGCGGTTGCTCGTCCTCGCCTCGACCGGCAACCTGCGTTCGGTCGTCTCGGGACTGATCTTTGCCGTCACCGCGCAAATGAGCCTGCATGGCATCCTCTCACCCTACCGCGACCGACTTGCCTCCCTGTCGATCACCGGGAGCGAAAACATCAATCTCCTGAATGCGCTTCACCTGCCGAACGGTACGGGACTGGCCCTCGGCATCGCCTTTGCCGCCTTGGCGCTTTTCCTCGCCGCAAAGAACCAGATCGGCCCGAAAATCTGGATCTTCGCCTCGGGTGTGGGCTTTGCCGTAGCCATCGGCTGGTATCTGACATGGCAACTGGCGCAGGTCGCCTTCGATCCGGTGCCAGTCTCCTCCGTCACCTTCTCCGGTCCCTCGGCCAACACGCTGATGTTCTTTCTCGACCGCAACGCCGTACTTGAATTCGACGTCGGACTGGTGCCGGGCGTGGTCATCGGTGCGTTCCTCTCGTCGCTCATCGCGGGCGAGTTCCGCTGGCAGAGCTTCGACTCCGTCCCGGTCATGCGTCGCTCGATGATCGGTGCCGCGCTCATGGGTTTCGGCGCGATGTTGGCGGGCGGCTGCGCCATCGGCAACGGCGTCACCAACAGCTCGGTTTTCGCCGCCACCGCCTGGCTTGCTTTGTTCTGCATGTGGGTAGGAGCTATTGCCACAACCCTCCTCATCGACCGTCAAGCCGATCCCGCGCTGGCGTGTTAACCCTTCTTCTGTCTGAAAATATCCCGGGGTGAGCTTGGCGCGGGACACCCGCGCCAAGTGAGGGGCAGCGCCCCTCCCCCCCTCACCAGAAGGATTGCGGGTCGATGTCGATCTGCAACCGCACATTCGCGGGCAGCTTCACCTGCCCGATCCACGCGGCAATCGCCACCTGGATCGGCGCGCTCTTGTCAGCCTTGACCAGAAGCCGGATGCGATGCCGCCCCCGCACGCGGGCAATCGGCGCAGGTGCGGGACCGAAAAGCTGCGCGCCCACCCGCTGCAACGGCCCGGCGATGCGCGCCAGATGATTCGCCACATCGGAAACCACCGCAAGATCCGGCCCGGACAGGATGATCCCCGCCATCCGTCCATAAGGCGGCACACCCGCCATCTTGCGCTCAGCCGCCTCGGTCTGCCAAAACCCTTCCTCATCGCCGGCCAGAATGGCCCGGATCACCGGATGCTCCGGCTGGTAGGTCTGCAAAAGCGCGACACCCTTTTTCTCCGACCGCCCGGCGCGCCCTGCCACCTGACGCATGAGCTGAAACGTCCGCTCCGCGGCGCGTAGATCGGAACCCTGAAGCCCGAGATCGGCGTCGATCACGCCCACAAGCGTCAGGTTCGGGAAGTTATGCCCTTTCGCCACGAGTTGCGTACCGATGATGATGTCCGTGTCGCCCTCGGCAATCAGGCGGATTTGCTCCTTCAGTGCCCGCGCCGAGGCAAAGAGATCAGATGAGAGCACCGCGCATTTCGCCTCCGGGAAGCGTTCCGCGACCTCTTCGGCCAGACGTTCGACACCGGGGCCAACGGGGGCCAGACGCCCCTCGACACCACAGGAGGGACAGGCCTCCGGCATCGGTTTCGTTTCGCCACATTGGTGGCACACGAGGCGTTTGAGGAACCGGTGCTCGACCATCCGCGCATCGCAATGATCGCATTGGATCTGATAGCCACAGGCCCGGCAGATCGTCACCGGCGCATAGCCGCGACGGTTCAGAAACAGCAGCGATTGTTCGCCCTTCTCCATGCGCTTGCGCACCGCCCCCACAAGCGCATCCGATATGAACCGTGTCGCCGGAAGTTTCTCCCCTCGCATGTCGATAGCAAACATATCGGGCATCACGGCGGGGCCATAGCGGCTTTCGAGATCGAGCCGCTTATACTTCCCGGCCTCGACATTGGCCCAGGTTTCGAGCGAGGGCGTGGCGGAGGCCAGAACCACCGCGGCGGAGCACAGGGACGCGCGCAAAACCGCCATGTCGCGGGCGTTGTAATGCACCCCGTCCTCCTGTTTGTAGGATCCGTCATGTTCCTCATCGACCACGATCAGCCCGAGGTTCCGAAACGGCAGATAAAGCGCGGAGCGTGCGCCGATCACCACCTGCGCGCCGCCTTGGCCGACCATTTTCCAAACCCGGCGACGTTCGGTCATGGTGACGCCCGAATGCCATTCGGCAGGGCGCGCGCCAAAACGTTCCTCAAAGCGAGTGAGAAAGGCAGAGGTCAGTGCGATCTCCGGCAAAAGCACAAGCGCCTGACGGCCATGGCGCAGGCATTCGGCGACGGCTTCGAGATAGACCTCCGTCTTGCCGGACCCAGTGACGCCCTTCAAAAGCGTGGTGGAATAGCGCTCAGTGGCCACCGAGTCTCGCAGCGCTTTTGCCGCCGCCGCCTGCGCCTCGGTCAGTTCCTTGCCCGGTGCGTCTGCGTCGAGCCGCCGATAGGGCAGATCGCGCGGCGTGTCCTCCTCGATGATCGCCCCCGTGGGCAACAGCCCCTTGATCACCGAGGGCGTCACCCCCGCCGTGTCGGCCAGTTCCTTGAGCGTGAAAGCCAGCCCACCGTAGTCTTCCAAAGTGTCCAGCACCCGCCTGCGCGCATCGGTTTCCCGTGGCGGGCGCCCCTCGCCCCGACGATACACCTTGCGCATCGAGGGCGGGTTCATCAGCCCCGGCGCACGGGTCGCAAGCCGCAGCATGGCGGGCATCGGGGTCAGGGTGTAAGCGGCAACTTTCTCAAGAAACAGCCGCATCTCCTCGCGCATCGGCGCCACGTCGAGCACGGAAGAGACGGAACGTGCCTTCGACAGATCGAACCCACCGGCCCCCGCACCCCAGACACAACCCAGAACCTTGCGCGGCCCCAAAGGCACCGCGACATAGGCACCAAGCTCCACCCCGCCTTCAGGCGCTTTGTAATCCAGCGTCCGGTCCAGCGGTTCGGTGGTGAGCACAGCGACAAGCGCGCCTTCGGGGAAGAAATCGTCATCCATGGTTCAGAGATAGGGGGTTTGTCCGGGGCAAGCCAGCCCCCCTTTCCCAGACCCCCTTTCTCTGTCAGCCACATTGGATTATGTAGGCGCTAACAGTCAGGCGAAAGGAGAAGCGCCCATGAAATTCTTTGTCGATACCGCCGATGTCGATGCGATCCGCGAGCTCAACGATCTGGGTTTTGTCGATGGCGTCACCACCAACCCCTCCCTGATCAAGAAATCCGGTCGCGACATTCTCGAAGTCACCAAGGAAATCTGTGACATGGTGGACGGCCCCGTCTCCGCCGAGGTGGTCGCTCTCGATTACGACAGCATGATCAAGGAAGGCCGCAAACTGGCGACCATCGCCGACAACGTGGTGATCAAACTGCCGCTGACGCTCGACGGTCTCAAGGCCTGCAAGACGCTCTCCGGCGAAGGGCACAAGATCAACGTGACGCTCTGTTTCTCGGTCAATCAGGCGATTCTGGCCGCGAAAGCCGGGGCGAGCTTCATCTCTCCCTTCATCGGGCGACTCGATGATATCAACCTCGATGGCGTCGACCTGATCGAAGACATCCGCACGGTTTACGACAATTATGGCTTCGAGACCGAAATCCTCGCCGCCTCGATCCGCACCGTGAACCATATTTCCGAATGCGCGAAAATCGGTGCCGACGTGATCACCGCACCGCCCGCCGTGATCAAGGCCATGGCGAACCATGTGCTGACCGACAAGGGGCTGGCGCAATTCGTCAAGGACGCCGAAGAGGCCGGAATTAAAATCGTGTGATCAAGATCGTCTGATCCGATCTCCCGGAGATTTCAAAGAGTCCCCCGCGCCACAGGTCCGGGGGATTTTTTGTGCCTGCCGCACGGGAGCGTACAAATATTTGCACCCGCCCCCGGTTTTCGGGCATAGTCAGAACAACGACCGGAAAACCGGCGGATCGAGACAGTAGATGAGGCACCATGAGTACCCAGCTTCCCCGGGCGGTCACGCCTTTGGCCGATGAATTGCGCGAAAAGATCATTTCCGACCCGGATATGGTGCTTGAGGATCTGGACGTGATGCGCGCCCTGATCGCCGCCAACGAGCGCGGCACCGGAGCCAATGTCGTCGATCTGCGCGGTCTCGCCATGGAGCGCCTCGAAGAACGTCTCGAACGCCTCGAAGACACCCATCGTGGCGTCATCGCCGCCGCCTACGAGAATCTCGCGGGCACCAACCAGATCCACCGCGCCGTGTTGCAGCTCTTGCAGCCGACGCAGTTCACCGAATTCCTCAACGCACTCTCGGGCGAGGTGGCCCAGACCCTGCGGCTCGACAGTGTGAAACTGCTGCTCGAAACCAAGGTCACCGAAGAAGAACCCGCCATTCGCAAGCTCGGCAAGGTGCTGATCACCGCCGAGCCCGGGTTTATCGAGAACTATATCACCTATGGGCGCAACGTGCCGGTGCGACCGGTCACCCTGCGTCAGGTCTCGCCCGAGACGGATGTGATCCATGGCGATAGTTTCGTGCATTCCGAAGCCCTCATGACGCTCGATCTCGGCCTAGGGCGTCTGCCCGGTCTGTTGATTTTCGGCGCCGAGGACCCGCATATGTTCCGCCCGACGCAAGGCACCGACCTTCTGACCTTCTTCGCGGGCGTGTTCGAGCGGATGATGCGCCGTTACCTCGGATGAGCCTCGCGATTTCAGAGGCGCTGCGCGACCGGCTTGCGAGTTGGCTCGATCATGAACGCGCGCTGAAATCCGCCTCAGAGCACACGATCATCGCCTATTGCCGGGATGTTTCGGGCTGGCTGTCGTTTCTTGCCGAACATGAGGGCGGCACCTTTGGTGTGGCGCAGATCGCGCGTCTCAGGATCACCGACATGCGCGCCTGGATGGCGCATGAACGTTCCCGTGGCGTCGCGCCACGCTCGCTCGCGCGGTCGCTTTCGGCGGTCAAGACCTTCACCCGCTGGCTGGCCGAACGCGAGACGTTCGATCCGACCGCCATCCTCTCCACCCGCTCGCCGAAGTTTCAGAAAAAACTCCCCCGTCCACTTTCCCCCGATGCCGCGCGCGACATGCTTGCGACCGTCGATCTGCAACATGACGAGCCGTGGATTGCCGCGCGGGACGTGGCGGTGGTGACGCTGCTTTACGGCTGCGGCCTGCGGATATCCGAGGCCCTGTCACTGACCGGCGCGGCCTTGCCCTTGGGCGAGGTGATCCGCATCGTCGGCAAGGGCGACAAGGAGCGCATCGTGCCCGTCCTGCCCGCCGCCCGGCGTGCGGTGGCCGAATACGCGCGGCTTTGCCCCCATGATTTGACGGCTGACGCCCCGCTGTTTCGGGGCAAACGCGGCGGCGCGCTCAACCCACGGCTCATCGCCAAGGTGACAGAGACCGCACGGATGCAACTTGGCCTTCCCTCTTCCGTGACACCACACGCCATGCGCCACTCCTTTGCCACGCATCTTTTGAATGCGGGTGGCGATCTTCGGGCGATTCAGGAACTTCTGGGCCATGCGTCGCTGTCGACAACACAGGCCTATACGGCGGTCGATGGAGCGCGCCTGCTCGAAGTTTACCAAGCCGCCCATCCGCGAGCGAAAAAGGCCTGATCCTCCTCACCATTTGTTCACCTCTCTGGGCCTATGCTGAGGCGAGATCAGGGGAAAATGGGGATTTGAAATGTCGGAGATCGGCACAGGATCAGAGGAAAAGCACCCGAAACTGCAAGAGGTCGCGACCATCACGCGCATTACGCAAGAGGATTTTCTCGCGCAACTGTCACAGCTTCTGGCGTTTTACGACCGGGACGGCGACGGCATTTTGACCGATGAGGAATGGAAATGGGTGGAAGATGCGTTCCGCGATGCCAGATAAACAATATGGGTAAGTGATATGAAAAACGGGGCCAATGGCCCCGTTTGATCGTGTCGGACAAAAGGCCCGCGTATCAGCCCAAAGCTTCGTCACAGCGCCCGCAAACGCCCGCGTGGCTGTGGGTCCCCACATCCGGCAGGATTTTCCAGCAGCGCTGACATTTCTGCCCTTCGGCCTTCTCGAAGACGACACCGATGCCTTCGACCTCACCTTCGAGGCGGAAAGCCTCGGAGGGCGCGGGATCGCCGCTCAGCGTGATCGCGGAGGTGATGCAGAGATCGTCGAAATCGACGGATTTCAGCGCCGCAAGCAAGCTCGCATCCTCGACATGCACCGTGGGTGCAGCCTCCAGAGACGCGCCAATCACCTTGTCGCGACGCTGCACTTCGAGGGCTGCGGTCACAACCCGGCGCGCCTTGCGGATGCCCGCCCATTTCGCCGCCAGATCGCCATCAAGCCAACCCGGCGTAGCCTCCGGGAAATCCACCAGATGCACGGAGCTTTCCTCGCCCGGGAAGCGTTCGAGCCAGACCTCTTCCATGGTGAACACGAGGATCGGGGCGAGCCAAGTGGTCAGGCGATGGAACAGGATGTCGAGAACGGTGAGCGCCGCGCGGCGACGATCCGTGTCGCCATCGCAATAGAGCACGTCCTTGCGGATGTCGAAATAGAAGGACGACAGATCGACGGTCGCAAAATTGAACACCGCCTGCCAGACGCCGGAGAAATCGAAGGTCTCGTAGCCCTCACGCACCGTGGTGTCGAGTTCCGCAAGACGATGCAAAACCCATCGCTCCAACTCCGGCATGTCGCGGCAATGCATCCGGTCGGCCTCATTGAAATCGCCCAGCGAGCCGAGGATGAAGCGCATCGTGTTGCGCAGACGACGATAGCTGTCGGCGGTGCCTTTGAGGATTTCCGGCCCGATCCGCTGATCGGCGGTGTAATCCGTCTGCGCCACCCAGAGCCGCAGAATATCGGCGCCGTATTGCTTGACGATCTGCTCCGGCACGATGGTGTTGCCCAGAGACTTGGACATTTTCATGCCCTTCTCATCAAGGGTAAACCCATGCGTCACAACGTTTTTATAAGGCGCACGCCCTTTCGTGCCGCAGGCCTGCAACAAAGACGAATGGAACCAGCCGCGGTGCTGGTCCGTACCTTCCAGATAGACGTCGGCGATGCCATCGGGCGTGCCGTCTTCGCGGTCACGCAGCACGAAAGCGTGAGTCGAGCCAGAATCGAACCACACGTCGAGCACGTCGAACACCTGTTCGTATTCGTCGGGGTTCACGACATTGCCAAGCACGCGTTCCTTGAAACCCTCTTCGTACCAGACATCTGCGCCGTTTTCCTCGAACGCGGCGGAGATGCGTTTGTTCACCTCCTCATTGCGCAAGAGGAAACCTTCGTCGGTCGGCAAAAGACCCTTCTTCGTGAAGCAGGTCAGCGGCACACCCCAGGCGCGTTGACGCGAGAGCACCCAATCCGGGCGGTTCTCGATCATCGAATAAAGCCGGTTGCGCCCGGTTTGCGGCGTCCATTTGACGAGCTTGTCGATGGAGGTCAGCGCGCGGGTCCGGATCGTATCGCCATAGGTGCCCATGCCATCGTCGAGTTTCTTGTCGACGGAAACAAACCATTGCGGTGTGTTGCGGAAGATCACCGGCGCTTTCGAGCGCCAGGAATGCGGGTAGGAGTGGGTCACACGACCGCGCGCGATGATGCCGCCGACCTCGACGAGCTTGTTGATCACCGCCGTATTGGCCTTGCCCTCTTTGCCCTTCTGATCGAACACCCGAAGAGCATTTCCTTTGCCGGCAATCGGATTGATTTCCGGGCCAAAGAACGGCACATGCGGCAGGAATTCGGATTCCTCGCCAACGTTATGGGTCATCCGGTCGAGCCAGTTGCGCTTGACGAAACACTCATAGTCGTCGGCACCATGGCTGGGCGCGGTGTGCACAAAGCCGGTCCCGGCATCGTCGGTGACGTGATCGCCGTCGATCATCGGCACGTCGTAGTCCCAGAAGCCATTGGCGCCTTCGATGCCGTTAAATGGATGATCGAGTGTCAGTCCGGAGAGTTCCTCGGAGGTCACGTCCCGCACGCGGGTAAACTCGGTCACACGGGATTTGCCCAGAGCGTCCCCGGCGAGCGCATCGGCAAAGACATAGAGATCACCCGGCTTGGTCCAGCTTTCCTCTTCGGTCGCCTCGACCTTGTAAAGACCGTAAGAGATCATCGGATTATATGCGACAGCCTTGTTCGACGGGATCGTCCAGGGCGTGGTGGTCCAGATCACGACACGGGCTTCGAGCAGGTCCGTGCTCGTCAACTTTGCACCGTCTCCAGAGACGATACGCACCTTAAACGGCACCCAGATCGTATGCGACTTGTGATCGTGATATTCGATCTCCGCCTCGGCCAGCGCGGTTTTCTCCACCGGCGACCACATCACAGGCTTCGACCCCTGATACAAAGTCCCGTTCATCAGGAACTTCATGAACTCTTCGGCGATTACCGCCTCGGCATGGAAATTCATCGTCAGATACGGATCGTCCCATTTGCCATAAACGCCGAGACGTTTGAATTCCTCGCGCTGGATGTTCACCCATTCATCGGCAAAGGCGCGGCATTCCTGACGGAAGTCCACCACGGGAACCTCGTCCTTGTTCTTACCCTTCTTGCGGTATTGCTCCTCGATCTTCCATTCGATCGGCAGACCGTGACAATCCCAACCCGGCACGTACCGCGCGTCAAAGCCCATCATCTGATGCGAGCGTGTGATGATGTCCTTGATCGTCTTGTTCAGAGCGTGACCGATGTGCAGATGCCCGTTGGCATAGGGAGGGCCATCATGCAGAACAAAAGACGGACGCCCGTCCGCCTTGCCCTTGGCGCGCAGTTTTTCGTAGACGTCAATCTTTTCCCAACGCTCCAGCCAAGCGGGTTCGCGGTTCGGAAGCCCCGCGCGCATCGGGAAATCGGTTTTCGGCAGATTGAGCGTGTCTTTATACTCGGGTGTGGTCGTCTCGGAACACATGGTCGTCGTCCTTGGGAGGTGTGGGGATGTTCGAAGTCGGCGCGGGTCTCCATACGCCTTGTCCCGGCGGCTCGTGTCTTCAGAGCGCCGGGCTGATAATTCGAATAATGATCGCCACAAAAGTCATGCGCGCCTTATAGGACGCCGGTGCCGGGCGGTAAACCCGTCTTGACAGGACCCCAATATGAAAAAGGGACGCCGCAGAAACATCTCTGTGGCATCCCTTTCTCATGTGCTCTCTGGCGGGCTGGAGGGCGGCGTCGCTGGCTGGGTTTTCCCGAGCTTGCTGCGTCACTGTCTGGCCGGCTGGATCGCGTATCCCGTAAGGCTCAGGCGGCGTCTTGTTCGAAATGGCCACACCAGTCGTCGGATTGCACCACCGGCCACATGCCTTTGTGCTCTTCCTCGGTCAGGAAGACCGGCGGGTTGAAGCGGCATTCGCCCTTGGCATCGGTTTTGGCGGCTTTGATTTCAAAAAAGGCGCAGGTTTTGCAGGCGGTCTCGGACATGGTGATACTCCCCAATTCGGGCTCGTAAACTTTGGCGTTTTGGCTGAAGTGGCTGGGAGAATGGCTGCCTGTGTGGGTGGCTTTTCATCCTTGCTGGGTTTGATATAGGCCCTTCGCACAGAAACTTCAAGAAAATTATTTAATAAAATCAAATAGTTGATAAATTTACTCAACAACAAAAACACTCAGGAATGAAAAGTGAAACTGTCGGAATATGCGCGACATTTAGTCCTTGGCCGACTCTGGCCGAAAAAACTCATTCGGAATATAGCTTTGGCAAAAGGAGTCCCCGATGTCCGAGACCCGTTCCGCCCTGCCACCCAAATTCGAGATAAGCCACGCCGACATGGACCGTGTGCTCAAACGCTTCTACGCCGGTGTGCGCAAACACCCGGAGCTTGCCCCGGTCTTCGCCGCCCATGTCGGGGACTGGCCCGCACATGAGGAAAAGATCGGGCGATTCTGGCGCAATGCGATTCTGCATGAACGCAATTACGACGGCTTCCCGCAGCGTGTGCATCTCATGGCACCGGAGGTGAAGGAACATCACTTCGCGATGTGGCTCGGACTGTTCGACGAGACCCTGAACGCGGAACTGGATGCGGAAACGGCGGCAAAATGGTCGGAGATCGCCCACCGGATCGGCCGCGCCTTCCGCATGGGGATCGCACAGCGCGATCAGCCGAAGGACGCGCCGCCCAAGCTGTTCTGATCTACTCGGAGCTTCTGTCGAAAAGCCCGGTCAGCGCGCGTTTCACCGTGCCCGATACCGAAGGTTTTTTCGCTTTCAGAAACGGCAACGGACGACAAACCTCGATCGCGGCGACACCGACCCGCGCGGTCAGCGCGCCGTTGACGACACCCTCGCCGAACCGCCGCGAAACCTTCGCCATCACGCCGCCCCCGGCCATGGTGCCGATGAGATCATCCCCCACGGCGACGGCCCCGGTCGCGACCAGATGGGTGAGCACGGATTTCGTCACCCGCCAGGAGCCGAGCGTGCCTGAGCGCCCGCCATAAATTTCGGCAATCCGCCGGATCATCCGCAGGTTGGCGGTCAGCGCCGTGAACACATCCGCCAAGGCTAGCGGAACAAGTGCCGTCACGGTGGCGACCTGACGCGCGGCGGCTTCGACTTCGCGCCGGGCGGCAGCATCCAGAGGCACAAGAAGTTCCGTCTCAGCCAAGGTCAAGATCCCGTCAGCATCGAACACCTCCGCCTCGCGCTCGCGGAACCGCTCCTTGCCCCAGTTCAACTCCGAGCGATGCGCATAGACCGACAGGAGCTTGTCGGCGACAGATTTCGCGGCTTTCAGGTCAGAGGCCACAATCGCCTCCCCCGCCGCCCTTTGCAGCGTGTCGATGCGCTTAAGCCGCGCAAAAGCCGACAATTCCCGCAAGGCAATCGCGGCCAGAACGATCAGGAACGCGCCCGTCAGCCCCAAAGCGACATAGCCCAACACGGGATGCGCCGCGATCAGGCCCATGATCGCGTCATAGGTGACAATAGAGACCGTGAAGGCAAAAAGCGCCGCGAACAGCCGCCAGAACCAGCGCGCCAGAGCGGAGGGCTTGCGCGCCGCCAGAATCGCCACCCTCTCCATCGCCGCAGGACGCGCGAGCGGGGCAAGATCGGGCACGGGATCGGCGGTGGAAGGGTTCACCGTCGCGTCCTCTTCCAATTCGATCAGAATGGGGCCGCGTTTCTCACCGGGATGTGTCTCACTCATAGCTTGTCTCCGATCAGGAACTCGGCGGCGCGGTCGAGCCGGATATGCGGCGGGCCTTCGCCGGGGCGCAGGGTCAGACGCGCGGGGCGAAACTTCATGATCTCGTATTGCGCGTCCAACCAGCGCTCCGCGCCCTTGCGCGCAGGCGACAGGATATGCGACGGGTCTTCGGGCAGTTCCCCCGGGTAAAACGCCGCCTGCTTGCCGCTTTCCGTCATGCCGCGCACCACATCGAGGCTTTGGCCCTCATGCTGCATCGTCTCCTCGACCGTGGCCCGCAGCGCCGCCAGAGACATTGCCTGCGTCGAAGCACCGGCAAAATCGGCGCGGTCCCGGGCATCGCGCAGCATCGCCTCCATGATCGCGGTCAGACGCGGATGTTGATTGTGATGGATGTGATCGGCCTTGGTGGCCGCGAACAGGATTTTCTCCACCTTGTGCTGACCCAAGAGCGACATGATCCGCCCCACCCGACCGGGGCGGAAAGCCGACAGGATATCCGCCATGGTACGGCGCAGATCCTCGACCGCTTTCGGGCCGGAATGGATCGCGCCCAACGCATCGACAAGGACAATCTGCCGGTCGATGCGGGAGAAATGATCCCGAAAGAAGGGCTTGACCACCTCGCGTTTATAAGCCTCGAAACGACGCTCGAACTCGCGGTGGAGCGAGCCGCGCGGAGCCGCGCCTTCGGGGAGAGGTGCGAAGGTCAAAACCGGGGAGCCATCCAACTCGCCCGGCAAAAGGAACCGCCCCGGCGTACAATCCGAATAGCCTGCTGCACGGGCCGATTGCAGATAGGCGGTGAAGCTTTGGGCCAGCGCCTTGGCCGTCGGCTCATCGTGTTTCGCGGTTGGATCAGAGACCTCCAGCGCAGACACGAAATCCGCCCCTTCCGCGCGATCCCGTGCGGCGTTCAACGCCTCGGCGGACCACTCGGCATAGGATTTCTCCATCAGGCCAAGGTCCAGAAGCCACTCACCGGGATAATCCACGATGTCGAGATGCACGGTTTTTTGCCCAGTCAAACCACCGAGGAGCCCCGCAGGCCGCACTTTGAATGACAGGCGCAATTCAGAAACCGCGCGGGTGCTCTCGGGCCAATGCGGCTCGGGCGAGGTGAGCGCGGAGAGATGCGCTTCGTAGTCGAAACGTGGCACGGTGTCGTCCGGCTGCGGTTGCAGATAGGCGGCGGTGATCGCGGTCGCCGGTCCGAATTGCGGCATCCGGCCCCGATCCAGAAGGTTGGCGACCAGAGAGGTGATGAACACCGTTTTGCCGGAGCGCGACAGCCCGGTGACGCCCAAGCGGATCACCGGTTCGAACAGCACCTCATGCACGCCGTCCTGTACCGTTTCGACGCCGCGCAAAATCCGGTCTGCAATGGTGTTGAGGATCAAATCCGTCGCCTCTTTTCCGATGTTTACCCGCTCAACATAGGCATTCGAAGACGCGGTTGTAAGGGAGAAACACTGGACGCGCCCTCCCCGCCGCGCTATGGCCCGCATATGCCCAGATACGCCCTTCTGATCGAATATCACGGCGCGCCGTTTGCCGGTTGGCAGCGCCAGAAAGAGCACCCCTCCGTGCAGGCGGCGGTGGAGGAAGCCCTGCGCAAACTCGAACCCGATTGTCCGGGGATTGGCGCGGCGGGGCGCACGGATGCCGGGGTGCACGCGACCGGACAGGTGGCGCATTGCGACATGGCAAAGGACTGGGATCCGTTCCGCCTTTCCGAAGCGCTTAACCATCACTTGAAACCCAACCCGGTGGCGATCCTCAAAGCGGCAAGGGTCGATGACGACTGGCACGCGCGGTTCTCGGCGATGGAGCGGCGCTATATGTTCCGGCTGATTTCTCGGCGGGCGCCTTTGGTGCATGACGCAGGGCTGGCGTGGCGGGTCAATCACGATCTCGACCGTGATGCGATGCAAGCGGGGGCCGACCGGCTGATCGGATTGCACGATTTCACCACTTTCCGCTCGACCATGTGTCAGGCGGACAGCCCGGTGAAAACGCTCGACGAGGCCCGCGTCGAGGTCATGGACATCCCTTACGGGCAGGAATTCCGGTTCCATTTCCGGGCACGCTCATTCCTCCATAATCAGGTCCGCTCTTTCGTCGGCACCTTGGAGCGCGTCGGCTCCGGGGCATGGACACCGGAGGATGTAAGCGCGGCGCTGGCGGCAAAGGATCGCGCGGCCTGCGGGCCGGTCTGTCCGCCGGAGGGGCTTTATCTCGTGGGCGTGGGCTACCCGGACGATCCGTTCAAAGGTTGACATCAAATGATACAGCAGCACCCCAAAGCCGCCACCTGACGGCCACATTTCGGCCCACTTTCCCTGTCAGCGTCAAAATTGCGTTCTTCAAGGAGTGTTGCCATGACCCTGTCCGCCATCACCTTTGACCAGTTGGCTCTGGCCATCATGACCACCATCGCAATCCGCGAAGTTATGATCGTGGCGCTCCCCGATCGGGTCGCGGGCCCCGGTGGCTGGCTGATCGACACATCTCTGAGAGATCACGTCTGATCCCCGCACCTGAGTCTCCCGACATCGCACACAGACCGGCATTTTGCCCGAAACCGTTTCGACCGCCTGATTTTTGAGCGGTTTTGAAACGGCGACCCCGCTTCCTTTAGATTTTGCACAGGAATGCCGGAAATTCCCCGGCCCCTCCATTGAACCTGTGCAAGCGGTTTGATTTACCCAAGACAAAGAGCAACAGAAGGGGACGCCCGATGGCAAAACCGTCTTCGCAATTCAGCACGCGTCTACGCGCGCTGATTGGCCAGATTTATCCGGAACAGAACAGCAAGCGCCTTGCCGAAGAGATCGTCTCGGCTTTCTGGCCCGAGGGCACCCAGCCGCGCACACGGGCACGGACACCGGGCAACAGTCTCTGGAACGAGACCGACACGCTGGTCATCACCTATGGCAATTCTCTGATCGACGGCCAGCACAAGCCGCTCGACCTGCTCTACGATTTCCTGAACCGCTATCTCAAGGGCACGGTGCACGGGGTGCATATCCTGCCCTTCTTTCCTTTCACTTCCGACGACGGGTTTGCGGTCACCGATTATCGTCAGGTCAACAGTCAGCTTGGCGACTGGGCCGACATTCAACGCATAGGCAGTGAATTCCGCCTGATGTCCGATCTGGTTCTCAACCATGTGTCCTCGATGTCCACATGGTTCACCGAATACCGTCAGGGTCATGAGCCCTATGACAAGTTCTTCGTCGAGGCCTCTCCCGAAGACGATCTGTCCATGGTCACCCGCCCGCGCACCTCTCCTCTGCTGCGCGAGGTGTCGACAGTCAACGGGCCGAAACATGTCTGGTGCACTTTCTCGCACGATCAGATCGACGTGGACTTCAAGAATCCCGAGGTGCTTCTGGAATTCCTGCGGATCATGCGTCTGCATGTCGATAACGGCGTGCGCATCGTCCGTCTCGATGCCGTGGCCTTCATCTGGAAAGAGCTGGGCACGACCTGCATTCACCTGCCGCAAACCCATGCCATCGTGCGTCTGATGCGTCTTCTGTGCGATTACGCCGAGGAACGCGTGGTTTTGCTGACCGAGACCAACGTGCCCAATGCCGAAAACCTGAGCTATTTCGGCAACCGCAACGAAGCGCATATGATCTACAACTTCTCGCTGCCGCCCCTGCTGCTGCACGCGCTCCTGTCGGGAAGCTCGCTTTATCTCAACCAATGGCTGATGCGGATGCCACCGGCGCAGTTGGGATGTGCCTATCTCAACTTCTCCGCCTCCCATGACGGCATCGGCGTGCGCGGAGCCGAAGGGCTTCTGGCACCCGAGGAACTCGGTCAGGTGATCCAGCGCGTGCGCGATTCCGGCGGGCTGGTGTCGATGCGCTCCCTGCCCGACGGCTCGGAGAAACCCTATGAGCTCAACATCACCTATTTCGATGCGCTCAAGGGGACCATCGAGAAGGGCGAGGACGGCAAACAGGTGGAGCGCTTTCTCTGCTCGCAAACCATCGTCATGGCGCTCGAAGGGGTGCCAGCCTTCTACATCCATTCGCTGATCGCCACCCACAACGATCACGCAGGCGTCGAGAAGACCGGCGTCAAACGTGCGATCAACCGACATCGCTGGAATTACCCGGAACTGCGCGCCCTGCTCGACGATCCGCAAAGCCAAAACGCACAGGTTCTGGCCGAGATGAAACGTCGGATCGGCATTCGTATCGCGCAAAAGGCGTTCCATCCCAATGCCACCCAGTTCACCATGCATCTGGGCGAAGATCTGTTCGGCATCTGGCGGCAGTCCCCCGCCCGCGACCAGTCGATTTTCGCTCTGCACAATGTCACCGACCGCATGGTCGAGGTGCCGCAGATCTCGATCAACCTGATCGACGGAGAGGCGTGGTATGACCTGTTGACCGGCGAGAAAATCGACCTGAGCAAACCGAACATCACCTTCGCGCCCTATCAGTGCCGCTGGATTTCCAACCGTCTATGAGAAAGCTTGCGCGACGGAACCTTCTGCAAAGCAATTGACCTCCTCCCCGGCGGCGGATAGGGGCATGGGCATTCCACCGTCTCAGGATCAGAGCCGTTTGACATGTCCCTTTCTCTTGACGAAACGCTGGCGCATCTGAGCTCCGGCCACACACCCAACGAGCTTTACGGTGTGGCCGCGCCCTCCGCCAAAAGCCGGGCGACCGTCGAAAAGGTGCTGGAGGAAGCGGAAACGATTCTGGCCGAAGAAGGCGTCGCCGGGCTGACCTTTCGGGCGCTCGCGCGGCGCTGCGATATGCGGCTGAGCAATCTGCAATATTACTTCGCCACTCAGGAAGATTTGCTGACCGCCGTTACCCGTTACGTTCTCGCCCGGCGTCTGTCGGAGTTGAAGGCACGCGGAACTCTGCGTCTCACGGATGTGGCGCAGCGCTTCACCGCCTATCTCGAATTTCGCATGGACCGCGCCGCCGATCCGCGCGCGCGTGCCATCACCACCGGCCTCAAGGATCTGGCGCTGCGCCAGGACGGCCCGGCACAGCACTTCGCGCAGACCTGCCGCTTTCACACCGGCGTGCTCGAACACATGATCTCCGCGCTTGCACCAGATATCCCGGCGCAGGATGTGAGCCGCAAAGCCGTGATGATCGCGGCGCTCGTGGAGGCGGTCGGACCGGTCTGTGGCCGACATTTTGAACCGCCAGAGGGATTGCGCCGCGCAATCCTTTTGCAAGCCCGCTCCATAACCGGCCTCCCGGCTTAAGCCGAAAGCTTCATCAGCCCCATTCCCGCCACGATCAGCGCGGCAGCAGCGACGCGCGTGAGGCTCAACGCTTCGCCATGCAGCACGATCCCGGCAATGAAGGCCCCGAGCGCACCGATGCCGACCCAGACCATGTAGGACGGCCCCAAGGGCAGGGTCTTCATCGCAACCGACAACATGACGAAAGAGACGAGCATGGTAAGCACTGTCGCCACACTCGGCCAGAACAGCGTGAACCCGTTCGAATATTTCATCGTCGTCGCCCAGATCGCTTCAAGCAGACCGGCCACAATCACCAGAAACCACGCCACATCTTTCCCTTTCGTTTAGTCCGGGAAAATCCCCGGAGAGGTTTCGGCACCATCATCGAACTGCGACAGATAGTTGACGATGGTCTCCTGATTGACCGCAAACCCCTTATATTCCGCAAGCGCTGGGTCGATGTCGCGCAGCACGCGGTGCAACCGGCGGCCCCATTTCGGCTGGGTGGCGATGTCTGCGAGGTTCATCAGGTAGCAGCGGATCGGAAACGCCAGCGCATTGGAGCGCGGCAGGCGGAAAAATGTCTGAAGCTCGACGCGCAGGAATTGCTTCTGGCCGACGTTCTCCGGCGTGATCGTGCGCTTTTCCGGGCCCCATTTGTGGTAATTCTCAGGCGAGGTATCCAAACGCGGGTTCACGGTCATGGTCCAGTTCAACCGACGGTAATGCTGCCCCTGCTCCACGGCCAGAAGGAACTTGAGCGCCTTGTCGAACACACCCATCTTGCGGGCTTTCGGCACCGGCGCATGCCATTCGAAAAAGTTCATGCCCACGTCGAAATCCAGCGACCAATCGGCTTGGGACGTCACCATGCCCGCGTCCATCCACAGGTTGCCGTCGCGCTCGTGCAGCAGAGCAAAATCGCCTTGGGTCTGACGCGTGATGTATTCCATCGGCCCGCAAGGCAACGTGGTCGGATCGAGGAAGGTGAATTTCTTTTCGATCCCCAAGGGCTTGTTAATCCAGTGCCACGCGTTGCCATCCCGGTTGAGGGTAAAAAGCTCGGGATAATCCTTGGCCTTCGCGACCATGATGAGTTCGAGCAAATCCCAACCCGCAAGCTCCATATGCGGCAGAGACTGACACCGCAGCGGATCTTCCGCGAGGGTGATCTCCCGGTCCTTCATTTCGGACACGTAATGCTCATCCACGTCGAACTTGAACTCAAACGGGGACCCTTTCGGCCCGCCCGGATGCTGTTCGATATTCACCGAATACATGTATGTGTCCTGATCGAACGGAAAGGGAAAGCGGCGGATCGCCTCCGGCGAGTTGTGATAGGTATAATCGCCCCGGAAGGTCTCGTCATTGAAGTGCATGGTCATGGGAAAGTCTCCTCACAGGTCCAGTTCAAGCCGCGCGCCTTTGAATCGCGACATGCAGGGCATGATGTCTTTTTGCGCGGCGCGCTCGTCTTCCGACAGCCAGTGATCGTTGTGCAGGATGCGCCCGTCACAGGCGATCACCTTGGTCTGACAGCGCCCGCAGGCCCCGCCGCGGCAGGAATAATCCACCTCAACCCTGGCAGCTTCCAAAGCCTCCAACAGGCTCTGATCGGCTTTCACATGCACGGTTTGACCGGTGGAGGCGATCACCACGTCGAAGGGCTCGCCCGGTGGCGGGGCAGTGAAGGCCTCGGAATGAACCGCAGCTTTTGGCCAACCGAGGCGCGCCGTCTGATCGGCCACCGCCGTGATCAGTCCCTCAGGACCACAGGTATAGACATGGGTGCCAAGCGGCTGACCGTCGAGAATGGCACCAAGGTCCATGCGCGAGCCCTCTTCCGAGATATGCACATGAATATGCGCCGCCTGCGGCAAAAGCTTCACGCCAGCAGCTTCCTCACGCGAACGCGCGGCGTAGTGCAGCTCATAGGGTTTTTGCTCCATGTCGAGTTGTTTGAGCTGCGACAGAAACGGCGTGATGCCGATACCGCCGCCAATTAGGACGTGCTTTCTCGCGCGCAAATCGAGTTGAAACAGGTTCGAGGGCACGGAGACGGTGATGTCATCCCCTTCGGACACGCATCTGTGCATATAAAGCGAGCCGCCCCGCCCCTTGTCCTCGCGACGCACGGCGATCTCATAGCCGCTGCCATCGTAAGGATCGGAGATCAGCGAATAGGAGTTGCGGCGGATCGTATCGCCTGCTTCAGTCTTTTCTGGCATCTCAACCGTGATATGCGCGCCGCCGGAAAACACCGGCAGGGAAGCGCCCGTCGGATCCTCGAACCGGAAGCGTTTTACCAGCGGGGAGAGCTGTTCGATCTCGGTGACTTTCAAAGCAAGCTTTCTCATGCTCGGATCTCCACGGTCTCTGGCACAATGCCCGGCGTTTCCGCATCGACACAGACGCCCTGAAAAACGCCGAGACGGCGGGAAAAATGATCCCGCACAAACAGCGTCAGCCCGCAATGGGAGCAGGTGAACGGATCGGTCATCACCTCCTCGGTGATGCCCTTGCAATGCACACATTGAATGCGGCGTGCGATGGAACCGCGATGCTCTGTCTGAATTTCGTCCATCGGCAATCCGGCGGCAAAGGCCATGGCGGACACATGTCCGATCAGCCCCTCGGATCCCGCCAGATAAAGCTGCGTACCCATGCGCGCCTCGCCCAGAAGCTTGTCCACAAGCGGGGTGGCGGCGTCGAAATCCGGGGCAATGTGGACGGCAACGGGTTTCAGGCTTTTGAGCCGTTCCGCCACGCCCGCAGATTTCGCGACAAGCACAATATGGGCATGATCCATGACAGAGGCATCTGTGGCGGCAAGATCGACAAGTGCTGCGGCACCGGCCTCATCGGCGACCATGATTGCCGGGGTAGCGCCTTGCGAAACCAGTCCGGCATAGGTCGGACGGCTGTCGATTGACGGGGAAAATTCAGTATTGGGCATTCGATTACGCAGGTCCTGTTGGTCTCAGGAGGCGGGCACGGGATTGCCCCCGCCTCGTAAGTCTTTGTGCGATTTAGATTTGTGGTTTAGCCCTTGGCCGTGCGACGCTTCTTGTCGACGTCGTAGAAGGGCATCGGGTGGGCGATGGCGCTCACCTCCTTGTCGGCGAATTTGACGGTCAGCGGCGCCCCTTCGACGGCGCAGTCGACCGGCATGCGGGCGATGCCCACGTTGTGCTCATTCAAGGGCGAGTACATGCCGATGGTCACAACGCCAACCTGTTTGCCATCCTTCAGAAGCGGCGCACCTTCGGGCGCAGGTTCGGTGCCGGTCAGTTTCACACCGTAAATCTTGAAGCGCTCCTTACCCTTGAGGCGGTAGTGCTCTTCGGCCCCACGGAAGCCGGTTTTACCCGGAGACACGGTAAATTCGAGACCCAGCTCCCAAAGCGTATCGCCATTGGCCTCGTCCTCGAACGGGTACATTTCCGAGTTGTCATAGGGAAAGAACAAAAGGTAGCTCTCGGCACGCAGCCAGTCGAGCGTGGTGAAGCGCGTCGGGATGATCCCCATCGCCGCGCCTTCCGCCACAATCGTGTCCCAGATTTCCACGGCGTCCTGACGGCGGCAGAAAATCTCATAACCGCGCTCGCCGGTGTAGCCCGTGCGGGAAATCATCACCGGTTTGCCGAAAAGCGTGGTCTGGATATGGCTGAAGTAAACCACATCGC
Source organism: Celeribacter persicus (assembly GCF_003050785.1). GTDB lineage: Bacteria > Pseudomonadota > Alphaproteobacteria > Rhodobacterales > Rhodobacteraceae > Celeribacter > Celeribacter persicus. The sequence continues at coordinate 344,193 of NZ_QAOH01000001.1, forward strand.
GGATGCCCGGCACGTGTTTTTCGAGATAATCGACGGCCATCGGTCCTTGCAGAGAAATGTCATGCAGATCGTCGTCGAAGATCACCGCGACATTGCGCCCGGCAGCATATTTGGTCAGTTGCTCATGCCCCGCACCGGAGCCATGCACAACCATAAAGTTCTGCGGCCCAAGACGGTAGATCACACAGTCGTCGATGAACTTGCCGCCGTCATTGAGCATGGTGGCATAGGTCGAACGACCGGGTTTCAGTTTCTCGATGTTGCGTGTCGTGGCCTTGTCGATCACATATTGTGCGTGCGGTCCGACGACATAGACCTTTTTCAGCCCCGAGACATCCATAACGCCCGCCTTGGTGCGGATCGCCAGATATTCCTCTGTCTGATCTTTGTCATAGCTCCAGGCGGTGCCCATGCCGCTCCAGTCTTCGAGATCGGAGCCAAGGGCGCGGTGCCGGTCCGCCAGTGCGGAAACTCTCCATGATGCGATCATTGTTTTTGTCCTTAGGGTCGTATTTTGAATTCTTGGTTTGTCGGGGAACCGGCGACGGGTCACGCCGCCGGTTCAGGGGAAGGGTGTGGAACCCTTTCTCGCTCAGGCTGCGTTCAGCCTTTCTTTTTCGTCGCCTTGTAGGCGTGTTCCTCGTGGCGCCAGCCGAACACGATCGCGATCACGACCATGGCGAGGCAGGCCAGCAGCCAGAGACCTTCGACGGAGCCATAACCCGCGTAGATCGCGCCGGTGATGCCGTCCCAGGAGGTTGCGTCAAAAGGTGCTTCCATTTCGATAGTCCTTTCCTTGTCCAGAGATCACTCAGCCGGGCTGACCGACGGGTGAAGTGCTTCGGGGTAGGCGGAGGCCGGGACCTTGACCGCGTCGAGACCGAGGATTTCCGCCTCTTCCGGCACACGGAGTTGGCCGGTCACCTTCAGGATGAAGGAGACGACATAGCCCGGCAGGAAGCCCAGAAGACCCATGGTGACAATGCCAACCAACTGACCGAGGAAGGAGGTTTCGATCACGTCTTCGCCGAACATGGCCGGGTAGCCTTGGGCCGCGATACCGACCGCAAGCAGACCCCACATGCCGAGGAACCCGTGCACCGCAAAGGCGCCAACCGCATCGTCGATGCCGCGTTTCTCGATGAAGGAGGCCACGAAGGGCATCATGCAGGCACCGAGGAAACCGATCGCGAAGGCCATCGGCGGATACCAGAGATCGAGACCGGCAGCCGCGGAGATGATCCCTCCCAGAGCGCCGGACATCATCCAGAACGGATCGCGGGTGATCATCCAGGCCCCGATAATGCCACCGGCAAATCCCATCAGCGTGTTGAAGGTCATGCCGGAGATGGTCATCGGCGTGCCGTAGATCGTAGCCTCAATCGTGCTGCCCCAGGACCATGCTTCGCCCGGAACGATGACACAGCCCATGAGAAAGCCCCAGAAGCCCGCGATGATCAGCATCAGGCCGATCAGCGTCATCGGCATGGAGTGCCCGGGGATATGGTTGGCGGAACCGTCGGCATTGAACTTGCCGATCCGCGGCCCGAGGTTGATCAGAACACCGAGCGAGAAGAAGCCCGCGATCATGTGCACGACACCCGCAGCGCCGAAGTCATGATAGCCGAACTTCGTGACCAGCCAGCCATCCGCATGCCAGCCCCAGGCGGCGGCAAGAATCCAGACAAACGCACCAAGCACGATTGCCAGAACGACAAAGCCCGTGAGCTTGATGCGCTCAATCACGCCGCCCGAAAGGATCGACGCGGTGGTGGCAGCAAAGAGCACGAAAGCCCCCCAGAACACGCCCGAAGAGCGGTCATCGAGGTTCGGCCCCATGTATTGGCTCCACGGTAGAGCGATGTCATTGGCATAGGCCAGACCGGAGATGCCCATGGCACCTTCGGACAGTGTCAGGCCCGTCGGGAAGGCCCAATAGATCCACCAGCCGATGAAGTAGAAGAACGGCACAATCATCGCGAAAGCGAGGATGTTCTTGATGCCCGAGGCCAGCGCGTTTTTCGACCGCGATGCGCCCATTTCATATGCGAGGAACCCGGCGTGGATGAGAACCATCAGCGGGATCGTCAGAAAGTAGAAAGTCTCGGAAAATGTGCCGTTTGTCGCGGCATGGTTTCCCTGTAGCTCCGCAACCGCGGCAGCCAAGGATGCAAGATCCTGTTCCAAGTCGTTCTCCCTGTCCTGTTGAACTTGATTGGAATAACAAGCCAGCCTGGCCCGGTTTTGGTTTGGACCAATTGTGCGAACTGGCTTACTCAGTGACCTCATGAAAAGGGACATGATCACCAAGGGTCAAAGTTTTTTCCTCTGAGGAATTTATTTTGACACGAGTCGCGCCGCTTTTTAGGTCAAACGACCACCCTTATGGGCGCGAGTGATGAATTTCTGTGCGCAGATAGAATGCCGCCACGCCTGACCGGGAAAGCCTCAAGGAATGCAGTCCTGTAAAATGGTCAAAAACGGTTGCGCCTCATGGCCAATTTCAAAGGGAGATTCGCGCGATTTTCTGGGTCAAAGAGACAAAAACGCCGTATCCGTCCACAAAAGAACCGAGGGCAGATTGGTAGGGCCAATCCCGACGCATGTCGCGCAAACCCCGCTTCAGTCTTCCTGAAGCAACAGCCGTTGGTCTTCGATCAGCGCGAGTTTCATGAATTCGCTGGCCTCTTCGATGTCCCGCGCAGCGATGGCGTTGAACAGGCCGTTGTAACCCTGCTGATAGATCGCGATCCGCGTCGGCGTCAGGTAGCGACGGTACATCGCAGTGCGGAACGACTGCCGCCGGGCGTCGAGCACGAGATTATAACACGCAATCAAAAGCGGGTTGCCCGTACCCTCGGCAAGCAGCCGGTGGAACTCTTCTTCGAGCCGTACGAAAGCCGCTGCATCGGTCTGCACCGCTTCCATTTTTGACAGCACGACGGAAAGCGCTTCGATCTGTTTCGGCGACATGTTGACGATGGCAAGCCGCACCATGTCCGGTTCGAGAATGCCCCGCACCACCTGCAATTGCAGCGGCCCGGTCTCGGAGGCCACAGGCGAAAGCGCTTCGCCCTGCCCGTCCGGGTCGTAGGTCACAAAAGACCCCGACCCAGCCCGCCTGCGGATCATGCCGCGCGCTTCAAGCTGGTCCAGCGCCTCGCGCACCGTGTTGCGCGCCACACCCAGTTCCTGCGCCAGTTGGCGCTCGGACGGCAGCCGCTCCTCGGTCGCGTATTCCTGCGTTACGATCCGCGTCGACAACGTCTCGATCACATATTTCACCGTCGCGCCGGGAAGCGAGGTCGTGGCGGGAGGCAGGGTGGAATTGGGCACGCGGTCGGTCCTTTGCGGTTTCCGACTATTAGACCAATTTTTCGCAACTGGTCCAGAGCAAGCGTGCTGGTTCAATCGGTCACAATACGAAAGAGGCGCGGGAAAACCGCGCCTCTTGTGGGTTTTGCTATAGGTGGCAAGCGTTTGCCCAACGCCCGAAAGCGTTCGGGCGCATTCGAATCTTGAAAGGCTCCACTGGAGCCTTTCATCGCGACATGTCGCGACCGGTCCTCTTGCCCTGCGCCCGCAGATTTGCGGGCGCGTTCGGCGCTTCCATCGCTCCACTGGAGCGATGGATCGGCCCCACAAGGCCGACCGCGCCTCACCCCATCCGCTCAGACGAATACGATCCCGGCGACGCCTGAAACACCACGGTCTTGTTGCCGTTCAGGAACACCCGATGGTTCGCATGCGCATGGATCGCGCGAGCCAGAACCTGGCTTTCCACATCGCGCCCCAGAGACACGAAATCCTCCGGGCTTTGCGCATGGGTGATGCGTACCACGTCCTGTTCGATGATCGGACCTTCATCGAGATCGGCGGTCACATAGTGAGAGGTCGCCCCGATCAGTTTTACGCCACGCGCATAGGCCTGTTTGTACGGGTTCGCACCCTTGAAAGAGGGCAGGAAAGAGTGGTGAATGTTGATGATCCGACCCGACATCACCTTGCACATCTGATCCGACAGGATCTGCATATACCGCGCCAGAACGATCAGCTCGGCCCCCGAATCCTCGACCACTTTCATGATCGCGGCTTCGGCCTCCGGCTTGTTCTCCTTGGTCACACGGATGTAGTGGAACGGAATGTCGTTGTTCACGACAACCTTTTGATAATCCATGTGATTCGAGATCACGGCCACGATTTCCACAGGCAGCGCACCGATACGCACACGGTACAGAAGATCGTTCAGACAGTGACCGAACCGGCTCACCATGATCACGACTTTCATCTTCACGCTTTCGTCGTGGAAGGCAAAGGTCATGGCGAAGTCTTCGGCGATCTTGGCGAAGTCCTTTTCAAGCGCCGCCTGATCCGCGCCCTCCTCAGAAGCAAAGCTCACGCGCATGAAGAACTGACCGGTTTCGGTGTCGTCGAATTGCGAGCTGTCGGTGATGTTGCAGCCATGCTCCGCGAGGAAGGTGGCGATGGCGGCGACGATCCCGCGCGTCGTCGCGCAGGTCACGGTGAGACAGAATTTCGTCATCTTTTTCTCCAGATGCAAGGCGCTCCCCTGACACGCGCCCTCGATGTTGGTTCGTTGTTTTTGTTATGTTTTATTTTTTAGGCAGTGAGCCCTTCGGGCTCGGGAAGATCGTTGGCGCGGCAGGCGGCCGTCACCGTATTGGCCAGCAGGCAAGCGATGGTCATCGGACCGACCCCGCCCGGCACCGGCGTGATCGCACCGGCGACCTCGGCGGCCGTGTCGAATTCGACATCGCCGACGAGCTTGGTCTTGACCGTACCGTCTTCGCGCAGGCCTTTTTCCGGCGCGTCGACCCGGTTGATGCCCACGTCGATCACGGTGGCACCGGGTTTCACCCAGCTCCCCTTGATCATCTCCGGACGCCCGACGGCAGCCACGAGAATATCGGCGCGGCGGCAGACCTCTTCGATGTCCTTCGTCCGTGAATGCGCGATGGTCACCGTGCAACTGTCGCGCAACAAAAGCTGCGCCATCGGCTTTCCGACGATGTTGGAGCGCCCGACGACCACGGCATTCAGCCCCGAAAGGCTGCCGAGCTGATCGCGCAGCATCATGAGACAGCCCAGCGGCGTGCAAGGCACCATGGATTTTTGGCCGGTGCCCAAAAGGCCCACATTGGAAATATGAAACCCGTCGACGTCCTTAGTCGGATCAATCGCGTTGATCACCAGATCGCTGTCGAGATGATCTGGCAGCGGCAATTGCACAAGAATGCCATGCACCGCCGGATCGGCATTGAGCTGTTCGATGAGCGCCAGAAGATCGGCCTCCGACGTGTCCGCCGACAGTTTGTGCTCGTAAGAATTCATCCCGCATTCCACGGTCTGCTTGCCCTTGTTGCGCACGTAAACCTGGCTTGCGGGATCTTCGCCCACCAGCACCACGGCCAGACCCGGCGTGATGCCGTGAACCTCTTTCAAACGCGCCACATGGGCGGCCACTTTCTCGCGCACGGTCTCGGCAAAGGCCTTCCCGTCGATGATCTGTGCAGTCATGTCTCTCTCCAATATCTCTCCGAAAACCTCGGTCCGAACCCTTAGGCCGAAACGTCAGTCCTCAAGGCGGCGGGCGGCCACGGCCAGTGCGTGCCAGAGCGACCCCGCCAAAGTCCGCATCCCGATCACCGCCAGCCGGTCTTCGGCACGGCGGATCAGGAAAACAGTCATATGTTCAAGCCCCGTGCGCGTCGCCTGCCCCGGCCCGAAGGTTTTCGCGTCGATGTTCACAAGCTTGTTCATCAGCGCCTCGATCGGCCCCGCACCCTGCGACGAGGCAATCTCGAACGCGGTGAAACCGTCGGTCTGCTCGGTCACGGAACACTCGGGCACCTCGGCTTTCAGCATGGCTGCGAAATCCATCTCGGCTTTGCCGGTCGCTTCGATCATCCATTGCCCACGTCCGGTCCAGAAGGCGGCATAATTCCCCATGGACACGGCCTTCGCCACATCCGGCAACGCCAGACCGAAGGGCGCAGGAGTGTCCTGCCCGGCCCGCAGGCTCAGAGAGGCCAGCCCGAGACCGGTGTTTTCCGAGATGGTCAGCGCACCGCACACTTCGGTCCGTGCCACCGTACCGCCGAGAGCGGTGATGGGGGTCAGATCAGTCACAGTATTAGTCACGGAGACGTCCTCCTTCGGGGTCGACGAAATGGGCTGAGACCACTTCGACCTTCATTTCCTGTCCTTCCAGCGGGTTGGCCGCGATCAGCACCTCGCCCATCCGTTCCGCGCCGTTCTCAAGGAACCCGAGCGCGATATAGCTTTCGAGATGCGGCGAATAGCAGGACGAGGTAATCCAGCCCTGATCGCTGGTCATCGTCTGCGCCTCACCTTGGGTGAAAAGATGCGACCCGGCCATAACCTGCGTTTGAGCTTCAAGCGGCTTGAAGCCCACGAGCCGACGTTTCTCCGCCGCCATCCCTTCGCGCCGCGACATCACAGCTCCGATACTGTCTTTCTTCGCAGAAACCATTTTGCCCAAACCAAGCATCTGCGCCGTGGTCTGACCATTGAGTTCAGCCCCTGCCGCGTGACCTTTCTCGATCCGGAGCACGGCAAGCGCTTCGGTCCCATAAGGTGTCACGCCAAGGTCCGCACCCTGCTCCATCAGCCGCTCCATGAGCGCCTGACCGTAGCGGGCGGGCACGGCAACTTCATAAGCCAGTTCGCCAGAGAAGGAGATGCGGAACAGACGCGCCCGCAGCCCCTTGCAAATCGTCAGCTCGGCGCAGGCCATGAAGGGAAACGCCTCATTCGAGAGATCGAACCCGTCGACGATCCGCCTGAGCAATTCCCGCGATTTCGGCCCCGCCACGGCGATCTGCGCCCAGGCGTCGGTGGTCGAAATCAATTGCACATCCAGCTCCGGCCAGACGCATTGGTGGAAGAATTCCATCTGGCGATACACGAGGCCCGCATTGGCGGTCGTCGTCGTGACCACATAGTGGTCCTCCGCCAAGCGTGCACAGGTGCCATCGTCATAGGCATGACCATCCTCGCGCAGCATGAGACCGTACCGAACCATGCCGACTTTCAGCGTGCCCATCATGTTCGAGTACATGCGGTTGAGGAATTCGCCCGCATCCGTCCCCTGCACATCGACCTTGCCGAGCGTCGTCACATCGCAAAGACCCACACCCGATCGCACCGCGAGAACCTCGCGATCCACGGTCTGCCGCCAAGTGGTTTCGCCCTTCTGCGGGAAATATTGCGCCCGCATCCATTGGCCGACCTCGACGAACTCGGCACCTTGCGCCTCCGCCCAATGATGCGTCGGCGTCAGGCGGCGTGGCCGGAACAGCGGCCCGGTGTCGCCGCCGCCCAGCACGGCAAGCGAGACGCCGGTATAGGGCGGGCGGAAAATCGTCGTGCCGGTCTCGGGAATCGACTTGCCGGTCAGTTCGGCCATCACAGCAAGCGCGGAGATGTTCGAGGTCTTGCCCTGATCAGTGGCCATGCCCAGCGTGGTCCAGCGTTTCAAGTGCTCGACCGGCTTCATATTTTCCTTATGCGCCAAGGCAATATCCTTAACCGTCACGTCATTCTGGAAATCGACCCATGCCCGTTTCTTGCCCGGCACATGCCAGAAGGCGGCTTGCTCCGACGGCATATTTTCCGCCTTAGGCAGGGAAATCTCAGCGGCATTGATCCCGATCTCCGAGAGCGCCGTGATCGCGGCATTCATCCCATCGGCCAACGCCTCTTCGGTGCCACCTTTGCCCGCAGCCGCCCCTGCCGGGATCAGACCTTTCGGACCATCCGGGCTCGGAACGAAGGCCAAAAGATCGTCATTCCAGACCGGTCGCCCGCGATGATGCGACGCGAGATGCACGTTGGGGTTCCAGCCCCCCGCCACACCAAGAGCGCCGACGTCATGCCACTCGGAGCGCCCGCCCCGGGTGATCTCGATTGCGCTCAGACCCAGACGGCCTTTCGTCCCGGTCACGGTCGATCCCGCGAAGACCTCGTAATCGCCAAAGCGCGGCGCGGCCTCACGCGCGTCAATGACGCCAAGGACCTTCGCGCCTTTCGCGATCAGGTCCATCGCCGTGCGATGCCCGTCGTCGCCATTGGTGAAAATCGCAATCGCATCCGCGTCGCGTTTCACCGGGCTCACCGCCCAGCGGTTGGCATAGGCGCGCATGGCGCCCGCCAGCATCACACCCGGACGGTCGTTGTCTGCGAACGGGATATGCCGCTCCGTCGCGCCCGCCGCCAGAACGGTGCGTTTCGCGGTGATCCGCCAAAGCGTCTGGCGCACCTTGTCGCCCGGAACGGCCAAGTGATCGGACACCCGCTCCACCGCGCCGAAAATGCCGTGATCGTAAATCCCGAACACTGTGGTGCGGGTCATGATCCGAACATTCGGCAGGCTCTCAAGCTCGGCTTTTGCCGCCGCGACCCAGTCCATGGCAGCAGCACTGTCCAGCGCATCGCTCTCCGCCATGAGACGCCCGCCCAAAACGAAATCCTCATCCGCGAGGATCACTTTCACGCCCACACGCCCGGCAGTCAGTGCGGCGGCAAGCCCCGCCGCTCCCGCCCCCACGATCAAAAGATCGCAATGCAGGAAGCCTTTGTCGTAATCGTCGGGGTCCGGCTGCATCGAGAGCGAACCAAGCCCCGCCGCCTTGCGGATCATGGGCTCATAAAGCTTTTCCCAGAACGCTTTCGGCCACATGAACGTCTTGTAATAGAACCCCGCAGCAAAAAAGGGCGACAAAAGGTCGTTCACCGCCAGAAAGTCGCGATGCAGCGGCCCCATGTGGTTTTGCGAGCGCGCCGTCAGCCCGTCGAACAGTTCGGCCACCGTGGCGCGCGTATTCGGTTCCTGCCTTGCGCCGGTGCGCAACTCGACCATGGCGTTGGGTTCCTCAGACCCCGCCGCTACGACACCGCGCGGGCGGTGATATTTGAAGCTCCGGCCCATGAGCTGCACGCCATTGGCAAGCAACGCGGAGGCCAGTGTGTCGCCCTGAAAGCCTTTGTACGCCTTGCCGTTGAAAGTGAAGTTCAGTGGCGCGTTGCGATCGATCAGACCACCGGTCAGACGGGTCATTCTGCCGCTCCCAGTTTGACGTTCGAGGCCAGTTCCGCCCCGAGGATTTCATGCGTGGTGGTGTCGCGCGTGACGACAAGCCAGCTCCGGTCGCCCTGTTCGTGGAACCAAAGCTCGCGGTGAACGCCCGCCGGGTTGTCACGCTGGAACACATAGTCGCAGAACGCCGCTTCAGCATTCTCCGCCGCCGCATCGGGCCGGAACATCAGGTTGGCATCGCCCAGATAAGTGAATTCCTGACTGTCGCGCAGGCCGAGAAGGGGATGAGGGATCAGCATCTTTTCACCTCAATGCAGGTTGGGTTGGGCGCCAACGCCCTTTTCGTCGATGACATAACCACGCTCGAACCGGTCGAGACGATAGGCGGTCGCGGTCTCATGCGGACGCCCGGTCGCGAGTAAATGCGCAAAGGCATAGCCGGAGGCGGGCGTCGCCTTGAACCCGCCGTAACACCAGCCGGCGTTGAGATAGAGCCCGTCGATATGGGTCCGGTCAATGATCGGCGAGCCGTCCATGGACATATCCATAATGCCGCCCCAACTGCGCAAAAGCCGTGCGCGCCCGATCATCGGCATGAGCGCCATGCCGCCTTCGAGCACATCCTCGACCACCGGTAGGTTGCCGCGCTGCGCATAGGAATTGTAGCCGTCGATGTCGCCCCCAAACACAAGCCCGCCCTTGTCGGACTGGCTGACATAGAAATGCCCCGCGCCAAAGGTGATGACGCCCGGAATGGTCGGCTTGAGTCCTTCTGACACAAAGGCCTGCAACACATGGCTTTCGATCGGCAGGCGCATGCCCGCCTTTTCCATCACGCGCCCGGAAGAACCCGCCACGGCCACACCGACCTTCTTCGCCCCGATAAAGCCGCGTGAGGTGTCGACACCCAAAACCTTGCCGTTCTCGATCTTGAAGCCGGTGACTTCGCAATTCTGGATGATGTCGACGCCGCGCTGATCTGCGCCACGGGCATAGCCCCAGACCACACCATCGTGGCGCGCCGTACCCGCCCGTTCCTGCATCAGCCCGCCCTTGATCGGGAAGCGCGCATTGTCGAAATTCAGGAAGGGCACCATCTCCTTGACCTCGTCACGCGACAAAAGCCGCGCGCCCGCACCGGCCAGCATCATCGCATTGCCGCGACGGCGATAAGCATCGCGCTGCCCATCCGTGTGGATCAGGTTGATGATCCCGCGTTGCGACACCATCGAGTTGAAATTGGTTTCCTGCTCTAGATTTTCCCAGAGCTTCATCGAGAATTCATAGAACGGCTCGTTGCCCGGCAGCAGGTAGTTGGAACGAATGATCGTCGTGTTCCGCCCGATATTGCCGGAGCCGAGCCAGCCCTTTTCCAGCACTGCAACCTTCAGCTCGCCAAAGGTTTTCGCCAGATAAAAGGCCGTCGCAAGCCCATGCCCGCCGCCGCCGACGATCACGATGTCATAGGAGGGTTTCGGGTCCGGGTTACGCCACAGCGGCGTCCAGCCCTTGTGCCCGGTCAGGGCCTCTTTCACGACTTTGAAACCAGAGAATTTCATGCGAGTGCGCTCCTTCGTCTGATCCCTTTCTAGCGGCGATTTTCACTCTGTACCTCCATAATCAGGTCGTATATTTTCAAAATCAGGACGCTATTTCATGTTTTTCGGGAAGGCGCAAAAATGAAGAGAATCGCCTTTCTGCTGGTCGATGGTTTCGCCCTTTTGTCGACCGCTTCAGCGCTCGAACCGCTGCGCGCTGCGAACCTGTTTTCGCCCACGCTGCGCTATGAGGTAACGCTGCTCTCAAACTCTGGCGACATGGTGAAATCCTCCGTTGGCGGGGCGTTCGAGACCCGCTCTTTCCGCGATCTTTTCCCCCGCTTCGATCTGGTTTTCGTGGTCGCGGGCGGCGATCCGGCGCGGGTCAATGACCCTGCCCTTTTCGCCTGGCTCAGGCAGGCGGATCGCTCCGGCGTGGCGCTCGGCGGCATCTCCGGCGGCGCGGTTATTCTTGCGAAAGCGGGGCTTCTGGAGAACCGGCGTTTCACTGTCCACTGGCACCATTATGGCGACTTCGACAGGATGCCCGGAGACTGGCTTTTGGAGCGGCGTTTGTTCGTCATCGACCGCGACCGCTACACCTGCGCGGGCGGCTCCGCGCCCCTCGACATGATGCATGCAATCATCGCACGCGACCATGGAACGAGCTTTGCCCAAAGGATTTCAGACTGGTTCATCCAGACCGAAGTGCGCGGCGCCGACGCGCCACAGCGAAGCTCCATCACCGGGCGCTATGGCGCTCTTCCGATCCCGGTCGAGGCCGCTTTGGAACTGATGGAAAGCCATATCGCCGACCCTCTGGACCAAGACCAGATCGCAGCCCTCGCGGGCCTTTCGACCCGGCAATTGCAGCGCCAGTTTCGCGAGGTGACCGGACGCTCGATCATGGAAGAATATCGCCGCATCCGTTTGAAAACAAGTAAAGAATTGATTTCCTCGACGCACATCCCACTGACCGAGATTGCCCAGATGACCGGGTTTTCCTCTCAGGCACATTTCTCCGACGCCTTCCGTAAACTCTTCGGCACGCCCCCCTCAACCCTGCGCAAAAAACAAGGCCCGGCGTGAACCGGGCCTTGGGGACGATGGCGGGTCTGGAGCCGCCATCCAGGGACTTTGGATCAGGGGGGGACTTTCGATCAGATGTCCAGCGTGTTGTCTTTTTCCCAACGCGAGAAATGCGACACGAAGGAATTCCATTCCTGATGTTTCATCTTGATGTAAGAGGCGGAAAAATCACTGCCCAGCATGGTCTTGAGTTCCGGATCGGCGTCATAGGCGCGGATCGCATCCAGCATGTTGAGCGGAAGTTTCGGCGCACCTTCGATCTTGTGACCTTCGGCATACATGTCGATGTCGTAACGCGGGCCGGGATCGGCTTTGGAGCGGATACCCGACAGACCGGCGGCGATGATCACGGCTTGCAGCAGATAGGGGTTCACCGCCCCATCCGGCAGGCGCAGTTCAAAACGGCCCGGCCCCGGCACGCGGACCATGTGGGTACGGTTATTGCCAGTCCATGTGACCGTGTTCGGCGCCCAGGTTGCGCCCGACATGGTGCGCGGTGCGTTGATCCGCTTGTAGGAGTTCACCGTCGGGTTGGTGATCGCGGCCAGCGCTTCGGCGTGTTTCATGATGCCGCCAAGGAAGTAACCGCCCTGCTCAGACAGCCCCACTTCGCCCACCTGACCCGCCGCTTTGCCCGCAAACGCGTTGGTCTCGCCGTCGAGGTCCCAAACCGAGATATGCGCGTGACAGCCGTTGCCGGTCAAACCTTGGATCGGTTTCGGCATGAAGGTGGCGCGCAACCCGTGTTTCTCGGCCACGGATTTCACCATGAACTTGAAAAAGCTGTGACGATCGGCGGTGATCAGCGCGTCATCGAAATCCCAGTTCATTTCAAACTGGCCGTTGGCGTCCTCGTGGTCGTTCTGATACGGGCCCCAGCCCAGTTCCAGCATGTAATCGCAAATCTCGGCGATCACGTCATAGCGGCGCATCACGGCCTGTTGGTCGTAACAGGGCTTTTCCGCCGTATCGAACGGATCGGAGATCTTGTCGCCCTCGGGGGTGAGGATGAAGAATTCGGCTTCGATCCCGGTCTTGACGCGCAGACCTTCGTCGGCGGCCTCCTTGATCAGTTTTTTCAACACGTTGCGCGGGGCCTGTTCAACCGCCTCGCCTTCCATGATGCAATCCGCGGCCACCCAGGCGACCTCCGGCTTCCACGGCAACTGAATGACGGCATCCGGGTCCGGCACCGCAAGCATATCGGGGTGCGCGGGCGTCATGTCGAACCAGGTCGCAAAGCCCGCAAAGCCCGCACCGTCTTCCTCCATATCCGCAATCGCCGAGGCCGGAACCAGTTTGGCGCGCTGCCCCCCGAACAAATCGGTGTAGGAGATCATGAAATATTTCACGCCTTTTTCTTCGGCGAATTTGGCAAGTTTGCTCATTTGTCTTTCCCTATTCCCTGTCGGTGAAAGAGGGGCGCGAAGGCCCCTCTTCTTGGGCCTCAGAAGCCCGATTTTCCCGGGTACCAGTTGGTCCCCGCCAGCGGCACCTGCGCCATGGCAGCCGCCTCCATGGTCAGCGCGCAAAGGTCCTCGGGTTCGAGGTTGTGAACGTGGTTGTGCCCACAGGCGCGTGCGATGGTCTGGCATTCCAGCGTCATCACATTGAGGTAGTTGCGCAGCTTGCGGCCCGCCGCTTCCGGATCAAGGCGTTTCATCAACTCCGGGTCCTGCGTGGTGATCCCCGCCGGATCGCGCCCCTCATGCCAGTCGTCGTAAGCGCCGGCGGTGGTGCCCAGTTTGTTGTATTCGGCCTCCCATTTGGGATCGTTGTCGCCCAGCGCCACCAGAGCCGCCGTGCCGATGGCCACCGCATCCGCGCCAAGCGCCAGAGCCTTCGCCACGTCCGCGCCGGTACGGATGCCGCCGGAAACGACGAGTTGCACTTCGCGGTGCAGGCCGAGGTCCTGCAACGCCTGAACGGCCGGACGAATGCAGGCCAGAGTGGGCTGACCGACGTGCTCGATGAACACGTCCTGCGTGGCTGCCGTGCCGCCCTGCATGCCGTCGAGGACCACGACATCCGCACCCGCCTTACAGGCCAGCGCCACGTCATAATAGGGGCGTGCGCCACCGACCTTGATGTAGATCGGCTTTTCCCAGTTGGTGATTTCGCGGATTTCGAGGATCTTGATCTCCAAGTCATCCGGTCCGGTCCAGTCGGGATGACGACAGGCGGAGCGCTGGTCGATGCCGACAGGAAGGTCGCGCATTCCAGCCACGCGCTCGGTGATCTTCTGACCCAGCAACATCCCACCGCCACCCGGTTTCGCACCCTGCCCCACCACGATCTCAATGGCGTCCGCGCGACGCAGATCGTCCGGGTTCATGCCGTAGCGCGAGGGCAGATATTGGTAGACGAGCTTCTCAGAGTGACCCCGCTCTTCCTCGGTCATGCCCCCATCACCGGTGGTCGTAGACGTCCCCGCCATGGTCGCGCCACGGCCCAGAGCCTCTTTCGCGTGACCGGACAGTGCGCCGAAGGACATGCCCGCGATGGTGATCGGGATTTTCAACTCAATCGGCTTTTTCGCGAACCGCGTGCCGAGCGTGACGGAGGTGTCGCATTTCTCGCGGTAACCTTCGAGCGGATAGCGCGACATCGAGGCACCAAGAAACAGTAGATCGTCGAAATGTGGCACACGGCGTTTCGCGCCACCACCACGAATGTCGTAGATGCCGGAGGCAGCCGCACGACGGATTTCCGAGTTGATCGAGTTGGAGAAGGTCCAGCTCTGACGCGGTTCGGTTTGAGGTGTCTTGTCCATATCGCGCTCCTCAGTATTCGTCGGCGTGGTCGATGTTGAAATTGTAGAGTTTGCGCGCTGAGCCGTAGCGTTTGAACTCTTCCGGCCTGGCGTCGGCACCGGCTTTTTCGAGAAGTTCCTTGAGGATCTCGATATGCTCCGGGCGCATCTCTTTCTCGATGCAGTCGGCGCCCAGAGATTTCACCGTGCCGCGCACGAAGAGGCGGGCCTCATAGAGCGAGTCTCCCAGCGCATCACCGGCATTGCCCAGCACCACGAGGTTGCCTTTCTGCGCCATGAAGGCGGACATATGGCCGATGTTGCCATGCACCACGATGTCGATGCCCTTCATCGAGATACCGCAGCGCGAGGAGGCATTGCCCTTGATGTTCAGAAGACCGCCGTGGCCGGTGGCGCCCGCATATTGCGAGGCATCACCTTCGATGGTCACGGTGCCGGACATCATGTTTTCGGCGACACCGGGTCCGGCGGAACCTTCGACGGTGACGGTGGCTTCCTTGTTCATCCCGGCACAGTAGTAACCGGTGGAGCCCTTGATCGTCACGTTGATCGGACCGTCGAGACCCACGGCCATGGCGTGAGAGCCGCGCGGATTGGTGATGACGAAAGCTTCATTGGCCTTGGCTTTGGCTGCGGCCTGAAGCGTGGTGTTGACCTCCCGGAGTTCCATTTCGGTCATGTCGAGCACTGTCTTATCAAGCGTCGTGGTCATTGGTTCAGCGCTCCCAGAAGTAAACAGTTGCGGGTTCCGGCTCCCAGACGCGGGCTGCGTCGATGCCCGGCAGGTCTGCAAAGGCACGATACTCTGAGGCGAAGGCGACGTAATCGTCGGTTTCGGCCATCACGGCGGGTTTGCAGGCGATCGGGTCGCGCACGACGCCGAAGCCATTCTTGGTCCCGGTCACGAAGGTGAAGAACCCGTCGAGGTCCTCAATCGTACCCTCCAGAGCCTCACCGAGCGTCGCCCCCTCGGCGATACGCGAAGAAATATAGGCAGCGCCCACTTCGGTGTCGTTCTCGGAGCGGGTGAACACGCCTTTCTTGGCGAGTTTACGGCGCATCTGGTTGTGGTTCGACAGCGAACCGTTGTGCACGAGGCACTGATCGTCAGCTGTGGAAAAAGGGTGCGCACCCATCGTGGTCACGGCAGACTCGGTCGCCATGCGGGTGTGGCCAATACCGTGGGAACCGCCCATCTCGCGCAGGCCGAAACGGGCCGCAACGTCTTTCGGAAGGCCGACTTCCTTGTAAATCTCCATGGATGCGCCGGACCCCATGATCCGCAGGCCCTTCTCTTCAAGGAAGGCAATGGCCGCTTTCTCGGCAGCTTCCGGCAGGGTCAGAACCGCATGGGTGTCGACCACCTTGATTGTCACCGGCGCGTCAATCACGGCACAGACCGCAGCGTCGAGATCGGCAAAGGCCTCGTCCGGCGTGTCCGACTGGACCGTGATTTTCACCATACCGTCCGTCTCGTCGCCATAGATCGCGATCCCGGCGCTGTCCGGGCCGCGGTCGGTCATGGTGATGAGCATATCGGTCAGCATATCGCCCAGTTGCGGGCGCAGTTCATCCTTTTTCAGGAAGAGGCCAACAATGCCACACATAGGTTCCTCCGTAGTGGGTGAGTCTTCGGCGTCTCGCGCCGTCACAATCTCACTAAAGAGAAAACTATTTTCCTTTCAAGAAACTTGATCTCCTATTTGGAAAAAATACTTACCGACAGGAAAATCGCCCCTTTTTTACGCAAACAGGCGACCGATCCGCATCAGCCGCCCGAGAATTGTGCAGCACGGAAATCCAGAACCTCGTCAGCGCGCCTGCGGATAGGTGATGATCGACAAGTATTTTGCCGGAAGCTCAACGATCTCCTCCGGCCCATGCGGCGCATCCGAATCGAACAAAAGCGAGTCCCCAGGCTCCAGATCGTAAATCTGATCGCCATGCCGGTAGTTCACCCGCCCCTCCAGCATATAAAGCATTTCGATACCCTCATGCTGGAACGCCGGAAAACGGTCGGACGCGCTGTCCAGTGTAATCAGATAGGGTTCGACCACGACACCCGAGTTGTTCGAACCGATATGCCCCAGAAGATTATACTGATGCCCGGCCCGCGTCCCCGCACGTTCAATCTCGACCCCTTCGCCAGCTTTCACATGCATACAGCCACGCTCTTCCTCATAGCCCGAGAACAACTGAACCAACGGCACGCGCAAGGCATGGGCCAGCGCCGAAATCGTGTTGAGCGAGGGCGAAATCACACCATTCTCGATCTTCGAGAGCATTCCCACGGAAAGCCCCGTCTGCGCAGCCAGATCCGCCCCCGTCATCCGCGCTCGCTTGCGCAACTCGCGCACCTGACGCCCGATTGCCACTTCGAGGTTTTTTTCCCGTTGCTCTTTCACCGCATGCGGGTTTTGCCGCAAAATTGTCTGCTCCGTCTTCAAACTCGTCTCCTGTCGATCTGTCTCTTAATATCTCTCTATCATATCAACTCTCGGCCAGCGCCCCGGCCAGATCCGGTTTGCCCCGCTGGTGCCAGAGCTGGCCCACCGCACCCAGTTCCGCCATCAGTTCCTCGCCATGGCTCTCAAGCCAGTTCAGCACCGAACCGAATTCCTGAATGCGTGCGCGCCCGTCACGGATCGCGACCACCGGCCAGTCTCCGACCAGCGCATTGTCGATGCCGTAGACCTCCGTCCCCCACCAGTTCGCAAGCCCGAAAACATGTGGCATTCGCCGTCCGCGCTTGAGCGCGGCCAGAACCGAAGCACTGTTGAGGCTGTCCGCCGTCTCCACCGCCTCGTGCCAGAGATCAAGGATCGACGCATATTCCCAGCTCACCGCCGTCCATTCCTCCGGAAAGCGCTCGTTATACGAGTCGAAGAAGACTTTCGGGCGATGAAAGAAAAACGTCGTGTCGGCGAGTGCCGGATCATCGAAATCCGGGAACTGGAAAGTGAAGCGCTCCATGAACGCCGGCGATGTCCGCGCGATCAGGTTCTGATAATTGTCGCAGGTACAGGCGAGGATTTCGCCTTGAAACCCGGCCTCGAAAGCCGCGACGGTCAGCGCCTCGATCATCGGCGGCGCAGACGAGCACCAGCACAACACATCCGGGTTTTCCGCCAGCATCTCCGTCACGATCTCCCGCGCATCGCCCGTCTCCGCATCGTAAAGCACTTCGCTCACGATCTCCCGTCCGGCGACATCGAAGGCCGCGCGGTAGGTCGCAAGTGACGGCAGGCCCATGAGATCGGTCTGGGAACACAGCGCCACGCGTTTCGCCTCCGGGCGGGTACGCGCCAGCCAGTCGACCCCGGTCACGTTAAAGAAGGGATGCACCTCGGCGGGCGCGATGAGATAGGGGTGATCCGGCGACAAATCCGACGGCAAAAGCGTCGCGGTCAGCACCCGGCGATCCATCAGATACGCGAGCGCCAACCCAAGATCGCCGCCGCCCAGCGTCAGGACAAGCCGCACCCGCTGTGCTTCTACCATCTGCCGCGCCGCCTCAAGCGTCGCCGTCGCACCCGACGCACTGTCATGCACGATCAACTCCACCAGATGCCGCCGCCCACCGACCATCATACCTCCATGGGCATTGATCCAATCGACCCAGAGCCGACAACCATCGACACCCGGTCGACCCCAGCGCTCCTCTGACCCTGACATCGGCACCAGCGCGCCGACCCGGATCGGTGCCCGGTCCTGCACGCTCAATCGTGGCAAAGACCCCGCCACAACCAGCCTCTGCGCTAGAGAAGTGGTGCTCATTTTTTCACCTCACGCTCAAAAATAGGCCAAATGACCCATTCATTCTCTGAATTCCATATTCCTCTAAAGAAAATTCATTGACCATCAGAAAATTTTTGGACCAAACCGGAGTAAATCCAAAAGAACCAATTAATGATATTGGTCCATACCAGCACACTAACCCAACGGGAGTTATTGAACATGACCAAACGAGTCGCCGTCATCGGCGCGGGCCCCTCCGGCCTCGCTCAACTGCGCGCTTTCCAGTCCGCCGCCCAGCAAGGCGCGGAAATCCCGGAAGTCGTCTGTTTTGAGAAGCAATCGAACTGGGGCGGGCTGTGGAACTACACCTGGCGCACCGGCGTCGATGAGAACGGCGAGCCCGTTCATTGCTCCATGTATCGCTACCTCTGGTCGAACGGCCCGAAAGAAGGGTTGGAGTTCGCCGACTATTCCTTCGAGGAACATTTCGGCAAGCAGATCGCCTCCTACCCACCGCGCGCCGTGTTGTTCGACTATATCGAAGGCCGCGTGATCAAGGCCGACGTGCGCAAATGGATCCGCTTCTCCTCCGTCATCCGCTGGGTCGAATACGATGAGGAAAAAGGCGATTTCGTCGTCACCGTACACGACATGGTCGAGGACCGCGTCTACAAAGAGCGTTTCGACAATGTGATCGTCGCCTCAGGCCACTTCTCCTCGCCGAACGTGCCCGAATACCCCGGTTTCGAACAGTTCAACGGCCGCATCGTTCACGCCCACGACTTCCGCGACGCCCGCGAATTCGAGGGCAAAGACGTGCTTCTCGTGGGCGCCTCCTACTCCGCCGAAGACATCGGCTCGCAATGCTGGAAATACGGCGCGAACTCGATCACGACCTGCTACCGCTCCGCGCCGATGGGCTTCAAATGGCCGGACAACTGGGAAGAAAAACCCGCTCTGCAAAAAGTCGAAGGCAAGACCGTCTTCTTCGCCGATGGCACCACCAAGGATGTCGATGCGATCATCCTCTGCACCGGCTACAAACACTATTTCCCCTTCCTGCCCGACGATCTGCGCCTCAAAACCAAAAACCGTCTGGCAACCGCCGATCTCTACAAGGGCGTCGTCTATGTCCACAATCCAAAGCTCTTCTATCTCGGCATGCAGGACCAGTGGTTCACCTTCAACATGTTCGATGCGCAGGCCTGGTACGTGCGGGATATCATCCTCGGTCGCATCGAAGTGCCCGCCGACAAGGCCATCTTGGAAGCCGACGTCAAGGAACGCGTGGAGCGTGAAGACGCCGATGACGATGTGAAATATGCGATCAAGTATCAGGCGGATTACGTCAAGGAACTGGTCGCCGATACCGACTACCCATCCTTCGACATCGACGGCGCTTGCGAGGCCTTCTTCGAGTGGAAGAAACACAAGGCGAAGGACATCATGGCCTTCCGTGACAACTGCTATAAATCCGTGATCACCGGCACCATGGCCCCCGTCCACCACACACCGTGGAAAGACGCGCTGGACGACAGCATGGAAGCCTATTTGCAGAACTGACCTTCTTGCGCCCGTTTTACAGGCACATCTCTCTCCCCTGATCCGGGGGTCGCGCCCCCTGCACCCCCGGATTTTTTTTATTCAGACCGATGGAGGTCCCGTTGATCCTCAATCCTTCCGGCCTTCCCTTTCGTCCGGGGGCGCCCAAGGGGTCCATTCCCCGCCGCGCCTCGGCCTTTACGCTCGCCTCGAACGAGGAACGTCACACCGTCCAAGGCGGTGGTGCAACGCTTTTGGAGCTGAAGCCCGGCGACCGGATCACCATCATCAACACCGAGGGCGGGCAGCGTTGCGAATTGCTGGCCGCCCACCCCAACGGGCGTATCGACCCCGGTGTTCTCGGCTGGTCCGCCGATGCCTCGGGCGAGGCACTCCGCGCGACAGTAAATAGCCCCCTGCCCGGCATGGCCCGCCTCCGTCTGGGCCTTTCCAAGCGTCAGATCGACCTGACCGGCGCCAAGACCATCGGCCTGTTCTCCGGCAGCAGTGCGGCGGGCGAAGGCGTAAGTTTCACCACACAGAACGCGGGCTGGTTACTGATCACCGCCCCCGCGTTTGAGCCGGATTTCGAGGCGCAAAACACCGCCACACCGCTCACGGTGACGATCATCCGCGCCGAGCCCCGTCAGGCGGGCTCTTTCGCCCTCCCCGACCCGCTTGCCGACACGCTACAAGACATCCGCATCGCCTCGGCCACGGCGCAGGCCTATACCGTCAAAAAGGGCGAATTCATCCAGATCATGGATGTCGACGGCCGCCAATGCACCGATTTCCAGTGCTTCGACGCGCGCAAGGTCGACAAGGCCATTTTCCACCCGCTCGACGTCACCACCACCCGCACGATCCAGGGCCACGCCTATCCGATGCCTGGTCTGCATTCGAAATATTTCGACCATGATCTGACACCGCTTGTCGAAGTTGTGCAAGACACCTGTGGTCGTCATGACGCCTTTGGTCTTGCGTGCAATGCCAAATATTACGACGACATCGGCTACCCCGGACACACCAACTGTTCCGACAATTTCAACGCGGTCTTGGACCCTTACGGCATTCCCGCCCGTCCCGGCTGGATGGCGGCGAATTTCTTCTTCAACACTGCGATCGACGAACACGGTGTGATGCTAGCGGATGAGCCGTGGTCCCGCCCCGGCGATTACGTATTGCTGCGCGCTCTGACCGATCTCGTGTGTGTGTCGTCGTCCTGCCCCGATGACACCTCCGCCGCCAATGGCTGGCATCTCACCGACATCCATGTGCGCACCTACACCGCCGAAGAACGCTTTTCCCGCGCCACCGCTTGGCGCCCGACCCCTGACGAGGATCCGATCATGACGCGTGAAAGCGCCTTTTATGACTCCTTCGCCGCGATGACCCGCGATTTTACCGACTACAACGGGTTCTGGCTGCCGAACACGTTCCCCGAATGCGACGTGATCGAGAGCTATTGGGCCTGCCGCGAAGGCGTGGTGGTCATGGACCTTTCCGCGCTGCGCAAATTCGAAGTCACCGGCCCCGATGCCGAGGCCCTGATGAACTGGGTCCTCACCCGCAATGTCGAAAAACTCGCCGTGGGTCAGGTGGTCTATTCCGCCATGTGCTATCCGCACGGAGGCATGATCGACGACGGCACTTTGTTCCGTCTGGGCGAGCATAATTTCCGCTGGATCGGTGGCTCGGACGAGGGCGGCGTCTGGATGCGCGAAGAGGCCAAGCGTCTTGGCCTCAACGTCATGATCCGCTCCTCCACCGACCAAATGCACAACCTCGCCGTCCAAGGGCCGAAATCGCGTGATTTGATCAATGAACTGTTCTGGACCGCCCCACATCATCCTGATTTGACGGAGATGGGCTGGTTCCGCTTCACCCCCGCCCGTCTTGGCGACCACGAAGGCCTCCCCGTGGTGATCTCGCGGACCGGCTACACTGGCGAGCTGGGCTATGAGATTTTCTGCCATCCGAAGCACGGCGCGGAGATTTTCAAAGCCGTCTGGGAGGCCGGTCAAAAGGTCGGCATGAAGCCGATGGGCCTTGCTGCTCTGGACCTCGTGCGCATCGAGGCCGGGCTGGTCTTCGCGGGCTATGACTTCTCCGATCAGACAGATCCCTTCGAGGCCGGTGTCGGTTTCACCGTTCCTTTGAAATCCAAGAGTGCCGATTTCGTCGGGCGTGACGCCCTGCTACGGCGCAAGGAAACCCCGTCGCGCAAATTCGTGGGGCTGGAAATCGACGGTCAGAACGCCGTGGCCCATGGCGATTGCATCCGCATCGGTCGCGCCCAGGTGGGCGAGATCTGCTCCGCAATGCGCAGCCCCCGCACAGGCCAATGGATTGCGCTCGCCCGCATCGACGTAGCGCATGCCGAAGAGGGCACGCAGGTCGAAGTCGGCCAGCTTGACGGGCATATGAAACGCTACTCCGCCCGTGTCGCCCCCTTCCCGCATTACGATCCGAAAAAGGAACGTCCGCGGTCCTAATTTTTCAAAACAACAAAACCCCGCCATAGTGCGGGGTTTTTCAATGTTATTTTGATTCCCTCAAAGCGCCTGACCGGCCTCGACCACCAACGCATGAAGCCCCTCACCGCCCTGTCCCAGATAGGTCTTGAGCTGCGAAATCATCCGGGGCTCCCAGAAATCCTTGAGATGTACCGCTACACCCGCCACCTGATCGCCTGGCTGGGTTTCAAAAAAGCTTGCGATCTGATTGGCCATCAGCACCATTTTCGCATCGGTCATGCGCAATTCTCCGTCTCGTCCGTGTAGGCCACCACTGCCTCCCGGCGCAGCACCATCAATGTCAGCCCCGTCTCCCGAGCCAGTTCCACCGCCGCCCGCGTCGGCGAGGACAGCGCAAACAGCCCAGAAATCCCGGCGCGCACGCATTTCTGGACCAGATCGACGGAGAGCCGCGAGGTGATGATCACCGCGCCTTGTCTCACATCCGTTCCACCCAGCGCCCCGATCAGTTTATCGAGCGCATTGTGCCGCCCCACGTCTTCGCGCAGCATCACCAATCCGTCTGCTGTAAAGAACCCCGCGGCATGCATCGCGCCCACCTGATCGCGGCGTTTCTGCCCGGCGTTCAGCGCCTCCAAAGCCGCGCGTGCATGGGTCTCCAGCCCCGCCGCCATCGGCGTCACAGTTCCCGGAAAGACCGTCGCCTCATCGAGGCTTTCGATCCCGCACAACCCACATCCCATCGGTCCCACTGACGCCCGCCGCCGCGCATCCATCGCCGCAGAACAGTCCTCCGGAATACGCCCGCGTACCTCATAGCCGTGGGCATGTTTGATCGCCGAAATCTCGGTGACTTCAGAGGCCTCGGACACAATGCCTTCCGACACAGCAAACCCCGTCAAAAACTCCGAAAGATCAAATGGAGACGCCATCATCACCGCCGCCGTCGAGCCATTATAGACCAGCGCAACGGGCGCTTCTTCCGGCAGGGCGTCGACCATGCTCATTCGGCAGCCTCGATACGCCGCGACTGCTCGGCTTGCGCGATGTAGCGTTCCTGCCATTCGCTTGGCCCGTTGGAAGGCGAAACCTGCACCGCCGTCACCTTGTATTCCGGGCAGTTCGTCGCCCAGTCGGAGTAATCCGTGGTGATGACATTGGCCTGCGTGTCCGGGTGGTGGAAGGTCGTGTAAACCACGCCCGGGCTGACCCGGTCGGTGATCTTCGCGCGTAGCGAGGTTTCCCCCGAGCGCGACGCCAGACGCACCCAATCGCCATCCCGGAGACCCCGATTTTCGGCGTCATGAGGGTGGATTTCCAACACGTCCTGATCGTGCCAGACCACGTTTTCCGTCCGCCGCGTCTGCGCGCCGACGTTGTACTGGCTGAGAATGCGTCCCGTGGTGAGCAAGAGCGGGAAACGCGGCCCGGACTTCTCATCTGTCGCAATATATTCAGTGACGATGAACCGCCCCTTGCCGCGCACAAACCCGTCGACATGCATCAAAGGCGTGCCATCCGGGTGGTCTTCGTTACAGGGCCACTGCACCGACCCTTTCTCTTCGAGCAGCGCATAATCGACGCCCGCAAAAGACGGTGTGGTCGCGGCGATCTCCGCCATGATTTCCGCCGGATGTGTGTAATTCCACGGCTTGCCACCCGTCTCTTTCAAAACGGCATTGGCGAGCATCTGCGTCACCTGCCAATCCTCATAGCCGTTCTTCGGCGCCATCACCTTGCGCACCCGGTTGATCCGGCGCTCGGCATTGGTGAATGTACCGTCTTTTTCCAAAAAGCTCGATCCAGGCAAGAAAACATGAGCGTAATTTGCGGTCTCATTCAAAAAGAGATCATGCACGATGACGCATTCCATGGCGGCGAGCCCGGCGGCCACATGTTTGGTGTCCGGGTCGGATTGCAGGATGTCTTCGCCCTGACAATAGAGCCCTTTGAAGGTCCCGTCGACCGCCGCGTCGAGCATGTTCGGGATGCGCAGGCCGGGTTCCGGGTCAAGCGCCACACCCCAGGTGTCTTCGAAAATCCTGCGCACTTCCGGTAATTTCACATGGCGATACCCCGGCAGTTCGTGCGGGAAAGAGCCCATATCGCAAGAGCCCTGCACATTGTTCTGCCCGCGCAGCGGGTTCACCCCCACGCCTTCGCGCCCGATGTTGCTGGTCATCATCGCAAGGTTGGCGATGGCCATCACGGTCGTCGAGCCCTGCGAATGCTCGGTGACGCCGAGGCCATAATAGATCGCGCCATTACCCCCTTGGGCAAAAGCGCGCGCTGCCTCGCGGAGTGTCAAAGCGGGTACGCCGGTCAGCGCTTCGGTTGCCTCAGGCGCATGGCGCTCGTCCGAGATGAACGCCTTGTAATCTTCCCAGGCGTCGAGATCGCAGCGCTCCGCGATGAACGTTGGATCGTAAAGCCCTTCGGTCACAATGACATGGGCAATGGCCGAGACCACGGCCACATTCGTTCCGGGCCGCAGCGCAAGGTGATGCGCCTCACCCAGATGTGGCGTCTCCAAGAGATCAATCCGACGCGGGTCCACCACGATCAGCTTGGCCCCCTGCCGCAACCGTTTGCGCAGGCGCGAGGCAAAGACCGGATGCCCGTCCGTGGGGTTCGCGCCGATCACCATCACCACGTCGGATTTCTCGACCGAGTCGAAATCCTGCGTCCCCGCCGAGGTGCCAAAGGTCTGACCAAGCCCGTAGCCGGTCGGAGAGTGGCACACCCGCGCGCAGGTGTCGGTGTTGTTGTTGCCGAAGACAGCGCGGGTGAGTTTCTGGACGAGGTAGGTTTCCTCGTTGGTGCAGCGGCTTGACGTGATTACGCCGATGCTCTTCTGACCGTATTTTTCCTGAAGGCCGACGAGCTTCTTGGCGGCGAAAGACAGCGCTTCGTCCCAGGAGACTTCGCGCCACGGCAGGTCAATGCTGTCGCGGATCATCGGATGCAAAATACGATCCTTATGGGTGGCATATCCATAGGCAAATCTGCCTTTGACACAGGAATGCCCCCGGTTCGCCTTGCCGTGCTTATAGGGCACCATACGCACCAGTTGATCGCCCTGCATTTCGGCCTTGAAGCTACAGCCCACACCGCAATAGGCGCAGGTGGTCACCACGGAGCGATCCGGCGTGCCCATCTCGATCACGGATTTTTCTTGCAGTGTCGCGGTCGGGCAGGCCTGCACACAGGCGCCACAGGACACACAATCGGAGGCAAGGAAATTCTCCGCCCCCACGGCCACACGGCTATCGAACCCGCGCCCTTCGATGGTCAGCGCAAACGTCCCCTGCACCTCTTCGCAGGCCCGCACACAGCGGTTGCAGACGATGCATTTGCTTGGATCATAGGTGAAATACGGGTTGCTGTCGTCCTTCGGCAGCCATTCGGGATTGGCTTCGCCGGATGTGTTGCGCGCCTCGAAATGGTTCGCCAGAACGCCCGACTTCGGTGCCTCATAACGCACATCGCGCAGACCGACCGCCCCCGCCATATCCTGCAACTCGCAATCGCCATTGGCCGCGCAGGTCAGGCAATCGAGCGGGTGATCGGAGATGTACAGCTCCATCACTCCCTTGCGTAATTTGCGCAACTTCTCGGTCTGGGTATGAACCTTCATCCCGGCATGCACCGGTGTCGTACAGGAGGTAGGCGTGCCGCGCCGACCCTCGATTTCCACCGCACAGAGACGACAGGAGCCGAAAGCCTCCAGACTGTCGGTGGCACACAGCTTCGGCACCTGAATGCCCAACTCAGACGCCGCACGCATCACAGAGGTACCTTCCGGCACGGTGATCTCCATCCCGTCGATGGTCAGCGTCACCGGCTTACCGGTCTTGGCAGGCGTCCCACGATCCACATCGTCATACACACCCGTGCCGGTTTCCCAGGGAATGATAAAGTCTTTCATTCTGCAGCCTCCTTGCGGGCACTCTTGGGAGCGAAATCTTCCGGGAAATGGCGCAGCGCCGACATCACCGGATAGGGCGTAAACCCGCCCAGCGCACAGAGCGATCCATCGACCATCACTTCGCACAGGTCTGTCAAAAGCGGGATGGCGTTCACGTCGCCCTCCGCGATCCGGTCGAGCGTCTCGACGCCACGCACCGCACCGATCCGGCAGGGCGTGCATTTGCCACAGCTCTCCACCGCGCAGAATTCCATCGCAAACCGCGCCATCGAAAGCATATCCGCGCTGTCATCGAACACCACGATCCCGGCATGCCCGATCAGCGCCTTTTGCCCGTCGAACTCCTCATAACCAAAGGGCGTATCGAACTGGTCCGGGTGCAAATAGGCGCCCAGAGGCCCACCGACCTGCACCGCCTTGATCGGACGCCCGGTGGCAGTGCCGCCCGCAATCTCGTTCACCAACGTGCCAAGCGGCATGCCGAAGGCGGTTTCGAACAAGCCGCCTTGCTTGACGTTCCCCGCGATCTGGATCGGCATCGTACCTTTCGAGCGGCCCAACCCGAAATTTGCGTAATGCGCAGCACCTTTCGCGAAAATCACAGGCACGGTTGCCAGAGAAATCACGTTGTTCACAACCGTCGGACGGCCAAGGAAGCCCTCAAGCGCTGGAAGCGGCGGCTTGGCGCGCACCGTGCCGCGTTTGCCTTCGAGCGAGTTGAGAAGCGAGGTCTCCTCGCCGCAGACATAAGCCCCCGCACCGACGCGAACTTCCATATCGAATGTTTTACCCGAGCCGAGCACATTCGCCCCCAAGACCCCGGCGCCCCGCGCGATCTCGATCGCCCGCCGCATCACGGCCACGGCATCGGGATACTCTGAACGCGTGTAAACATAGCCTTTGGTCGCACCACAGCCCAAGCCCGCAATCGCCATGCCTTCGATCAGAGTAAAGGGATCGCCCTCCATGATCATCCGGTCGGCAAAGGTGCCGCTGTCGCCCTCATCGGCGTTGCACACGATGTATTTCTGCGGCGCATGCGCAAGTCGCACCGTGTCCCATTTGATCCCCGTCGGGAAACCCGCACCGCCACGACCGCGCAGGCCCGACAGCTTCACCTCGTCGATGATCGCATCCTGCGACATGCCGGTGGCACGCTTGAGACCTTCGAGCCCCCCATGGGTCTCGTAATCTCTCAAAGACAGCGGATCGGTCAGACCACAGCGCGCGAAGGTCAGACGGGTCTGGCGGGCAAAGAATGGAATATCTTCGACCTTGCCGAGCGTCTCGATCCTGCCGTCCAGAAGTGCCGCGACATCCCCTTCGGAGATCGGCCCATAGGCCAGACGTTCCCCGTCTTTCTCAATCTCCACCAGCGGCTCCAGCCAGATCATCCCGCGCGTGCCGTTGCGAACAATCTCCGCTTCGATCCCGCGTGCGGCGATCTCCTGCGCCAGCTTTGCAGCCACCTCATCGGCGCCCAGCGCCTTGGCCGCGCTGTCCATCGGAACATAAATCTTCATGCCGAAACCTCCGACAGAGCCTTCTCCACCTGCGCTTCGTCGGCACGAGCGATCAGCCTGTCATCCACCATCGCGGCGGGTGCGCAGGCGCAGAGGCCAAGGCAATAGACCGGCTCCACCGTCAGTTTCCCGTCTGGCGTGGTGCCGTGCCAATCGAGGCCGAGCTTGGCAAGCAAAGCTTCGGCAAATCCGACCCCACCCATGGCCTGACAGGCCTCCGCCCGGCAAATCTTCAACACATGCTTGCCCGCCGGTTTCTCGCGAAAATCATGGTAAAAGGAGACCACGCCCTTCAATTCGGCGGCGGTGATCGACAGCGCCTTGCAAATCGGATCATGCGCCGTCGCCGGGATTACCCCGAACGCATCCTGCAAGGCGTGCAGCATGGGCAAAAGCGGACCTTCGAGATGAGCGTGGGCAGAGATGATCTCCGCAATCGTCCCGTCATCTGCGGACCCGTGCGGGTTCGGGGCTGGCGTCATGGCTGACCTCTTCGAATACGAACGTATACATTTCAGTCATGAGACCATGTGCAGCATCGCGAAATCAATATCGTTAAATCGTCAAACAATAGCAAAATCCTATCAGATCAGCTCGGACAACCGTCCTGCCTCGACCAATAGAGCGGCCAGAACCGGCGTGTTCGGATCGCGATGCGGCGCAATCAGCCCGACACGATGCCCAACCTCCCCACCCGACAGCGGAATGCGATCCAGCGCCTTACCCTCTGTCAGGAAACGCGCGATGCCTTCGGGTAGAACAGTGATCCACCCGCCGCTCTCTACATGGGCGATCAACACCACGGTCGAGTTCGATTCGACCCCCACTTCCGGCATCACACCGAAAGCACTCAGGTTCCGATCAATGATCCGCCGGTTCTGCATCTCCGGAGACAAGAGGCACATCGGAACCCCGTCGAGATCGCTCCAATCGACGCTTTTGCGCCCCGCGAAAACACCGCCTTGCGAACTCACAACCATATACCGTTCCTCATAAAGCGGCACAGCACTGACCCGGCCCAGCGGCTCGTTGTCGAGGTATGTCAGCCCCGCATCGACATCGAGATCGTCCAGCATCGTCAGGATTTGCGATGAGGGGCGCGACAGGATCGAGAGCCGTACATTGGGATGCGCCTGCATGAACACGGTCGAAATCCGCGCCGCCCAGGTCAGCGCCGTCGGAATCGCCGCGAGTCTGAGTTGCCCTGAAAGCCCGTGTTTCGTCGCCCGCATTTCATCGCGCAACTGCCGACTGTCGGCGACAATCTTGCGTGCCCAGACGAGCGCCCTTTGCCCCTCCGGCGTCAATCCGCCGAAGCGTGACCCACGGAAAATGAGCTGCACACCGAGTTGATCCTCAAGCTGCTTGATCCCCGCCGAAAGGCTTGGCTGGGTGATCCCGAGCGAGAGCGCCGCACGGCCGAAGTGCCCTTCCTTGGCGACGGCGATGAACATTTCGAGTTTGCTCAGCATGACGAAAATCCGATCAAGAATAAAGATTCCGATAGAAATATCATATCGACCGTCGACAAGCCATCTCCCCTCTTGGCGCCCCTGCCCGCGCGGGCTAAGACAGATCTCCCGACAGGAGGACAAGATTTGAGCACGCCCACCGATCCGCAGACCGCCGCCCGTATCGCCCGCACCATCGCCACCGACATTGCCGCCTCGCAGACACAAGTCACAGCAGCCATCGGGCTTTTGGACGAGGGCGCGACCGTACCGTTTATCGCGCGGTATCGTAAGGAGGTCACGGGCGGGCTTGATGACACGCAATTGCGTCTGCTGAACGACCGCCTGTCGTATTTGCGTGAATTGGAAGCGCGCCGGGTGACGATCCTCAAATCCATCGAAGATCAGGGCAAGCTGACCGACGATCTGAAACGCACCATTGCAGGCGCCGAAAGCAAATCGACCCTTGAAGACATCTACCTGCCTTACAAACCCAAACGCCGGACCAAGGCGATGATCGCCCGCGAAAACGGGTTGGAGCCACTGTTGTCCGCGATCAAGGCGGATCGCTCTGTCGATCCCGAAAAGCTGGCCGAAGCCTACATCACCGAAACCGTACCCACGGTCAAAGACGCCCTGAACGGTGCGCGCGACATCGCGACCGAAGAGCTGTCGGAAAGCGCCGAACTCTTGGGCAAGCTGCGTGATTTCATGCGGCGCGAGGCACTTGTGACCGCCAAAGTCATCGCGGGCAAGGAACAGGAAGGCGCGAAATTCTCCGACTATTTCGACCATTCTGAGAAATGGTCCGACATCGCGTCTCACCGCGCGCTCGCCATCCTGCGCGCCGCCAAGGAAGAGATCGTCACCATGGAGATCGCACCCGAACCGGAAACCGGAGCCGACCGCGCCATCGCCATGGTCGCCTCTTATCTCGGCACCTCGTCCGATCAGCCGGGCGATCTTTGGCTCCGTACCGTCGCACGCTGGGCCTGGCGGGTGAAATTCGCGATTTCGCTGCACATCGACCTGTTGGGCGAGTTGCGCCAGCGCGCCCATGAGGACGCGATCACCGTCTTCTCACGCAACCTCAAGGACCTTCTTCTGGCCGCCCCGGCTGGTGCCAAGGCAACGCTCGGCCTCGATCCGGGCATTCGCACCGGCGTCAAAGCCGCTGTGGTCGACGCCACCGGCAAGCTCTTGGAAACCGCGACGCTCTACCCGTTCCAGCCGAAAATGGATATGCGCGGGGCGGAGGCGAAAATCATTGATCTGGTAACGCGGCACGGCGTTGAACTCATTGCCATCGGCAACGGCACCGCCAGCCGCGAGACCGAAAAGCTCGTGGGCGAAACGCTCAGGCTGCTGCCGCCGTCTCTCAAAGCCCCGACCAAGGTCGTGGTCTCTGAGGCGGGGGCCTCGGTCTATTCCGCCTCGGAACTGGCCGCACAGGAATTCCCCGATCTCGACGTGTCCTTGCGCGGCGCTGTGTCAATTGCCCGCCGCCTTCAAGACCCGCTGGCGGAACTCGTGAAGATCACGCCTGAAAGCATCGGTGTCGGCCAGTATCAGCACGATGTCGATCAACGCCGCCTGTCTCAGGCGCTCGTAGCCGTGGTCGAGGACGCCGTGAACGCCGTTGGGGTTGATCTGAACATGGCCTCCGCGCCGCTTTTGGCGCAGGTCGCCGGTCTCGGCCCATCGTTAGCCCAAAGCATCGTCATTCACCGAGACATCCATGGCGCCTTCCCGTCGCGCAAATCGCTCCTGAAAGTCTCCGGTCTCGGTCCGAAAGCCTTCGAGCAATGCGCGGGCTTCCTGCGCATCCGTGATGGCGAAGAACCCCTCGACGCCTCCTCCGTGCACCCCGAAGCCTACGATGTCGCCCGCGAAATCGTCAAAGCCTGTGGCCGCGACATGCGCGACATCATGGGCAGGCCAGAGGCGCTCAAGGGGCTGCGTGCCGAGCAGTTCGTCACCACGGATTTCGGCCTGCCCACCGTGCGCGATATTTTCACGGAGTTGGAAAAACCCGGCCGCGACCCACGCCCCGAGTTCAAAACCGCCACCTTCACCGACGGGGTCGAGGACATCAAAGACCTCAAACCCGGGATGCGACTTGAGGGTACGGTGACAAACGTCGCGGCCTTCGGCGCGTTTGTCGACATTGGCGTGCATCAGGACGGGCTGGTCCACGTCAGCCAATTGGCCGACCGCTTCGTCAAGGACCCGCATGAGGTGGTGAAAGCCGGGGACATCGTCTCTGTCCGTGTGACCGAAGTCGACATCCCCCGCAAACGCATCGGGCTTTCGATGCGCAAGGACGGTGGGGCATCTTCCGAGCGGACCGCTCAACAGCCGCGCAACGGCGCACCGAACCAGAACAAAGGCGGCAGACCCCGCGGCCCGAACACGCCCAAACCTCGTACCCCTGAAAGTCAGGGCGCATTCGGCGCGGCCCTCTTGGACGCGATGAAGAAAAAACGCTGACCCGCCTTCCGCGACGTGACGCGACAACAAGACTGGCCGGAAAACGGGCCTGAGAATCTTGACTTCTCCGGCCATTTCGCTTTTCTGCACCCATTCAAGTTCCGGCGACCATCCGGATGAAAAGGGAACACGGAACGGTCCTTTGCGCGCTTGCCAAGGACCGAAGCCGTGGCTGCCCCCGCAACTGTGAGCGGTGAGCGAGGCCAACCATAGCCACTGGGACCTCCCCGGGAAGGCTGGCTGTCGCCGAGATCCGTGAGCCAGGAGACCTGCTTGGATGATCACCCTTTCCCGGGCGCGGGGCGCGTCACGGAAGCGGCACATCCGCAGCGGTGACGCTCTCACTGTCTGCGGAGATATCCTCCGGCAGATGCGTTTCAACCGACGAGGCCCCCGGCCCCGTTCCACGAGGATTGACATATGCCTGTCAAACACAGCCTGCGCGTGTCGCTTCTGACCACCGCCGCACTTATCCTGCCCTTCGCCGCTCAGGCCCAGAGCTTCGAAGACACTCCCTACTTGCTCGATGAGATTATCATCTCCGGCAGCCTCACCCCCGTCCCCGCCAGCAAAACCGGCGCAACGGTGGAAAAACTCGACGCCGCAGCCATCGCGGACGCCGCAGTGCCGACACTTACCCTGCTCGATAGGTTGCCCGGTCTCTCTTACTCCAGCAACGGTGGCATCGGGTCTACGTCCTCCCTGCGCATTCGCGGCCTGCCCGCCGCCTATGTTGCCACCCGCATCAACGGCATTGATGTCACCGACATGACCGGCAACAAGATCGCCTACGACTTCAACGGGCTGGTCGGCTTCGGCATCTCCTCCATCGAGGTGCTCAAAGGCTCGCAATCCGCGCTTTACGGCTCCGAGGCCGTCGCGGGCCTCATCGACATCCGCACCGACAATGCCGTCGCACCGGGCTATAACACCACGGTCGAACTCACTGCGGGCAGCGACAACACATATGCCGCGGGCCTTTCCACAAAAATGGAAAGCGACAGCGGCATGCTCTATTTCAACCTGTCGCATATGAAGACCGACGGGTTCACCAACCGCCCGGGCAATGACGAGAAGGACGGGTTCGAGGGCACCAATCTCACATTTGGCTTGGAACAGGACTTGAGCGATGTCGTGACCGTGGGTCTGACGGGTCTCTACATGACCTCTGAGTCGGATTTTGACCGCTCCGCAACGGATCCCAGCGGATACGCCACCTACGACAGCAAGGGACTGCGCGCCTACACCCGTTTCGACACCGGAGCGGTTCAGCACGAAATCGGCGTCTCCCTGTTCGACATCGACCGCTCCGACCCGCTCGCCCCGGCCTATTACACCCGTGACTTCTCCGGCAAACGGCGCTCCGTCGATTATCTCGGCAGTGCCGAGCTGTCCGCTGCCTCCACCCTGTCCTTCGGCCTCGAATACACCGAAGAGGACTTCACACTGAACGATCTGCAAAGCGACGGCTCGCTCACGGAAACCAAGGGGGGGGACGACACCTTCTCCGCCAAGGCTGAATGGCTCTTTGCGCCGATCGACACGCTCGATCTCTCCGCCGCACTGCGCTACGATGATCATTCCGATTTCGGCAACCACATCTCCGGCCGGCTCGCAGCCGCTTGGGAAATCGCCCCCGACTGGACCGTCCGCGCGGTTCTGGGCACCGGCTTTCGCGCCCCCTCGCTCTATGAACGTTACAGTTCCTACGGCAAAGAAGACCTGAAAGAGGAAACCAGCCGAAGCGCCGAACTGGGGCTCGAACGCCGGTTCAGTGACACGGACTTCCTCAAGGGTACGCTGTTCTACACCGAAATCGACGACCGCATCGACTATGACTTTGCCACCTCGACCTACAATCAGGTCAAGGGCACCACGACCTCCAAGGGCATCGAACTCTCCGGTCAGTACGCCCTTTCCGAGCGCGTGTCCCTCTTCGGCAACTATACCTACACCGATGCGGAAACCGCTGGTGCCCGCGCCGAACGCATTCCGCGTCACGATCTGGTCGTCGGCCTCGACGCCATTTTGAACGACCGCATCAGCGGCCAGTTCACGGTGCAGCATGTCGCCGATACCGTCCCGAGCGCCTATGCGCCCGCGGATCACAAGGTGGGTGACTACACGCTGGTCAACGCCAGTCTGTCCTACAAGCTCAACGACGCGACCGCACTATCGCTGCGGATCGAAAACCTCACCGATGAGGATTACGAAACCGCCGGCGGCTACAACACCCCGGGCCGTTCGGCCTATCTCGGTCTCAAAGCGTCCTTCTGAGTGCGCTTCCCAGATCTCATAACACTCACCGTCGCCCTTGCTCTCGCGGGGGCGGCGGTTTTTGCCGAAGAGGCAGATGCGATCCCCGAACGTGTCGTCTCGGTCAACCTGTGCACCGATCAGCTTGCCATGATGATTGCCGCCCCCGGCCAGCTCGTCTCTATCACCGAATATGCCCGCGACCCGGAGGCCTCCGTGATGGTCGAAGAGGCGCAAGCCTACCCGGTGAACCATGGGCAGGCCGAAGAGATCTATCTCATGGACCCCGATCTCGTCGTCGCCGGTCAATACACGGCGCGGGCCACGGTCTCGATGCTGCGGCGGCTTGGCATTGAGGTTATCGAGTTCGCCCCCGCCAACAGTCTCGCCGACGTGTCCGCGAACATGCTCAAGATGGGAGAAGCGCTTGGCCGACAAGATGTGGCGCAAGCCATGGCCGAGGATTTTGTCCGACGCCTTGCCGAGATAAGTCCGACGCAGATCCGACGCCCCACGGCGGCCACCTATGCCGCCAATGGCTATAGCACTGGGGCAGAAAGCCTCTCCGGCGAGATCATCGAAGCTGCCGGGTTTCACACGCTGGCCACCGAGCTTGGCCTTCCCTATGGCGGTTTCCTTCCGCTTGAAGCGCTGATCATGGCCGATCCCGATCTGGTGATCTTTGGCCGGGACCAACCGGGGCAGGCCCGCGCGGAGGAGGTTCTCTCCCATCCTGCCTTGACCCGTCTGACCGGCGGTCATATGGCGTTGCAGGACCGGGACTGGATTTGCGGGTTGCCCGCCGTGATCCGCGCGGTCGAAAGGCTGCGGGTTGAGCGCGAGAGGCTGGACAACCGATGAAATACCCCGCACTGATATTCCTTCTCAGCCTTTTGGTCGCTGTGCTTTTCGCGCTGTCACTGGTGATCGGCGTGATCGAGGTCGGTCCGATCGAAAGCCTTGTGGCGCTGTTTCGCGACAGCGAAGGTCCACTCAGCATAGTGATGCGCGAGATCCGTCTGCCGCGCGCGCTCCTTGGCGTCATGGTGGGCGTGAGCCTTGGCCTGTCCGGCGCGGCGATGCAGGGCTATCTGCGCAATCCGCTGGCCGAACCGGGGGTGATCGGCATTTCCGCCTCCGCCGCACTCGGCGCCGTGATCGCCCTGCAAAGCGGCTTTTCCGCCCTCTTCGCCCTGGCCCTGCCGCTCTCCGCCCTGACCGGCGCAGCCACCTGTGTGATCCTCATCCTACTCCTTGCCGGGCGCGGTGGTGGCACGCTGTCGCTGATCCTCGCAGGTATCGCCATTTCCGCGCTGGCCTCCGCGCTGACCGCGCTGGTGCTCAACCTCTCGCCCAACCCGTTCGCCGCCAATGAAATTGTCTTCTGGATGATGGGATCTCTGGCGGATCGCTCTTTCCTGCATGTCTGGACCGCCTTGCCGGTGATGGCCCTGGGCTGGCTGCTGCTGTCGCTCACCGGGCGCGGGCTCGACCGTTTAACTCTGGGTGAAGAAGCCGCCGCCTCAATGGGTGTCGATCTCAAACGACTGCGGCTGATCCTTGTGGCCGGCGTGGCCGCATGTGTCGGCGCCGCCACCGCCGTGGCCGGTGCCGTGGGCTTTGTCGGCCTCGTCATCCCCCATATCCTGCGTCCCTTGGTCGGAGCCCGCCCGGCCCGGCTCCTGCTGGCCTCCGCTCTGGGCGGGGCCGCGCTCGTGCTGATCGCCGATGTCGCCGTGCGGCTGATCCTTCCCGGGCGCGATCTCAAGCTTGGCGTGCTGTTGGCGCTCGTCGGAGCACCGGTATTCTTTCACCTGATCTGGCGCATGCGGGGACAGCCATGAGCCTGCTGTCCGTCCAGAACCTCAGCGTCCGGCGCGGGGCCCGTCTCACGCTTGATCGGGCGTCCTTCTCAGTAGAGCCGGGCGAGTTCGTCGGCCTCATCGGCCCCAACGGTGCGGGAAAATCCACTCTGTTGCGCGCCGCTCTCGGGCTGATCCCGGCGGAGGGCGACAGCTCCCTTGCCCGCCTTTCCCCCGCCGCCCGCGCCAAGGCCGCCGCCTGGTTGCCGCAAGCGCGAGAGATTGCCTGGCCGGTAAGTGTCGTACATCTGGTGTCCTTGGCACAGAATGAACGTCAGGACGCGACCGAGGTGATCGCAGCCCTCACCCGCATGGACCTCATGACCTATGCCGAACGCCCCGCAACCAGGCTATCCGGCGGCGAACAGGCCCGCGTGTTGATCGCCCGCGCATTGGCGCAGGACACACCGCTTCTGCTGGCCGACGAACCCACCGCCGGTCTCGATCCGGCACATCAGATCGGCACGATGCAGACCTTTGCCGCCCTCGCCGCCGAAGGCCGTGGCGTCATCACCTCTCTGCACGATCTCGGCCTCGCCGCGCGTCATTGCACCCGGCTGATCGTCATGTCCGAGGGCCGGATCGTTGCCGATGGCGCGCCGCGCGCGGTGCTGACCGAGGCGCTTCTGGCCGAGGTCTTCGCGATCCGCTGTCACCTGTCGGAAACCCCCGAGGGGCTTGTCGTGCAACCGCTGGCCCAGATCGTACCGGGCGCACAGCATGGGTGACATCTTTCTGAGGCCGCATCTGGAGCGCCCCTGGCTGATCGCCGATCTGGGAGCCCCGATGCGGGTGCTGAGTTTCGCGCCCTATCGTCCCGGTTTCGTCACCGCCCGTCACATCGTCTGGCGCGAGCTGAAGAATGCCGATCTGCCGGTCGGGCTTGAGGTCGACGACTGGATCGGCCCGGAAATGGCGCGCGCCGGTCATGTCGATGCCGTAGGCCTTCTGACCTCGCGGAACATCACCAAATTCAAACGCAGCGAGGCGACGGTGGAGGACGCGCGCGTCGCGGCCCTTGCCACCGTGGGCCTGGGCAATGCCGAACGCATCGGCGCGCGCACGCCGCGCGACTGGGCGGTG
The DNA here is from genome assembly GCF_003050785.1 of Celeribacter persicus. Classification (GTDB taxonomy): domain Bacteria; phylum Pseudomonadota; class Alphaproteobacteria; order Rhodobacterales; family Rhodobacteraceae; genus Celeribacter; species Celeribacter persicus. The sequence goes on from NZ_QAOH01000001.1 coordinate 381,022, forward strand.
GAAACCTATGGCACGATCAATATCGCCGTCCAGACCGACACACCGCTGATCGAAGCTGCCCAGATCGAAGCCCTCACCATCGCGGCACAGGCCCGCACAGCGGCGGTCATGGAAGCGGGCCTGCGCTTTACCGGAGGGCCCGTAACCGGTACCGGCACGGATTGCATCGCGCTCGCCGCCCCGGCAGGTTCGGGGGCTTATGCCGGGTTGCACACGGCGCTCGGCGAAGCCATCGGACGAGCGGTGTACAACGCCGTGGCGGAAGGCGCCGCCGAATGGGTGCGGGAAAATCCCGTGATGATGCGCAAGGTCTTCGGCGGCGCGTGACCGGAACGGGCTGTGTCGGGCTTATTTGCCAGTCGAGCGCTTCACCGTGAGCCAAGAGAGGATCGGCCATTCCCGCTTAATGTCGCCAGCGCCACCACGACGCGCAGAAACTTTTCCGGGAAAGCAAATACAGTAACTGCGGGACCTTTTCGGCCACATTCGCCCACAGCTTCAGTCTGTTTCTCCGACATGGGCGAACTCGATTTGCACCACATCGCAGCGCCCGGTCTCAAAAGCGGCGGCGCAGCCCTCAAGATAGAATTGCCAGCACCGCAGGAAGCTCTCATCATAACCGAGGCGACGAATTCGCTTCTGTTCCGCCATCATCCGTTTTGACCAGAGGCGACAGGTGCGGGCGTAATCCTTGCCAAAAGCGAAGCTGTTGCGCACCGTCAGCCCGGCGCGGGAGGCCTCTGCGACCATGCGGGCGTTACAGGGCAGCATACCGCCCGGAAAGACATGTTGGCGCATGAAATCCGAGCGGGCGCGATAGACCGAGAACTCGACATCGGGCACGGTGATCGCCTGCACCATCGCCCGTCCACCCGGCGCGAGCCGCGCCTTGAGCGTCGCGAAATAGTCAGGCCAATAGCGTTCGCCCACCGCCTCGATCATCTCGATGGACACGATATTGTCGAATTGCCCGGTAACCTCGCGGTAATCCTGCAACCGGATTTCGGCGCGCCCATCGAGCCGTGCATCGGCATAGCCCTTTTGCGAAGGCGACAGTGTGATCCCCGTCACACGATGACCGCGTTCGGCAGCCGCCTCGGCGAAACCGCCCCAGCCGCAGCCGATCTCCAAAAGACTCTCGCCTTTTGAGAGGCGTGACAGGATACGGGCGTTCTTGCGCGCCTGTGCGCGCTCAAGATCGTCACCTTCGGCAAAGAACCCGGAGGAATAGGTCATGCCGGGATCGAGCCAGAGCTGGTAAAACTCGTTTCCAACATCGTAATGCGCACGAATGTTGCGTGCAGAGCCACGCAGGCTGTTGAGCCGCACGATCCTGTCCACAAGCCGCATCCCCGCGCCTTGAAGCCGCCCCGGCTCTCCCCAACGCGACAACCCCCCGAGGTTTTTCAGCGCGATTTTCAGCACGTCTTCCAACCGTGTGCTGTGCCAGTCTCCGGCGATCCACCCTTCGCCAAGCCCGACATCGCCGCGCAACGCCAGACGCTGCAACATGCGCCAGTCACGAATGTGCAAATCGGCTTCCGGCCCTTCGGTCCCGAAGCGATGGCGCACACCTTCGGGCGTGATCAGGGTCAGACGGCCATGGTCAATGCCTTCAAGGGCGCTGAGGAAACGGGTCTTAAGTGTATGGGGCGCGAGGGTCATGAGGAAATCTCCGCATCGGGTGGGGACGGGCGTTTGCGATAGACCGCACCTTTCAGTTTCAGCCGCAGCGCCTGCCAGTAAATCTGTGCAATCACGCGCAGCGCACCGCCCGGACGGCGCAGAACGCTCAGGAGAATTGCACGGTTCGTCAGGGGCCGGAGAGGGCCGGTCATGGCGGTGTCGATCCCGCTCTCACCGTCGATCTGACTGATGCGGATGGCGATCCGCTCCGGCTGAACAGCGAAGTTGAAGCAATACTCTCCGGCGATGTCCTGAAACGGCGAGACGTGAAACACCTTTGTCGCGCAGAGCGGCGTTGTCTCGGTGATCGGCGCGTGATCGGGGTGGGACAACAGATAGCTGTGGCGCTCCCCGAATGTGTTGTTCACCTCGGCGATGACCGCGATGAGACTGTTCCCGTCAATCGCCAGCCAGAAACTGACCGGGTTAAACCAGTAGCCCAGAAACCGTGGCTGCGTCAGAAGCGCGAGCACCAGCCCGTCGTGCGGCGTGATGCCGATCTTCGCCAACTGCTGCCAGGCCCAGACGCTGCCGGTGCCGTGACCGCGCGGTCCGCCGTGGTCGATATCGTGAAACGCGATGAGGTTGAACCGGTTGCGTCCCATGAAACGCGGCGTCCAACAAAAATCCGGCGACAGCAGTACGAAGTCGGCGCGCGCCCGAAACGTATGGCGTAAGGCCCCACGGCGAGCATGCATCAGCGTGGCGGGCATCGCCAGAATCTCGCCGGAGTGCAGTCGCGATGCCAGCGTCATAATATCACCTGTGCCGGAGTCAGGTGACGTGCCACACGCATCGCGGTGGCAAAACCGTCCTCGTGGAACCCGTTGCGCAGCCATGCCCCGGCAAACCAGGTGTTGCGATGGCCCTGACGGGCAGCGATCCGCTCCTGCGCCACAATTGCGGCCTGATCGAACAGAGGATGATCGAAGGTCTTCTCGTCATAAATCAGTCGCTCGTCGATCTCTTGGCCCGGGTTCAGCGAGACGAAAAGCGGATCGTCTTCGGGAATGTTTTGCAGCTTGTTCATCCAATAGCTCACGCCCACGCCGCTGCCTGTCTGATTGTGACTGACCCATGAACTCCAACAGGTCCGGCGCCGCGGCATCACCCGCGTGTCGGCATGCAACACCGCCCGGTTGGGTTGGAAACGAATGGCGGAGAGGTTCGCACGCTCTTCCGTATCGGCATCGCTGAGCATCATCAGGGCCTGATCGGAATGGCAGGCGAAGATCACATGGTCGAAACTCTCGTCCTGCCCGCCATATGGGCGCACCGTGATACTGCCCTCCTGCCGCGAGACCGCCTTGACCGGAGCACCGGGGCGCAGATCGACATTGAGACGCACAAGAGCCTCGGTCAGTCTGGAGACATAGGAAATCGAACCGCCCTCGACGGTCCACCATTGATAATGCCCCTTGTGCGACATCAGCCCGTGATTGCGCATGAACCGAATGAGCGGACGGGCCGGAAACGCGCCAATGTCGCTTTCTGGCGTGGACCAGATCGCCGCACAGAACGGGAAAAGATAATGGTCCCGAAAGCGCGCACCGAGCCCCATGATCATCAGCAGTTCGGCGATGCTCGCACTCGGTGCATAACCAAGCACACGCTCTGCCTCCGCGTTAAACCGAAGAATGTCTCGGATCATGCTGTAGAACCCGGAAACGACCAGATTGCGACGCTGGCCGAACAGAGAATTGAGAGAGCGCAAGGCATATTCCACTCGACCGTTGTCCAGTGAGACGCCGAAACTCATGTCGCTCTTCACGATGGGCACGTCGAGATCGCGAAACAGCCCCGTCAGATACGGATAAGTGACATGGTTGAACACGATGAATCCGGTATCGACCGGTTGATCCCCATTGCGTCCGGCCATGACGGTACGCGCATGCCCGCCCAGTCGCGGCTCAGCCTCGAACAGGGTGACCTGATGGTGAGGGGCCAGAAGCCAGGCCGCGGACAGGCCGGAAATCCCGCCGCCGATGACGGCGATACGCTGCGGCGCTCCTTTGGTGACATCGAAAGGCATGTGCGTCCTCATTTGCTTTCAAAGGTCTACGGCACAGCCCCGCCAACGGATCAATTACGTGGAAAATATTTGCGGAAAAATATTTCGAGTGATCCAGCAGCGGCGCGAGCGCGTAGTCCCCGGCATGACAACTCTGGATACATACTCCGGTCGGGATGAACGTCCCGCGCTCTTGACGCCACAGCCTGCGGTGCCAGAGTGCTGTGTGAAAGAGCGAAAGGTAGGTCCCGTGGCGAAGCCGAAGGATGATATGTCCGAGATGACGCGCGATCTGATCGCGGTGCGCGACGGGCGCGACCGGGAGGCTTTCGGACGGCTGTATGATTACTTCGCGCCGCGCCTCAAAGGCATAATGATCCGATCCGGCCTGCGCGACGGAAGCGCCGAAGATGCGGTTCAGGACGTGATGCTTTCGGTCTGGCACAAGGCCGCGCAATTCGACCCGCACCGTGCCGAAGCCGCCGGCTGGATTTACGGCATCGCCCGCAACCGGCGCATTGATCTCGCACGTCGTCGGCCGCTCTCGCTTCCCGAGGAACTACCGGAGCCCGAAAGCCTTGAGCCGGATCAGGCACAGGTGATCGCTCTCCAACAAGAGGCCCGCCATCTGGCCGAGGCGCTCGACCGCCTTGCGCCCGAACAGGCCGAAGTTCTGCGGGCGGCTTATTTCGACGACATTTCCCACAGCCGGATCAGCGACGCAAAGGGGCTGCCGCTCGGCACGATCAAATCGCGCATCCGGCTTGGACTGGAACGCCTCAGGCACGAACTGAGGGATATTGCACCATGACCGACATCCGACACCATATTCCCGATGATGTTCTCGACGCCTACCGCGCGGGAACCCTGCCACATGCCTTTGCCGTGGTTGTCGCCGCACATATCTCGATTTGCGATGCGTGCCGCGCGCAGCTTGAAGCGAGCGACATGGTCGGTGGCGCATTGCTTGCAGGTGAGCCGAAAGCGCAGATGCGCCCGGAGGCACGCGCACGTCTTATGGACCTGCTCGACACGCCGCCCCCACCCGCGCCGCGCGGTTCGGGTGTGTTTCCCGCACCTGTGATGTCCGAGTTGAACGGGCAACCGCCGCGCTGGCGCATGCTGGGCGGCGGTATCCGGCAACAAATCCTCTTTGCGGATCGCTCCGGCTCACTGCGCCTCCTTTATATTCCGCCGGGCAAAGCCGTACCCGAACATGGCCATCGCGGGCTGGAACTCACCCTCGTGCTACAGGGCAGTTTCTCCGACAGCGAAGGCGAATTTGTCCGCGGCGATGTGGAGGCGGCCCATGACGAGATCGACCACCAGCCGGTCGCAGGCCCCGGCGCGCCCTGTATCTGTCTGGCGGCCACAGATGCCCCCTTGCGCTTTCACGCCATGGTGCCGCGGCTCTTGCAGCCGCTGTTCCGGATTTGAGCCATGTCATTCGCCGGGCAACGTATCTGGATCATCGGTGCCAGTGCCGGCATCGGTGCGGCGCTGGCGCGGGCATTGGCGCATGAAGGCGCAGATCTCGTTTTGTCCGCGCGCGATGCCACGGCGCTTGAAACGCTCGCGAAGGACTGCGGCGGGGCACAGATCGAACCGCTCGATCTGGCAAAGCGCGACACTCTTAAAGCCGTGAGCCAAAAGCTTGCGGGCACAGCGCCGTTTGATGCCATAATCTGCACCGCAGCCCTCTACGATCCCGCCCGCGTGGCCGATCTCGACCCGGAGCGCGCGGAGGCGATGGTGCACGTCAATCTTCTGGGCACGCTCGACGTGGCGCGCCTCTGCCCACCGCTCATTCGCGATGGCGGGCAGCTCGTGCTGTTCGGCTCGGTCGCCGGATATTTCGGCCTGCCGGGCGGTCAGCCCTATTCCGCGACCAAAGCCGCGATCAACAATCTGGCAGAAAGTCTTGCTGTGGAACTGGCTGCGCGCGTCCGGGTGCGTCTGGTCTGCCCCGGCTTCGTGCGCACACGTCTGACAGAAAAGAACGCATTCCATATGCCCGCTGCGATTTCACCCGAAGAGGCCGCCGCAGCGGTGCTGCGCGGCATGGGCAAGCGCGGGTTCGAGATTCATTTCCCGCGCCGCTTTACCCTAACGATCAAGCTGTTGCGAGCCCTGCCCTATGCGCTCTCGCTGCGGCTGACCCGGCGGCTCGGATAAGCCCTTTTAAGCCAATCGCCCGCTCAGCGCCGCAACCCCCGCCCAGGCGGAAAACCCGGTCAGAGCCATGCCCCAAAGGCTGTCGATCACAACCTGTTTCCATGACCAATCCGCAAGCGTCGCGTAATTCGTCATTTCATAGGTGCCATAGCACATCAGTCCCAGAACGATCCCGCCCACGAATGCCTGCACAGGCGTCCCGGATTTCAACGCCGGGAGCGACACGAACCACAAAATTCCCGCCACATAGGCCAGATAGAACAGCGCCGCCGGCCCGAGGCGCAACGGTTCGACCAGAAGGTGTCCTATGTGGCGCTCGAACACCGGCCGGATCAGGAAACGGATGCCTATGACATCAAGCCCCAGAAAGACCACGGCGGTCACGATATAAAGCAGAGCGGTTTGCATCATCGGTTTCGGGCTCCTGTTGGCGGCAGTTCTGTGAAATACGTCGCGCCAACCTCACCGGATCACTTTCCCTGCCATCCGAAGCGTCTTGTCTTGAACGCTTCTTCCTCGCCAAGCTTGTGAACCCGATGTTATGCGCCCTGCAAAATCCGCCCGCATGTAACCAGCCGTGATGTCAAAGCAATCAGAACTGCCATGCTTTATCATTGTTTTCCTTAGAAACTTTAGCACTACCTTCTCATCGCGGGTTTAGGTTACAAAGCTTTCCAACACCTCTCCCCTCATGATCGACGACGCGCCAAAGGTAATGCCGTTCGCCATTGATCTTCACAAACATCTCGTCCAGATGCCAGCGCCATGGGCTCGACTGCATGTTTGCGGTCCGGCGTTTGTTCATTGAAGTAAACTACGAAACCGTCCTTCCCGCCTCAAGCCATGGTCTTCTGACAAGGCCATTTAAGTATATGCTTTTGGAGACAAAAGCGCGATATCAAGCACAAGATATACGACGATATGAAGACTTATCATTGTCAGAAACGAAACAGCGTCAATGGTGTAGAATGCATCGAACGGGACCCGGATTGTGGGGAAACCACAGAGTTCGCTGCGCGAGGTATATACTTGTGAGGCAGCATCACGCTATCAGGGTTACAAAGCCGCTTTCCTTGACTATGACGGAACGGGAACGGCAGCGCGAGGGGCGACGAGTAAAAGAATGGCGATAGAAAAATCAGATACGCTGCACGGTCGGATCCTCGAAGAATTCTCGAGCAATATCGTCGATGGCACATGGCCGCCGGGATATCTTTTGCCGAAAGAGACCGAGTTGGCGGAGCAATACGGCGTTTCGCGGATGACGATGAACAAGGTGTTGACCCGCCTTGCCTCCGAGGGATTCGTGATCCGTCGCAAGCGCAGCGGTACCGTTGTCGCGCAGCCGCGCGCGGAATCTGCGGTGTTCGCGATCAACAATATCGGCGAAGAGGTGGCAGCACTCGGGCGGCGGTACAAATGGTCGCTCCTGTCGAGCGATAGCCGCGCGGGCAATGCGCAGGATCGCCGACTTTTGGGCCTGAACGAAGACGAGGCAAAGGACAATTCCCTGTTCTTGCAGGGGTTGCACTTTTCGAACGACGAACCCTTTTGTCTCGAGACGCGGGTGATCAACACAAAAATGGTGCCCGATGCCTTGGGCGTGGATTTCGAAAAAGATGTGCCCGGGTCGTGGCTATTGACCACCATGCCCTGGACCAAGGCGCGCCATCATGTGCGGGCAATCAATGTCTCCGGGCGCGATGCGACGCTCTTGGAATTGCCCGTTGGGGCGGCCTGTCTCGAAGTGCTGCGCCGAACGCAGATCGACGCCCATTGGGTGACCTGCGCGCGATTGCTCTATCCAGGAGAAGCGCATCAGCTGATCGCCGAATTCGACGGCAAAATCGGGGGCTGATCTCAGAGCTGACAGCGGACGGTCAAAACGAGCGTACCCTCGGGGACAATGGTCTTTCTCAGGAGTAGCTCTTGGAGGTCGTGGCGTTTCAACCCAAGCGCGCAATGATCCTTCAAGGCAAAAAGATAGGCGGCAAGGAGGCCTTCGACCGCAACCTCATCGCCGCCTTGATAGACCGCGCCTTTGAGCGGCGCACGCACCATGAGGTTGAGATCGAGAAGCGCTTCATCCAGAAGTTCGGCGACACAGGGCACCTCCCCCGAAAAGGCATGCGGCACCCCATCGGGATGGCAGGTGATCCTCTCCCCGGTCTCAAATCTCAGACGCATCGCGCCGCCTTCAATCACGGTCAGAACACGGTCGATGCCGGGAAACACGGAAAACGGACCGGACTGGCAGACCTTCGCGGTGCTGATCCGCCAGTCGAAATCATCAAAGCCCGCGCCCTCGGGATGACAAAGGATTTCCGCGGTCTCGCCACCACCATTTTTCCAGGAGGCGAAGTGACGCTCCATCCCCGGGTAAATCCGGCTCATACGCCGAGAATCCGTGGCAAGCGCAGGCCATGCGCTTTCGCGCATTCGATGGCCTCAGGATAGCCCGCATCAGCGTGACGCCAGACGCCGGAGGCCGGGTCGTTCCAGAGCACGCGCTCAAGACGTTTCGCGGCTTCGGGGGTGCCATCCGCACAGATCACTACGCCCGCGTGTTGCGAAAAGCCCATGCCAACGCCGCCGCCATGGTGGATCGACACCCAGGTCGCGCCCGAGGCGGTGTTGGTCAGCGCATTGAGAAGCGGCCAGTCAGACACAGCATCCGAGCCGTCCCTCATCGCTTCGGTCTCACGGTTCGGCGAGGCAACAGACCCGCTGTCGAGGTGGTCGCGCCCGATCACCACCGGGGCTTTCAACTCGCCATTGGCAACCATCTCATTGAACTTGAGCCCCGCGCGGTGCCGGTCGCCCAGACCGATCCAGCAAATCCGCGCCGGAAGGCCTTGGAAGGCGATGCGCTCCTGCGCCATATCGAGCCAACGATGCAGGCCCTCATTCTCCGGGAACAGCTCTTTCATCGCCTGATCGGTCTTGTAGATATCCTCCGGATCGCCCGACAGCGCCGCCCAGCGGAACGGCCCGATGCCTTTGCAGAACAGCGGCCGGATATAGGCGGGCACAAAGCCGGGGAAAGCAAACGCGTTTTCCAACCCCTCTTCCTGCGCCATCTGGCGGATGTTGTTGCCATAATCGAGCGTCGGTACGCCCGCGTCCCAGAACCCGACCATGGCCGCGACGTGATCTTTCATAGAGGCGCGCGCGGCGCGGTTCACCGCCTCCGAATCGCTCTCCTGTTTGGCGCGCCATTCGGCGACGCTCCAGCCCTTCGGCAGATAGCCGTGGAAGGGATCATGGGCCGAGGTCTGATCGGTGACGATATCGGGGCGACCGTTGGGCAGGGCCTCACCCGCCTGCATCCGACGCAGAATTTCGGGGAAAATCTCGGCAGCATTGCCGATGAGCGCCACGGATTTCGCCTCACCCGCCTTGGTCCATGCCTCGATTATCGCCAGAGCTTCGTCGAGATCATGGGTCTTCTCGTCGCAATAGCGGGTACGGATACGGAAGTCGGCGCGGGTTTCGTCGCATTCCACGGCGAGACAGCAGGCACCCGCCATCACGGCGGCCAGAGGTTGAGCCCCGCCCATGCCCCCGAGTCCCCCGGTAAGGATCCATTTGCCGGTCAAATTGCCATCATAATGCTGACGTCCCGCTTCGGCGAAGGTCTCGTAGGTGCCCTGCACAATGCCCTGCGCGCCGATGTAAATCCAGGACCCGGCGGTCATCTGGCCGTACATCATCAGGCCTTTCTTATCGAGTTCGTTGAAATGTTCCCAATTGGCCCAGTTCGGCACGAGGTTCGAGTTGGCGATCAGAACGCGCGGCGCGTCCGTATGGGTGCGCACGATGGCAATCGGTTTGCCCGATTGCACCAACAGCGTCTCGTCGGCCTCCAAATCCTTGAGCGCGGCAACAATCGCATCGAAATCGTCCCATGTCCGCGCCGCACGCCCGATGCCACCGTAGACCACCAACTCATGCGGGTTCTCGGCCACATCCGGGTGCAGGTTGTTCATCAGCATCCTGAGTGGCGCCTCGGTGAGCCAGCTTTTGGCATTCAGCTTAGGGCCGGTGGGCGGGAAGATGTCGCGTTGATTATGACGGGGATTGGTCATCGGTTCAGGCCTTTCAATGCTGTGGCGCACGTCCTGCGGCTTTGGCGGCGCACAGGATACGTGTCAGAATGTCGGTGAGTTGCGGGCGCAGGATCGCGCATTTCGCGTCGCTCAAGGCGAAGGGGGGCGCTTCGGTGTCGAGATGCGAGGCTTGCGCCAGTTCCATCTGGATCGCGTGGATACCCGTGTCGGGTTGACCATAATGACGGGTGGTCCAGCCTCCACGGAAGCGACCGTTAAGGACCTCTGTCCGGCCCATCGCCTGAGTGCCCGCATGGGCTGCGGCCTCAATCAGTGGGTCGCAACTGCGCCCCATGTCGGTACCGATGTTAAAATCGGGCAAAGTACCCTCGAAGAGCCACGGGATGACCGAGCGGATCGAATGGCAATCATAAAGTACCGCATAGCCATGGAGTGCTTTCACCCGCGCAAGTTCGGCAGCGAGGGCCGCGTGATAAGGCGCGTGGAACAGGGCGGTGCGGCGTGTGATCTCATCCGCGTCAGGCTCTTCGCCTTCGCGCCAGATCGGCACATTGTCAAAAGTCGTCTCTGGCACAAGCCCCGTCGTCGTCTGACCGGGATAAAGCGATTGTCCGGAAGGATCGCGGTTCGCGTCGATGACATAACGATGGAAGGTCGCCTGAACCATCGTTGCCCCTTCGATAAGGCCATCATAGAGCTTTTCTATATGCCAGTCGGTGTCGCGCAAAAGCTGCCCTTCGTCGTTCAGCTTGGCATGGATGTCGTCGGGCACATGGGTGCCGGTATGGGGAAAGCCCAGAACGAGCGGGCTGTTGCCGCGTGTGATCAGGACCGGTTCCATCAGAAGACCTCGGGCAGCAAATCATAGACCGGGCGCGCGAGATTTCCGGAATGGACAAGCTCCGCCGCCGCCTCAAGATCGGGTGCCATGAAGCGGTCATCAACGATGGCGGCAACGTCTTCGCGCAGGCGCGAGATTGCGGCGGTGAGCGGGGCGGAGGTGGTCAGCGGCCCGCGCAGCTCGACGCCTTGCGCGCCGGTCAGCGCCTCGATCCCGATGATATGAAACAGGTTCTGCGTCATTTGAAGCAGGCGGCGCGCGCCATGACAGGCCATAGACACATGGTCTTCCTGATTGGCCGAGGTGGGGGTCGAGTCGACCGAGGCCGGATGCGAAAGCTGTTTGTTCTCACTCATCAGCGCGGCAGAGGTCACTTCGGCAATCATAAGCCCGGAGTTGAGGCCGGGTTTCGGCGACAGGAAAGCTGGCAGGCCAAAGCTCAGCGCCGGATCGACCAGCATGGCGATCCGGCGTTGCGAGATTGCGCCGATTTCGGCCACAGCGAGAGCGATCATATCGGCGGCAAAAGCAACCGGTTCGGCATGGAAGTTCCCGCCCGACACGACCTCGCCATCCGAGAGGACAAGCGGGTTGTCGGTGGCGGCATTGGCTTCGATTTCCAGCGTGTTTGCGGCCTGGCGCAGAAGATCGAGACAGGCGCCCGAGACCTGCGGATGGCAGCGCAGGCAATAGGGGTCCTGGACACGCTCGTCATTCTCGGCATGGCTGGCGCGGATTTGCGACTGGTCCAAAAGATCGCGCAGGGTCTTTGCCACTTCGATCTGGCCACGATGGCCGCGCAGGGTGTGAATCTCCTCAGCAAAAGGTGCGGTCGATCCCATCGCGGCATCGGTCGACAAAGCGCCGGTCACGATCGAGCCTTGCAACGCGCGTTCGGCACGGAACAGGCCAGCAAGTGCCAGCGCGGTCGAGACCTGTGTCCCGTTGATCAGCGCAAGGCCTTCCTTGGCCGAGAGCGTGACTGGCGACAGACCGGCGCGCGACAAGGCCTCCCGCGCGGCGAGGCGCTCACCTTGGTAAAAGGCCTCGCCTTCGCCGATCATGGCAGAGGTCATATGCGACAACGGTGCGAGATCGCCGGAGGCGCCCACGGAACCTTTCTCTGGAATAACCGGAATGACGCCCGCAGAGAGCATGGCCTGCATCAGATTGACGATGTCACGACGAACGCCCGAGGCACCGCGGCCCAGCGACATGAGTTTCAGCACCATGATCAGGCGCACAATCTCCGGCGCGAGCGGAGCACCGACGCCGCAGCAATGGCTGAGGATCAGGTTGCGCTGGAGCGTCGCCACATCGGCACTGTCGATGCGGATCGAGGCGAGTTTCCCGAAGCCAGTGTTGACGCCATAGACTGGTGCATTGCCTGCGGCCACTTCCGCGATGCGCGCGGCGGCACGGTCGATGCCCGGATAGGCCGTCTCCGAGAGCGCCACATCGGTCGCGTTCCAGTAAATATCGGCAAGGGTGCGCAGGGCCACCTGCCCGGGGATGAGCGTTTCAACCATGAGTGACGGCTCCTTTGAAAATGCGTTTGTGCAGGGGGTGATGGCCAAGGCGGCCAACAAGCTGGGCGGGACGTTCGACGTCCCAGACCGCGAGGTCTGCGGCTGCGCCGGGTTTCAGAACGCCGATCTCGCCCGCGCGGCCAAGCGCCTGTGCGGCATGAACGGTGACGGCATCGAGACATTCGCGGACGGTCAGCCCGAACAGCACCGCACCCATATTCATCGTAGTCAAAAGCGACGAAAGCGGCGAGGTGCCCGGATTGCAATCGGTCGCCAATGCCATCGGAACGCCAGCTTTGCGCAGCACGGCAACGGGCGGCTTTTGGGTTTCGCCCAGCATGTAATAGGCGCCGGGCAAGAGCACAGCGACCGTACCCGATGCGGCAATCGCTGCAACTTCCGCCTCACCCGCATATTCGAAGTGATCGACGGAGAGCGCGCCGAATTCGGCGGCAAGCGCTGTGCCTCCCGAGCGCGTGAGCTGTTCGGTGTGCAGCTTGACCGGCAGGCCAAGCTCTTGTGCCACCTCGAACAAAGGGCGGATGTCTTCGGCGGAGAAGGCGATGGATTCACAGAACGCGTCAACGGCATCCACGAGCCCCTCGGCATGTGCCGCGCGCAGCCCGACGATGGCGACGTCGTGAATATAGTCGGTTTTGCTGCCATCAAAATCCTTGGGCATGGCATGCGCCGCCAACCATGTGGTGACGACACGCACGGGGCGAAGGGCCTCGACGCGGCGGGCGGCGCGCAGCATGTTGAGCTCAGACTCGATGGACAGGCCGTAGCCGGATTTGATCTCAAGCGTCGTCACACCTTCGCACAGCAACGCATCAATGCGGGAGAGCGACGCCGCGACCAGTGCCTCGGGATCAAGCGCACGGGTGGCCGCAACGGAAGAGACGATCCCGCCGCCTGCCCGTGCGATGTCTTGGTAAGTCGCGCCTTCGAGCCGCATTTCGAATTCGCCGCTCCGGTCGCCGCCATGAATTATATGCGTGTGACAGTCGATCAGCCCCGGCGTTACAAGCCGCCCTTCGCAATCGAGGATTTCGTGGCCGTCCTGCGCAAGCCCTGTGCCGATGGCAGTGATGCCCCCCCCTCGCATGGAGATGTCGACAAGATCGGCGACGTCAAAGGCGAGGCGGGCGTTTTTCAGGAGGATCGGATCGGACATGGGTTCCCTGCTTGCGTCTTAGTGGCGGGTATTTTTAGAGCTTTGCGCCTACTTTTAATAAGTATATACATATAAAAATTACTTGGAAAGACGATTCTTTGTCTTTTCACTCTTCGGCAGGGAAGTGCCGGAACAAAGGAGCAGCGAAACATGATCTTTGCGGACAAGGCCCTCTTGCCATCCGGCTGGGAAAACAACGTTCGGATCGAGGTAATGGACGGGAAAATCGGATCGGTCAGGGTCGGCACTCCAGCCCAGCCGGGTGATACGCGAGTGAGTGCGGTGGTCGCCGGCATGCCCAATGTGCACAGCCACGCGTTCCAGCGCGGCCATTCCGGTTTGACAGAGATTCGCGGCGCCGGGCGCGAAAGTTTCTGGACCTGGCGGGAGATGATGTATCGTTTCGCGCTCTCCGTGACCCCCGAGGATGTCGGGATTTTAGCTGAAATGGCCTATGTGGAGATGCTTGAAGCCGGTTATACACGCGTTGGCGAGTTCCACTATCTCCATCACGGTGCGGCTGGCACACCCTATGAAAACCCCGCTGAATTGTCGGAACGAATTTTCGCGGCAGCGGAGCACACGGGGATCGCCCTGACCCATTTGCCAGTCTTCTACGCTCATGCAGGATTTGGCCCACAGGCACCGAATGCGGGTCAGCGACGGTTCATCCATTCGCTCGATGCTTTCGTCGATCTCGTTGCCCACTGCGAGGCCCGTCGAACCCGCCCACAGGACCGCGTCGGCTTTGCCCCGCATTCCCTGCGCGCGACAAGTGCAGAGGAACTGGACGCGCTTTGCACCGCACTTCCGGGGCGAAAAATACATATACATATTGCGGAGCAGGTGAAGGAGGTTGAGGACTGCCTGGCCTTTTACGGCCAGCGTCCGGTCGAATGGCTGTTCGATCATGCCGAGGTGAATGCCGACTGGTGTCTGATCCATGCCACGCATCTGACCGCAGACGAGACCATGAAAATCGCAGCCTCTAAGGCGGTTGCAGGCCTCTGCCCCGTCACCGAGGCCAATCTCGGCGACGGTCTGTTCCCGGCACCGGAGTTTCTCGCGGCAGGCGGGCGCTTTGCCATCGGGACGGATTCCAACGTCCGGATTGATGTAGCCGAAGAGCTGCGCATTCTCGAATATGGTCAACGTCTCACCGCCCGCGCGCGCAACGTGCTTGCCCGCGAAGGCGGATCGACAGGGCGTCACCTGTTTGACGCGGCATCCACGGGCGGGGCGCAGGCGCTCGATGCCCCAGCGCCGCAGATCGCCAGTGGTGCGCCTGCCGATCTGGTGGCGCTGGCCGATCCTCTGGGTCTGGGACAGGGGGATGCTTTGCTGGATCGCTGGATCTTCGGTCGTGATGTGGCCCCGAGCGATGTCTGGGCTGCGGGCGTTCATGTCGTGCAATCGGGGCGGCATATTCACCGGGATACAGTGCAGGCGAGGTTCGCCGAGGTACTGCGGCGCGTGCTAAACTGAGCCGCGCCGTGCGAGATTTGAAACGCTAAGGTCCGGCTCTAAAGGATCCGGGCCATGGCCTCCAGAAACTGGTCATTTTCCCAGCCGAGACCGACCGAAACCCGCAGGAAGCTCTCAAACCCCTCTTGCTTCCACGGTTTGACGATGACGCCGTGATCAATGAGGCGATCCGCAACCTCGGCAGAGGGTTGCCCACAATCGACAAACAGGAAATTGCCCCTGGACGGCAGAACGCGCAAGCCGAGCGCGGTCAGCCCCTCAGCCATCCGTACCCGCTCGCGCAGGGTATCGGCGATGGCCTCCGCCATTTCATCGGTGTGGGTTAGGGCCGCGAGCGCTGCCGCCTGCGCCACCGCATTGGTGTTGAACGGTGTGCGGACGAGGTGCATGGCGCGGATCACGTCGTCGCTGTTGGAGATGCCATAGCCAATCCGCAGACCCGCCAGACCATAGGCTTTCGAGAAAGTGCGCAGGATCAGGAGCGGCTTGCCATGTGTGGCGAGGCGTTCGACCGCCGAGGCATAATCCGGCCCCGCCGCATATTCGACATAGGCCTCATCGAGACAGAGAAGGCTCTCGGGATGTTGCGCCGCAAGCAGCGCGTCGAGCTCGTCGGGACCGAGCCAGAGCCCCGCCGGGTTCATCGGGTTGGCCAGAAGAGTCAGCCGCACCGGGCGCGAGGCGGCCGCGAGCAGAGCGTCGATGTCGATCTCATAGGACGGGGTCAGGCCGATGCGGGTCACCGTGGCGCCCATCATGGTCGCGTAATCTTCGTGGAGTGGAAAGGACGGGAAGAGCGTCACCACCTCGTCGCCTGCATTGAGTACGGCGCGCGCCAACACATTGAGCAGATCTTCCGATCCGTCACCGAGGATCACACGGGATTTTTCGACACCGGTCTGACGCGCGATTTCATCGGCCAGAGCACGGGCAGACGGATCGGGATAGATGAAGGGGCGTGCAATCGCATCGCGCATCGCGGCCTGAACCGCGTCGTTCGGACCGTGCGGGTTTTCGTTCGAGGCGAGCTTGGCGATGCGATGCCCTTTGGCGCGGGCAGCGATATCGTCAACCGTCAGCCCTGAGTTATATAGTTTGAGACTGCCGAGTTCTGGTCTCGCGGAAAACTTGGGAGGTGTCATGGGGAAACTCCGTTGACTCAATTGGGGCGATCGGCTAAATTATGTATAGACATATAATTATGGAAAGCAGGGCGGATGCAAGTTGAAAATGATGACAATGACGATCTGACGTTCAATTTTTCGGGGAAAACCGTCTGCGTGACCGGCGCGAGCCGAGGCATCGGGCGTGAAATTGCATTGGCTTTTGCAAGGGATGGAGCGCATCTCATCCTGACGGCGAGAAATGCGGAGGCACTGGAACCCGTGGCCGCAGAAATCCGTGCGCTTGGCGGCGATGCAACCTGTCTCTCTGTTGATCAACGCAGCGTGGAGACGATCCGCAGCCAGATCGCGCCGCTTGGCCGCATCGACGTTCTGGTGAACAATGCTGGCGTCGAAGAGGTGTGCGATACGCTCGATATCGACGAAGCGCTTTGGGACAAAATCGTCGATACGAATCTCAAAGGTGCCTTCTTTGTTGCACAGGCCGCCGCAGCCAAGATGGCTGGCTTTGGGGGCGGTTCGATCATCAATCTGGCGTCCCTGACCTCTTTTGTCGGCGTCCCTGGAGCGGTACCTTACAGTGCCTCGAAAAGTGGGGTTTTGGGGATGACGCGCGCCTTGGCTGCCGAATGGGCGCCCAAGGGCATTCGCGTCAACGCCATCGCGCCCGGATATTTCGAAACCGACATGACCAGCGTGTTTTATGAGAACAGGGAGTGGGTCGCTCAGATGGTGGCAAACATCCCTGTCGGGCGTTTGGGTCAGCTTTCCGACCTGACGGCTGCCGTCGAATTCCTCGCCTCAAGCGGCGCGAAATATGTCTGTGGCCACTGTATCGTCATTGATGGCGGATATCTGGCTAAGATTTAGGCAGATCGCGGAGCGGTGATCGGTTTCCGGCGTTTCGCAAAAATAAGTATATACTTTTGAAGTCGAAAGTGCTCTCGTCATCATAACAACAGAATCCGGGGATCAAAATGACAAACCAAATCGCCGCACAAAACAGCGCGACGCAATCTCCCCGTGAGGTTGCGGTGCGCGCAAGCCATGTGACGATGGATTTCGGCGGCGTTCTGGCGGTGAATGACGCGAGCTTCGAACTGGAAAAGGGGCGGTTTCTGACGATCCTCGGACCGTCGGGCTCGGGCAAGACCACACTTCTGCGTATGATTGCCGGGTTTCAGAAACAGACGGCAGGCGAGATTACCATCAATGGCAAGCCGGTGGATGCGGCTCCGCCACATCGTCGCTCAATCGGTATGGTATTTCAAAAGCTCGCGCTGTTTCCGCATATGACCGCAGCGGAAAACGTGGCCTTCCCGCTCAAGATGCGCCGGTTCAATCCGCGCCAGATTGCAGGACGCGTGGATCAGTTCCTCGATCTCGTGAAGCTCGGCGGCTACGGTAATCGGCGGATCAACGAACTTTCCGGCGGTCAGCAGCAGCGTGTCGCCATCGCGCGTGCTCTGGTTTTCGAGCCGGATCTCCTTTTGCTCGACGAACCGCTCGCGGCCCTTGATGTCAAGCTGCGCGAGGAAATGCAGCTCGAATTCCGCCGCATACAGCATGAATTGGGCGTTACCACGATCAATGTGACCCATGATCAGCGCGAGGCGCTCGTCGTCTCCGACAATATTATCGTGATGGACGGCGGTCGCATTCAACAACAGGCAGAGCCGGTCGAACTTTACCGCGCGCCTGAAAATCCCTTTGTCGCCGGATTCCTTGGACTGTCCTCTTTTGTCGAAGGCACGGCCACCGCAGACGGCAATATGCAGGTTGGCGATCTTGTCGTTCAAGGAGAACCCGCAGATGATTTTGCGGCTGGCACAAAGGTGCTGGCGGCGATCCGCGCCGAACAGATCCGCCTTGCAGGAACGCGTGAAGCACTCGGCAATTGCGATATGAAGCTTGAGGGCCGTGTGTCCGACACCATCTTTGAAGGCGAACGACAGATGTATGTGGTTGAGGTCGGGGCGCTCTCTGGCGCGACCTTCCGTGTCTATCACCATGATCCCGACAGTTTCGGACTGTTCCATGTGGGCGACACAGTCGCGCTCGGCTGGAATCGTCGTGACCTCAAGATCTTCAGCCCCGCGGCATAAAGAAAAAATTCAGCCGCTTCCCAACAGAGGAGACTACCCGAATGTCTAAGAAATATTCCCGCCGGAGCGTTCTTCGTGCCGGTTTGGCGACCAGCGGAGCAGCCTTGCTCACCTCGATGCCCGCGAGCCGACTGCTGGCGCAAGAGCCCGAAAAACCGTCCGAAATCATCGTCCGCGCTTGGGGTGGCGAATGGGTTGAATCGCTGAAGAAAGGTGTATCCGACCGTTTTACCGAGATGACCGGCATTGCTGTGCGTCACGACCTGACCGAAGACAACGAGATCCAGCCGAAAGTCTGGGCCGCCGTCGCGCAAGGCCGCGTGCCTCCGATCCACATCAACTGGGACACCACCACGAACGCCACCAAATCGGCGCTGCGCGGTGTGACCGAGGATATTTCCGATCTTCCCAACCTTGCCAACACCACCGATCTGGCAAAACCCGTCGGCCTCGAAGGCTATCCGCTCGTCAACACGTACGGCTATGTCTATGTGCTGGCCTACCGCCCGGAAGCCTTCCCGGATGGCGCCCCGAAATCCTGGCGCGACCTGCTCGATCCGAAGTTCAAGGGCCGTATCGCGCTCTACAACGACGGGATTGGGTTCCACTTCCCGGCGCAGGTCGCAGGTGGCGGTTCGCTTGATGACATTCCGGACAATATGGATGCCTGCTGGAGCTTTGTCCGTGAGATGAAAGAGCAGAATCCGCTCTTGGGCGAGGATCCTGATTTCACCACGTGGTTCCAGAACGGCGAAATCGACGCGGCCTGCACCATTTCGACCAACGCGCTGGCGGCCAAGAAAAACGGTGTCGAGCTGGCGTGGACCGTACCGGAAGAGGGCTGCAAATTCGATACCGACTGTCTCTGGATTCCGAAGGGGCTGCCGGAGAATGAGCTTTACTGGGCCAAGCAGTATATCAACCTCGCCCTGTCGCAAGAGAGCCAGCAGATTTGGCTCGACGGCCTCGGGCTTCCAGGAGTTATTCCGGGTCTCACTCCGCCCGAAGGGCTTGCTGGCGATCCCTCCTATCCGACCGAGCCCGCGGATTTCGAACATCTGATCCGCATCTCTTCCGCGGTGCAGGTGCAGAACGAAAGCGACTGGTTCGCCAAGTTCAAGGAAATCATGCAGGGCTAAGACCCGAAGCCCCTCAGGATCGGGCTCCCCTGCCGATCCTGTTCAAGGCCGCGCAACGCCGCTTCTTCCTGGGCGATGCGCGGCCATACGATCCCACCGAGACACCGGAACGCCGCAATGCCCGAGATCCCGTCCAAGGATGATCCCCGCACCACATTCAGATATCCGCTGCGCTGGCGGATCATGGATGCATTGAACAATGGCCTGGACCGCTTCTGGCCCGCCCGCATGTCACCCTACACCGGTTGGGCGCTGATCATGCCTGCGCTTTTGCTGGTCGGGCTTCTGGTGCTCGGCCTGTTCGAAATGGCGGAGAGTTCGCTACATACGCTTGATCGTGCGACCTTCCTGCCGTCCGAGGCCTATACGCTTGAGAACTATCAGACGGTGATCGAAAGCGCGACTTACGGGCGGGTGGTTACGCGCTCTGTGTTCGCCGCCGGGCTGACCGTCTTCTTCACCCTGCTTCTGGCGCTGCCCTATGCCTATATCATGGTACGGACGACGAGTTCGGTGGTACGCAAGACGCTTCTCGTGGTGCTTTTCCTGCCGTTCTTCATTGGTCAGGTGGTGCGCGCTTACGGGCTTTTGATCATTCTGGGGACGACCGGCGTTGCCAACAACGCACTTGGCCTGGTGGGCATCGAACCGATCCGACTTTTGTTCAACTTTCCCGCCGTGGTCTTTGGTCTGGTGCAATATATGTTGCCCTTTGCGGTGCTGATGCTGGCGCCCGCTCTGACCGCGATCCCGCGTGAAACCGAAACCGCAGCCTCCTCTCTCGGGGCGAACTGGCTGCAAAGTTTCCGCCATGTGGTCATTCCGATGGCCAAGCCGGGCCTGATCGGCGCCGGGCTTGTCGTCGGCACGCTGGCGCTCACCGATTTCGCCATGCCCGCCATGCTGGGCGGCGGTTCGCAGGATTTCATCGCGAATGCCATCTACGACCAGTTCTTCCGCACGGCGGATCAGGGTCTCGGTGCAGCACTCGCGCTGCTGCTCGTGGTGCTTGGCTCTGTCATCGTCGGGGTCGTCATCTCGATCTTTGGCGCAGGCACACTCGGAATGGGAGGCAAAAAATGACCGCAAGATCGCAGCGCATCCTGTTCTGGGCGCTTGTCTGGTTCTGTATCCTCATCCTCTCTGTGCCCACGATCATTGTTGTCGGCGCGTCCTTCACCACCGCCAATATGATCTCCTTCCCACCCGAAGGTTTCACTCTCAAATGGTATGAGAAGATCGCCCTTGCCCGCGACCTCCAACAGGCGTTCATCCGCTCGTTGATCGTCTCGACCGTCTGTCTCATCGTCTCTGTGCCTGTCGGCACGCTTGCCGGGCTTGCCCTGTCACGGTTCAAACTGCGCTTTGCGAATGCGATCCAGATTTATCTGCTCCTGCCGTTCACCGTGCCGCTGATCGGTTCCGGCATCGGCATGATGCTCATCTTCGGAGAATGGCGCGTTCTGGGCAGCCTCTGGCCCGTCGGCGTGGCGCTTGCGGTGATCAACCTGCCGTTCATCATCTGGTCGGTGTCGTCTTCGGCCGGAGCGCTTGATGGCGATCTGGAACTGGCGGCCTCAAGCTGTGGGGCAGGACGGTTCGAGACCTTCTGGTTCGTGACTGTTCCTGGCGTCATGCCGGGGATCATTACCGGGGGCCTTCTGATGTTCGTGCTGGCGATGAGCGAGTTCCTTGTCTCGTTGCTTTTGACCGATGCGCGGACGGTGACCCTGCCTGTCCAGATCTACAACAATATCCGTTCGATCATCACGCCGGACCTGGCCGCGGTTTCGTCCGTCTTCGTTGTAATCGCGTTGCTCGCGGTGTGGTTGCTCGACCGCCTCGTAGGGCTTGAAATCTTTTTGAAATCAAAATGACGGTTGTCCGGCCCTCGCGGTCACGGCCTCTCCAACGATCTTAATGAAAGGATCTGTCATGTCTGACGTCAACGTTCAAAAACTCGCGGGCCTCGGCAAAGCCGAACGCGCCGCGCTTATCCGCAGGTCCGAAGCCGATCTTTCCTTCTTTCTCGAAAAGGTGCAGCCGATCATCGAAGCGGTGAAAACCGAAGGCGACGCCGCCCTCGTTCGTTTTGGCCAACAGTTTGACGGTGCCGAAGGCCTGACCGCCGCGACACTTCAGGTGTCAGAGGCCGAGTTCGATGCCGCTTTCGATCTGGTCGACGACAAGGTGATCGAGGCGATCCGCTTTGGCATAAGCAACATCCGCAGCTTCCACGAAGAACAGGCCCCGGAACCCATGTGGTTGAAAGAGGTCCGTCCTGGTGCCTTTGCGGGCGATCGCTACCTGCCGATCAATTCAGTTGCCCTTTACGTGCCGCGCGGCAAGGGGTCGTTCCCCTCCGTCACCATGATGACCGCCGTACCGGGTGTGGTCGCCAAAGTGCCGAATCTGGCGATCTTCACCCCTCCGGGCAAGGATGGCACAGTCGATGCGGCGACGCTGGTCGCGGCGCGCATCGCGGGTGTGGAAACCATCTACAAATGCGGCGGGGCACAAGCTGTGGCGGCGGCGGCCTTTGGCACCGAAACGGTCAAAAAGGCACAAAAGATCGTCGGCCCCGGCAGCCCATGGGTGGTTGCGGCCAAGCGCCTGTTGGCCGGGATGATCGACCCGGGTCTGCCCGCTGGCCCCTCCGAAGGCATGATCCTGGCCGATGACACCGTGTCGGGTCGGTTGGCGGCGCTGGATCTGCTGATCGAGGCTGAACACGGCCCCGACAGCTCTGCATGGCTGGTCACGCCCTCCAAGCGCGTTCTGGACGAGGCGCTGGCCACCCTGCCCGAACTTTGGGCCAAGATGACACCGCAACGGGTCGAGTTCTCGCAGACCGTGCTGTCGGGGAAATCCGGTGGCCTGATCCTGGCCGAGTCGATGGAAGACGCAATCGCCTTTGTGAACGAATATGCCCCGGAACATCTGGAGATTATGTCGACCAAGCCCTTCGACTATCTGGGCGAGATCACCGAAGCCTCCGAAATCCTGATGGGCACGCACACCCCGGTTTCCATCGGCAACTTTGCCCTCGGTCCGAACGCCGTGCTGCCGACCTCCAAGGGGGCGAACACCTATGGCCCACTGTCGGTGACCGATTTCATTCGCCGCAGTTCGGTCGGCTACGTCACCGCCAAGGGCTATCCCGAAATGGCGGCGGCTGCGAAAACCCTCGCGGAATACGAAGGCTTCTCTTCGCATGCCAATGCGGTCAGCGAGTTACGTCTCGAATACCTGAAGGACATTTGATGAAAGCGATCCGTCTCCACGGTGTCGGGGATTTGCGCTTTGAGCAGGTTCCCGCCCCCCTCCCGCCGAAAGACAAAGAAGTCACGCTTTCGGTTTCGGTCGCGGGCATCTGTGGTTCCGACCTGCACAACTACAAGACCGGTGCATGGATCACCCGCGCGCCCTCTGTTGCGGGTCATGAATTCACCGGTACGGTGACGGCCATAGGCACGGGCGTCGATCATGTCGCCCCTGGGGATCGTGTCGTGGTCGACAGTCGTCATATCTGCGGCACCTGCGAGGCCTGTCTCGACGGTGTGGGGCAGGTTTGCCCCTCGCTTGGGTTCCTTGGGGAAGTCATTGACGGCGGTTTTGCCGAAGCCGTGACAATTCCGGCCCGCAATGTGATCAAAGCCCCGGAGGGCGTTGCGGACCGCTTCCTCGCCATGGCCGAGCCGCTCGCTGTCGCCCTGCATGCGTTGAACCTTGTGTCCGTGCCGGATGGGGCGGAAATCGTCGTAACCGGCTGTGGTCCCATCGGCGGTCTTGTGACCCTGTTGGCGACCCGGAAGGGGCACCCGGTGCGGATCATCGACCAGAATGCCGGGCGCACCGCTTTGGTCGCCGAGGCCACCGGCGCATCCGTGACGACCCTTGAGGACCTGCAAGGCCACCGCTTTCGCTTCGCCATCGACACGACCGGCAACGCATATGTCATTCGCACGCTTCTTCACAGGATTGCCGGAGCGAGCCGCCTCGGATTGGTTGGCATCGGCAAGGCTGCGGAGATCATCGACCCTGTGCACCTCGTCGAACGTGAGATCGCGCTGATCGGATGTCACGCCTTTGGGGACGAGTTGACGGAGATCGCCGCAATGCTTCCCGAGCTGAAGGATCACCTAGATCCCTTCATCGCCGAGATAATCGAACCGGAAGCCGTCCCAGCGACCTATGAGGCGCTCATTGCCGGTGATGCGGCGGGCATCAAGACCCTTATTCGTCTGGGAGGAGCTGGTGATGAATGAACGGGAAAGCCTTTCGCGCACGGCCGAAATCCGCGCTATTGCGCGTCAGGATACGGCCAGAGCGGCGACCATGCTGGAAAGCTTCATCGCCGGTCTATTCGACATTCCAGTGTCGGACTTGAAGATCAATATCGACCAGTATTCGCTGAACTCTCTCAACGGGTTCTTCCGGTCCGGGACGCAAGATTTCTTCTTCAAATTCCACCAGGAGGAAGGAGAAGAGGAGATGACCGGCGAATATTACCGCGCCGATATTTTGTCAAAAGCGGGCCTGCCCGTCGACCAGCCTGTCCATATGTCGACCCTGCCGGGAGAACAGTTGCTGGTCTACAAACGTCGCGCCGACCCGCGGTTTTCCGATGTTCTGTTCGAGTTGGACCAGAGGTCCGACGACGAGGCCATTGTCCGGGCCACAGAGGCCGAAGCCGAGTTGAACCGACGCATCCTCGAAATCGCGCGGGCCTCCCTCGTGCCGATCACACCCGAAGAGGCGGCGATGGAGCCGATCCATCGGCTGTTCTACGAGCGTCTCATTGATCTGCCCGAGGGCACCTATCCGGGCGGGCGGTTCAAGAAGTTCTACCACGGCAAGCGTTTCGACTTCCCGAACGGGATTTCTCTGCAATGGGACGAAATCGCCGATGCACCGGTGGTCATCAACGGGCTGACCTACTCCCGCACGTTGCAGGAGGCGTTCGATTTCGCCCACAACCGATATAAACCGACAAACACAGCAGACGCCGGCGGCATTGTCGCCCATGGCGACGCGCATAACGCCAACGTCTGGTACGAACGTGGGGCAGCACGTGACCACCTGGCTTTCTTCGATCCCGCCTTCGCGGGCAACAAGGTGCCGTCGTTGCTGGCCGAGGTGAAATCCACGTTCCACAATGTCTTTGCCCATCCCTTCTGGCTCTACAATCCCGAGATGGCCGAACAGGTCTTTACCGCCAGCGTTCGGTTGGACGGCGGCACCCTGCACTTCGACACAGACTGGCGCCCCAGCCCGGTCCGCGCCTCCCTGCTCGATGCCAAAGCGCGCGAATTCTGGGCGCCGTGGTTGCGAACCCTGAAAGACAAAGACCTGCTTCCCGACGACTGGGAAGACGTGATCCGCACTGGATTTTTCCTTTCTCCGACACTGGTCATGAATCTCAATGCAGGAAAAACGCGGGATCGGCACAACCCGGTGTCCTCGGCCATCGGTCTCTCAGTTGCACTTTCTGCGGCCTCCCGACCGGTCGGCGGTTCGGACATGTTCACCGAATTCTTTGATAAGGTCAGACCCTCCTGATGTCCCTCGAACGCAAATACCAGAACGTTGATGACTTCGCTGCGGCGGCCCGAAAACGACTTCCCAGGATCTTCGCCGACTACATCGACGGTGGCGCCTTTTCTGAAACGACCCTTCGTCGGAACAGGGAAGATTTCGACCTTTTTGCTCTGCGGCAAAGGTGTCTCACCCCACTGGAACCCACACCGAACCTGACGGTTACGGTGGCGGATCGCGTATCCAAACTGCCGTTCGGTCCGGGCCCGGTGGGCTTTCTGGGTCTTTACCGGCGCAATGGCGATATCGCCGTCGCTCAGGCCGCTGCCGAGGCAGGTATTCCGTTCGTTCTGTCGACTTTTTCCATCAACGGTTTAGGCACCGTTCGTCAGGCGACAGGCGTTGCTCCGGACTTTCAGCTTTATCTCGATGAAGACCCCGAAGTAAACGCGGCCTATCTCGAGTCCTGCAAAGCGAACGGAGTCGAGCGCATCTTTCTGACAGTCGACACGGCCATTACGTCTGTCCGCGAGCGCGACGTGAAGAATGGATTCCGCAGCGTCGACCGGTTGACCCCAGGCCTTTTGTGGCAGTTCATGCAGCGACCATTGTGGTCCCTGGATTTGTTGATCGGCGGTTTTCCGGAAGTTGAACTTGTCAAAGGGCGCGCAGAATTCGGGCGTGGCGCCATGGCACAGGCGGGAAATTTGTCTCGCCGGCTCGACAAGAATTTAACATGGGATACAGTCGCGCGCCTGCGCAAAGAGTGGTCCGGGCAACTATTCATCAAGGGAATTTCCGATCCGGAAGACGCGCAGCGCGCGCGTGCTGCGGATGTGGACGGGATCGTGCTCTCCAATCACGGGGGCAGACAACTGGATCACGGACGATCGACCGTGGCGCTGATCCCCGAAGTCCGTCAGGCTTTAGGTCCGTCACTCGCGCTGTTCGTTGACAGCGGGTTCCGGCGCGGAAGCGATATCGTCAAAGCCTTGGCGCTTGGGGCGGATTTTGTATTGATGGGTCGCCCGTTCGCATGGGCCGTTGCGGCAAATGGAAAAGTTGGCGCCGCCCATCTGATCTCCCTGCTGGAGAAAGAGATTGAAATCACGCTGAACCTGATGGGGTTGTCGTCAATTGATGAGCTGCGACGCGAAGGGCGCAAAGCGTGCTTCCAGATTAATTCGAACTCGTCTCTGCATGGACAACAGTATCACGACCTTTAATTCCGCGCAGAGAGCACGCCACTCGGCGAGAACAGCGTCGCGGTTCAACTTGAAAATGTCCCGGCTATAGAGTGTCAATCGGCATTGAAGCTTGCCCCTTTATCGGCGCGCACCATTGCCCCCCCTTTGTGTTGAGCAGGCCCGGCGCCGCTGCGTTAAACGAAAACGACACGGCTCCGGGCCTGTGGGTTTAGAGGGGAGCGGTTCAGTTCTTGAAGCGCCAGCTTTCGTTTCCGGTTTCGACGATCGGAGCAAGCCGCCGGCGCGGTGCGTAAGCCGGTCGA
This sequence comes from Celeribacter persicus, assembly GCF_003050785.1. Taxonomy (GTDB): domain Bacteria; phylum Pseudomonadota; class Alphaproteobacteria; order Rhodobacterales; family Rhodobacteraceae; genus Celeribacter; species Celeribacter persicus. Next base: position 407,412 of record NZ_QAOH01000001.1, read on the forward strand.
GCAACGCGGTTGTCATTTTGCATCACCAAACACGCTGGGCCATTCGCCGAATGGCCAGATTGGTTGTGACGATGATCGACCTGCGCTCGTAGAGCTTGCCGATCAGGTGGAGCAGCAGCTGTTCACCGGTCTGGGCGAAGGCAGATATGGTATGTCGGGTATACCATGGTCGGCGCTCTGCCTTTTTGTTACGGTGTTGGAGGGCTGGCTCGGCGGGTTGCGAGGTGCCTGTGGGCGCTACTGTCGCGCTCGGGTTCATGGAGCCAACAACTGGATGGTTGAAGGTTTTGAGTTCGGTTACGAGCCGCCGGTTACATTTATATGCGAAATCAATGTTGCATTTTGGACATCTCGAAAATGCCGATTTCTCGCACCACAACTCAGTTGAAACCTACCGATTTATGCTAAAATCGCACGTTGTGTGTCACTGTCAGAAATTTGTTGGTACAATAGATTTTCACCTTGTTTCCGCGCCTTTCCGCCATTACACGGGTCGACGGAGACGTGGCCGAGTGGTCGAAGGCGCTCCCCTGCTAAGGGAGTAGGCGGGAAACCGTCTCGAGGGTTCGAATCCCTTCGTCTCCGCCATCATCTAAATCATTGACATTAATTACTATATGCCTCGCGCATTGTGGCGTGGCTTCCGCAACTTGGACGGGGTGTTGGCCAATAGAGACTTGAATTTACAGGAAAAATAAAGCGTTTCCAGTTTATGTAGAATTATATCCGGCCTTGCAAAAATAGTTCCAGCATTCTTGCGGGGTCTAGAGATCGCAGATTTCGCTGAGGGCTTCGAACAGACCTGTGAATGATCGCGCTCCAATACGCCTCAGGTGGGCCTTGAGTTTCGAGAACGCCATCTCGATCGGATTCAGGTCCGGGCTGTAGGGTGGCAGGAGTTTGAGGGAAAAGGAAAGCGTCCAGTGGACGGTTTCCCCGAAAAACGACCCGGCAACCGTGTTCGCGCAGGATCGCTTCGGCCTCCTTGTTACGATGGGTGGCGAGGTTGTCGAGGATCACGGCCGTGCCGGGTTCGATCTCGGGGATCAGTACATCGCGGATGTAGGCGACAAAGGCGGGACCGCCCATCGCCTCTTTGATGACCTAGGGTGCGATCAGATCGGAGGGTGCCAGCCCCGCGATCAAGGTCCGGGTTTGCCATGACCCAAACGGCGCAGATGCCGTTAGTCTCAAGCGTTTTCTTTTTATCTGAGGCAGGGAGAAAGAAAAACGCAGTGCAACATATAAACGTTGTGAGCGCTTCATACTAAATCTGTGATTCAGATTAATGCGAAACGCTTTCATCCCGTGCAGGGATCGCCCCCGGAGGCGTGTCAGGCTCGTTTTGACAGCGGTTTCGTCAAGAAAGACAACACGTTCAGGCATCGCGATGAGCGAACCAATCGGTCCTTGCGCGTCTCACCTTTGCGCGCTTGCGCTCATCCGCAGTCCGAAGGACGCTCTTTTTTTGTACGTGTATCCCAGCCGCTTGAGCGCCTGATCAATACCGGAGACGGATACGGTCACCTCATGAAACTGAGGCCGTTACTGGTTGGCCGGTCCGTCGGGTGTTGCTACCTCAAAGCGCCCTGAGCGACGCCTTGGTCACGTCCTGCGAGATTAGCTCAATATCTTGCGGAACCGTGCCAGCACCAGCGTCAAAGCGATCAGCGACATGGCGACCATGGCCGCGAGTTGCCCGAGAACAAGGTCGAGCCCTGCGCCCCGGTACAGAACGGATTGCGCGAAGGACACGAAATGCGGCGCGGGGCTGATCGTGCGCATGACGATCTGGAGCCAACCGGGCATAGATTCGAGTGGCGTGATGCCGCCGGACAGCAGGATCATGATCACGATCACCGGAATGGTCAAAAGCCCGAACTGCCCCATGTTATGGGTGAAGCTTGCCAGCATCAGCCCGATGGATCCCATCGAGATCACATAGATTGCAGCCCCCAGTACATAAAGCGTGAGCGAGCCCGCGATCGGCACGCCCATGGCACCCTGCACCACGATCACGAGGCTGAGCACCGAGGCCATCAGGATCACCCCGCCGGTCGCAAAGATTTTCGACAGGACGATCTCATGCGGACGCACCGGCATCACCAGTACGTGCTCGATCGTGCCGCGCTCCCGTTCGCGGATCAGGGAAGCCCCCGACAGGATCAGCATCAGCATCGTCACGTTGTTCATCAACTGCATCACGGAGGTGAACCAACGCGTCGTCATGTTCGGGTTGAACCGGCTGCGGAACACCACGTTCACAAGATCGTCGCTCTCCACGCCCGGCGCGAGATAATCCGATACGGTTTCGGCCAGAAGCTGGGTCATGAAGGATGAGCCATTGCCTGCGAAAGCGACGGCGGTGGCATCGGCGAGGATCTGGATCTCGGCTTCATCGCCACGCCGCAGATCGCGTTCAAGATGGGGCGGCAGGGACACCACCAGAACATATTCGCCATCGGTCTGCGCCTGCGCCGCCGCCTCCGGGCTCAAAAGCACCGGGGTTTCGAACAGGGGCGCTCGAATTTCGTCGATGATCCGGGCGGACAGCGGGCTGTGGTCTTCGTCCACCACGGCGACCGAGAGATCCTTGACCTCCGTCGAGCCCGCATCAGACACCAGCCAGACTGCCGCGCTGAAGACATAGAGGATCAGCGCCACCATCACCAGATCGCCGCGGATCGCCCGCAATTCCTTGAACGTCAGGCGGAGGATATTGGAGAGGCTTTTCAACATGTCAGGCCTCCTGCTTGCGCAGGGCAAGTACAGCAAGGGTGAGATAGATCAGGCCGAAGCCGGCGATCACGAGAATGTTCTGCGCCACGTCGCCGAGGCCAAATCCCTTGAGAAACGTACCGATGGAGATCGGTTGAAACCATGCGCCGGGAAAAGACAGACCGAGCATCCGGCCCATCGGTGCCAGCGTCGAGACCGGCGTGACGAGGCCTGAGAAGTTCACTGTCGGGATGATGGAGAGCACCGCCGTGGCGAAGACCGCCGAGACCTGCGTGCGGGTGAAGCTCGACATCAGTTGGCCGAAACCCGTGGTTGCGATGACATAAAACAGGGCCGCGAGCCCAAGCGCAGGCAAGCTGCCATACAAAGGCACGCCGAAAACCCAAAGCCCCAGCCCCGCGAGCACCCAGAAATTGAACCAGGCGATGACGATATAAGGCAGTTGCTTGCCAACCAGAAACTCCACCTTGCGCACCGGGGTCGCGCGGAAATTGGCAATCGTGCCCGTTTCCTTTTCGCGCACCACGGAGATCGTCGACATGATTGCCGGGATCAGCATCAGGATCAACATGAGCATCGAAGGCACCATGGCATGAGCGCTCTTGAAAGCCTGATTGTAGAGATAGCGGGTCGAAATCGATAGGCTGTCGGAGCTTTCCGTCCCGGTCTCGGTGGCGAGATCGGAGGCGAATTGCGTCAAAAGTCCCAGCGCATATCCTTCGGCGGTTTCGCCACGAAACGGCATGGAACCGTCGATCCAGAGCGAAATTTCCGGCACCTCCTGCCCCTGATGGAGCGCCTTGCCGAAACCGTCGGGGATCTCCATCGCCAGCGTCATATCCCCCCGTTCCATCCGTCGGTCCAGCGCATCGAGCGACGTGAAATCCTCCTGCTGGTCGAATTGCGGAATGGCGGTAAAGGCCTCGATCAAACGGCGACTTTCCGGCGTGTGATCCATGTCGTTGACCGCAAAACTCAACTTGTCGACGTCGAAAGAAATCCCGAAGCCCATGGTGATCAACAGGATGATCGGGCCGGCCAACGCAAAGAACAATCGGATCGGATCGCGCATCAGTTCCAGCGTCTCACGCGCCGTATAGGCCCAGAGCCGTGTCGCGGCCCGGTGCAGCGCTCCGGGAGGTTCAATCGCAACATCGGTGGTCAGATCGGCGGTTTCGGAGGGGGCGTCATCGGCCTCCGCCTCGCCCTCAAGGGCCGCGATAAAAGCCTGTTCCAGCGTCTGCGCCCCACGCCGCTCGGTCAGCTCTTGCGGCGCTCCGACATCGAGCACACGGCCCGCATGCATGAGCGAAATCCGATCGCAACGCTCTGCCTCGTTCATGAAATGGGTGGAAATGAAAATCGTCACGCCCTTGTCCCGCGAGAGCGAAATCAACTTGCGCCAGAATGCATCCCGCGCCAACGGGTCCACCCCGGATGTCGGCTCGTCGAGAATGAGAATGCGCGGCTCGTGAATGGTCGCCACCGCAAGCTGCAACCTCTGCCGGATGCCCAAAGGCAGCCCGTCGGGCATGGCCTTCGCAACCTCGGTCAAATCGAATTCGTCCAGAACCTCCTGCACCCGTGTGGCCCGGCGCTCAGGCGGTATGTGGTAGAGTTTCGCGTGCAGATCAAGGTTCTGGCGCACCGTCAGCTCGGCATAGAGCGAGAAGGCCTGCGACATATACCCGATGTTTTGCCGCGCGGCCATGTCGCCGTTTTCCAACTCCTCGCCGAAGAGTTTCGAACGTCCCTCGCTGGGTTGCAACAGGCCGGTGAGCATCTTCATCGTCGTCGATTTGCCGCAGCCGTTGGAACCGAGAAACCCGAAAATCTCACCTTCGGGGATGGTGAAGCTGACGTGATCGACGGCCGTGAAATCGCCGAAGCGTTTTACCAGATCGAAGGCCTCGATTGCGGGTATCGCCCCATCCTTCTCGGACCGGGGGCGCAGGGTCACACCGACCTCTTCGCCCTCCTCTTTCGGCAGCATCTCGATGAACGCTTCTTCCAGCGTGGCCTTGTTCGCCGCCGCACGAATCTCTTCCGGACTGCCCTTGGCGATCACCTTGCCGTCGTTCATCGCGGCCAGCCAGTCGAAGCGTTCCGCCTCCTCCATATAGGCGGTCGCCACCAACACGCTCATGCCGGTAAGCTTGGCGCGAATCCGGTCGATGAGTTCCCAGAACTGCCGCCGCGACAGCGGATCCACCCCGGTCGTCGGCTCGTCGAGGATCAGCAAGTCCGGGTCATGGATCAGCGCCGCACAAAGCCCGAGTTTCTGTTTCATCCCGCCCGACAGCTTGCCCGCCGGGCGGTCGAGAAAGGGCGCCAGCCCGGTGGCCTCGGTCAGCATGGCAATGCGCTCACGACGCTCGGCATGCTTTTGACCGAATAAACGCCCGAAGAAATCGAGGTTCTCGCGCACGCTCAAAGAGGGATAGAGGTTGCGCCCCAGCCCTTGCGGCATGTAGGCGATCCGCGCGCCCAGAGCACTGCGGGCTCGGGCGTCGCGCATGTCCCGATCAAGGACGGTGATCTCGCCTGCCTGCCCCCGGCGCACACCCGCGATCAGCCCCAGAAGCGTGGATTTCCCCACCCCGTCCGGACCGATCAAACCGACCACCTTTCCCGCAGGGATATCGAGCGTCACATCGTCGAGCGCAAAGACCGCCTTGTAACGATGCGACACGGCGTTCAGGCGTGCCACATACTCCATGACGGATTACTCCGGCACGTTGACGGTGAGATGCTCCGGCCAGTCCACATCGGGCCGGGTGCGCACGAAGCCGATGCCCCGCACCCCGCTCTTGATCAGGCTCTCGTATTTCGCCAGAAGCGCGCGCGGCACCGACAACTTCACCCGGAACACAAGTTCTTCGCGCTGTTCCTGAGTCTCAACATTCTTCGGCGTGAATTGCGATTGCGGCGAGATGAAGGTGATCGTCGCGGGCACCACGTATTCGGAAATCGGATCTAGGATCAGCCGTGCCTCATCACCCACCGCAAGCGTGCCGATCACCGTCGCGGGCAGGTAGATGTTCATGTAGACATTGCTCAGATCGAGCATGGTGACCACCGGATAGCCCGCGTCGATCACTTCACCCGGCTCGTGCAACCGGTAAAGCACCCGGCCCCGGATCGGCGCTTTGATAGTCAGGTCGTCGAGTGCAAGCTGCACCTGCTCCTGATCGGCCTCGGCGGCGGCGATGGAGGCCTTGGCGTCCTCGATCTGCGCCTTGGCCATTTCGACCGTGGCCTTGGCACTGTTGAGCGCATTGGTCGCATCGTCGAGCGAGCTTTGCGGCGCGGTGCCGCTGTCATGCAGCTTCACCACCCGGTCATAAGTCGTCTGCGCCACGGAAAGCGCGCTCTCGGCCTGCATCAGCGTCGCCTGCGCCACAGTCAACCCGGCATTGGCACGCAGCACGGCGGCCTTGGCGGCGTTGAGCTGGGCTTTGGCATCCGCCGTGCCCAGCTGTGCGATCACATCGCCCGCCGCCAGAAGATCACCCTCTTCCGCCGTTACGCTTTCGATCCGGCCCGCGTATTTCGTTGCCACATCGACGGTCTGGGCCTCGATCCGACCATTGGAACTATAGATGCCCTCCTCACCGTTCGATTTGCCGAATTTTTCAAGCAGCGTGTCGAACCGGCTTTGCGCCATGACGGGAGAGGTCGCCGCGAAGGTCGACAGCAGAAGCGGTAGAAACAGAGGACGAAGACGAAGCATGAAAGGCATGGGAGGACTTTCTCGAAACTGGAGGTGCCACAACTGTAGCGAGTACGCGTCTGATTACCATGCAATTTTCGTAACAGAAATCAGAAATGACATGATCGTCATTTCGTGAGCGTCACAACGTAGGAAAACCGTTCTGAAACGTAGAAGCCCCGCCCGAAGGCGAGGCTCATAAGCGCATCTGTCCCAAGGATCACTCGGCCGGGGCACCCATTGGCGCAGCGCTATTGGCGACAGAGCGTTTGGGGGAGGTCTTGTAATGGGTCGAGTAGATCATCGCACCGACAAAAGTCAGCCCCCCTACAAGGTTGCCCAGAACCACAGGAATCTCGTTGTAGATGAAATAATCTGCCCAAGTGAACTGACCACCTAGCATGATGCCCGAAGGAAAGAGGAACATGTTCACGATGGAATGTTCGAAGCCCATGTAGAAGAACACCAGGATCGGCATCCACATCGCCATGATCTTGCCGGAAACGGAGTTGGACATCATCGCGGCGACCACACCGGTGGAAACCATCCAGTTGCACATCACGGCACGGATGAAGACGGTCAGAAGCCCAGCGCCACCCGCGGCGGCATAGCCCAATGTGCGCGCCTCGCCAATGTGGCCGATTTTCTGACCGATGGCATTGGGTTCCTGCGAAAAGCCCATGGTGAAGATGATCGCCATGAAAACCGCGGTGGTCATCGCCCCCGCGAAATTGCCGATGAACACGAGGCCCCAGTTGCGCAGCACCCCGCCCCAGGTCATGCCCGGACGCTTTGCGATCAGCGCGAGCGGGGCAAGCGTGAACACGCCGGTCAGAAGATCGAAACCCAGAAGATAGAGGAGACAGAAGCCGACCGGAAAAAGCAGCGCGCCGACCAGCGGCTCACCGGTGTTGACGGTGATGGTCACGGCGAAAGCAGCCGCAAGCGCAAGGATCGCGCCCGCCATATAGGCGCGGATCAGAGTGTCCTTCGTGGACATGAGAATTTTGGATTCGCCGGCATCCACCATCTTGGCAGCAAACTCGGCAGGTTGAACATAAGCCATTGTTTTACAGTCCCTGTTGGAGTTGTCGTCTTTGGTATTCCGTTGTGCCTTCAGAGACCGAGAAGCACGGTCCCGCCGTCCAGTTTGACCGGATAGGTCGTGGTCATCCCCTCATCGGCACCTTGCGCGGCGCCGGTTTCGAGGGAAATGACCCAGTTGTGGAGCGGGCATGTGACACAACCGTCGTGCACGATGCCATTGCTCAGTGGCCCGTTCTTGTGCGGGCATTTGTCTTCGAGGGCGAAAAGGCGATCGTCCATGGTGCGGAAGATGGCGATGGTCATCTCGCCGTTCTTCACACAACGCGCACCTTGCCGCGGAATGTCGCTAAGGGTGCCGACCTCGACCCAGGTTTTTGTCTGCATGTTCATTCTGCTGCCTCCAGATTGAGGGTCGCCATAGGTTTGAACTCATGCGCGTCTGTGCCTGCGACACGTTCGGCCCAAGGGTCGATTTGCGCGAATATCTGCGAGAAGGCGAAGCGTTCGGCATACTCTTTGCGCGCCTCGACATTGTCGTAGATCACTTCGCGGATATGATCGTAACCGATCCGGTCCGCCCATTTGTAAATCCGTTCAAGGTAGAAGCCCGTCTCGCGATAGTATTGCGTCAGCGCACAAACCACCTCCATGACCTCTTCCTCTGTCGCGACCTTGCCCAAGGGCGAAGTGCCCTGAATATGCAGCCCCGCAGCTCCGCCATAGACGATCTCATAACCGCTATCGACACAGATCACGCCGATGTCCTTGCAGGTCGCCTCGGCGCAATTGCGCGGACACCCAGTCACGGCGAGCTTGAGTTTGGCCGGAGACCAGGACCCCCAAAGCGCCTTTTCGAGCTTGATGCCAAGACCGGTGCTGTCCTGTGTCCCGAACCGGCACCAATCCGTGCCGACACAGGTTTTCACCGTCCGCAAGCCCTTCGCATAGGCCGCGCCGGACACCATGCCCGCGTCGTTCAGGTCCTTCCAGACCGGGATCAGGTCTTCTTTCCTGACGCCCAGAAGGTCGATGCGCTGACCGCCCGTAACCTTTACGGTCGGAATGTCGTATTTGTCCGCCACATCCGCGATGGCACGCAGTTCATCGGGCGTGGTGATCCCCCCGAACATCCGCGGCACGACGGAATAGGTGCCGTCTTTCTGGATGTTGGCGTGGACACGTTCGTTAATGAAACGCGACTGCTGGTCATCCTTGTATTCACCCGGCCAGTCGGCCACGAGATAGTAGTTCAGCGCCGGACGGCATTTGGCACAGCCTTCGGGCGTGGACCATTCCAGCTCCTGCATGACGGCGGGGATGCTCTTTAGCTCTTTGGCTTTGATCATCCGGCGCACGAAGCCATGGCCATGGGTGGTGCAGCCGCACATGCCCTGCGCTTCGGGGATTTTGAAATCGTCGCCCAAGGTCACGCCCATGACGCCCTCGACCAGCCCCGTACAGGTGCCGCAAGAGGCGGAGGCCTTGGTGTGCGCACGCACATCAGCGAGCGAGGTCAGCCCCTTATCCTTGATCGCGGCGACGATCATGCCCTTGGTGATGCCGTTACAGCCGCAAATTTCCGCATCATCCGGCAGCGCCGCCACAGCGGCCAGAGGGTCGACCGCGCCGCCGCCCTGATAGGCCTGTCCGAAAATCAGCGTCTCGCGCATCTCAGACACGTCTTCGCCAGAAGTCAGCAACTGGTTGTACCAGGCCCCGTCCGCGACATCGCCGTAAAGCACCGCGCCGATTACCTTGTTGTCCTTGAGAATGACGCGTTTGTAAGTGCCGCGCATCGCGTCGCGCAGCACGATGTCCTCACGCCCCTCACCTTCGGCAAAATCACCGACCGAGTAGAGATCGCAGCCGGTGACCTTGAGCTTCGTCGGCGTCTCGGCGTGGGCAAAGGTCGCGTCCGAGGGAGCGGCAAGATGCTCGGCGGCCACTTTCGCCATCCGGTAGAGCGGCGCAACGAGGCCATAAACCATGCCGCCTACTTCCACACATTCGCCGACGGAATAGATATTCGGATCGGAGGTCTTCATCGTCGCATCGGTGACGATGCCCCGGTTGACGTCAAGACCGGCCTCTTTCGCCAGCGCAACGTTGGGACGGATGCCGACGGCCATGACCACGAGGGAGGCGTCAATCACACGCCCGTCGGCAAGTTCCACCCCCTCGACCCTATCCGTGCCGAGGATTTGTTTGGTGTTGGCCTCGCAGAGCACTTCGATGCCGCGGTTCTCCAACTCTTTCTGCAAAAGATAGCCTGCCGCCGTGTCGAGTTGACGCTCCATCAGCGTCGGCATCAGGTGAATAACAGTCACCTCCATACCACGCAGCTTGAGCCCTGCTGCGGCCTCAAGCCCCAAAAGCCCGCCACCGATCACCACGGCACGCCCCCCCTTCTCGGCGGCTTTGATCATACCGTCCGTGTCATCGAGATCGCGATAGGCCAGAACGCCCGGCAGGTCCGAGCCCGGCACCGGGATGATGAACGGGTTCGACCCGGTGGCGATGACCAGCTTGTCATAGGGCGCCACGATGCCCTTCTCTGAAATCACCTTGCGCTCGTGACGGCGGATTTCGGTGATCTTGTCGCCCTGATGCAGGGTGATGCCATGCTCGGCATACCAGCCTTCGCCATGGATGATGATATCGGCATAGGATTTCTCGCCCGACAGAACCGGCGACAGCATGATGCGGTCATAGTTCACACGCGGCTCGGCGTTGAAGATGGTCACTTCATATTGGTCGGTCGCCTCGAACAGATGCTCAAGCATCCGGCCCGGGGCCATCCCATTTCCAACGATGACGAGTTTTTGCTTGGTCATAACGGCACTTCCTCTCAGAACGCGGTTCGTTCCTGACGAACTCAAGGGTCTTTGGGTGAGAATGCAGCGCCGTTGCTGCGGCCCCCGCGAGGGGGCTATGTCGGTCATATCGCGCCCTTGCGACATGCGAGCACTTGGCTCGTTGGGATAGAGCTTCTAGGACATTGCCCCCCTGTAACAAGATGGTTTCATGCAAAGCGGCCCGGTTTTCTTCGCAGCCGCAGAAATGTTTGCTTAATTTCTACGCAACCAGACAGGGGTTCATCACAAAAAAGGCAGGGTGAAAACGCCCCGCCTTTCCCAAACCTCGCCCGGAGTAATCTCAGCCGACCTGACGCCCATGCGACCAGACACCGCGAATCACCGGCATGCCCTCGATTCGCGCAATGCGCACCAGATCGGCGTGCAGCCCCGGTACAATCCGCCCGCGATCGTTGAGCCCCACCGCCTCCGCCGGATTGGCCGTCACCGTCGCGATGGCGCGCGGCAGATCGTCCCAGAGATCGGCCAGCAGCATTGCAGAGGACATCAGCGCAGAAGGCACATAGTCCGAGGACACGATGTCCAGAAGCCCACGCTCCGCCAACTCATGCGCGGCCACATTGCCGGAATGCGAACCGCCACGGATCAGGTTCGGCGCCCCCATCATCGCAGCGATACCGTGAAGTTTACAGGCCTGCGCCGCCTCCACCGTGGTCGGGAATTCCGCGACACGCACACCATGCTGACGCGACACCTCGACATGCTCCGCCGTGGTGTCGTCGTGCGAGGCCAGAACCGCGCCGTAACGCCTGGCCTCGGCCACAGCCACCGCTTCATGCCGCACCGCATAGGTGTCGCGCAGCTCATAGAGATGGTTCACATGATCGTCGAACTCCGCATTCGACATGCCGCGCTTTTTCTGCACGTAATCACGCAGCTTCTCGATGTCGCGAAACTGACGTTGCCCCGGCGTGTGATCCATGAGCGACACAAGACCCACGCGATCCTCCGACCCGAATTCCGCCATTTCGGCTTCGAGCGTCTCGGAACAGATCTCCGCACGAAGGTGCAGGAAGTGGCTGATCTTCAAGGCCCCGAGATCGCGCAGGTGCATCACCTCCCGCGACAGGTTGCGTGCGTATTTGCCATAGCCCGCATCACCGCGCGTATGAATGGACCCCACCCGCATCGCGTCGAACACGGTGGTGATGCCCACCGAGGCCAGTTCCGCATCATGAGCGAGGATCGCCGCCTGATGCGGCCAGTCGACCTTGGGGCGCGGCTCGATATGGCGTTCAAGATTGTCGGTGTGCAACTCAATGAGGCCGGGGATCACCATATCCCCACCCGCATCAATCGCACCCGGAATGGCCGTGCCGCCCGTGCTTACATCGGCGATCCTGCCATTCTCGATCCGCAGGCTGCCTTGGATCACCTCGGTCGGCAAAACGATCCTGGCATTGGTCAAAGTAAAGTCGGTCATCACATCGTCCTTGTCAGAGGCGCATCCCTGCCCGATCAATGTCACACGGATGTGACAGGGAGCGGATAGGACCAACGCCATGGATGAATTCAAAAGATACGCGGTCTATTACGCTCCCGCGCCGGGGCCATTCGCCGAATTTTGCGCCCATTGGCTGGGCTGGGATGCATTCGAAGGCATCGAATTGCCGCATCCGGTAATCGAGGGCCTGCCCGCGCCGGTCGCACAGATTACTGAAGCGCCCCGAAAATACGGATTTCATGGCACGCTGAAACCGCCGTTTCGCCTGACCGGTGCGCGCGAAGAGCTTATGGCCGATCTCGCGGCGTTTGCCGCCATGCATAAGCCCGTCGAGATGGAGGGGCTGGCACTCAGCCGGATCGGTGGTTTTCTGGCGCTCACGCCCGTGGGCGATCTGACGCCCTTGGAGTTTCTCGCCGGAGAGATCGTCGCCACGCTCGATCCGCATCGCGCGCAGCCCCCGGAGACCGAACTGGCACGGCGTCGTTCGGCTGGGCTTTCGGAACGGCAGAACGCGCTTCTGACCCAGTGGGGTTACCCCTATGTGATGGAGGAATTCAAATTCCACCTCACGCTGACCGGCAAGCTTTCGGTCGAGGATGCCGAAACAGTCAAAGCCGCCCTCGCCCCGGTGCTCGCGCCGCTCCTGCCACGGCCCTTCCGCATTGAGGACCTGTGCCTGTTCGGCGAGGCGGAGGACGGGCGGTTTCATCTTTTGCACCGTTACACGCTTTCCGGCTGAAGCGCGGCGAGGAAGGCGTCTACCGCCTCCTCCAACGCCCCGTCATTGTTGATCCGCCGCACCGGCAGCCCCGGTGCAATGTCATAACCCGCACGCGCCAGACGTTTTTCAATCTCCGCCCGGCTCTCGCGCCCGCGCGCCGCGAGCCGTGTGACCAAAACCTCCGGCGAAGCCGTGATCAGAAGCACGCCCATATTGGGATAGAGCGCATAAGCCTCCGGCAGGATCGCGCGCGAGCCGTTGAACAACACGTCGCGCCCTTCGTTCAGCGCCCGGTCGATGGAAGTCGGCACACCGTATTTCAGCCCATGCGCCTCCCAATGAAGCGCGAATTCCCCGGCCTCCAGACGCCGGTCGAATTCCTCGACCGTGACACCTTCGAAATCCTCGCCCCCCGCCTCGGTCGGGCGGGTGATCACGCGTTTTGCCACGGCGAGGTCCCGACGCCGCTCCAGCGCCGCCGCGATCAGCGTGTCCTTGCCCACCCCCGAGGGCCCGACCACGGCGTAAAGCCGCCCGACCATCGCTCAGGCCGCCTTTGCAGGGGTGAAGGCGGAAACGTCAATCTCCCGATCCGCCACTCGCTCCCGCGCGAGCGCATCGTGGAAGATGCCGATGATCGCCGCCCCGCGCGCCTTGGCTTCCTCAATGAGAGAAAGGACGGTTTCGCGGTTGGTGGCGTCCAAGGAGGCCGTGGGTTCATCCAAAAGCATCGCCGGATACTCATGCGCAAAACCGCGTGCGATGTTCACACGTTGTTGCTCCCCGCCCGAAAACGTTGTCGGCGACAGGCCCCAGAGCGTTTCGGGGATATTCAGCCGGGACAAAAGATCGCGCGCCTTGGCGAAGGCCGTCTCCCTATCGACGCCAACGGTCAGGAGAGGCTCCGCCACCACCTCGATCGTCGGCACACGCGGCACAACGCGCAGGAATTGCGAGACATAGCCCAAAGTGGCGCGACGCAGCGCGATGATCTCGCGCGGCTCCGCATTGGCGACATCTGTATCCCCGACCCAGATATGCCCCGACTCTGAGAGGTAATTGCCATAAATCATCCGCATCAGCGTCGATTTCCCGGCACCGGAATTGCCGGTGAGCGCCACACATTCGCCGGGCATGACATCAAACGTCGCCCCCTGCATGACGGGGATCACTGCGCTGCCCTGATTGTGCAGGGTGAAGGATTTCGAAACGTCTTCAATACGGATCACAGGGGGCAGCGTTTGGGTCATGGGATTACAGCCAGTTTTTCCATTTCGAGAGAAGATAAGTGCCAAGCGCCGATCCGAGCATCAGTGCGGTGGCGATCAGATAACCATGCGGCCGGTCGAGGCCGGGGATGAAGGGAAAGTTCATACCATAAACCGACGCCACCAACGTGGGCGGCAGGAACAACACCGCCACGACCGACAGGACGCGGCTGGTGTCGCTTTGTTCGAGATTGATGAGACCCAGCGTCACATCGGTAAGCTGCGCGATCCGGCCCGAGAGGAAATCGCCATGCACCGTGAGCGCCTGACAATCTTTGACCTGCGCCTTTAGGATGCCGTTCAGCACCTTGTCCTTGTCCTTGTCATCGACCAGACCGAGCCCGAAGCTCGACAAAGCACGTTCGACGGTCAGAAGCGCATGACGGTATTTCGCCACCTGCTCGCTTTGCTTTCCCAGCGCGCGCAAAGCATCGGCCAACTCGTCGCCGCGCGGTTCCGGGTCGCGAAAGGCGATATGCGACTGCTGATCGAGCGCCACGCCCACGCCCTCCAACAGGTCGGCGATGCGAGCAATGATCTCTTCGATCAGGCTCAGAAACACCCTGCGGCGCCCGGCATAGCCCGCGCTCGACTGCGCCGCATGCGCGGCAAAAGTCTCGAACGGGCGCGGCGTGTGATAACGCACGGAGAACAGCCGCTCCGGCGTGATCAGGAAAGCAACGGGACCGAAGGACGGCTCTTTGTTGCGGTCGAGCCCCGGCAAGACGGTGGTCAACACCTCGGTGTCGCCATCGCGATAAAGCCGGTTCGAGACCTCAATCTCCTGCATATCCGCGAGCGTCGGCACGGAAATGCCAAGCGCCTCGACCGCTTCGACCTGCGCGGGTTGCGGGCTGAGCAAATCAATCCACAACGCCTCGGAAAGGTCGCCGTCCACGGGCAATCTCTCAAGACCTGTCTCAGTGGGCCGATAGGCGAAAATCATGTCTCAGACCTGCAAAACAGAGGAGACAAGAAGCTGGGTATAGGCATGTTGCGGATCATCGAGCACCTGATCGGTAAGGCCATGTTCGACGACGTGGCCTGATTTCATCACCATCAGACGATCCGCCAAAAGCCGCACCACGGCAAGGTCATGGGTGACGATGATCGCCGACAATCCCATTTCCCGCACCAACCCGCGCAACAGGTCCAGAAGCCGCGCCTGCACCGACACGTCCAGCCCGCCCGTCGGTTCGTCCATGAAGACAAGCCGCGGCCCGGTCACGAGGTTCCGCGCAATTTGCAGGCGTTGCTGCATCCCGCCCGAGAAGGCCGAGGGTTTGTCATCCACCCGATCCTCGTTGATCTCGACCCTGCCCAGCCAGTCAATCGCCTGACTGCGGATATTGCCGTAATGCCGCGCGCCAACCGCCATCAAACGCTCGCCCACGTTGCCACCTGCCGAAACGCCCATGCGCAGCCCGTCGCGGGCATGTTGGTGGACAAAGGCCCAATCCGTGCGCGACAGCATCCGGCGTTCGGGTTCGGACATGGTGAGAGTGTCGACCATGCCACGATCGCGTGTGTCGAAGAGAACCTGCCCACTGTCGGGCGGCAAATGCCCCGCCATGCAATTCAACAGTGTCGATTTTCCGGAACCGGATTCGCCCACGATGCCCATCACCTCACCGGGGTAGAGATCGAAACTCACATCGGTGCAGCCGATCCGCCCGCCGTAGGTTTTGCGGATGTCTTTAACGGAAAGAAGCGGTTGAGTGGTCATTCTGCGGCCTCTGGAGATAGTCGCCCGCGATGGCCCATGGCCTGCCGCTCGGCGCAATAATCGGTGTCGGAACAGACGAACATCCGCCCGCCCTCGTCGTCGATGATCACCTCATCGAGATAGGTGTGCTCCGCCCCGCACAGATCGCAGGGATGGTTGGCCTTCGAGGCCTCGAACGGGTGATCTTCGAAATCGAGACTCACGACCTTGGTATAGGGCGGCACGGCGTAAATCCGTTGCTCGCGCCCTGCGCCAAAGAGTTGGATCGCCGCCATTTCCATCTTTGGATTGTCGAATTTCGGAATCGGCGACGGGTCCATGACATAGCGCCCCTCGACCTTGACCGGATAGGCGTAAGACGTGGCGATATGGCCGTGTTTCGCGATGTCCTCGTAAAGCTTCACATGCATCAGCCCGTATTCTTCGAGCGCGTGCATCTTGCGCGTCTCGGTTTCGCGTGGTTCCAGAAAACGCAGCGGTTCGGGAATGGGCACCTGATAGACGAGTATTTGCCCTTCGGTCAGCGGCTCCTCGGGGATGCGGTGGCGGGTCTGAATGACCGTCGCCTCGCGCGTTTTCTCGGTCACGGCAATATCTGCCGTCTTCTCGAAAAACTTGCGGATCGAGACGGCATTGGTCGTATCATCCGCACCTTGGTCGATCACCTTGAGCACATCCTCCGGCATGAGACAGGCCGCCGAGACCTGAACCCCGCCAGTCCCCCAGCCATAAGGCATCGGCATTTCGCGCGAGGCAAACGGGACCTGATAGCCCGGCACGGCAATGCCTTTGAGGATCGCGCGGCGGATCATCCGTTTGGTTTGCTCGTCGAGATAGGCGAAGTTATAGTCAGACATAGGCGCCCCCCAAACGCGAAGCCGCGCACTGCATGTAGTTCTGTTTACGGTGTATTTTATGAACGACCTTCCAGACCCACTTGTCTGTCAGGACACTAAAATTCTCAGTCAGTTCATGTGCGAGCAAATTTACGCGCATCCGAACCTTTTCGTACTGTTGACGGGGTTGGTCTTTGGCATCATCGGGCTGATCTTTCATAATGCCAGCCACATACCCAAGTCCCATAACTCGATGTCCGGAGATTCCGGCAGCCACAGCAGTACAGGCTTTGATGGGTTTGATGGTGGAGGCGGTTTGGACTGAAATCATTCTGCCGCCTCCTGCACACTTTCCGCCGCGATTTCCGCGCGCATTTTGCGAACCAGTTCCATCTCGGACTGAAAATCCACATAGTGTGGCAATTTGATATGTTCTAGGAAACCGGTCGCCTGAATGTTGTCACAATGATACAGGACGAATTCCTCGTCATGTGCGGGGGAGTTCGAGACCTCGACGCCCAATTCCTTGCTGCGCAGCGAACGATCCACCAAAGCCATGGAAATCGCCTTGCGCTCGGTCTGCCCGAAGGTCAGCCCATAGCCCCGCGTGAACTGTGGTGGCTCCACTTTCGAGCCCGCGAATTTGTTCACCGTCTCGCATTCGGTCAGTTCGACCTCGCCGACCTCGATGGCAAAACCCAGCTCGGGAATGTCCATCTCGACCGCCACCTTGCCGATGCGCAACTCGCCCACAAAGGCATGGCTGTTGCCGTAACCACGTTGCGTCGAGTAGGCCATGGAGAGGATGAAACCTTCATCACCCCGCGTCAGCGCCTGCAAACGTAGCGCCCGGTTGGCCGGTAACTCCAGAGGTTCGCGGGTCAAATCCGGCGGTGTCTCGTCGCCCTCCACCTCGGTCTGGATCAGGCCTTCTTTGTTGAGGAAGGAGGTCACATGCGGGGTCGGTTCGATACGCGGATCGGCCTCGGCGGCTTCCGGCACCTCGCCCTCCGCCATGAGTTTGAAGTCCAGCAAACGGTGCGTGTAATCGAAAGTCGGCCCCAAAACCTGCCCGCCCGGCACGTCCTTGAACGTCGCGGACACACGCCGGTCACAAGCCATCTTGTCGGTCTCGACCGGATGCGAATGGCCGATGCGCGGCAGGGTCGTGCGATACGCCCGCATCAGGAAAATCGCCTCGATCAGATCGCCACGCGCTTGCTTGATCGCCAAAGCCGCCAGATCGGGATCGTACAAGGACCCTTCGGTCATCACCCGATTGACCGCCAGCGCCAACTGTTCGCGAATTTGTGCCACGGTAAGCTCCGCGACCGATGTGTCGCCCCTGCGTTCTTCGGCCAGCCAGGCATGGGCATTGTCGATGGCGCGTTCTCCGCCTTTGACAGCAACATACATCAGTCGGCCTCCATCTCTGCGCCCGTTTCGGGCGACACTGTTGTCGAACGCGGCAAGCCAGCAATCTGCGTGCCCGAGGTAAAATAGAAATCAAGCCCCAGCGGAAAAAGCGCGGCGTTCATCTGAAACGGTTCCAACGCGGGCAAGGTCAGGCTCGCTGTGGTTTCGATCCCCGGCCCCGTGAGTCGCATTCCGTCCTGACTGAGCCGCTCCATCTCAACGATCAGCGTCGTCGAGCGGTCGGGATATTCTGCCGTGCCAATCGGGAAAGCCGTCACCGGCTGCAACGCCGCCCAAGTGCCAAGCGCGAACATCGCCTTGGCCGGCCCGACGATGGGCGCACCGATTTGAAAAGCGATCCAGTCGCGGATTGCAGGTGTGTCATGCGCCCCCATCAGACAGAGTGGCGTTTCCGGATCGCAGAGCGTCAGCAGCAGACTTGCCGCCGCCTCGGAGACCGGTGCAGGCGCTTTGCCACCCTTGATCTCGTGGATCGAGCCGGGGCGCGCAAGCGCTTCCAGAGCCGCCCGAAACGCGCGGGCGGCATCTTGCGGCGGGGCCTCGAAAGCGCCGATCAGGCTTTGTTCACTCATCTGTCTTTCCGGCATCAGTCTTCCCCTCTCACCATGGTGAAGAAATCGACTTTCGTCGCTGCGGCTTTCGCGGCGCGGGCGGTGCGCAGCGCAACCTGAGCCTCTTCCAACGGCACCAGAACCGCGTCACGCAACTCATCGGCGCGTGGCCCCTGCATCAGCGCATCGACCAGCGCGGCCTGCTCTGCCTGCTGCTTGTCGCGCCCCTGCACATAACCGTGCCCGACTTCACCCGTCTCAAGGCGCAGCGAACAGCGCGCGACCGTCATCTCGCCGAGATTGAACGGCGCGCCCGTCCCGCCCATGCGCCCTCGCACCATGACACCGCCCACTTCGGGACGACGCAGCCAGTCGAAGGACGGAAGGGCCGGCACCGCACCAAGGCACTCAGCCAGATGTGCGGCATCGGATTTGGCCAAAAGCCCCATCCATGCCCTGCGCGCCTCTTGTTCGGGGGAGAGTGCCGCCTCAGCTTTGCCCATCGCCGCCACCTTTCTTGATCTAGACAGCTTGCGGAGTTGTCTAAACTCCTATACAACTAGACAAATCATGGCCGATCCGTTGCTGTTCGGCAAGGGTAAAATCGTGAAACTTTGGTGACGAAACGCTCATGTCCCGCACACCGGTCTGGAAATCCATCGCCGAAACCCTCTCCGAGGAGATCGCCAAGGGGCATTATCGCTCCGGCGACAAACTTCCGACGGAGGCCGAGCTTTCGGCACGTTTCGGCGTCAACCGCCATACGGTGCGTCATGCGCTGTCCGATCTCACCGAGCGCGGCATCACGCGGTCGCGACGCGGCGCAGGCGTGTTCGTCCAGAGCGCGCCGGTGGATTATCCCATCGGCAAACGTGTGCGCTTTCACCAAAACATCCGCGCCACGGGACGTTTGCCGCAGAAGAAAGTGCTGCGCATCGAGACCCGTGCCTGCGACGAGAAAGAAGCCGCGGCCCTCACTCTCACACCCGGCGAGGAGGTTCTAGTCTACGAGGGTCTCTCGTTGTCCGGCGACGCCCCTGTCGCGCATTTCATCTCCATCTTTCCCGCTGCGCGCCTGCCCGGACTGGCAGCAGCCCTGGAGGAAATCAGCTCTGTCACATCCGCACTCACCTCCATCGGCGTCGAGGATTATCTGCGCGCGGAAACACGCGTCAGCGCCGAACGCGCGACGGCGACGCAGGCGCTGCATCTGGGATTGCGTGAGGGCGATCCCCTGCTGCGCACCGTCAGCCTCAACATCACGCCGGACGGCAGGCCTATCGAGCGCGGCATCACTTGGTTTGCGGGGGACCGCGTCACGCTCACTGTCACGCCAGACTGAGTGTCATCCCGGACGGGCCGAAACGTCATCTGCGCGATACAAAACACAGGTATTTCAACCTGAAATGGCAAAACACCGCTTTTCGTATCGCAGGTAATTCCGATGTCCGTGCTTCCTCCGCTGAGCTTTTCCGGCGCCTCCGTCCTGATCGACGGGACGTTCCGGAACATACCTTTCTCGATTGCCGAGGGACTTATTTCCGATGAGACCTTTCCCGAAATCGACCTGAGCGGCTATCTGATCCTGCCCGGCATCGTCGATCTGCATGGCGACGCGTTCGAGCGCCATATCGCGCCACGTCCACGCGCCCCCTTCCCGATCCGCGCGGGCCTCGCCTCCGCCGCCCGCGATGCCGCCGCCCATGGGGTGACGACGGCATGGTTCGCGCAGTGTTGGTCTTGGGAAGGTGGGCTGCGCGGCCCCGATTATGCCGAAGAACTGCTGGCCGAAATGCAGGCGTTCGAAGCCCATACCCCCATCGACATCCGGCTGCAAATCCGCTGCGAAACCCATATGATCGACAGCCGCGAGCGGCTTCTGGCGGCGATCCGGCGGTTTGGCGTGGATTATGTGGTGTTCAACAATCACCTGCCAGAGGCCATCGAGATCGCCAAGAAGGAACCGCTGGAATTCGCCGCATGGGCGAAACGCGGTGGGCGCACGCCGGAGCAGTTCATCAAGGTTCTGCGCGAGGCGAAGGATCGCAAGAACGAGGTGCCGCGTCACCTCTGTGCTTTGGCCGAGGCGTTCGATACGCTCGGTGTGATCTACGGCAGCCATGACGACCCGGACGCGGAAACCCGCGAGGAATTTCGGGCTCTGGGCGCGCATATCGCGGAATTCCCGATCTCCGAGAAAGCCGCCGCGGCCGCCAAAGCGATGGGCGATCCGGTCCTCATGGGCGCGCCGAACGTGGCGCGAGGCGGCTCGCAGGCCGGCAATATCTCGGCGCAAAAACTGATCGAGCGCGGGCTCTGCGATGCGCTGGTGTCCGATTATCATTACCCAACACTTGCCGCCGCAGCATGGACGCTTGTCGACAAAGGCGTGAAGGATCTGGCGCAAGCCTGGGCGATGATCTCGACCAACCCCGCCCGGATAATGCAACTGAGCGATCGGGGCACACTGACGCCCGGCAAACGCGCGGATTTCGTGGTAATCAATGCCGAGACGCGAGAGATCGAAGTCACCGTCTCCGGCGGGCGCATCGCCTATCTGGCGGGGCGCGCCGGACAACGGCTCGCGGCCAGTGGCGCTCCGATGCGACTCGCGGCAGAGTAAATCACTCGTATTTTTCGAGGAAGGCTTCGGCCTCCAGCGCTCGAAAATCCACAAGCGCCGCACGCAACCGAGCATGATCCCAATCCCACCACGCCAGTGCCTGCATCCGCTCGGCAATCCCGTCGGGGTAGCGTGGCCGCATCGGGACGGAGGGCACACCGGCCACAATCGTATAGGGCGGCACATCCTTGGTCACGACCGCGCCAGAGGCCACGATGGCCCCATCGCCAATTGTCACCTCGGGCTTGATGATCACCCCGTGGCCGATCCATGTATCATGACCGATCACCGTGCGCCGCGCGGCGCGTGCTTCGAAAAACGCGGCATCGTCTTCGGCATCGTCCCAATAGTAGGACGAGCGATAGAGAAAGTGATGCAGCGAAGCATTACGATAGGGATGATCCGTCGGACCGATGCGGGTAAAGGCGGCAATGTTCGAAAACTTGCCAATCGTCGTGTTGGCGATATCGGAATATTGTTCGCAATAGGAATAATCACCCATCTCGGAGTTGAGCACCCGCGCGCCCTTTCCGACCTCGCAATAGGACCCGAAGGTGGAATTCTGAACCTCCGCCTCCTCATGCAGGAAAGGTTCGGTCGCACTCAGTTTCGGCATGTGTCACCTGTTTGAAATCCCGGATTGCCTCCGGCAGGAGTATTTCGAGCACAAAGGAAACCCGGATACAAATCCTGTTTCCTTTGTGCCGCAAATACTCAGTCGCCCTTGATCAGCCTGCGCCGCAACCAGCCGGAAAAGCTGTCCATTGCCATCACCAGAAGCACCACGAGGACGATGTAATAGGACACCTCTTCCCAATCCTTCTGGGTGATCATCGCCTGCGTCAGCAAAAGCCCGATGCCGCCCCCGGTGATCGCGCCGATGATCGTGGCGGAGCGGGTGTTGGATTCGAGGAAATAGAGCACTTGCGACAGGAGTACCGGCACGATCTGCGGGATCACACCGAAGCGGTAGCGCTGCAAAGGCTTCGCCCCGGTAGAGGCCACCCCTTCGATCTGTTTCTCGTCGACGTTTTCCAGCGCCTCGGAGAAGAGTTTCCCGAAAGAGCCGGTATCCGTGAACAGGATCGCCAGCGCACCGGTCAGGGGACCGGGACCGAAAGCGCGCGACAGAAGGATGGTCCAGATCAGCCCGTCAACGCCCCGCAGGAAGTCGAAGAGACGCCGCGCAGCCATGCGGATCGCCACAAGGGGCGCGAAATTGCGGGCGGCGAGGAAGGCGAGCGGCAGGGCGATGATCGCCGCCCCGAAAGTTCCGAGGAAAGCCATGAGAACCGTCTCGAATAGCGCCCAGACGGTATCGCCATGCCGCCAAATCGCGTTGTTCCAGAAATCCTGCCACGCCCCCATGAGATTGGACCGCTCCGGGTCGATGCGTTCCCCGAAAAGGATACCTGAGAGGCCATGCCCGTAATACGGGCTTTCCAGCGTGAACCAGAACAGCTCCCAACCGAATTCGTAGACAAAGACCTCGCTACGAGCCTTGGTCAGCGACAGCCGCGCAGCTTTGGTCGTCACCGTAAGACGAGTTTTCGAATAGGAAATCCAGTCGGGTAGTGTGGCCGGATCGAGATTGATCGTCACGCCCCCGGTTCGGCTTTGCGTGGCTTCGATGACACCGAACCCCGGCACATCATAGCGCACCATGTCGTCCGCGATCTCGATGGTGCCGTCATCGTCAAGCGTGATCACGGCAGCATCCTCTCCCACCTTGACCCAGGCGGGATAGTTGGTCGCATTATAAGTGCCCTTGCGCTCCCCCTCGACCGCCACCTTAATCTCGCCAGTGCGGTTGTTGCGCTCGACATGGGTCTTGTAGCTGTAGGTGTCGGACACGAGCGTCACCGCATTGTCCCACCGCATCCGACCCGCCAGCCCGGCAATATCGAAGGCGAAGAAGATGTAGACGAAATAGGCCAGAACTATGAGCGGCAGGGCAAAGGCGAGCATGCGTTTGCGGGCGATCAGCGCCTTGGCGCGGGCGTGCATGTCGACGGAGGGGTTGGCAGCAAGGCTCATTGCGCGGCTCCTTTCAACGGGTCCGACTTCATCGAGCCATGGGTCAGGCGGTTGCGCACCACGGAGGACATCTGATCGAAGACAACGATGGTCAGAAAAAGCAGGATGAACACGGCGGCGGCCTCATCGAACTTGCCCTGTCCCCAGGAGATTGCGTTTTTCAATTCATAGCCGATGCCACCCGCGCCCACGAAACCGAGGATGGCGGAGGCACGGATGTTGATCTCGAAGCGCAAGAGCGCGTAGGAGAACCAGTTCGGCGCAACCTGCGGCACGAGGCCCAGCATCATCCGTTGCGGCCATGTAGCGCCGACGGAGGCGAGCCCTTCGAGCGGCTTCTGATCGGCATTTTCGTTCACCTCAGAAAACAGCTTGCCCAGCGCGCCGACGGTATGAAAGGCAATGGCAATGGCCGCCGGCACCGGCCCACTGCCCAAAACGAAAATCAGCACGAGCGCGATCACGATCTCAGGCAGGGCACGCATCAAATCCATGATCCGACGAAACACAGGGATCAGGCGCGGCCATGGGGCGAGACCATTGGTCGAGAGCAACGAGAGGATGATCGCTCCGAACGCTCCCGTGATCGTCGCAACGGCGGCGATGTTGATGGTCTCGATGAGCGCCGGAAGAGCTTTCAGAAGATGACCGGGCAAGTTCGCGCGTTTCGCCCAGGCTTCGGACACCACATCGGCAGGGAAATCAAAAATATGCGGCAGACCGGGCAGAAAGCCCCCGGCATTGCGGTCATTGGCGATGCCAAAGCCACTCGCCAGAAGAAGGACAAAGACCAAAAGCATGATGCCGCCATAGAGGCGACGCTGACGGGTGAGCGCCATGTAATGGGCGCGGGTCGCATCCAGCGAAGCGCCCGTGGAAACAGCTGTGAGATCGGCCATGTCGGGGGTCCTTGGTCAAAAGAGAAACCCCGCGCAAAAGAGGGCGCGGGGTTTCATGTCACATGCGCTTAGTTGGATTGCGCCAGACGTGCGGCAACGATGGACGCATAGGTCTCGTGATCGACCGGGATGAAGTCTTTCGCTTCACCGTGGGCCACACCGTAGGCACAATCGGCATCTTCTTCCCAGAGGTTCGCGGTCAGCTCAGTGACCTTGTCCTTGACGTCCTGCGGCAGCGCTTTGCGGATCACGAAAGGGCCTTCCGGGATGATGTTGGACTGCCAAATCTGCACCATGTCATTCATGTCGACAAGGCCCGCATCCACGGCTTTGCGCAGAGCGCCGTTGTTATAGCCATCTTCCCATGCACCGAGACCGTCGGCCCAGGTCACGCCCGCATCCACGTCACCGTTGTTTACGGCGACAATGGTCTGCTCGTGGCCACCGGTGAAAACGACGTCACCAAAGAAATCGCCCGGCTGCATGGGGTAACCGGCAGCGGCGATCTCGATGGAGGGGATCAGATAACCGGAGGTGGAGTTCGGGTCACCGAAACCGAATTTCTTGCCCTTCAGATCTTCGAGCGAAGTCACACCGCTGTCCTTGCGGGCAAAGCCGATGGAATAATAACCGATGGAACCATCGACATTCTGTTTCACCAGAACCGGTTCGACCGCTTCCGGGTCGGCGATGAAGGTGCCAGCATAGCTGGACGCGCCCATCCAAGCGGCGTCAATGGTGCCACCCAGCAGGCCCTGCATCACACCATTGTAATCAGCCGGGGTGAAAACCTTCACTTCCACACCGAGCGCTTCGGCGATTTTGTCGGCGAAACACTGGTTGGACGCAACGCGGTCCTGAGCGTTTTCACCACCGAGGATGCCAAGGCGGAATTCGGTAATGTCCTGAGCCTGAGCGGCACCGACAAGGGCAGTGGTCGCAAGAACGGCAGCAAGCAGTTTTTTCATCATTCTCTCCAGTTGATACGCCCGCGTGAGTTTGGTTAATACGGGCCGATGAAAGGGTCAGACCGTAAGCTTGGCGAGACGGCGTTCCACCGCCTCGACAGCCTCGTGATCACGGATTTCGGTCGAGGTGGCGGCCTCCGAAAAATCGGCCCCCGCCCCGTAAATGTCGCGGGCAACGCCCGTGGTGAGCTGGGCGGGCGTGCCGTCGAACACCACGCGCCCGTCGCGCATGCCGATGATGCGGTCGCAATAGCGCCGCGCGGTGTCGAGCGTATGAAGGTTCGCGATCACCATGCGTCCGTCCTCGTCATGGATGCGACGCAGCGCCTCCATCACGGTCTGGGCGTTCATGGGATCGAGCGAGGCGATGGGTTCGTCCGCCAAAATGACTTTCGGATCCTGCATCAGGGCGCGGGCGATGGCGACGCGCTGTTGCTGACCACCCGAAAGCGCTTCGGCGCGTTTCTCGGCATGCTCGGAAATGCCAAGGCGACCGAGAATGTCGATCGCCTTGTGAATGTCCTCTTCGGGATAGAGGTTGAACATGGTCGTAAGGGTAGAGCGACGACCAAGCGTGCCATGCAGCACGTTGGAAACCACATCCATACGCGGCACAAGGTTGAATTGCTGAAAGATCATCGCGCAATCGGATTGCCACTGACGCTTCTCGGCGCCCTTGAGGGAAAGCACATTGCGCCCCTCGAACAGCAATTCGCCCTCGGAGGCATCGGTCAGCCGGTTCATCATACGCAGGAAGGTCGATTTCCCCGCCCCGGAGCGCCCGATGATACCGATCATCATCGGACGGTCGATGTGGAAGCTGACCTTGTCCACGGCCGCTTTGGTGCCGAACCGTTTTGTCAGGCTCTTCACTTCGAGCATATCTGCCCCCTCTTTTGCGTTGGCGGCGATAAAGCACAGGGAGTGCATCCCTTCTGTGACGGACAGGAAAAAGATTTGTGACAGGGCACAGGATAAGGCACAGGGACGTGTCTTTTCTCCCGTCCCCGCGCGTCGCTCGCGCAAGGCCTGTGCACAATTCCCAAGGGCCTGTGGCTTGCTCCATGCCAAAGGCCTTGTATGGTGGCGCGACAAAACGCCTCTAAAACGCCTCTCAGGACCAGCCCCTTTGCCCGATCTACCCGCCCCGAAACGCCTGTTTCTCATCCTGCTCACGCTGATGATCGGCGCGGCGGCAGGCTCCGGCTTCTATTTCGCGCATATGCCGTTGCCATGGATGCTCGGGCCAATGCTGATGATTTTCGTCTTCGTGATGCTGGGTGCGCCTCTGGAGGCCCCAAACCAGTTGCGTCCCATCGTCATCCCGGTGATCGGCGTCATGCTGGGGTCGAGCTTCGACACGGAAACGTTTCAGAACCTGAGCCGCTGGGGGCTCTCTCTTGCCGGGCTCTCCGTCTATATTGCACTGGCCGCAGCCCTTGTCGTGCCCTTCTATATCAAGGTCGGTCGCCTCGATCCGATCACCGCCTTCTTCTCCGCCATGCCCGGCGGGCTCAACGAGATGACCGTGATCGGCGGCGCTCTGGGTGGCGACGAAAAGCGGATCATTCTGGCCCATGCCGGGCGGATCGTGGTGACAATCTCGATCATTGCGCTCTATTTCCGGGTCTTTCTGGGCTATGAGGTCACGGGGATCACGCTTAAAAGCGACGGACCCGCGATCACCCTCCTCAGTGCCGCGATCCTTCTGGCCTGTGCCGTGATCGGGGCATGGGGCGGCAGAAAGCTGCGCCTGCCCGCCCCCGAACTTCTGGGACCGATGCTGCTGTCGGGAGCGGTGCATATGACCGGGCTGACCCATTCCTCGCCCCCGGCCCTTCTGGTGGTTGCCGCACAGGTGATCCTTGGCACTTCCATGGGCTGTCGCTTTCGTGGTGCCAAACCGGCGCTGGTGTTCAACACGCTGGCACTGACCTTTGGCGGCACGCTGATCACCATGGCGCTGTCGCTTGGTTTTGCGGTGGGGTTGCATCATCTCTTCGGCCAGACCACGGAGCAGGTGCTGCTCGCCTATGCCCCCGGAGGTCTCACGGAAATGTCGCTCGTCGCCCTCGCGATGCATGCCGAAGTGGCCTATATTTCGCTCCACCATCTTGTAAGGATCGTGATCCTCGTGGCGATTGCGCCAACGCTCCTGTCACGCATCGCGGGGCGTCTGGGGTACTGACCCTGCCTGCCCCCGCGCTTGACTCACCATGATCGGTGTGAGACCAACACAGAACTGTAAAAGCCGGGCGCGGCCTTGCAAAACCACGCCAATCACTGGCACGCGACAGGCAGGTTGGGTTTGAACACACTCGCAATCACATGCATCCGGGATGAGGGGCCATGGCTTCTCGACTGGATCGCCCATCACAGGGCTGCGGGATTTTCCCATTTCCTCATCGCCTCCCATGACCTCTCGGACGGCTCCGATGCTCTGCTGGATGCGCTGTCCGATGCGGATATCATAACCCATATGCCGTTTCAGCCCGAGGGTGAGAAATCCGTGCAATGGCAGGCGATGAAATTCCTGTCGAAACATCCTCTTTATAAAAGTGCCGATCTCGCACTGTTCTTCGATGTGGACGAATATCTCGTACTGGACGAGGGGCTGACGCTTGATGCACTTCTGCCGCAGGGGTTCGATGCCGTGCCGCTGCGCTGGCATCTCTTCGGCAACAGTGGCATCGGGTCCTGGGACGACCGCCCCGTCACCGAACGTTTCACCATGGCCGCCCCCGACGAGATCGCCCTGCCGCTGGCGCATTTCTTCAAGACGCTGCATCGCCCCTCTGCTTTCAAAGCACTGGGCATACACCGCCCGAAACCGTTGAAAGACCGCCCCGCGCGCTGGATCGGTGCCAACGGCAAACCGATGCCGGACGCCTTCGCGGAGCAGAGCACACGGATCAACCTCTTCGGCCTGCCGCAGGAAGGGGCGCGCGCCTGGCTCAACCATTATTCCGTGCGCTCCGTCGAGGAATTCGTGCTGAAATCCGTGCGCGGCCTGCCCAACCATATGCTCAAACCTATCGGCCACGGCTATTGGGCGGAGCGCAATTTCAACACCCTTGAGGACCGCCGCATCAGATGGATGCGCTCCGGGGCAGATGCCGCACGCGCCGAGCTTGCAGCGTTCGAGCCGCTGCATGCCACCACCGTGGCCCAGCATCGCGCGCGGCTCAAGGCATTAACCGCTCAGCGCCCGGTGATCGAAATGATGTGGCATCTGACGCTGATGGCTGGCTCGACCCCACCGGGAGCGACGCAACTGGCGGCCCATCTCGCCCGTCTCAAGGCCCTCGCACAGGACAACTGAGGTTCATCCATGGATCATCCGACACAGGTCACATTCCACATCGGGGTGCAATTCAGCACCGGTCGCGATCTGCTCCTGAGCGCCAAGGCAAATGCGAAGATCTTGCGTGATCAGGGCATTTCCATGCCGCCCATCCGCAAAGCGCGCAAGACGATCAGTGACATGCTCAGCAACCTCGATGGGCTACCGCCGACCCCGGAAGAACAGAACGATGTGATCGCACAACTGTCCGGCCCCGACAAAGTGCGGCATCTGCTGCTGGACGACGATCTACGTGGGGGCTCCCTGCGCGAGCTTTTCACCGGACCGGAGCTTTACAACGGCATCGAGACCCGTCTCGCCCCTGTTGCCGAACTCTTCTCGAACACAGAGTTCCGGCTTTCCCTGTCGCTGATCAATCCAGCGGTGTTTTTGCATCGCGCGCTCTCCTCGGGCACGGCCGCACGCACGCTCCAGAGCTTCACTGAGTCCACCGATCCCACGCGTCTGCGTTGGCGAGACATGGTACTGCGTCTGCGTCGGGCCATACCGGATGTGCCCTTAATCATCTGGTGCAACGAAGATGCGCCACTGATCTGGCCGCAGATATTGCGCAATCTCTTCGACCTGCCTCAGGATGTCACGCCCGAAGCCGGCCTTTTGCCACTCAAGCCGCTGCTAGAAGACGAAGGACTGGCACGGCTAAGCGCCTATCTGACGAAGTTCCCGCCGGAAACCGACGCCCAGTATGAGCGCGTCATCCTGTTGTTTCTCGACAAATACGGGATCGAAGAGGCGCTGTCGCCGCACTGTGACATTCCCGGATGGGACGCAGGCACGATCGAAACCGTCACCGCGCAGTACGAAGAAGATATCGAACTGCTCGCCGAAGACGAGGGCATCACCCTGCTGTTGCCAAGCACGCCACTCGCCTGATCTGGCTCCAATCCGTCGGGCCTCAGCGCGCGGCTTCGGCGGCGGCGCGGATCGCGCGGATGTTTTCTCCGTAAGGCACAGGATTGATTACGGAACCGCCCTTGAATACGGCAGAGCCCACAACCAGCGCATCGGCGCCGGCCGCCGCCATCAGCGGCGCGGTGGTCGGGTCGATGCCACCGTCGATCTCGATATGGATCGGGCGATCACCGATCATCTCACGCAACTGTTTCACCTTGTCGATCTGGGAATGAATGAATTTCTGACCGCCGAAACCGGGGTTCACGGTCATCACACAGATCAGATCGACCATATCCAGAAGATATTCCACGCTCTCGGTCGGCGTCCCCGGATTGAGCGCGACACCGGCCTTGACGCCCGCGCCCCGGATTGCCTGAAGCGTACGGTGAATGTGCGGCCCGGCCTCGACGTGGGCGGTGAGAATATCGGCCCCCGCATCGGCGAAGGCCTCGATGTAGGGATCGACGGGGGAGATCATCAGATGCACGTCCATCACCGTCTTGATATGCGGACGGATCGCCTTGCACATCGCCGGGCCGAACGTCAGGTTCGGTACGAAATGCCCATCCATGACATCGACATGGATCCAGTCCGCACCATGGGCCTCGACGGCCTGAATTTCCCGACCGAAATCGGCGAAATCGGCGGCCAGAATGGAGGGAGCGATCTTGATGGAACGGTCAAAGCTCGGAGCGGTCATCGGGCGAATCCTTGGTCTTTGCGGCAGTTGACGGTGCTCTACCCGATGTGCCTGCCCCTGTCACGCCGTAGTGATTGCTCGCGAATGTGGCAAAGCCCGCCCAATGTGGCGTTTTTCTATACCTATCCTACATAAAATGTGAGAATTGGACGTTTTCCTATGGTAAGCTGTGCACATGCTGACGACCTCACTGCGACAGGCTGACATTCTATCCAAAGGGGAAGACTACCACTTTTCCCGCAGCGTCCTGTCCCGGACGCGACCGAAAGCTTTACACGACCAAGATTATTACGAGTTGTTCTGGCTCCACAACGGACGGGCGCGTCTGGTAACAAATGGCATGCGCATGCCCCTGTCGGAGGGCGACCTGGTATTTCTCTCTCCCGACCTGCCTCATGCGCTTCAGGGTCAGGGCGAAGAAAGCCATGTCGTCAACGTGATCCTGCGGCGCAAACGGGTCAAGGATCTGATCGACCGCTTTCCCGAAGTGAACCAGTATTTCCCGGCCCCCGGTTCGGTGCCGGTTCGGGTGCATCGCGACATTCGCCAGATGTCCCAACTCTCCACTGCCGCCAAAGCGCTCGAAGCCGCCCCGCGCACCACGCTCTTTCTCGAAGCTTTCCTCTTGCCGCTAATCGCCGGGCTGGCGTTTGAAGCGCGCGAAAAGACCGAAACCATGCCGCACTGGCTCTCTGAGGCACTGGTACGGGTCGAGGACCCGGTCATATTCCGCGACGGAGCAGCGGGACTTGTGGCCCAATGTGGCAAGGCCCATGCCCATGTCGCTCGCACGATGCAGAACTGCCTCGGCCAGACCCCCTCTGATTACGTCAACCGCTTGCGCATGGAATATGCTGCACGCCGTCTCAAAGGCACGCCCGACAGCCTGTCAGAGATCGCAAGTGACATTGGTCTTCAGAATATGAGCCATTTTCACCGGTTGTTCCGATCCCGTTTCGGAATGACGCCACGGCAATACCGCGTCAAATATCAAAAAGGCGTGGTGCAGCCTATTTGACCGAATGGTCAATGATTGCCAAAGCGCTCCGTCCATGCGAGCTTGTGGCCCAAGTGAAAACGGAGCTTTTCGATGAGCACGACCGATATATCCGCCACCACCGCCGGTGCGGACACCACAACGGCGCATCTGCCGCAGATTCATGAACCGCGCAATCCGGGGATGGAACTCGACCTCGACATTATCGAACGCCAGCGCGTCAACACCTCCGCCGTAGAACGGCGTTGTGCCACCCTGCCCGGACGGCGCTCGGTGAAGAAAGACCATCAGGCCGCGTGGCTCCTGAAAGCGATCACCATGATCGACCTGACCACTTTGGCGGGCGACGATACGGCCGGGCGCGTGCGCCGGCTCTGCGCCAAGGCTGCGCATCCGGTGCGCGCCGATCTTCTGAACGCAATGGGTATGGGCCCGATTACCACCGGCGCAGTTTGCGTGTATCACGACATGGTGGAAACCGCGGTCGAGGCGCTCGATGGCACCGGCATTCCCGTGGCCGCCGTCTCCACCGGATTTCCGGCAGGGCTTTCACCTTATCACCTGCGGGTCAAAGAGATCGAGGAAAGCGTCAAGGCGGGGGCAAAGGAGATCGACATCGTGATCTCGCGGCGTCACGTTTTGACCAGCAACTGGCAGGCGCTCTACGACGAGATGCGCGAGTTCCGCGAAACCTGTGGCGAAGCGCATGTGAAAGCCATTCTGGCCACGGGAGAGCTGGGAAGTCTGCGCAATGTCGCCAAGGCCTCTCAAGTCTGCATGATGGCGGGCGCGGATTTCATCAAGACCTCGACCGGCAAGGAAAGTATCAACGCCACCCTACCTGTCAGCCTCGTGATGATCCGGGCGGTGCGTGACTATTATGCCCGCACCGGCTACCGCATCGGTTACAAACCGGCGGGCGGGATTTCCAAGGCGAAAGACGCTTTGGTCTACCTGTCGTTGATCAAGGAAGAACTGGGCAATCACTGGCTCTCACCGCATCTGTTCCGTTTTGGTGCATCGTCTCTTCTGGGCGACATCGAGCGGCAATTGGAGCATCATGTTACGGGTCAGTATTCCGCCTCCTGGCGGCACGCGATCGGGTGAGCGCCTGACATGAGTATTTTTGCCATCAGAAAACCCGCAACGGGCAAGACGGGAGCAGCGCAATGAGCGTGAAAGAGATTTTCGAGACCATGGACTATGGCGATGCGCCCGAGAGCGCAGCGGAGGCGCTGCGCTGGCTGGTGGATGGCGGCGACCGGTTCGGGCTTTTCATCGGGGGCAAGATGACGGAGCCGGGTGCGGTCTTCGAGGCGAAAAACCCGGCCACTGGCGAGGTTCTGGCACATTTGACGCAAGCAACCAAAGCCGATGTGGACGCCGCCGTCACCGCCGCACGCAAGGCCCAGAGCAAATGGGCGAAGGACGGCAAGGCCCGTGCGAAAGTGCTCTATGCGCTCGCTCGTCTGGTCCAGAAACACGCGCGTCTGTTCGCCGTGCTGGAAACGCTCGACAACGGCAAGCCGATCCGCGAAAGCCGTGACATCGACGTGGCTCTGGTGGCGCGGCATTTCTATTACCATGCGGGCATGGCACAGCTCATGGAGGCGGAACTGCCGGGGCGTGAGGCGCTTGGGGTTTGCGGCCAGATCATCCCGTGGAACTTCCCGCTTCTGATGCTGGCGTGGAAAGTCGCGCCCGCGATTGCCATGGGCAACACTGTGGTGCTGAAACCCGCCGAATATACCTCCCTGACCGCGCTTCTGTTTGCTCAGATCTGTCAGGAAGCGGGCGTTCCGAAAGGCGTCGTCAACATCGTGACCGGCGACGGCGCGGTGGGCGAGATGATCGTGACCCATCCGGGCGTGGACAAGATCGCCTTTACCGGCTCGACCGCCGTGGGCCGCCGCATTCGCGAGGCGACCGCCGGATCGGGCAAGTCTCTGACGCTCGAACTGGGCGGCAAGTCGCCTTACATCGTCTTTGAAGACGCCGACATCGACAGCGCCATCGAGGGTCTGGTCGATGCGATTTTCTTCAATCAGGGGCAGGTCTGCTGCGCCGGATCGCGACTTTTGGTGCAGGAAGGCATCGCGGATGATTTCCATAAACGCCTCGTCGCGCGTATGGCGAAGCTGCGCATCGGCAATCCTCTGGACAAATGCATCGACGTGGGTGCCATCGTCGATCCGGTGCAACTTGAGCGGATTGAAACCCTTGTCGCCAAAGGCAGTGGGGAGGGCACGGTGCATCAGCCGGTGAGCGCGCCGGAAGGCTGTTTCTATCCACCCACTTTGGTGTCCGGTCTGGAGCCCGCGTCCCTGCTGATGCAGGAGGAAATCTTCGGCCCCGTACTGGTTTCCACCACGTTCCGCACACCCGCCGAGGCGGTGGAAGTGGCGAACAACACGCGCTATGGGCTGGCGGCGTCTGTCTGGACCGAAAACGTCAATCTGGCGCTCGATATTGCACCGAAACTGGTCGCGGGCGTCGTCTGGGTGAACGGCGCGAACATGTTCGACGCCGCCGCAGGATTTGGCGGTGTCCGCGAGAGCGGGTTCGGGCGTGAAGGCGGTTGGGAGGGCCTCATG
This sequence comes from Celeribacter persicus, assembly GCF_003050785.1. Classification (GTDB taxonomy): domain Bacteria; phylum Pseudomonadota; class Alphaproteobacteria; order Rhodobacterales; family Rhodobacteraceae; genus Celeribacter; species Celeribacter persicus. Next base: position 440,848 of record NZ_QAOH01000001.1, read on the forward strand.
GCCTACACCAAGCCCAAAGGCAAAGCCACGCCAGTGAAGCCCGCAAAGGCGCATGTGAAACCCGACGATATCGAAGTTCTGGGGCTGGATCGCACCGCGAAACTCTATATCGGCGGAAAACAGGCGCGGCCCGATGGTGGCTATTCGCAGGCGATCTATTCCCCGAAAGGTAAGCTTTTGGGCCATAGCTCCATCGCCTCCCGCAAGGACATTCGCAACGCCGTCGAAGCCGCGCAGAACGCGAAAGGCTGGGCCAAGGCCACGGCGCACAATCGCGCGCAGGTGCTGTATTTCATTGGCGAAAACCTGTCAGCGCGCGCGGATGAATTCGCCAGCCGCATCCGCGATCTGACCGGCACGACCGAGGCGAAAGCGCAGGCGGAAGTGACGGAGGCGATCGACACACTCTTCACCTACGCCGCCTGGTGCGACAAGCTCGACGGGGCGGTGAAACCGGTGCCGATGCGCGGGGTTGCCTTGGCAATGAACGAACCCGTGGGGGTGATCGGCGCATTTTGCGATGACCGACCTCTCGCAGGGCTGATCGAAGTGGTCGCCCCCGCGATTGCCATGGGCAACCGGGTGATCGCCGTGGCCTCCGAGGCCTATCCTTTGGCCGCCACCGATTTCTATCAGGTGCTCGACACTTCCGACGTGCCCGCCGGTGTGGTGAACATTCTGACCGGACCGCATACGGAGTTGGCCAAGACCATGGCCGGGCATATGGATGTGGAGGCGGTGTGGAGTTTCTCCTCCACCGACATCTCCGGGGTGATCGAGAAGGAAAGCACCGGGAACCTGAAACGCACCTGGGTGAACAATGGCATGAGCCGGAGCTACCCGGCGCGGGACTGGCTGGCACAGGCCACCGAGGTCAAGACGATCTGGGTGCCTTACGGGGAATAAAGCTCGGACTAAAAAAGGGGCCTGCGAGGCCCCTTTCCTTTACCGTTTGAACCAGCGCTTTACCTTATCGACCGCGCTGTCTTTTTTCTCGTCGGCCAGTTCCAGCACATCCTCCACATCCTCGACCAGCGGCTCAATGGTACGTTCGCGGAATTGCTGCCAGATGCGGTAGAGCGTCACGACGAAAAGGAACAAAAACGTCAGGATGATGATATTCACCCAAGGGATGATCGTCACATCCGGACCTTCGACCTGTTTGATCCCGACAGCATTGGGAAAGATCGACAGGAGCTGCGAGCGCCAGCCGTAATGCGTGACGGAAACCCACTCGGGTGTGGCCTTGGTCGAGATCGCGTCATTGGCCTCGGTGTACAGATTGGCCGTGTCGAATTTGAAATAGGGCGGCCAGCCCCAACCTGTGTCCTCGTTGCGGTAGACGATGGACTTGCCGTTCGGGCGCACCGCCTGAATGAACTGCACATCCCGGTTCTGTGTCGTCGCCGTGCCATTGTCCGGCCCTTGCCAGAAGATCGAAGTCCAGCCGGAAATATCCTGACGTTCCTCATAGGTGTTCACGATCCGCACAATGTCGTGCTGCGGAAGGGTATAGTGAAAGAACCCTCCGACAAAGAGCAGGATCAGGGCGATCAGGGTCCATTTCACATAGCGCATCGCGGGGCCTCACATAAAATTCGTCACGTAGAAGATCGCGGCAAAGACGATCAGGGGCAGGATATAGACCAGAACCAAAAGCTTCGGTCGAAAGGAGCGTTCATACTCCTGCATCCCCTGCTCCACATAAGTATCGCGGTCGCCAATGGAACCCTCTTTCTCCCACTCGTCTTCGAGACGTTCGCGGGTAAGCGAACGCAGGTAGATGCCCAAAAGCAGGTACAGCCCCGTCAGAAGGACGAGGCCGATCACGAGAAAACGCAGGAATCCCAACATGGTTTGGCCTCAAGAGTGCGACACGAAGCGCATTCTAGCCGCATCGCGGCGAAAGCGCGAGGTGGATTGATGCCTCGGGTACGCACCCTTTTCTGCAATCCCGCGTTCATTCTTCCCCTTGCCTGCCAGCCGATGAACGGCTTTGCTAAGAGCATATTATTCATCGGAGGGGTCCAATGACATTTAACACAAAACTTTTGACGGGCGTGGGATTCGCCCTGAGCCTCGGCACAGCCGCCATGGCCGACGAGGTCACCGACACGCTGAACAGCGCGCTCAAGGCCTATGAAGAGGGCGACGTTACCTATGCGCTCGAAGAGCTCGATTACGCCAAGCAGTTGATGCAGGAAATGCAGACCGGGGAGCTGTCGGCCTTCCTGCCCGCAGCCCCCGAGGGCTGGACCGCTGAAGACGATGCCGACACCACGGCGGGCTTTGCGATGCTCGGCGGCGGCACGGCGGCGGCAAAACGCTATTCCAACGACGCGGGCGACGAATTCACCATCACCATCGTGGTCGACAGCCCGATGATCGCCATGATGGGCGGCATGATCCAGAATGCCGGTGCCATGGGAATGAAGACCATCCGCGTCGGACGAGAGAAATTCCTCGAAAACGAGGGCGATCTGTCGGCTCTGATCGAAGGCCGCGTACTCGTGCAAGCCTCAGGCGAGCCGCGGGACGTCGTGGTCCCGCTTCTGGAACAGATCGACTATCGCGCTCTGGGTCGCTTCGGCTACTGAGACCGCTTTGCCCGAAATAACCGGAATAAAAAGAGGGGCGCTTTGGCCCCTCTTTTTTCATTTTTGTTTACGTGAGGTCACATCTGCGCGCGGATGACATCACCAAGACGGGCAATGCCCTCTTCAATCTTCGCCGCAGGCGACATCGAGAAATTGAGCCTGAGCGTGTTGGTGTGCGAGCCATCGGCATAGAACGCGCCCCCCGGCACGAAAGCGACCTTCGCCTCCAGCGCCTTGACCAGAAGCTCCGCGCCCCCCATGCCCTTGGGCAGGGTGACCCAGACGAACATGCCACCTTCGGGCCGTGTCCATTCCACGCCCTCGGGCATGTGGCGTTCGAGCGCCGCCAGCATCGCATTCAGCCGCGCACCATAGACCTCGCGCAGGGTCGCGACATGCTCGTTGAACACGCCGCGCGCCACTTCGTTCACCGCGATCTGATTGATCGTGGCGGTCTGGAGATCGGCAGCCTGTTTGGTCAGAACCATCTGCTGAATGACTGGCTTCGCGGCCACGGCCCAGCCGACCCGCAATCCCGGCGCGAGGGTTTTCGAGAACGACCCGAGATAGATCGTGCGGCACTCTTCGATGCTGCCCTTCTGCTCGATTTCGAGCGCCAGCATCGGTTTGACCTCTTCACCCTGATAGCGCAGCTCCTGATAGGCGGCGTCCTCAATCACAGCACAACCAAGCGCTTCGGCCCGTTTCAACACCGTCAAGCGCTGATCTTCAGTAAGTGTTACACCCGTCGGATTGGCAAAATCGGACGAGAGGTAGACGAATTTCACACGTCCTCCCGCAGCTTCGGCATCGGCCGTGATATCCTCTATCGGACGGTTGGCCTGCGGATCGAAGCGATCATAGCGCGGCTCATAGGCATTGAACGCGCCGAGCGCCCCCATATAGGTCGGCCAAGCCACCAGGGCGGTGTCGTTCGGGTCGAGAAACAGCTTGCCGAGGTAATCGAGCGCCTGCTGCGATCCGGCGGTGATCAGGATGTTGTCGCGGGTGCAGCTCACGCCATGACGGCCCATGTAATCGACGATCCAGTCGCGCAGGGGCGTGTAGCCTTCGGAGGTCGAGTATTGCAGCGCCACACCTGCCGCCTGTTCGCTCGTCGCCTTGAGCATCGCCTGTTCGAAAGCCACGCGCGGAAAATAGGCCGGATCGGGGATACCCCCCGCGAAGGAAATAATATCCGGCTGGTCCAGAAGCTTGAGAAGCTCGCGGATTTCGGAGGCCTTCATCTTCTGGGTGCGTTTGGCAAAAAGCGTGTTCAGGCGCGCGGGCGAATTCTGCGACAGACTCATTTTCTTCTCCATTCAGGGCTCCCGTCTCGCGCTTTTCGGCGATTAAGTCAACAAAGCTGACGTGACACTCCAAGCACAGCCCCCTTTACAAAAATGATACAAAACCATCACTCAGACGACATTTCCTTTCGTCACACCGCGCGCGTGTGCAATGACGAGGGACACATCATGAAAAAGCATCTGCTGCTGGCCGCCTCTGCGCTCGCGATCACCGCGACCGGGGCCTCCGCCGAACTGAACTTCAACCGCATCGCCTCTTTCGCCACCCCGGACAACATGGCCGTGGGCGAAGACAAGGCGCGGACCACCTCTGCCGAGATCATCGGCGCCTCCGGGGACGGCATGACACTGGTCTACACCGACAGCCCCTTGGGCGTGATCGGTCTGATCGACATCACCGATCCGAAAAATCCCTTGCCAAAAGGCAATGTGGAGATGGGCGGCGAGCCGACCTCCGTCACCGTCATCGGCAACACCGCCTTTGTCGCGGTGAATACGTCTGAGAGCTATGTCGAACCCTCGGGCAAGCTGCTGTCCGTCGATCTGGCCACCGGTGAGATCACCGGCACCTGCGATCTCGGCGGTCAGCCGGATTCCACCGCGCATAATGACGAAGGCACCATGGTCGCCATCGCGATCGAGAACGAGCGCGACGAAGACGCGGGCGACGGTCGTGTCGGCCAGATGCCGGCCGGTTACATGGTCACCATCGGCGTGAAAGACGAAGCGCTTGCCTGCGACAGCCTCAAGAAAATCGACGTCACCGGTCTTGCGGAAATCGCCCCGGAAGATCCCGAACCCGAATTCGTGGACATCAACGCTCTGGGCGAGATGGCCGTGACGATGCAGGAAAACAACCACATCGTGGTGATGGACAAAGACGGCAATGTGACCGCGCATTTCTCCGCAGGCTCCGTCGATCTCGCCAACATCGACGCCACAGACGAACGCGCGGCCCTTCTGTTCACTGAGAGCCAGCCGGGGCGTCTGCGTGAGCCCGACGGGCTTCAGTGGATCGACGACGATCACATCATGATTGCCAACGAGGGCGACATGGACGGCGGATCGCGCTCCATCACCGTGTTCAACAAGGATGGCACGCTGGTCTGGGAATCGGGCGCCGCGTTCGAACATCCGATCATTCAAGCCGGTCACTATCCGGACAAACGCTCCGACGCCAAGGGCGTGGAACCCGAAGGGATGGAAGTCGCCAGTTTCGGCGACACCACCTATGCTTTCATCCTCTCCGAGCGCTCCTCCACGGTGTCCGTCTATGACGTGACCGATGCGGAGCACCCGGTGTTCAAGCAACTCCTGCCCTCCGGCATTTCGCCCGAAGGCGCGATTGCGATCCCCGAGCGCGGGCTTCTCGCGACAGCGAACGAGTTGGACCTCGTGGAAGACGGCGGCGTGCGTGCCCATGTCATGCTTTACGAACTGCAAGACGCCCCCGCCGCCTACCCGACAATCTCCTCCGAGAGCATGGATGAACTCACCGGCTGGGGAGCGAACTCCGGCATGGTCGCGGATGAGGACGGCATGATCTGGGCCGTAAACGACAGCTTCTACGGTTATCAGCCCACCATCTTCAAAATCGACCCGACACAGACACCGGCGAAGATCGTCGAAGCGATCCGCGTCGTGCGTGCCAATGGCGATGCCGCGCAGAAGCTCGACATGGAAGGCATCACGCTCGATGGCGAAGGTGGCTTCTGGGTCGCCTCCGAAGGGCGCACCGACCGTGTGACCCCGCATGCGCTTTACCATGTGAACGCCAAGGGCGTGATCAAGGAAGAGATCGGCCTGCCCGCCGAGCTTTTGAACAACGAGACACGGTTCGGGTTCGAAGGCATCACCAAGGTGGGTGACACGCTCTGGATGGCGGTTCAGCGCGAATGGGGCGATGATCCGAAACACACGGTGAAACTCGTCGCCTACAACACCGAGACCGGTGAATGGGGCGCCGTGCGTTACGAAAAAGCCGCGCCGGATACCGGCTGGGTTGGCCTCTCGGAAATCGTTGCCCATGGCGACTGGTTCTATGTCATCGAGCGCGACAACCAGATCGGTGCCGCCGCGAAGATCAAGAAAATCTACCGCATCCCGGCCTCCGACATGGTTCCGGCTCCTCTGGGCAGCGATCTGCCGGTCGTGTCAAAGGAAGAGGTTCGCGACCTGATCCCGGATCTGAAATCCTGGAACGGTTACGTGGTCGACAAGGTCGAAGGCCTCGCAATCACCAGAGACGGCGAGATGTTCGTTTCCACCGACAACGACGGCGTGGACGACAGCTCGGGCGAGACCTTCTTCTGGACCATCGGCAAGGTCGAGTAAAAGACACCTCCCGAAAACGGAAACGCCCGCCGGTTTGGCGGGCGTTTTTCATTTGAGTATTTTCACCAGAAAGAAGATCAGACTTCGGTCGTCCGTTCGCCCTCGATCACTTTCGTCTCGACCGTGTTCGGTCCGGCGATCTCGATCCGGCGCGGCTTGAGCGCTTCGGGCACTTCGCGTTTCAGGTCGATGTGCAGCATGCCGTTTTCATGGCTCGCGCCCACCACCTTCACATGCTCGGCAAGCGTAAAGCGACGCTCGAACGCACGGGTGGCGATGCCGCGATGGAGATAGGTCTTGCCCTTCTCTTCCTCGCTGTCGGTTTGGCGAGCTGAAATCACCAAGTGTTCAGGCCCGGTTCATTCGGCATCAGTTTTTCGGCATCACCGGCGTGATTTCAGGCCTCTTGTGTTGCGCACAGAGCACGATGTCACAGAAGGCTCGATAAATCCGACAAAAACAGTTGATCTTTCTCGTGCATCGCGATTTCTACCAGACTCGCGAGCAACTGTTAATGTCTTCACCGAAGGCTAATGTTTTTAGCAAGCCGACACAGGTCCGGGCTTTCCAAACCTAAGACGATATTTGGCAGTGGTCGGCTTTGCTTGCAGGCGACAACCAATCCACGCAACCCGCGCCTTTTCCACGACAGAACATAACCAAGGATTGGGATATGAACACTCGCATGAAACTTACGGGGACAAGTGCCCTTGCACTTTGTCTCTCCCTTGCGACACTGCCCGTCTTCGCACAAAGCGATGACGAAGTGATCCAACTCGACCAGATCATCATTGCATACCGCGCGGACGGAACCCCGGTCTATGCCGGTGACGACACCACGCGGGTCGACTCAGAGGAAGTCGAATCCGCCGGCGCCTCTGGTAAAGTCGATGACGTCCTGCGCGCACAGCCTTCGACCTTTACGCGCTACAATGCGCAGCAAACCGGCGTTGCCGTCAACATTCGCGGTTTTGAAGGCAATGGTCGTGTTGCTATGGCAATCGACGGCGTACCACAGAACTTCCGCTTTACCGGACACGAAGCCATGGGCTTCGCTTATATCGATCCGTTGCTGCTGTCGTCGATCGACATCACCCGTGGCGCCAACACCACGGCAGGCGGGACCGGCCTCGCGGGCTCTGTGAACTTCCGCACCATTGATCCTGTCGATCTCGTAGAAGAAGGCGAAGGCTTCGGGAGCCAGGTGAAGCTGAGCTACGGCGACAATGGCAACAACCGTGCCGGAATGCTCGCCACAGCTTACAGCGGCACCGATTTCGACGTCATGTTCGCGGCGACAAATCGTCAGTCCGACAATTTCGAAGACGGTGCTGGCAATGAGGTCAGCGATACGGGGCAGGACACGACGTCCTACCTCGGCAAAGTGATCTATCGCATTGATGATAATCAAAGCCTCAAATTCTCTGCTATGCATTATGAAAGCGAATTTGGTGCGAACAGCTACTATCAGGAGATGACCAACGACACCGTCAGCCTTGGCTACAACCTGATCGGTGCCTCACCTCTCGTGAATCTCAGCGTCAATGCCTATTATGCTGAAAACTCGATGCTCTACACCGAATCCATCAGCGGCACGGGCAGCTATGCCGGACGTAACCTGATCACCAAGACCCTCGGGGCCAACGTCACCAACACGTCGGAATTCGCCTTCGGAAATTGGCTGGCAACCAGTGTGAATGGCCTGGAGTACTCCCGTGATGACCTCGGCGGCACAACCGGCAACGTCAACCCTGTGGACGGAGAAACGGCCCGTTTCTCGCTGTTCAGCCAAAACACCTTTGACAATGGGCCTTGGGAAGTGACGGCGGCCTTCCGCGCGAACAGCTACACGACAAAAGGTGTAAACGTTAACGAAGTGGCGACGGATATCGACAAGAAATCTTTCGACCCGAAACTCACCATCGGCTATCAGCTCACGGATTGGCTCCAACCCTATGTCAGCGTGTCGCGCACCACGCGAATCCCGACACTGTCGGAAACCCTTCTGGGCGGCAACCACGGTGACAGCAACCCCTCCTTCTTCGTGCCGAACCCGGACCTCAAACCTGAGGTATCCACGGGCTTCGACATCGGTTTCAACATCGACAAAGCGGACCTCTTCGTTTCAGGCGACCGCTTGACCGGCCGCGTGAACTACTACGAAATGGACGTTGAAGATTACATCGTGAGCGGTGCTGTCTCATCAGGTGGTTTTGGCTACGGGTTCTATAACGTCGACGGTACCTCCAAGACCAAAGGCGTTGAAGTCGGTCTGGACTACATGAACGATCTCTATGAGATCGGTTTCGCCTACACACATACCGACAGCGACCTTCCGCCGACGACCGACGGACTTGGTGCAAGCCAATATCTGCCGGACGACACCGCGAGCCTGCGCACCGCCGTGCACCTTCTCGACAACAAGCTGACGGTTGGCGGGATCGGCACCTACGTGTCCACCGGGCCGGATGCAGGCTCGTCCAATGAGGACTATGCGCTTATGGACCTCTTCGCCAGCTATGAGCTGAGCGAGGCCGTGACGCTTGATGCGAAGCTCACCAACGCCTTCGACAAAGACTATACGCCCTGGCTCACCACCAACGGCAAAGGCCGCGGTCGCACCATCTATGTCGGGATGAACCTGAATTTCTGAGCGTTATGTGGCCTCAGCTTTGCTGAACTGCTCCCGTCAGCAGCCTGCAAAAAGTTGCCGACAACTGGGGCTGGGACTTCCCTTATCAATGCACATTCGTTTCGAAACGCCCGCCGGTTTGGCGGGCGTTTTTCATTTGAGTATTTTCACCAGGAAGAAGATCAGACTTCGGTCGTCCGTTCGCCCTCAATCACTTTCGTCTCGACCGTGTTCGGTCCAGCGATCTCGATCCGGCGCGGCTTGAGCGCTTCGGGCACTTCGCGTTTCAGGTCGATGTGCAGCATACCGTTTTCATGGCTCGCGCCCACCACCTTTACATGCTCGGCCAAGGTAAAGCGGCGCTCAAAGGCGCGGGTGGCGATGCCACGATGGAGATAGGTCTTGCCCTTCTCTTCCTCGCTGTCGGATTTGCGGGCGGAAACCACCAGAGCGTGCTCGCGCTGCTCGATGGCGATGTCTTCGGTCGAGAACCCGGCGACGGCGAGCGAAATGCGCCAAGCGTCTTCCGCGGTTTTCTCGATGTTATAGGGCGGGTAGCTGGGCTGGCTGACGTCCTGAGTCAGGACCCGGTCCATCAAGTCGGCGATCTGGTCGAAACCGACGGTGGCACGGTAGAGCGGAGCAAGGTCAAAGTTGCGCATGGGTATCCTCCATTGAGCGATTCCAGATGTAATGCCTTCCGGTGTGCGGACAGGCAGAATGCCGGACCCTGTTCAGGCATCCGACATCTGGAATCTGGGAATAAAGAGAGGCCGTTTCAAGAGGGCTTACTGCCCGAGCAAGCCCAGCGCGAATTTTGTGTCGGTCAGGGCAGGCATAGGACCCGCGTCCACCTTCTTGAATCGGCTTTGACCGGTGGCTGCCATCTGCAGGAGATCGGCCAGAGCACCATCGAGAGAGGTGCCGACGGACACTCGTTCGCCCCGGAAATTCGCCTTGGCCGAAACCACGGAAACGATGCGTGGCACGGCCCCGGTCATGTCGAAAATAGGTGCGCCCGAGGACCCGAAATCGACCTCACAGGAGGTCACAAGCACGCCGCCCTGACGCGCCATGACATGACAGACTTCCTGCAAGGAGGGGCTTTCGGCGCGATCATGCGCATAGGAGACAACTCCCACCGCCTGACCTTTCTCGGGTCGTACGGAAGTCGGGAAGGGCCGCACGGACGTGTTGCGCACCGGCAGCGACAACTCGACCAGCGCCACGTCATTGACCAACCGATCATGAAGATTGTCGCTCGCCAGAGAGAACCCCGGATGGACATAGATCGCCTTGGCCGTGCGATAGGCCTGAGCCTGACCGTTGCGCCACCCCGCTCTGAACGTGACATCGTTTGGCTGATGCGCCTGCTTGCTGTAAATGTCGAACATGCAATGGGCGGCGGTCAACACGAGACGCTCAGTGATCAGTGTGCCGGTGCAGAAACTGCGCCCTGCAAAATCCAGTCGTCCGACCGCTTCCCATCCCCGGCTATCATCGCCTGTGCGAAAGCTCTTGAGCGCGCTGTCTGCCTGTGCCGCGCCCGCCGCAAGTATCAGGGAAAAGATGATCAGCAATTTTTTCATGTCAGTCCTCAAACCCTGTTCGCCCCTCCAGCGCTAAAGAGACATCTGGGCGGGATTATGGCCGATTCGAGAACAATTTGGGCGGTTTTGGGCCACCTGTTGCCCAATCCAGTAATTCGACGGTATGGACCACAGGCACATCCATGCCGGACCCGATCTGCATGATGCAGCCGATATTGCCCGCAGCCACCACATCTGGTGTCTTGTCCGAGAGGGATCTGATCTTGCGGACCTTGAGATTTTTCGAAATGTCCGGCTGCAAAAGGTTGTAGGTTCCGGCAGAACCACAGCACAGATGGCTGTCGCGGGGCTCAACCACCTCAAAGCCGACCTTTTTCAAAAGCGTTTTTGGATGGGTTTTGATCTGTTGCCCGTGTTGCAGGGAACAAGCAGCGTGATAGGCGACTTTCAGGTCCTGTTTGCCCTCGGGCAGGTCGAGTTGCATCAGCACTTCGGAAACGTCCTTCGCCAAAGCCGCCACCTTCGCCGCCTCTTCCGCCAACTCAGAGGTGCGGAACATATGGCCGTAATCCTTCACCGTCGTGCCGCAGCCGGAGGTGTTGATCACGATGGCCTCCAGCCCCTCGCCTTCGATCTCGCGCATCCAGGCGCGGATGTTGCGCGCCGCCGATCCATGCGCCTCGGCCTCCTTGCCCATGTGATGCGTGAGCGCGCCGCAACATCCCGCCCCTTTCGCCACCACGACCTCGCAGCCCAGCCGGGTCAGAAGGCGGATCGTCGCATCGTTGATGTCGGTGTCGAGCGCCTTCTGCGCACAGCCGGTCATCAAAGCGACTCGCATCTTGCGCTCCCCCTTGGCAGGGAACACCTGCGCATCGTCATTGCGTGACACCGGCGGAATACGCGCGGGCGCCATCTCCAGCATGGTTTTCAAACGCGGATCGGGCAACAGATGCCGGAACGGTTTCGCCAGTTTCGCCCCAAGCAACGCCACCCGGAACCGCGATGGGTACGGCAGGATTTTCGACAGGCCCCATCGCAGCAGCCGATCCGTCAAAGGCCGTTTGTAGGTCTTTTCCACATGAGCGCGGGCATGGTCGATCAGATGCATGTAGTGCACCCCCGACGGGCAGGTGGTCATACAGGCGAGACAGGACAGGCATCGATCCAGATGCTTGACGATCTTCTCATCAGCGGGGCGATCATTCTCCAGCATGTCCTTGATCAGGTAAATCCGCCCGCGCGGACTGTCCAGTTCATCGCCCAGCACCGCGTAGGTCGGACAGGTCGCGGTGCAGAACCCGCAATGCACACAGGCCCGTAGAATCTCGTTCGCCCGCGCGATGCCGGGATCGGCGAGTTGCGCCTCAGAAAAATGCGTCTGCATCAGCCCATCATCCCACGGTTGAACTTACCTTCGGGGTCGAATTTCCGGCGCAACCCCGCACTGATCCGCTCAAGTGCAGCATTTTGAGGATGAAACACGCTGAGACGCCGTTTGGTCTCATTGGAGGCCCGGACAAGTGTCGCATGACCTATGGGCATTTTTACCCGCACATCCGTTCCTTCCGCCACCAATAGCCAGAAGCGATTGCCACCCCAATCAAAGATCACATCTGCGGGTGCGACCGCATGCACCACGTCTGCCGCGTCCGAGGGCTTCACGGACATCCGCCAGACATCCCCTGGCACGTCCTGAAACGGTGCGACATCCCGAATTCCACGCCAGATCGGATCGCAAATCTCCGTCCCCCAATGCTCCACAACATCGCGACGGAGCCGCGCACGCATCAGCCCGATCCGGTAGCGCAGCGAGGTCTCGAAGCCTTCGAGACGAAACATAACCCTGCCACCCTGCCAGGCCGCACCGGTCAGATCGTAAGGCTGGCCGAGCATATCCGACATGATCGCCACCGCCTCGACCGCGTCGCCTCCCGGCACACCAAGCGTCACCACCGTTTCCGGCAGGGGCTGCACCTTGAGGCTCACCTCCGTCATCACCCCCAACGTCCCGTGGCTCCCCGCCATCAGCTTCACGAGATCGAGCCCGGTGACATTCTTCATCACCCGCCCACCGTTCTTCACCACCTGCCCGCGCCCGTCGACGAAACGCACACCGAGACAGAAATCGCGACAGGCCCCGACCGCCACACGTCGCGGCCCGGAGGCATTGGCGGCCACCACGCCGCCGATGGTGCTTTCGCCCGCACGCCCAAGCAATCCGCGCAGGTCCGGCGGCTCGAAGGCCAGCCTCTGATTTTCCGCCGCCAAAAGCGCGTCGATTTCGCTCACCGGCGTTCCCGCCTGCGCCACAAGCGTCAGGGTGCCCGGCTCATAAAGCGTCACACCGCTGAGGCCCCGCGTCGAAAGCACCTCGCCCTCGGCCAAACCGATCCGCCGCGAGCCACCACCTTCGATCACGAAAGGTCCACCCTCTCGGATCGCTTCGACCAGATCGGCTTCGCTTTCCACCGCCTTCTTCTTGGCCAAAATACTCATCTCCCCGCCCTCCGGCCCGCACTCACCGCAAGGGGGAAGACCTTCGCCGGGTTCAACAGCCATTCGGGATCGAACACATCCTTCACCGTCATCTGCATCTCCAGATCGACAGGTGCAAACTGATGCGTCATCAGTTCGCGTTTCTCGACGCCCACACCATGCTCCCCGGTCAGGCAGCCTCCCACATCGACGCAAAGCTTCAAAATCTCCGCCCCAAGCCGCTCGGCACTTTCCAACTGCCCCGGCTCATTGGCGTTATACAGGATCAGCGGATGCATGTTGCCGTCGCCTGCGTGGAACACATTTCCGACCATGTGGCCATGCGTCTCACCCAACTCCGCGATACGCTTCAACACGGCAGGCAGTTCGCCCACCGGGATCGTCCCATCGAGACAGATGTAATCGCCCATCTGCCCCATCGCGCCAAAGGCAGATTTGCGCCCGAGCCAGATGCGCGTGCTTTCTTCCGCACTGGCGCTTTCCCGGATCGCCACCGGGTCATGACGTTTTGCGATGCCAATGATCCGTGCCAGTTGGTCCGCGATCTCCTGTTCCGAGCCTTCGACCTCGACAATCAGAAGCGCCTCGCAATCCGGATATCCCGCCTCCGCGAAGTCTTCGGTGGCGCGGATGATCGGCCGGTCCATGAACTCGATCGCCACCGGGATCAGGCCGGAGCGGATGATGTCTGCGACACAGGCCCCGGCCACCTCGCTGCTATCAAAGCCGAACAACACGGGCCGCGCGCCTTCGGGTTTCGGCAGGATGCGCAGGGTGGCTTCGGTCACGATTCCGAGTTGTCCCTCCGAACCGCAGATCAGCCCCAAAAGATCGAGCCCCGGCGCGTCCATTACCGCGCCGCCGATCTCGACCACCTCACCATCGGCCATGACCATGGTCACACCCAGAAGGTTGTTCGTCGTCACCCCGTATTTCAGGCAATGCGCCCCGCCCGAGTTCATCGCGATATTGCCCGCGATGGCACAGGCGAGCTGGCTTGACGGGTCGGGAGCGTAGAAAAAACCTTCATCCTCGACAGCGGCAGTGACGGAGAGATTGGTCATGCCGCTTTGGACCCGAATGTAACGGTCAGAGGTGTTGATCTCCAGAACCTCCCGCAGCCGCGCAACGCCGAGGATCACCGCATCCGCCGTGGGCAAGGCACCACCCGCAAGCGAGGTCCCCGCCCCGCGCGGCACCACAGGCACGCCCATCTCGTGACAGATATTCATCACTTTCGCGACCTGCTCCGTCGTCTCCGGCAAAACCGCCAGAAGCGGCGGGCAGCGATAGGCGGAGAGCGCATCGCATTCATAGGCCTTCAACTCTTCAGGAGCCTCAATTACCGCATCGGAGGGAAGCACCGCGCAGAGGCGGGAGGCCAGCTCCGGCTTGCTGGCGAGCCTCCCCGATTTGGGGGCTGGCATTTCCATGGCTTTCTCCTCCCTGATTGGTAAGATTTTAAAACCAATTTTAGGATGTGACAAGCGTACCGCTCTTGCGTAATGCTGCGCGCATGGAACTCATTGACCAGCTTCGACATTTCAGCCTGCTCGACGCCATCGCCGTGATCTATCTGGTCGGGGCCTGGGGGATTTTGGGCTATATCATCGAGAATCCGCCCCGAAAGCGGATTTCCACCTCGGTTCTGGTCGCCGACTATCGGCGCGAGTGGATGGTCCACATGATCACCCGCAAACCGCGGATTTTCGACGCGACGGTGCTTTCGACCCTGCGCGAAGGCACGAGCTTTCTCGCCTCCGCCTGTCTCATCGCCATCGGTGGCGGGCTGGCGGCAATCTCGAATGCCGAGCGGCTGAGCGGTGTGGCCCGCGATCTGGCACTTGATGCGCCACAGATCATCTGGGAGGTCAAAATCCTTCTGGCGCTGTTCTTCGTCACCAACGCGTTTTTGAAATTCATCTGGTCGAACCGGCTGTTCGGCTATTGCGGCGTGGTCATGGCCTCGGTCAGCAATGACGAAACCGACCCGCAAGCCCTGCCTCGTGCAAAGAAGGCGGGCGATCTGAACATCACCGCCGCGCGGGCCTTCAATGCTGGCATTCGCGGAATTTACTTTGCCCTTGGCGCGCTGTCCTGGCTGGTCGGTCCGGTCGGGCTACTGATCGGTGGCACGCTGGTGATTTTCGTCATGCTGCGTCGGGAATTCGCCTCCACTTCCCGGGCAATCCTGCTCCGCGACGAACCGTAAACCGTCAGGCCGTGCGTACAGACAGCGCTTCGATTCCTTGCGCAATGTCTTCGGCGACCTGCGCAACCCGCTCCTCCGCATTGATCCTCTGCGCATAAGCGCGCAATCCGATCAGTTCCGCCTGCAATCGCCCTGCCAATCGTGCGGGATCGGCATCGGCGGGCAATTCCCCCTCCAATTGAGCCATACGCAAGGCCCGCTCCAAAGCCGTTTCCATACGATCGATCAGTTCCTCGGCCAATCCGCGCAGCTTTGGATCGTCATCGGGCATTTCCAGAATGGTTTTCACCAGCATGCAGGCGCGCGAAGGCACCTCTGTACGGTTTTGCCCCCCGAGGCGCCGCACATAATTCGCAAGCGCTTCAAGATACGGACCATTTCCGGACAGCATATCGGCCAGACCCGCCTGAGTTTTCCCGGAATAGAGGCGCAGCGCTTCGGCAAAAAGACCCTCCTTGGAACCGAATGCGGCATAGATCGACCCCGGTCGCATATCGAGCACATGTTCCAGATCCTTGAGAGAGGTTGCATGAAATCCCTTGGCCCAGAACAGGTCCATCGCGGATTTCAACACCTTGTCCCGGTCATATGTTGCCTGTCTCGCCATCTTCGTCTCTTCAAGTTTGAGTGATCGCTCAAAATATATATTGAGTGACCGCTCAAGTAAACTAAAGTCAGGTCACTCTTATTTGAGCAAGCGCTCAATAATTAAAAGGACACAACATGATCAACTTCACCGCTCATACGATTGACACCGCCCCCGAAGAAAGCCGCGCCACGATAGAGGATGTGAAATCCACCTTCGGTCGCGTCTCCGGCCTGATCGCCGTCATGGCCGAAGCCCCCGCCCTGGCAAAGGCCTATTGGCAATTGCACCACATCTTTCAATCCGAAACCACTTTCGACAAGGACGAGCTGACCGTCATCTGGCAGACAATCAATGTCGAACACGAATGCCATTATTGCGTCCCCGCACATACCGGCATCGCGAAAAAGATGAAGGTGGACGACGCCATTTCCAACGCGCTGCGGGACGAAACCCCTTTGCCGAACGCCCATCTCGAAGCCCTGCGCAGTTTCACGCTTCAGGTCGTGCGTCAGCGCGGCAATGTCACCGAAGCGCAGATGCAAAGCTTCCTCGACGCAGGATTCACCAAACGGCAGATCCTCGAACTTCTCGTCGGCGTCTCGCAAAAGGTGCTGTCGAACTACACGAACCATATCGCGCAAACGCCGGTCGACCCAGTAATGCAGCCTTTTGCTTGGGAAAAGAAACAATCCACAGCCGTCTGAACACGACAAGACACCAGAGGAACGGGGCGCGGCGGCAAGGCAGCGCCCCTTTTAGCGACGTCCCTCTCGCAGCCACGCACCCACCGACAACCCGGCCAGAAGTACCAACCAGACCCAGCCCGGCAGCACGGGCACCAGACGGGTCGATTGTGTGACATAGGCCTCGCGCGGGGTGATCCCCATCCAACCACGGCCCGCTGCAACGCGGCCTTCGGGGACGGTCCGGATCGTGGGCAGGCCATCCGAAAGCGCGAACACACCGCCGCCGGAAGCCTTGATCACCGGGGCGAGTTTGTCGCCCGTGGCGATGGTTTCCTCGAACTCGCGCGGGGCCGCCGGGCCAAGGACCATGACGGCACTCTGGTCGCCCTCGCGCAACCGGTAAAGCCCCATCTCGCCATCGGTCATCTCCGCCACAAACCGTCCGGGACTGGTCTCCTCCATCGGGATCTCGGTCACGGTGCCGTCAGGGGCCTCGACGGTGACGGAACGTGCGCCTTCCGAGAGGCTGCGACGGGTGATGATCAGAGTGTTACCCTCAGCGGTGGCGGTCAGGGCCTCTTCCTCAAGATCGGGTTCCTTCATCATCCAATGCGCAAGGCGGCGCAGCAGTTCAAGCTGCGGCCCGCCACCTTCGACACCACGGGTCCAGAGCCAGGCATGATCGGAACCAAGCACCGCAACACGTCCCTCACCCACCCGATCAAGCACCAGCAAAGACCGCCCATCGACGCCGGACATCACCGTTTCGCCGGTCTCGCCGGGGTCCAACTCGACCTGCCGGAACCAGCGCCCCCATGTGGGATCGTCCTCGGCGGAGTGAAGCCCTCCAAACCCTTCGGTCACCGGATGGCGCGCCCCGAGATCGGTGAGACGCGGCAGGAAGGGTTCCGCGGTCACCCGGCCCGTGGGCGCGGCGGGAATGACGCGGGCGAGCGGGGAACGATAGAGGCTGTCGGCACTGGCGAAATCGGGACCGGCAGCGAAAAGCACAGCCCCACCGTCTTCGACATAGCGGGCAATGTTGTCGAGATAGGATGCGGGCAGAATGCCGCGCAGCTTGTAGCGGTCGAAAATGATCAGGTCGAAATCGTCGACCTTCTCCATGAACAGCTCCCGTGTCGGAAAGGCGATCAGCGACAGTTCGGTTACCGGCACACCGTCCTGTTTCGAGGGCGGGCGCAGGATGGTGAAATGCACCAAATCGACGGACGGATCAGATTTCAAAAGGTTGCGCCAGGTACGCTCGCCATTGTGCGGCTCGCCGGAAACCAGAAGGACACGCAACCGGTCACGCACGCCATTGATCTGAACCATGGCACTATTGTTGCGGGTGGTCAGCTCGCCGGGGGCTTCGGGCAGGGTGAACTGGATGACGTTCATGCCCCCATGCGCCAGCTTGAGCGGCACGTCGAGGGGGCGACCGATGGGAACGGTAAAGCGCTCCGGCGCCTCACCGTCGATGGAAATCATGAGATCGGTCAGCTCTGGCAGTCCAGTGGGCCGGTTGCCCTGATCCTCGACACGAAGTTTGAGCGTGACCGCCTCGTCGAGAATGGCGAAGGAAGGCGCGCTTTCAATCACCAGACGACGGTCCCAATCTTCGGGCTCACCGGTGAGCAGGAGATGCACCGGAGCGGGAAAATCGGGAACGATATCGACATCGTGGAGCTGACCGTCGGAGAGGAGGAAAGCACCGGCCAAACGCCCATGCGGCTCATCGGCCATGGCGTCAGAAAGCGCGGTCATCAAAAGCGTACCGCGATTGTCGGGCGCATCGCCCAGTGTGATCACCCGAAGCTCGGTGTTGGGAAGGACGGACAGGCGCGCCTCAAGCGTGGCTCGTGCTTCGGCTAGTTGGTTTGGGCGGCTGGAAAGATTCTGCGAGGCACTTTCATCGACCACAAGGAAGACGATGTCGGAGAGCGGATCACGCTGTTCTTCTCGCAGCGACGGGCCGGAAAGGAAGGCGAGGATCCCCAGAGCGGCCAAAGCCCGGAAGGCCCAGCCGGAGAGACCCCGGTACGCAGCAAAAGCGATCAGAACCACCGCAAATGCGGCCAGAACCGCCAGCACGGACCAGGGGATGAGCGGGAAGAAAGCGAGATCGCGGATCATTGGCCCAACCTGTCGAGAAGTGCGGGAACATGGACCTGATCGGATTTGTAATTGCCGGTCAGCACATAGATCACGAGGTTGATGCCAAAACGATAGGCCATTTCCCGTTGCCGTTCACCCGCGAAACCACGCCCCACGGGCAGCATCGGAAAGCCGGTGTCATCCACCGCCCAAGCCGCCGCCCAATCGCCACCGCCAATGATCACGGGCGTCACATTGTCGTTGAGATTGCGAAAGGGCATACCCTCAGCCTGTTCTGTGTCGGGCGAGGCCTCGACCCAAAGCGTGCCCTCGGCGTGACGGCCCGGAAAATCCCGCAACAGGTAGAAAGCACGCGTGAGCACATGATCCTCCGGGATCGGCTCCAGCGGCGGAATGTCGAGCGAGCTGGCCAGCGCCTGAAGCCGTGTGCCAGTGGGCGTGGCGGTGCCGAAAGCGGCGACATCGGCATCGCGCGTGTCGAACACGATGACGCCCCCGGTGCGCAGATAGGCGTTGAGTTTCGTGTAAGCTGCGGCGGAGGGCATCGGCTGATCGGCGGTGACCGGCCAGTAGAGCAGCGGAAAGAACCCGAGCGGATCGGTTTCGAGATCAATGCCCATGGGCGCCGCAGGCTCGACGGAGGTACGCGCGGTGAGCATGTCGGACAGGCCCTGCAACCCGGCCTCGGAGGTTCGGTCGAGCGTGGCGTCACCGGTTTTCACATAGGCGAGCGTCAACTCAGATGAGGCGAGAAGGGCGAAATCGTCGGGGCTTTGCGCACGCAGGTCCTGCGGGCTCAGCGCCAGCGCCAGAAGCAGCATCGGCACGGCACGCGCCCCGAACAGCCGCCCCGAAAGCCAGAGCGAAGCCAGTAGATCGGCACCGAGAAGCGCCAGCGCGGCAAGCAGAAGCGGGGGAGAGAGCGGGTGTTCACGGGCCGCCGTCACACTGCTCAAGGGCACATCGGAGGGCCATTGTGCGGCGGTCAGCGCCTCGCCTTCCGCCATCACGTTGAGCGCCCGAAGCGCATCGCGGCCCTGATAGAGCCCCGGCGGCGTGGCGCGGGAAGCATGGGCCGTGGCAAAAACCTCTCCCGTGACGGGCGGTAAGGTGCCCGCATCGGTTAGCGTACCGAATCCGTCCATCAACTGCTGCGGCTGGAGGCTCTGACCGGTGAGGTCATCGGCCCCCAGAAGCGCCGATTGCGATGTGACGGAGAGCCGATCTAGCATCGACACGAACAGCCCCGACAAAGGCAGAGTGGACCATTCCGCATTGGCGGTAACGTGGAACAATACGACCTGTCCCTGCCCCACGGTTTTGCGGGTCACGAGCGGCGTACCATCTTCGAGCGTGGCGATGGTACGGGCGGCCAGTTCGGGATCGGGCTGGGCCATGACTTGGGCGTTCACCTCGACATCTTCGGGCACAGGCAGGCCGTAAAACGGCGAGATCTCGGCGAAGGGGCGCAGGCGTTTCGGCTCGCCCCAACTCATCGCCCCGCCAAGCGTCCGCCCGCCCGCGCGCAGACGCACCGGCATAAGCGGATCTTCGTCGTCGCGCGCCACATCGGAGGCGGCCAGTTGCGGTCCGGCGAAGCGCAGAAGCAAACCGCCCTCGTTGACCCAATCGAGCAGATCCGCCGACTCACCTCCCGACAGTTGCGCCACATCGGCAAGAACGATCACATCCGGATTGGCCATGATCAGATCGGGCAGCGCGCCCTCGACCACATCGGCCTTATCGAAAAGCGCGGCGCGCAGGTAATGCAACTGCGACAAAAGTTGCAGCCCCTCGCCGCCTTCGCGCACGGACAAAAGCCCGACCTCACGGCGCCTGAGGCTGTCGTCGGTGAGGCGTTTGGCGCCTGCGGAACGCACGCCTTCGATCTCGAAGCGGCTCACACGGGCGCGCAGTTCGGGGGGGAGATCGAAGATCACCTGTGTCGTGGGACCACCAAGCGAGACCGCCTGCCGCGCCAGTTCGCGCGCCACACCCGCCGGATCGGTGCCATGGGCGATGACCGTAACGTCCTGCGGTTCGTTCCCGGCGCGCAGCACCGGCAAGCTCACGCCCTCATCAATGAGCGCCAAAGGTCCGAGCGCCAGAGGGGTCCGCCCGGTTTCAAACACGGAAACGAGGCCATGGGATTGCAGAAGCGACAGGATACGATCCCGCCCGGCGCGCGCCAGACCGTCGGAAAGCCAGAGCGTCTCCACACCGTCCGGAAGCGTGGCAAGCGCACCGCTCAGTGCGTCCATATCGGGCGCGAAACCGGCGGGTTTGATCCCGGCCAAACGCGGGCGCCAGTCTGCGGCGGAGAGAAAAGCACAGCCCTCGGCGGGAATGTCGCTTGCGGACAGGATGCAGACAGTGCGCCCGTCGACCTCCGCCTCATCCAACGCCTGCCCCACACGCCCCATGCGCAGGGTCCAGTCAGGGGCAGATGCCCAACTCGCGTCCATCAGAACCAGAAGCGGCCCGGAACCGCCGCGTTCGACACGCGGGTTCAGGACAGGGCCAGCGAAAGCGATAATGAGGGCCGCTACGGCCAGCATCCGCAGGAGCAGGAGCCACCAGGGCGTGCGGTCGGCCTCCACCTCTTCGTCCTTGAGCCCCAGAAGCAGCGCGACACCGGGAAAGCGGCGCCTGATCGGCGCGGGCGGCACGGCGCGGAGCAGAATCCAGAGGATCGGCAGCAGCGTAAGCGCGAGCAACACCCAGGGCGCAGTGAAACCGATGGGGCCGAGAATCCACATCAGCGCGGGCCCTCCAAAGCCTCGTAAAGCCACAAAAGCGCAGGCAGATCGGCCCCGTTCGTGTGATGCGTGGCAAACCGCCAACCCGCATGATGCGCGATACGGCTCAGGTGATCCTTGCGCTCGGCGAGGCGTTCCAGATAGCGGCCCCGCAAATCGCCCGCCCGCAGGGTTTCATGCCGCAGCACACCGCCCATGGAGGTAAACACAGTGCGGCCCTGATAGGGAAAGGCCTCTTCGACGGGATCGAGAATTTGATAGAGCACGCCGGAAATGCCGCGATCAGACGCCATGCCAACCGCTTCCTCGATAGCTTCGATGGGACCGAGGAAATCCGACAGGAACAGCGCGCGGGAATGCGGCAGGAACAGGCGCGCATCCGGCGCACCATAATCGGCATCGCCCGACTGAGACAGGCCCTCTGCGATCCGGCGCAGTTGCAACGCGCCGATGCGGGGCGGCGTGCCGAGGGACGCAAGCGCCACCCGCTCACCGCCTTTCATTAGCAGGATCGACAGCGCCATGGCCAAGAGAGCCGCACGGTCGGATTTCGGCGGGATCGCCTTGCCGGAAGTGAACCCCATGGAGGCCGAGAGATCGACCCAGAGATGCACGGATTGCGCCGCCTGCCATTCCTTTTCGCGCACATAATGCCCGTCGGAGCGACCGGAACGCCGCCAATCAATCGCCCGCCCCGGATCACCCGCTTGCGCCGGGCGATATTGCCAGAACTCGTCACCCATGCCGGATTGTCGCCGCCCATGCCCACCCATCAAAAGCGCACGGGCAAGCTGTTCGGCCCGCGCCTGCAAAGGCGGCAAGGCGGTGGCAAGCGTCTCAGCGCGGGCGCGCAGGGCGGCGGGGGCGGGGTGATCGCTCACGCGGCAGACCGGGCGTCCATGGCGGAGGCGGCGACGGAGGCAATGATGGCTCCGAGATCGTCGCCACGCGCACGGGCGGCAAAGGTCAGCGCCATGCGGTGGATCAGGACCGGGCGCGCCATAGCAAGCACGTCTTCGGTGCTGGGCGCGAGGCGACCATCGAGCAAAGCGCGGGCGCGGGTCGTCAGCATCAGCGCCTGCGCCGCGCGCGGCCCCGGCCCCCAGGCGACGGAGGCGTTCACCATCTCGGGCGCCTCAGATTCATTCGGGCGACAGGCACGCACCAGATCGAGGATCATTTCGACCACCTGCTCGCCCACCGGCATCTTGCGCAGGAGCGCCTGAGCGCGGATCAACTCTTCGGCGGTGAAGACCTGATGCGCCTCACCCTCGTCCGCGCCGGTGGTGGCGATCAGAATGTCGCGTTCGGTGTCACGGTCGGGATATTCGACGTCGACCTGAACAAGGAAGCGGTCGAGCTGAGCCTCGGGCAGCGGATAGGTGCCCTCCTGTTCCAGCGGGTTTTGCGTGGCGAGGACATGGAAGGGCGCTTCGAGATCGTGCGGTTGACCGGCGATGGTGACGGATTTCTCCTGCATCGCCTGCAAGAGCGCGGATTGCGTCCGGGGCGAGGCGCGGTTGATCTCGTCGGCCAGAAGGAGCTGACAGAACACCGGACCTTCGATGAAACGGAAAGCGCGGGACCCGTCGGGGGCGGTTTCCAGAACCTCGGAGCCGAGAATGTCGGCGGGCATCAGATCGGGAGTGAACTGCACCCGCGCACCCTTGAGTCCCATGACGGTCGAAAGCGTATCGACAAGCCGGGTCTTTCCAAGCCCCGGCAGCCCCAGAAGCAAAGCGTGACCGCCGCAAAGCATGGAGGACAGAACCAGATCGACCACGGTTTCCTGACCGATGAAGCGGCGAGTGATCGAGGCTTTCGCCTTGGCAAGTTTCGCGCCCAGTGCGTCGATCTCTGCGGCTAGGTCAGTTTCGGTCATGTCGGTTTCAGTCACGGCTTCACCTCCGATGTCATTCCATGACACTATTAAGGACGCCCCAAGGCAAAAGCACAAATGACAAAAGGGTTAAGAGGAGGAATTTCCGATGACTGTTTCCGCAGAGAGCATTGCAGCGGCGATCAGGTCGGCGGAAGGCCGCGGATTACCCCCCGTGGAGCGCTGGAATCCGCCGTTTTGCGGCGATCTCGACATGCGGATTGCCCGCGACGGAACGTGGTATTATCTCGGCGCGCCCATCGGACGCGCGCCTTTGGTCCGGCTGTTCTCGACCGTGCTGAAACGCGAGGGGGAGCGTTATTTCCTTGTCACGCCGGTGGAAAAGGTTGGAATCACCGTAGACGATGTACCGTTTCTCGCGGTCGATTTCGACGTGGAGGGTGAAGGCGAGGCGCAGGCCCTCACCTTTCTGACCTCTGTCGGCGACAAGGTTACAGCAGATGCGGCACACCCGATCCGGGTGGAGACCCGTGATGGCGAACCCGCCCCTTATGTCGAGGTGCGCGCAGGGCTTGAGGCACTGATCGACCGCAAGAGCTTCTTTCGCCTCGTTGACCATGCCACCACGCGGGAGATTGACGGCGAGGCGGTTTTCGGCGTCTGGTCAAGCGGTACGTTTTTCGAAATTGCGAAAGCCACCGATCTCGACTGATGCCCAAATTCGCCGCCAACCTGTCCTTTCTGTTCAAGGAATACCCGCTTCTGGACCGCTTCGCCGAGGCGAAAATGGCCGGATTTAAGGCGGTCGAAGTGCTTTTCCCCTATGCCGAACCGGCCTCGGAGATTGCGAAACGCATGGCCGATCTCGACCTCAAAATGGTGCTGATCAACGTGCCGCCGCCGAATTATACCGGCGGCGAGCGGGGTTTTGCGGCAGTTCCGGGACTCGAGGAGCGCTTCAAACGCGACTTCAAACGCGCGCTCCGCTATGCGGATTTCCTCAGGGCCGACCACATGCATATCATGGCGGGCAAGGCCAAGGGCACGATGGCGCTTGAAACCTACAAGCGCAATCTGGCCTGGGCGGCGCAGGAAGCCCCGCACAAGAGCCTGACCATCGAACCGATCAATACCGGGGATATGCCGGGTTATTTCCTCGACGATTTCGATCTTGCGGTGGAGGTGCTCGACGCAGTGGCGGAGTCGAACCTCGGGCTGCAATTCGACGCCTACCATGCGCAGACCATCACTGGCGATGCGATGGCGGCCTGGGAGCGCTATGCCCCCTATGTGCAGCACATCCAAATCGCGGGCGCGCCGGAGCGGCATGAGCCGGTGAAAGGGTTGATCGACTACCCGGCGTTTTTCAGGGCGGTGGACGAGAGCGGCTATTCCGGTTGGGTCTCCGCCGAATACATGCCGAAGAAACGCACCGAAGAGGGGCTTGAATGGTTCCGCAAGGCCAATACTCAGGCCAAAGGCTGAAACCCCGGCGCCTCTCCGGCGCATCCCGCACCCGGAGCCTCGACCTCAAGCGTGGAATGGGCGATGCCAAACCGCTCGCGCAGGAGCAGTTTCACATTCCCCAGCACATCCGAGGGCTCACCCGCGATCACCACATGAGCCTCGACCGAGGTGCGGTGTTCGTCGATCTGCCACAGGTGGACATGATGCACATCCTCGCCCCCGGCCACCCCGGCCATGGCATTGGCCACCTCGCCCGCGCGCGTTCCGTCGGGCGCGCCGAGCATCAGGATGCGGATCACCGGACGGACCTCGGAGAGCGCGTGCCAGAGAATGTAGAGCGAGATCAGGATGGTCAGAATCGGGTCGATCAACCGCCAGTCCCACAAAAGGATGACCACACCGCCGACGATCACCGCCACCGATGTCGCCGCATCCGCGAGATTGTGCAGGAAAGCGGCCCGGATATTGAGACTGTCCTTTGAGAGCGCCCATGTGAGCGCCGCCGTGACCAGATCGACGATCAGAGCGATGCCCGCAATGATCACCACGGTCCAGCCCGCGATCTCAGGCGGATTGAACAGACGCGAGACACCTTCGGCAAAGAGATAGACTGAAATCACCACGAGCGTGGTGTAATTGACCATCGCCGCCACGACCTCCGCCCGCCCGTAGCCAAAGGTCATCGCACCGTCACGCGGTCTGCGCGCGATCTTGCGTGCGCCAAAAGCGATGACGAGGGATATGGCATCCGACAGGTTGTGGATCGCATCGGCGATCAGCGCCATGGAGCCGGAAACCACACCGCCGACGATCTGCGCCAGCGTCAGAAACAGGTTGACTGCGATAGCGATCGCGACGCGCGCATCGCCCGCATCCGGGTCGATGTGATGATGATGGTGGTGCGCATGGGAATGATGATCGTGAGGCATGAAGCTATCCATGCCCGAACCGGCATGAAAAGCCAGAGGAAATTCCGACGCAGTGGAAACGAAATACCTGACCAGGTGGTGCGGGCGCTATTGTTACCGGCCAGACGCTCAAAATGCTTCACTTATGTGTGATATTGCACATTGCCTTAATTTTCACATCAATAAAAAGAATTTACAGATTTCCAGTCGAAATCTCGAATATTTGATCAAGTTTTTTGCACATATATAGGTTAATTTTTCAATATTAGTTCTTATTTACACAATCAACACAAATCCCTAAATCTATTTTCATCGAACGGCGCAAAAACACACAGTCAGCGCCAAACTTACACAACCAAACTTATAAAAGGACCAAAACAATGACCTTCTCTCTGAAAACTCTCTCCGCCGCCGCTGTTATCGCCGTTGCCGGTTCCGCCGCTTTCGCTGGCCCGAACTACATCATCCCCGGCAGCCAGAGCGGTCTGCAATCCGTGGCCACCGTCGACCTCGTTCGCGCTGATGAGAACGCCACGCTCCAGGTTTACGATTTCCACA
This sequence comes from Celeribacter persicus, assembly GCF_003050785.1. GTDB lineage: Bacteria > Pseudomonadota > Alphaproteobacteria > Rhodobacterales > Rhodobacteraceae > Celeribacter > Celeribacter persicus. The sequence goes on from NZ_QAOH01000001.1 coordinate 466,907, forward strand.
CCGGCGAACGTGGCGTCCTGCTTGGCTCGACCAAGGTGCATGCCGGTGCCAACACCGACGTGAAAGTGCGCCTGTCGCAGAAACCGCTCTCCGACGTGGAATTCGTGCTCGTTGGCAACAACAACGCACCGCTCGCGATCAAAACCGCTGACACCTACCAATAATCCGAGGATATGAGCGCCTTCGGGCGCTCCCTCCCCCACGACACAGACAGCAAAACGCCGTCGGGAAACCGACGGCGTTTTTTAATCTCTGCACGACTTCAGCACACGGGCAGCGTAAGGTTCAATCCCCGAGTTTCGCGTGAACCTCATCGAGATCGACCTCCCCCATGGGCATCTTGTTCCCCGGATTTTCAAAATCGTATTTGAAAAGCTGGAAATCCTTTTTGTAGATTTCCCACATCAGATGCATTGAGAGATCGTCGAAATAGTCCTCGACCGGATGCAACCGTTTCGGCCCATGCCCTTCGGATTCGTTGAAGCGTGGGATTTTCGCGAGATCGACCTTGTGCGGCGTCTCGATGTGATCGAGCACATCCTGCATGCCCTCGTTGAATTTCTCGGTGAAGAAAATCCTGTCGTATGTTCCGCCGTTCACGATGAAAGTCGAAACATGCCCCGCCATGGAGGACCAGTGAATATCCGGGTCCATCGGGCGCCGCCAACGGATCGTATCACGCACGAACAGAAGAAAGCGGCGAAAGCTGGCAATCTGGTCGAACTCCTGCTTGCCGTCCTCACCGCCAACCTCGATGCCGTATTTCTGGATGAGCTGCGGGACGAGATTGCCGCGATAGCGTCGCCCGTTGCGCTGAATGCCACAAATCTTGTCGAAAAACGACGACAGAACACGGGTATAAGGGTTGCGCACACAGGTAAAAGCATAGGATTTATGCGCGCGGACATTGGCCTCGATCAACTCCTGACTGCCGTCCTGGGCCCATTTGTGCATGCGGTCCTTGCTGTCGTGGATGTCACCATTGAAAAACTCGCCATGATCGGAATAAAACATGATCTGACCGATGGTCGAACAGGCACATTTGGGGACGACACGATAGACCACACTCTCGCTCTCGGTCATCCAGGTTCCGGGAAAGCCCATATTTACCACAACTCCATTTATGCCGTGCCACTCGACAGCCTTTTCGCTTTAAAAGCAAATTACCCTTGATTATTCAATGATTGGTTACGCTTATATGCGAACAATGCGTCAAAAATGAGGTTATGGTTTCCAATATGGCACGAATTGCCTTCATCCTGTTGTGCCATAAGGACCCGGAGGCGATCATAGATCAAGCCCGGCAGTTGACCCGTGCCGGCGATTATATCGCCATCCATTTCGACGCGCGCGGCGGCAAGGAGGCGTTCGAGGCGATCCGCGCGGGGCTCAAGGACAACCCCAATGTCGCCTATGCCACGAAACGTATCAAATGTGGGTGGGGGGAATGGAGCCTTGTTGAGGCGACACTTTACGCCATCGAAGCTGCCGAAGCGGCCTTTCCCCGGGCAACGCATTTCTACATGCTGTCGGGCGATTGCATGCCAATCAAGAGTGCCGAATACATCCATGATTATCTCGACCGTGAGGATGTGGATGTCATCGAGAGCTTCGACTTTTTCGAAAGCGACTGGATCAAGACCGGAATCAAGGAAGAGCGGCTGATCTATCGCCACTGGTTCAACGAACGCACACACAAGTGGCTGTTTTACCAAAGCTTCTGGATGCAGCGCCGACTTGGCCTTAAACGCGAGATTCCCGAGGATCTGCAAATCATGATCGGCTCGCAATGGTGGTGTCTGCGGCGTCGCACGATCGAGTGGATTCTCGACTTCACCCGGAGCCGCAAGGATGTGATGAAGTTCTTTCGCACCACATGGATTCCCGACGAGACGTTTTTCCAGACCCTCGTGCGCCATCTGGTGCCGGAAAACGAGATTCGAGCCCGCACGCTCACCTTCCTGATGTTCACCGATTACGGCATGCCCGTGGTGTTCTACAACGACCACTACGATCTTTTGCTATCGCAGGATTATCTCTTTGCCCGGAAAATCTCCCCCGATGCCAAGGAGTTGAAAAAACGCTTGGGCGATCTGTTCGCCGCCACCGGGATGGAATTCCAGATCTCCAACGAAGGGCGCTCGCTCTTCACCTTCCTCACCGGGCGCGGACGCGACGGGCGGCGCTTTGCCCAAAGATTCTGGGAAACCGAGAGCACACTGGGACGGGATCGCGAACTTCTGATGATTGTCTGCAAGAAATGGCACGTCGCCAAGCGGCTGGTCTCGCAGATCAAGGAACACTGCGACATTCCCTGCCTCGAATACCTGTTCAACGAACAGAACACCTACCTGCCCGATCTCGGCGGCATCGAGAAAAGCCTTGAAAAACGCACGCGCCACCGGCGGGCCTGGGTACGCATGCTGTTCGACTATTTCGATGCCGACAGGATGGTGGTTTGTCTCGACCCGCAGGGCATCGACCTAATCCGTGACTTTTATGCCGACCGCTCCGGCACCCGCATTCTCGAAATCGACTGCGAGTTCACCGACGACTATCTGAGCGGTCATGCGAAACGCACCGGGCTTGCGGGCGATCAGACCCCGGAGGAGGCGCTCAGGCGCCTGTTGCCGACGATCCGCGCCGACATCAACCATGAAAGCGATCGCATCCGCGATGCCGAATTCGACAATTACGAGCGCATCTCGCAATCCAGAACGCCAGAGGAAAACGCACGCCCCCTTGCACGCTTCCTCGGGATTTCCGAAGATGCGGCGCTCGAGATCGTCTCGATGCACTACCTGTTTTCCGACTAATCGAGGACGCCATGCCCTACGCCTATGACGACCAGAATATCTTTGCGAAAATCCTGCGCGGCGAAATTCCCGCGAAACCGGTTTTCGAAAGCGAACATACGCTGGCCTTCCCCGACATTTCCCCCAAGAAGAAAGCCCATGTTCTGGTGATCCCCAAAGGGCCCTACCGCTGTTACGACCATTTCGTGCAGGCGGCCTCCGATGCCGAACAACTCGATTTCTTCAAATCCGTCGCCAAGGTGGCCGAGCTTATGGGCGTCGCCGAATCCGCAGGCGGTGAGGGCTTTCGTCTGATCACCAACTCGGGGGCGCATTCGCATCAGGAAGTGCCGCATTTTCATGTGCATCTTCTGGGCGGAGAACCCTGCGGGCCTCTGGTCTGCGATTGAAAATGACACCTAGAATGAGAAAACCCCGCCACAGGCGGGGTTTTTTATCGAGTATTTTGACCATCAGAAAGCCAGAGATTATTTCCCGGAAGTAAGGGTGACGAACACGTCTTCCAGATCCGGTTCCATCGTCCGCACATCACCGATGGTGATCCCAGCCGCCTGCACTGCGTCAATGATCGCCCCCACCGAGGTCTGACGCCGGGAAAAGTCGAAGGACAGCGTGCCGTCGCGGCGGCGCTCCATCTTCACGCCCTCGGGCAGACCCGTGATGTCCGGCGCATCCTCTTCAGGTTCGATGACCAGGGTTTTGGCATCCATAAGCCCGAGCAGGTTCTTCGTCGTGTCGCGTTTGATCAGTTCCCCATGGTTGATGATGGCGATCTCGTCGCACATTTCCTGCGCTTCTTCGAGATAATGCGTCGTGAGGATGATCGTCATCCCGCGCTCTTCGTTGAGCTTGCGCACGTTGTTCCAGAGCATCTGCCGCAATTCGATATCGACCCCTGCGGTGGGCTCATCGAGCACAAGAATCTGCGGATTGTGCACCAATGCCTTGCCCAGCAAAAGCCTCCGCCGCATCCCTCCCGAAAGCGTCCGCGCATAGGCATCGGCCTTGTCGGAAAGCCCGATGAGCTCAAGGATTTCATCGGTACGCCGGTCACGTTTCGGCACACCGTAAAGCCCGGCCTGCACTTCAAGTGCGCCGCGCGGGGTGAAGAACGGGTCGAGGTTCAACTCCTGCGGCATCACCCCGATGGCGGCACGCGACTGACGCGGGTTCACATCCTGATCGAAGCCCCAGATTTTCGCCTTGCCGGAGGTCTTGATCACCAGTCCCGCAAGAATGTTGATCATCGTCGATTTACCCGCGCCATTGGGCCCGAGCAGACCGAAGATCGAGCCTTGCGGAATAGTCAGATCCACCCCCTTGAGCGCTTCCCTCGGCGCCTGCCCCTTACCGCCCGCATAGGTCTTGCGCAGGGCCTCGATCTCTATCGCGTTTCTCATGGTTTTCCTCCCCCGACCAGATGCCCTTCGTGGCACTCGGGCCGGTTTGCCTCTTGTCCGCACCACACGGATGGCTATCATGCAGGCCTGATCTAGGCGGTCTCTGGGCTCTCGGCAACCGCACTGGCCACACAGGCCCCCTTGCAAAGACCCACACGCTCCGCCAAAGACCGTGCTGACCGCACGTTCACAGCAAAAGGAACGAGAGAGATGACGATTGAAGCGCCGGAAACCGAAGTGGTCTCCACCTGGAAAGTGGCCTGCGATGGGGGCGAAGGCGCGCTTGGACATCCCCGCGTCTGGCTCGTGATTCCGCATGACACGGGCTATGTCGAATGCCCCTATTGCGACAAGAAATACATCCACGAAAGCGCCCGTCTTAGCGACGCCTGAACCAGCCCGGTTTTCAGATACCTGCTTGCAGCCGGTCCGGCCTTCCGTGTTATCAAGACACGAGTGAAATCTGTTTGGGACAGCGCGCATGACATTCGGCAAGGGCAGCCACCTGCATCTGATCGACGGATCGGCCTTTATTTTTCGGGCCTACCATGCCCTGCCACCGCTGACGCGCAAATCCGACGGCTTGCCGGTCGGAGCGGTCTCCGGCTTTTGCAACATGTTGTTCAAATATATCGAGGACAGCACCGGCAATGACGCGCCAACCCACGCGGCGGTGATTTTCGACCACTCTGGCAAGACCTTTCGCAACGATCTCTATCCGGCCTACAAGGCGAACCGCCCACCCGCGCCCGAAGACCTCGTGCCACAATTCCCCCTGACGCGCGAAGCGACGCGGGCGTTCAACGTCGCCTGTATCGAGATCGAAGGGTTCGAGGCAGACGATATCATCGGGACGCTCGCCCATCAGGCGCGTGACGCTGGCGGGCGCGTGACGATCATCTCCTCTGACAAGGACCTGATGCAGCTCGTCGGCAACGGGGTTGAGATGCTCGACCCGATGAAGAACAAGCGCATCGACCGCGAGGGCGTCGAAGAGAAATTCGGCGTCGGCCCGGAGCGGGTCGTGGATGTTCAAGCACTGGCGGGCGATTCGGTCGACAACGTGCCGGGGGCGCCGGGGATCGGCCTCAAAACCGCAGCACTTCTGATCAACGAATTCGGCGATCTCGACACGCTTCTGGCGCGCGCCGAAGAGATCAAACAGCCGAAACGTCGCGAGACTCTGATCGAAAAGGCGGAACAGATTCTCATCTCACGCCAACTCGTGAAACTCGATTGCGATATGGAACTGGATTTCACCCTCGACAGTCTTGAGGTGCAGGAGCCGGATGCCGAGACGTTGCTGGGATTTCTTGCGAAAATGGAATTCCGCACCATCGTCAAACGGGTTTCCGAAAAGCTCGGTGCTGAACCTCCCGCAATCCCGGATGCCCCGCAGCCTTCCGCCACCACATCCCCCGACGCCCCCGCGACACCGGCGGCAAAACCTTTCGACACCTCAGCCTATGAAAAAGTTTCGACCCTAGGCGCGCTGGAGCGCTGGATCGACGCGATCTATGCCCGCGGCTATGTCGCCGTGGACACGGAAACCACCGGGCTCGACGAAATGGTGGCCGATCTCGTGGGTGTATCGCTCTGCGTCGAGCCGGGAGAGGCCTGTTACATTCCGGTCGGGCACACGATGGGCGAGGACGATCTTTTCGGCGGCTCAAACCTTGTCGATGGGCAGCTCGCCAAATCCATGGTTCTGGATGCGCTCAAACCCGTGCTTGAAGACCCGAGCATCCTCAAAATCGGCCAGAACATGAAATACGACGCGAAGATTTTCGCGCGCAACGGTATTCAGGTCGCCCCCTGTGACGACACCATGCTCATGTCCTATGCGCTGCATGCCGGGCTCAACACCCACGGCATGGATGCCCTGTCCGAACGCTACCTGAACCACACGCCGATCCCGACGAAAGAGCTTTTGGGCACCGGCAAATCCGCGATCACCTTCGACAAGGTGGATGTGACAAAGGCAGTCGAATACGCCGCCGAAGATGCCGATATTACACTCCGGCTTTGGCAAACGTTCAAACCGCAGCTTCACGCCGAGCGCGTCACCACGGTTTACGAAACGCTGGAGCGCCCGCTTTCGCCGGTGCTGGCCAAAATGGAAATGGCGGGCGTACTGGTAGACCGCGATGTGCTCTCGCGCATGTCCAACGCCTTTGCCCAGAAGATGGCCGGGCTTGAGGCGGAGATTCACGAGCTGGCCGGAGAGACGTTCAACGTCGGCTCGCCCAAACAACTTGGTGAAATCCTTTTTGATAAAATGTCCCTCCCCGGCGGGAAAAAGGGCAAGACCGGTGCCTATGCCACCGGGGCCGACATTCTCGAAGACCTCGCCGCCGAGGGGCACGACCTACCCGCGCGCGTGCTCGACTGGCGCCAGCTCTCCAAACTGAAATCGACCTACACAGACGCGCTTCAGACCTTCATCAACAAGGAAACCGGTCGGGTCCATACCTCTTACCTCCAGACTGGCGCGGTCACGGGCCGTCTGTCCTCGTCTGATCCGAACCTGCAAAACATCCCGGTACGCACCGAGGAAGGCCGCCGCATTCGCGAGGCCTTCATCGCCCCGAAAGGGCGCAAACTCATCTCGCTCGATTACAGCCAGATCGAGCTGCGCATCCTCGCCCATGTCGCCGGCATCGACAGCCTGAAACAGGCTTTCCGCGACGGGCTCGACATTCACGCCATGACCGCCTCCGAAATGTTCGGCGTCCCCATAGAGGGTATGGACCCGATGGTGCGGCGTCAGGCCAAGGCGATCAACTTCGGCGTGATCTACGGCATCTCCGGCTTCGGCCTCGCCCGGAACCTGCGCATCCCGCGCGCCGAGGCACAGGGCTTCATCGATCGCTATTTCGAACGTTTCCCCGGCATCAAGCAATACATGGACGACACCATCGAATTCGCGAAGGAACACAAATACGTCCAGACCCTGTTCGGTCGCAAAATCCATACGCCGGAAATCGGTGCCAAAGGTCCGCAGGCCGGTTTTGCCAAGCGTCAGGCGATCAACGCCCCGATCCAAGGCTCTGCCGCCGATATCATCCGCCGCGCCATGATCCGCATGCCCGAGGCGATCAGGGATCTGCCCGCCACAATGCTGTTGCAGGTGCATGACGAATTGATTTTCGAAGTGGACGAAGACGCCTGCGATCCGGTGATTAAGGTGGTGAAAGACGTGATGGAGGCTGCGGCCGAACCCGCCGTCAAACTCGATGTGCCGATCGAAGTGGACGCGGGCATCGGCGACACCTGGGCCGAGGCGCACTAGGCGTTTCCTTTGCTGCTGAAAATACTCAAACGGCGCGCAGGTCTCCCACGCGCCGTTTTTGAGTATTTAAACCATCAGAAAGCCGAAATCAGATCAGCCCGTGTTTCTGAAACAGAAGCTTCATATCCGTCTCGGGACGCGGCCCGATGTGGGAGATTACCTCGGCCGCGGCAACACAGCCCATGCGTCCGCTGATCGCGAGGCTCTGTCCGGTCGCCAATCCATAGAGGAACCCGGCGGCGAACTGATCGCCCGCGCCGGTGGTGTCCACGGGTTGCACGCGATGCACCGGCACAACGGCCTCCTCGTCGCCGCGCACCAGCACCACGTCCGAACCGGAACGGGTACAAACCACCAGTCCGGATTCATTTGCCGCAGTTTCCAGCGCGGTGGAGAGGTCTGTCTGGTAGAGGCTTTCCCATTCGTGTTCGTTGCCGATCACGAAATCCATCTCACGCACGAACTTGCGGAAATCGTCGCGGTGACGGTCAACGCAGAACGGGTCAGACAGCGAAATTCCGACCATGCCACCCGCTTTATGGGTCAATTCGGCAGCGCGGTTGAACGCCTCTTTCCCCTTTGGTTTATCGTAGAGATAACCTTCGAGGAACATGATCTCCGTGTCGGAGGCCACAGTTTCCGGCACGTCCTGCGACGAGATTTCGGACGAAATCCCGAGATAGGTGTTCATCGAGCGCTCGCCATCCGGCGACACGAAAATCATCGAGCGCGAGGTCGGAAGCTCACCGCCCGGCACCGGTGCGTTGACGAAAGCGGTGCCATCGGCCTCCATTTCGGCAGCGTAAAAGCGCCCCAGAGCGTCGTCATGCACCCGGCCGATAAAGCCGGTCTTCAGCCCCAAAGACCCCAACCCCGCCAGCGTGTTGGCCACCGAGCCGCCCGGCGTCTGCACCCGGTTGGTCATCGCGCCATAGAGCATCTCGCCCCGGTTGCGTTCCACCAGTTGCATGATGCCCTTTTCGATCCCCATGAGTTCGAGGAACGTGTCATCGGCCTGGGTGATCACATCGACGATGGCATTGCCGATGCCGACAACCTGATAGGTTTTAGTCAAGATTCTTCTCCTCGAAGTCACAGAGGTCGCGGATGAGACAGGCGCTGCATTTCGGCTTGCGCGCAACGCAGGTATAGCGCCCATGCAGGATCATCCAGTGATGTGCATGTTGTTGGAATTCCGCCGGAATATGGTCCTCGATGGCACGTTCGACGGCGACGACATCCTTGCCCACCGCGACGCCCGAGCGATTGCCGAAGCGGAAGATATGCGTGTCCACCGCCTGCGTCGGCACATGCCACCACATGTTCAATACGACATTGGCGGTTTTGCGCCCGACCCCCGGAAGGCTTTCGAGCGCAGCGCGCGACGAGGGCACTTCGCCGTCATACTCCTCGACAAGGATTTTCGACAGCTTGATGACATTCTTTGCCTTGTTACGGTAAAGCCCGATGGTCCTGATATATTCGATCAGCCCCTCTTCACCGAGAGCGAGCATCTTTTGCGGTGTGTCGGCGATTTTGAACAACTCTTTCGTCGCCTTGTTCACGCCCTTGTCGGTCGCCTGCGCCGACAGCGCAACGGCCACTACAAGCGTATAGGCGTTGGTGTGATCAAGCTCCCCCTTCGGCTCCGGCTCAGCGGCACGGAAACGGGTGAAAATCTCTTTGATCGTATGATAATCGAGCTGTTTGGTCATAGCGGTCTAATGCCTTGTCCGGCCCGGGTGGGCAAGCTGTTCCTTTGTCGCGAAAAGTTTTCGTAAAATGCGATGCAAACAAGGCATGATATGGCACCGACGTGATGATCGGAACAAACCAGGGAGCGCAGGTCCGCTGTTCGTCATCGTAGCGACACGGATGGCCGCCTGTAGACCGCATCGGTTTACACAAGTTTCGGGTCGGCACACCGACCTAAACCGGCTAGACTCCGTACACATCATCCCGGAGCACCATCTTGTCCACCGCCCCCCTGCCCCTCGAAGATCGTTATCATTACAATGTCATCCGGCGCGCGATCGACCTGATCGACGCCGCCGCCCTGCCTCTGCCGCTTGACGCGCTGGCCTCTGAGCTGGGTATGAATCCGCATCATTTACAAAAACTGTTCACTCAATGGGCGGGCGTCTCCCCTAAACGGTTTCAGCAATATCTCACGCTCAACCATGCCAAGGCGCTGATCGAAACCCGTCACACGATGCTCGACACGGCAGAGGCCACCGGCCTCTCCGGCACCGGGCGGCTACATGATCTCTTCCTGCGCTGGGAAGCCATGACCCCCGGCGATTTCGCCCGTAAGGGCGAGGGTCTCACCATCGCCTATGGGTTCTTCGATACACCTTTCGGCGAAGCACTGGCCATGGCGACGGAGCGCGGGCTCTGTGCTCTGGCTTTCACCTCGGAAACCACACGCGAGGCGGCCTTCGCCGACCTCAGCGCACGGTGGCCCGCCGCGCGCTATCTTGAAGCACCCGAGACCGTCCGGCCACTGATCGACACGGCACTCGGCGGCGGGAACATGCCCCTTCATCTCATCGGAGCACCATTCCAGATCAAGGTCTGGGAGGCATTGCTGTCGATCCCCTCGGGTCATGTGACCACCTATTCCGACATTGCACGCGCCATCGGTGCGCCTAAGGCCGTGCGCGCGGTCGGCACCGCAGTCGGACGTAATCCGGTGAGCTGGCTGATCCCCTGCCACCGGGTGCTGCGCAAAACCGGCGCCTTGGGTGGCTATCACTGGGGACTGCCGGTCAAACGTGCCATATTGGCCTATGAAACCGCGCGAACCGACGCGATGCACAGCGATACCCCTGAGCGAAAACCCGCCACAATTTCGTGATCGGATAAAATCCGCCGTGCCAGAGCCAGAGGAGAAGGCTAGAAACAGCGTCAAGAGCAGTTTTCAGGAGGATCAAAGATGAAATCCCCGCTTTACGTCGCCATCCCGCTGGTCGCCACCCTCGGCCTGACCGCCTGTATGAATACCTACGACCCGAACACCAAAGCCACGCAAGGCGCCGTTATGGGCGCCGCTCTGGGCGGGATTGCCGCAGCCGCGACCTCGTCCGACAACGACAAGCTCGCCAAGACCGCCGTCGGTGCGATGATCGGTGGCGCCATCGGTGGTGCCATTGGCCAGCGTCTCGACCAACAGGCCGCAGACCTGCGTCAGGACCTCGGCAACGGCGATGTGAAAATCGTCAACACCGGATCTCAGCTTATCGTGACCATGCCGCAGGACATCCTGTTCGCCACCGACAGCGCGGTGGTCGTGCCTTCGTTGCAGGACGACCTGCGCGCCCTGGCCTACAACCTTCAGGATTACCCGAACACCACGGTGCAGATCATCGGTCACACCGACAACACCGGATCTGCAACCTACAATCAGGAACTGTCGACCCGCCGCGCCTCCGCCGTTGCGACCATCCTGCGCGCCAATGGTGTCGCCTCCGGGCGCATTCAGGCCTTTGGTCGGGGCGAGGACGCACCGATCGCGACCAACCTGACCCCCGATGGCCGGGCGCAGAACCGCCGTGTGGAGATCGTCATCACGCCGATGACCTGACCTGCCCATCAGAACCGAAGATAGGCCGGGGATTTACCCGGCCTTTTTTCATGGCTCCCTCCCCATCGCGGTCATATAATCTGACCAAAAGGAGCCTCCCATGCCGTTTCAGAAAGTCCATGCCGAAAAGCTCAGCGCCTCTGTCGTGCGGCAGATCGAACTTCTGATTCTGCGCGGCATCCTGCGCCCCGGCGAGCGCCTTCCGGCGGAGCGCGATCTGGCCGAACGGCTCGGCGTCTCCCGCCCCTCTCTGCGTGAAGCCATCGCGGAACTCTCCACCAAGGGGCTGGTCGAGACGCGAGCCAATGCCGGGGTATTCGTGGCAGATGTGCTCGGCTCCGCCTTCTCTCCTGCGTTGGTGAACCTGTTTGCGACCCATGACGAGGCGGTGTTCGATTACGTCGCTTTCCGCCGCGACATGGAGGGGCTCGCCGCCGAACGGGCCGCCAAGATGGCCTCCGACACCGATCTCAAGGTGATCGACACGATCTTTCGCAAGATGGAAGCGACCCACCCGAAACGCAATCCCTCCGAAGAGGCCCGCCTCGACGCCGAGTTTCACCTCGCCATCATCGAAGCCTCGCATAACGTGATCATGCTACACATGATGCGTTCGATGTTCGACCTGCTGCGCGAAGGCGTGTTCTACAACCGCTCCGTGATGTTCAAGCAACGCACCAACCGCGCCCAGCTTCTCGACCAGCACCGTGCGATCAACGACGCACTACAGGCGCGCGACTCCGAGGCCGCCCGTGTCGCTGTAACCCGGCACCTCAACTATGTCGAAGCGGCGCTTAAGGATCAGCAGAAGTTCGAGCATAACGAAGAGGTGGCCCGGCTGCGATATGCGCATGAGGCAGCCCGGAGTTAGAGTGGCAACGCGTCACCTCAGAATGGCGTTCAGAACTGGACAAGCAGGGTAAAATACTCCGCAAACAAGTCCTAGAATATATAAATTTCTCTATATTGTTGTTTTGAAAGAGATTTCATAGGCCAGAAAGGAGTTTGAAGCACCACTGCATCCAGTTGACATCCCATTGGAGCCATATTGATGAAACCTCTTGGAGAAATTCCTAGTCCGCTTTCTCCGCGTCAGACACAGATTCTGTCCCTTTTGGCCCAAGGTTACCGATTGGGTGAAATTGCACAAAGATTGGGTATCAGCGATTCCGCCGTCAATCTCTATCTCTCCAATACAAAACAAAAACTCGGCCTGAAAACGAAAGAACACTGCCTTGCTTTGGCCGTCCGCAATGGTTGGCTAAGCAAAAATGGCGCCACTCTCAAGTCCGACCAGCCTCACTGAGCCGTGGGTTACTCGACCAACCCGAAGAGAGGCAGCAGCATCCAATGATACTCGTTCTTGGTTATTTTTCCCTGATGGCGGCCATTTTTGGTGCTCTGTTGAGCTACGCGTATTTCTTTTATGCGAAAAACGCCCTGCTCAATCGCTTGCAACTTGGCACCCTCGCTTTCTTGGCGGCTTTGTTTATCGCTTTGAGTTTATACTTTGGAAAGTTGATGCTTACGGTATCTCAGTAAATAAAAAGCCCCGCCTGAAGCGGAGCTTTGTAATCAGGGTCGGTCCGGTCAGGAAACCGATCAATGCAGTTTCGCGGTCACTTCGTCGATTGACGCGTCGATCAGGGCGTTGGCCTCAGTGGCACCCATGTTTTTCGCGATGACATCAGAAGCAGCGGCCACGGCAACCGAGATTGCGGTATCGCGCACTTCGCGCACGGCAGCGGCTTCAGCGGCGTCGATCTGCTCCTCAGCCGCAGCAAGACGACGAGCGATGGAAGCTTTCAGGTCCTCTTTCGCTTTTTCGGCGGCGGCTTCGGCATCTTTCCTGGCCTGAGCGACGATAGCATCGGCCTGCTCCTGCACTTCGCGCTGTTTGCGCTCGTAGGAGGCAAGGATCGACTGGGCCTCTTCGCGCAGCGCGCGGGCTTCATCGAGCTCGGATTTGATACCTGCGGCGCGCTGATCGAGCATCCCGCCGATCATCGACGGAACTTTTTTCCAGACCAGAATTCCGACAAACACGAGAAAGCCCAGAAGGACGATCAGGTTGGTGTTCGAAAGCGTCCAGAAATGGCCCGAGAACGGGTTGGAGCTTGCAGCAAGCGCCGGGGTGGCGGCGGTGAGGGCAATGAGGAGAGAAAGTTTTTTCATGTCCTTAGCCTTTCATCCGCGCGGTGACAGCCGCAGTGACAGAGCGCGCGTCGGCGGTGGTGCCAAGCGCAGCCACGAGTTCCTTGGCGGTCTCTTTGGCGACTTCTTTCACGCTGTCCATCGCACCGGCACGGATCTCGTCAATCGCTTTCGCCGACTCGGCGGCCTTGGCGGAGATTTCCGCATCGGCTTTCGCGGTGGCGGCGTCGAGATCGGCCTGAATGGCGGCGCGGGTCTCGTTCGCGATCTGTTGTGCCTGGGCTTTCGCCTCAGCGAGCGCGGCGTTGTAGGCTTCTTCGGCCTCTTTCGCCTTGAGCTTGAGCTCTTCGGCGGCGGCAATGTCGTTCATGATCGTGCCGGAGCGTTCTGCCAGCACCGCGGAGATGCGCGGCAGGGCGATCTTGGACAGCACGAAATAGATCACGACGAGCGTGACCAGAAGCCAGAAAATCTGGTTGGGGAAGGTTGCGAAGTCGAGCTGCGGCATGCCTGCCTCAGCAGCGCCATGTGCGGCGTCTACGACCTCTGCCCCATGCGTCTGAGTTGCCATCTTATTCTCCTGATTCTGACCTGTTCTCCCGGTGCCGGGAGAGACCCCTGATATTACGCGAGGGTGGGTCTGCCTTCAGTGCTCGCAATGCCCGAGTCGAAAATCATTCGATTTTCTAAGCATTGCTCACGCAGACCCACCCTGCCGTAAGGATGGAGCGTCGGATCAGACGGCGAACATCAGCAGAAGTGCGACGAGGAACGAGAAGATCCCCAGAGCTTCCGCGAAGGCCATGCCGATGAAGAGGGTCGCGGTTTGCGACGCAGCGGCGGACGGGTTGCGCAGAGCGCCGGAGAGGTAGTTGCCGGCAACGTTACCCACACCCATGGCGGCGCCGCCCATACCGATGGCGGTCAGACCAACACCGATGTATTTGCCGAGTTCTGCGATATTGCCTTCCATTGTGATATCTCCTTACGTTGGAATTGGCTGGATAGAGTTCGGACCATGCCCGCAGTCTTAGTGGACCGGGTGCAGCGCGTCTTTCAGATAGACGCAGGTCAGAATGGTGAACACGTAGGCCTGAATGAAGGCCACGAGGATTTCGAGACCATACATGGCGGTGATCGCCAGGATGGAAACCGGGGAGATCGCGGCGATGGCGGCAAAGCCTGCGAAAACCTTAATCACGGCGTGACCGGCCATCATGTTCCCCGCAAGACGGATGGAGTGGCTGACGGGACGCACGAAGTAGGAGATCAGCTCGATCACAGCGAGAAGCGGGCGCACGGCCATCGGCGCGGAGCTGACCCAGAAGAGGGCGAGAAATTTGGAGCCGTTCTTCACGAACCCGAGCACGGTCACGAAGAGGAACACCAGAACCGCGAGCACACCGGTGACAGCGATGTGCGAGGTGGTGGTGAAGGACAGCGGCAGAAGGCCCAACATGTTCGAGAAGACGATAAAGATGAACAGCGTCATCACATAGGGGAAGTATTTCACGGCATCCTTGCCGGTCACTTCCTCAAGCATCTTGTAGACGAAACCGTAGGTCAGTTCGGCGATAGACTGCCCTTTGGAGGGCACGACCGCACGGCCACGGGAGCCGACGACCAGAAGCAGGATCACACCGACGACGGCAATCGCCATCCACAGCGTCACGTTGGTGATCGTGTACCAATGCACCGGACCATCGCCGAAAAGCGGCGTGACCTTGAACTGGTCCATCGGGTGGAAAACAAGGCTGCTCTCGGAACCATGCGCTTCAGTCGCCACGTTCAATCCCTCTCATCACGTGCGGGCGTCCCCGCGTTGTCGTCTTCGGTCGCGCCGTTTGCGGCTTTGACCTGTTCTTTCTCGATCTCTTTCGCCGTCCGCATCATCGTCTTGACGCCGGCCGCGAGACCAAATCCGATAAACAGCATGAGGAAGATCGGGGATGTCCCCAAGAGCCTGTCCAGGCCGAACCCCATGCCGAAGCCAATCAACAGACCAGCCACAAGTTCCGTCACCATCCGCCAAGCCATGTTGGCCTGAGAAAAGTGCTCTTCGCCGCGGGAGGTTTTCGGCTTTTGCGCCTCTTTCGCCTTCGCAAGCCGCTCTTCCAAAGCGCGCAGACGCTCAGGATCATGCGGGTCGGTCATGGCGAAAGCCCCCCTCGGTCACTTGCGGGCAAGCTATGCGGGGGGGGATTGAGAGTCAACGCGGAATTGGCCCTTTCAAAAGCGGAATAAAGTCATGATTTTATTGAGTATTTAAACCAAGAAGAAAACACGAACGAAGCACAAATAGCGCCGTTAGCGCAAAAGGCTCGCGTTTTCGTTATTCAACCAAATGGTTGACCAAAGCGGCGCGCGCGCCTATCGGCAAAGACATGACACATGATCTCGATCTCATCTTCGCAGCGCTCGGCGACCCGACCCGTCGGGCCATCCTGTCGATGCTGTTGGAGGATGACATGGCGGTCACCGATGTGGCCGATCCTTTCGAGATGTCCTTGGCGGCGGTGTCCAAGCACCTGACCATCCTGACCCGTGCGGGCCTCATCGCGCAGGAGAAACGCGGGCGGGTGAAATGGTGCAAGCTCGAACCCGACGCGATGCGTGCGGCCTCGGTCTGGATGCAGAGCTTCGGACAGTTCGACGAGATCGACCTCGACGGCTTGGAACGGTTTCTGGAACGCGAATTGTCCGACACAGATGAACCGCTTGCGACCTCTTAACCAGAAACCGCCTTTTCTCCAGCCTTTTCGAGAATTTTATCAAACCGGCTGTCCATGCAGACGCTCAGGTCTGTTGTGACGAAACGGTCGTCTACAAACAGGCTGAAAATCGTTGCGGGCGTCGGCGCAGTCCGCGCCTTCTCAAGACTATCCAGTTTGACAATCCTCGGCGTCAATCCGCGTTTCTCACATGTCTGCATAAGTGAGCTGTGGATGTGGAACTCCGTGAAAGGACAGCGGTTCGAATAAAAGACCGTCATCCCCTTCGTGTCGGGAGAAAGCCCTGCCTTCGCACTATCGGCAAACAGCGGAGCTGCGACCGTCCTGCCGCCCCCAACTTCCAGCGCCAAAAGGCTGAACCCGTTCTCCAATTCATCGACTTCACGAAACCCCTGCTTCAAAAGCCATTTTCCATCGCTCTGAAAATGCATTTTCTTCTTGCCGACCACCGCGACCATACCGGCCAGCCCCTGTTGTCGGGCATCCTCAAGCCCGGCCTGCAAAAGGGCTTTGCCGTACCCCTGTTGCTTGAACTTTCCGGAGACCCAGAAACACCCCATGACCATCCATTCGGGGGCCAGAACGGGCTGCCAGCATTCTGCGCCCGGACCGTATTCGAGAAAGACCTTGCCGCGCTCATCCAGCCGCGTGAAGCGATATCCTCGCTCATATTCCTGTGCCAGCCACTGTTTCTTGGCCGCGTAACCTTCCACGCATTTCTTGTCAGAAATCGCACAGCAGATATGTTCGTTCGGTAGGGTCTCGGGCGTGAGTGTGACAAGGGGCATGTCCGGCTCCGTCGACATGGAATGCGACCAAGGGTACAGCACATTGTCGGCACAAGCAGCCATGACCCCGATCAAAGCGGATTGCTTCATCTCACCCCACAAGACAAACTCCGAAAAAGAAAACACGCGAAGCCTTGACGGCCCGCGCGCTTTACTCTGTGTCGGCATCAGGGTCGGCTGCACCGCTCCGTTCAGAAAACAAAGCTCAGAATGGCACCGACAACGACGACAAGACCGACGAGATAGATGATGGAATGCATTGTTTCTCTCCCATGTTTTGCGTTGAAAAGACAACGCGCAAAACCCGGGAAAGGTTCCGTTCAGGTTTCGTGCTTGAGCAGAAGATAGAGCGCCAGAATGGTCAGGCCGATGCCGCCAAATACCAGAACAGGCGGGGTGCCGTGCCCCAGAGCGATCTCCCAGACGATCACCCAGGATGGCACGAGATAGGTGTAAGCCATAACCTTGGCCGCCGCGAGCCGCACGGAGGCATAGGCCAGAAGCGTCGCCGTCGTGGTGGTGGCGAAGACCGTGATATAGCCCAGCGCAATCCAGACGATGGCTGGAAGATGTGCCCAGTCGGTCGCCAGTACGTCTTTCCAGCCGACGAGCAGAATGACGAGAGAGGCAGAGGACAGCACAAAGAAGGTGAAGACCAGCGTGCGCTCGCCCCGGTGCAGGCGCGGCACCAGCGGGGTATAGATCGCATGCGCCACGACACCGATGAAATAAAGCGCCTCACCACGCCCGACATGGAAGGCCAGAAGCGCATGGATGTCGGCGCGGAAGATCACCCAAAGCGCGCCCGCCGCCCCAATCGCAAGTGCGATGGCGATGCGGCGTGTGGTGATCTGGCGCATGATCAGATAGCCGAACCCTGCCGCCAGAAGCGGAGTAAGGGTGAAAACGGCGGAGGCCGACACCGGCTCCGCGGTTTTCAGGCCAACGAACATCATCACGAAGTAAAGCGCAAAGATGCCGCCGAGCACGAGATACCGCCAGGGCTGACGCGCCGCCTCGCGCGGAATGCCTCCCGTGGCCATGGCCATGATGCCGACAAAGATCGCGGCAGCCACGAAGCGTACCCCATTCAGCGCCAGCGGCGTGATCTCATTGGCCGCCATGGAACCCAGAGAAAACGACCCGGCCACCAGACAGGAAAAGGTGAGCATGGCCAGATGGCCATTGCGGCGGTCATTGGCGGTTGCGTTATGCGGCACGGGAAAACTCTTTTGAAAACGCTGTGGATCAGGCTCCCATAACGCCCGGCATGGCGAAGGTCCATTGCGAGCATCCGCACAGGACAAAATCGTTTTCGCGGCTTACCCCACGCGTGAACAGGGCCATTCCTTAGCCCGTGCCTTGAGGAAGGTCAGAAACGCCTGCACCTTCGGCGTACGGTGCAGGTCGACATGGGTGACGATCCAGTTCTGACTGTCCCAGTCCGGGCTGGTGGGCAGCACCTCCACCAGATCGTCGCGCTGCTGGGCTTGCCAGGTCGGCAGGAAGCCCGCACCGGCCCCGGCATAGATCGCCTCGGTCATCACCTCGATATCGGAGGTGCGGAAGGCGAGCCGGTCGGCGGGCACATGTTCGTTGATCCAGACCATAAAAGGTGCGCGGGAGTTCGGATCGTCGAGCGAGACAAAGCGCAACTCCTGCGCCAGAGCCTCTCCCGTCGCCTGCGGCAAGCCGTAGCGTTCGACATAGGCCTTGTGGACGTAAAGCGCATAGGCCTGACGGTGGAAAGGCTGCACCACATTGTCGGGTTCCTGCGGCGGGCGCCCGGCACGGATCGCCACATGGGCTTCGCCATATTCGAGCCGGAACAGCCGCTCGCCAGTCAGATAGCGCACGTTGAGGCCGGGATGTTCGAGCTGGAACTCGGAGAGCACCGGCACCAGAAGCGCCCCCATCCCCGGAAGGGAGGTCACGACTAGCTCGCCTGCCACCTCCTCACCCCGGCCTTTGATCCGGGAGACGAGTTGGGAGAGCTGATCATCGGTGGTCTGCGCGACCTTGAGAAGGTCCATCCCCGCCTCGGTCGGCGTATAGCCGCGGGCATGGCGCTGAAACAGTTTGACGCCAAGGCGCTGCTCCAGACTGTCGATATGGCGGATCACCGTGGCATGGTGCACACCGAGTTCCTGCGCGGCTCCGGATACGGTGCCCATTTTCGCGACCTGAAAGGCGGTGCGGAATTCATCCCAGTTTTCAACGGACATCTCTGGCCTCATGTGCGGAGAGGAACGGTTCTCCGCAATCATCCAGATGTCTGTTCAGAATTACAAGCTATTTTGCCGGGAGCCGGTTTCTTAATTCCGACCAGACCTGCGCGGCCTCGGGCAAATCTCCCTGCCATTCCTCTGTCAAAGCCTGCCGTTCGGCCTTGAGCAGGGCCTCCAGCGTGGCAATCCGCGCACCCCGTCCGCGCATGTGATCCTGAAAGCGGTGCGAATGCAGGATGGTCGGAATGGCATCCAGCGGTTCCCAGGCATCCAGCAGCGTCACCCGGCGCAGGTTGAACTCCGGTGGAAGCACATAATAACGCAGATCGCTTTCCCAAAGCATGTCCTTGAGGATCACCTGATCCCGTTCGATTCCGTCATCGGCAAAGAAACGCTCCGCCCAGTCGTGCAGAAACCCGAACATAGCCTCGGAACGCCGATAGAGAAACACGCCCGAATTGTGCTGTGGAAAGGCATAGGGGGTCCGGTGATCGCGCCCTTGCCGGATCAGCGCCCAGTCGCGCCGCACATCATGGGTCAGCGCACATTCGAACCGGTCGAGAATGGCGAAAAGATCGCCAAGAGGCGCAAGGAACAATGTATCGCTGTCCACATAGAGCGTCCGCGAAAAACGGGTTTTCGGCATCGCACGCAGCTTTTCGCGCGGATGCATGTCGTAAACGGCGCTCACCCGGTCGAACAGCCCTGTTGGCAGGTTCTCCGGCAAATCCGTCACCAGGTCGATGGCTATACCGGGCTCTTGCTCGCGCAGAGAGCGGGCCGACTGAATTGCGAGATCGACATATTCAGCCCCTCCGGCAACATAGAGCACGCCACATTCCGGGGCCTCCGGTTCAAAATCTTCGCTCTTGGCGGTCTGCATTCTCTTTCCCCCGGTTCTGACACGGCTGACACGCTCGAACGAGTCTAGAGCAAATCGGCACCCCGTCTACCCCGCTGTCCATGCGCACACTTGACTCACCCTACGCACGCGCGTAGAGAGCGGATCAAATTTCCCGGAAGTGTGCATCTTCCGGTCCTCAGGCCACAGGCCAGGATCGCCCCCCGTCAGCGCGTTGCGCCCACGGGGGCCAAGTTGCATTGGCCGTTTGCTCTTGCGGGAGCACGCGGTCAGACCGAGGTTTTAAATTCGCCGCTTCGTCCCCAGATGGAGCATATCGTCAACGGCCCCCTAACCTAAGGAGAATGGCCCATGTTTGAAAATCTGTCCGAACGCCTGTCCGGCGTCTTCGACAAGCTCACCAAACAAGGTGCCCTGTCCGAAGACGATGTGAAAACCGCGCTACGCGAAGTGCGCGTCGCCCTGCTCGAAGCCGACGTGTCCCTCCCGGTCGCACGCGATTTCGTCAAGGCGGTGGGCGACAAAGCCACTGGGCAAGCGGTCACCAAATCCGTCACCCCCGGCCAGCAGGTCGTCAAGATTGTCCATGACGAACTGGTCCACGTCCTTGCGGGCGACGAGGGCGAGATCGGCACGCTCAAGGTCGACAACGCCCCCGCCCCGATCCTCATGGTCGGTCTGCAAGGTGGCGGTAAGACCACGACCACCGCGAAACTCGCCAAACGCCTGAAAGAGAAACAGGGCAAGCGCGTCCTCATGGCCTCGCTCGACGTCTACCGCCCGGCGGCCATGGACCAGCTCAAGGTGCTGGGCGAACAGATCGGCGTCGACACGCTGCCGATCGTTCCGGGCCAGAAACCCGCCGACATTGCCCGCCGCGCCAGGCAACAGGCGACGATGGGCGGCTATGACGTCTATATGCTCGACACCGCCGGGCGTCTGTCCATCGACGACGCGCTGATGGCCGAGGTCGAGGAAGTCAAGGCGATCACCACGCCGCGCGAGACGCTACTGGTGGTCGACGGCCTCACCGGTCAGGACGCCGTGCACACCGCCGAGAACTTCGACGGGCGCATCGGCATCACCGGCGTCGTTCTGACCCGGATGGACGGTGACGGGCGCGGTGGGGCGGCGCTCTCCATGCGCGCGGTCACCGGCAAGCCGATCAAATTCGTCGGTCTCGGCGAGAAAATGGACGCGCTCGAAGAGTTCCACCCGGAGCGGATCGCGGGCCGTATCCTTGGCATGGGCGACATTGTGGCCCTCGTCGAGAAGGCGCAGGAAACCATCGAGGCTGAACAGGCCCAGCGCATGATCAAGCGCTTCCAGAAAGGTCAGTTCAACATGAACGACCTGAAGATGCAGCTTGAGCAGATGCAAAAGATGGGCGGCATGGAAAGCATCATGGGCATGATGCCGGGCATGGGCAAAATGGCCAAGCAAGTTCAGGACGCCGGTTTCGACGACAGCATCATCAAACGCCAGATCGCCCTTGTGAACTCCATGACCAAGAAAGAGCGCGCCAACCCCGCGCTGTTGCAAGCCTCGCGCAAAAAACGCATCGCGGCGGGTGCCGGTCTTGAGGTTTCCGAGCTGAACAAGCTTCTGAAAATGCACCGTCAGATGGCGGACATGATGAAGAAGATGGGCAAAATGGGTAAAGGCGGCATGCTGAAACAGGCTGTGAAAGGCATGTTCGGCAAGGGCGGCCCGCAGGGTCTCGAAGATATGGACCCGGCGAAAATGGCCGAAGCCACCAAGGCGCTGCAAGGCGCGATGCCGAAGGGCATGGGCGGCCTTCCCGGCCTCGGTGGTGGCATGGGCCTGCCATCGAACCTCTCGGGTCTTGGGAAAAAGAAATAACCATGACCCTCGCCCCCACCATAGAAACCCAGCGCCTGAGGTTGCGCGCGCATATCGAAGCGGATTTCGATCCCTTTGCCGATATGTTCGCCTCCGAGCGCTCGCGTTTCATGCATGGCCCGCTCACCCGGCGTCAGGCGTGGTTCGCCTTCTGTGGGGATGTGGCGCAATGGCAGTTGTTCGGCCATGGCGCATGGGGCGTGGAACGTCTGGAGGATGGCGCGTTCGTCGGTCAGGTCGCACTCAACAAACCACCTCATTTCCCGGAGCTGGAACTCGGCTGGTTCGTCATGGACGGGTTCGAGGGCAAAGGCTATGCGCTGGAGGCCGCCACAGTCGCCCGCGATTACGCCTATGTCGAAATGGGGCGTGACACGCTGGTGTCCTACATTGACGCGGCGAACACGCGTTCGATCGCTCTGGCCGAACGGATGGGCGCGGAATTGGACGAGATGGCTCAAACGCCCGATGGCGAGGCCTGCCTCGTCTACCGTCACCCGACACCCGAAGCGCTGCAAGACGGCGGCATGGAGGCTTACGCATGAACGAGACCCAGAAACGCGCTGCGGAAATCCTCAAGGAGCACCGCGAAAGCATCGACCGGCTCGACGCGATCCTCGTCTACACCTTGGGCGAGCGCTTCAAACACACTCAGGCCGTGGGCAAGCTCAAGGCCGAAAACGATCTTCCGCCGTCGGACCCGGCGCGCGAAGAGAAACAGATTGCCCGGCTCGAAGAACTTGCCATTGCGGCGGACCTCGATCCGGAATTCGCAAAAGCCTTCCTGAAATTTATCATTCGGGAAGTCATCCACCACCACGAAAAACATCAGGAATGACAGAGAGTTAATCTCTGACAAATAGCTAATCTCAGGAGAAACAACCATGGCTATGAAAATTCGTCTCGCCCGCGGCGGTTCCAAGAAACGTCCGTTCTACCGCATCGTCGCCACCGACTCCCGCATGCCGCGCGACGGTCGCTTCATCGAGAAACTGGGCACCTACAATCCGCTCCTGCCGAAAGACAGCGAACAGCGCGTCCAGATGGACATCGACGCCGTGAAAGCATGGCTCGACAAAGGCGCCCAGCCGACCGACCGCGTCGCTCGCATGCTCGAAGCGGCTGGCGTGCTTGAGAAAAAAGAGCGCAGCAACCCGAAGAAAGCCGTCCCGGGCAAGAAAGCTCAGGACCGCGCCGAAGAGAAAGCCGCGAAAGTTGCCGAGGCGGCCGCCGCTGCTGAAGAAGCCGCTGCTGCTCCGACCGAAGAAGAAGCTGCCGCAGAAGAGTAAGCGCACCGGGCCTTTGCCCCGAACGATTCCGTCTTCCGGGCGCGGGCAATTTGCCTGCGCCCTTTTCCAATCCTGCTTTGGTGGTGAGCAATAAAAACATGGGATTTCCACATCCTGCCGTTTGCCCACACTCAAAGTTCACCTCAGCTTAACCCGCTATCGTGCCTGTATATCTGAGCACAAACAGGGGAAAAACATGACCAAGACTGCTGCAGTCGGACAGTTTTCTGCCGCTTTTCGGAACGATTTTGCCGAGCTTCTGCGCTGGCGTCGGGATGTGCGCCGCTTTCAGACCGACCCGGTCGACGAAGCCGTGCTTGCGCGCTGTCTTGAAACCTTCACTCTCGCACCCTCCGTCGGACTGTCACAGCCATGGCGGATCATCCGGGTCACCAGCGACACGGCACGTCAGGCCGTGTTGGAGAATTTCACGACTGCAAACCAAAAGGCCCTTGCCGGATACGAGGGCGAAACCGCCAAAGCCTATGCAAATCTCAAACTGGCCGGTTTGCAGGAGGCCCCTGTGCAGCTGGCCGTATTCTGCGACACCGCGACCGAACAAGGCAAAGGCCTTGGGGTCCAGACCATGCCGGAGATGCTCCGATATTCCGTGGTCAGCGCAATCATGCAGTTCTGGCTGACATTGCGCGCGGAAGGCATCGGACTGGGCTGGGTCTCCATTCTCGACCCGCAAGCTCTCTGCGCCAGTCTTGAAGCGACGCAGAACTGGTCTTTGGTCGGCTATCTCTGTATCGGTTACCCCGAAGAGATCACGCGTGAGCCTGAACTCGAACGCGCGGGCTGGGAGCAACGCAACGCTTGCCCCGAGATCATCGAGCGGTAATCTGAGCCCCCGAGGGCGGAGGACAACATGAGTGACACGCGGATCATCGTCGGAGCTATTGCGGGCGCCTTTGGCGTTCATGGCGAGGTGCGGATCAAAAGCTTCTGCGCCGAACCGGAGGCCATAGGGGACTATTCCCCGCTGACCTCCGAGGGTGGCACGGAATACGTCCTGACCCTGACCCGCGCGATCAAGAACGGCTTTGCCGCCGAAATCGAGGGGGTCGAGACCAAGGAAGAGGCCGACGCGCTGCGCGGCGTGACGCTTTATGCCGACCGTGACCAGCTTCCGTCTCTGCCCGACGACGAGTTCTACCATGCCGATCTGATCGGCCTCACCGTGCTCGACACCGGCGGCACCATTCTGGGTACCGTGCGCAATGTGCTCAATCATGGCGCGGGCGATCTTCTGGAAGTGCAGGGAGCAGACCTCAAGACACCGGTACTGCTGCCGTTCACGATGAAAAATGTGCCGACGGTCGATCTTGCCTCGGGCCGGATCATCGCCGATCCGCCGGAAGGTCTGTTCGAATGAGACCCAAAGGAACCAGGCGGGTGATTATCCACGCCGGGTTCCACAAAACCGGCACTACGACCTTGCAGAAAACCTTCGAGCTCAACCGCGCGGCGCTCGATGAGCATGTGGAACTCTATCTGCGTTACGACTTTCGCACCCGCTTGCTGGCGCGTCCGGTCCGAAGATTTGCCGCGGCGCGCAACAAGAGCGCAAAAGACGCCATTCTGGATGAAGCGCTTCTGTTCTTTGCCGGGCTTGACGACAACGACCCCCGCCCCGTCTTCATCAGCCACGAAAATCTTTCCGGCACGTTCATCGGTAAGGACCGCGTGGCGAACTATGCGGCGGCCCCTATTGCGATCGGCCTCATTCAGGAGGCCTGGCGCCGGGTGACCGGCGGCACAGAAGGGTTAGAGCTGTTGTATTCCACCCGCAAAACGGGCTGGATCGCCTCCTGTCACTGGCAGAGGGTACGACAGGACCGCGAAACCCGCGATCTCGCCACCTACGAACGGCAGTATGCCGAAGCCGCCGATCTCGATCATGCCGTCGATCAGATCCGCGATGCGGTCGCACCCAGTCCGGTGCATCGTTTTGCAATCGAAGAGGTTGCACATCCCGCGCTTGCCGCACTCGACCTGCTTGGCCTCTCGGAGCTCTGGCCCATGCTCGACATTCCCGACAACCAGAACACCACGTTGGGAGAAGACGTGCGCGCCCGGCTTCTCGCCCTCAACCGCTCGTCTTTGCAGGGGGCCGAGTTTCATACGCGACGGCGCGCGCTTCTCGGTTTGTCACAGCCGGATTAACGTGTTGTGCGCCTTGCGTCACTGACACAACAGGATCATTTTCCCATCCGCTGATTTCCAAGACCTGCCGGTCAGGTCTATATGAACCCATGAGTGACGATTCGACCCCGCCCCTGCCCAAAGGCACAGAACAGAACACCACTGGCAAAGCCAGATCGCACGGTCGTTTGGCCGTGCGTCCGACATTGCAACCGCGTGAACTGATGACCAACACGCCGGACATCGCGGGCGTGTGGAAAGCCAAGGTGATCACCCTTTTCCCCGACGCCTTTCCCGGTGTGCTGGGCGAGAGTCTGACCGGCAAGGCGCTTCAGGACGGGCTTTGGCAGTTGGAAAAAATCCACCTGCGCGAATTCGGTGTGGGGAAACACAAGAACGTGGATGATACCCCTGCTGGCGGCGGGGCTGGCATGGTGATCCGGCCCGATGTGATGGGCAATGCGATTGATTTCGCGATGAACGGCACACCGCCGGATCGCAGGGACTGGCCGTTGGTCTATCTCTCGCCCCGCGGCAAACGCTTTGATCAGGCCACGGCAAAACGCTGGTCGAAAGCGCACGGCATCACGATGATCTGCGGGCGGTTCGAGGGGGTCGATGACCGGGTGCTGTTTCACTACGGCATCGAGGAAGTATCTCTGGGCGATTTCGTCCTCACCGGCGGCGAGATCGCGGCGCAGGCCATGATCGACGCAACCGTGCGGCTTCTGCCCGGAGTTCTCGGAAATGCGGAAAGCGTCGAAGAAGAGAGCCACTCGAACGGCCTTCTCGAACATCCGCAATTCACTCGCCCCGCCGAGTGGCGCGGCCTGCCGATCCCGGAGGTTCTGATGTCCGGTCACCACGGCAAGATCGCCGAATGGCGCTTGAGGATGGCGGAGAAGATCACGCGGGATCGCAGGCCGGATATGTGGGAGGCCTATGAGGCGCGCCAAACCAGTCGAAAAACCAAGGAATAAAGGGCATTCCCCTCTTGATCGGAACAAAAACCGGGCCTATACACCGCGCGTCCGGGACCGGAATCGGTGCGCGGGCCTTTTTGCTATTTGCGGAACGGCTTCTTCTCCGTCCACCACAGCATGGCAGAATGACCAAAGCAAAGACGACCTGAACCCTCCGGCGGGCATCCTCCTTACAGGACAGTGATGGACCCGATCGAAGACGCGGAGCTCTGAGGCGAATGAAACCTTCGTGGCATACCACGAGCAAATTGGAGTGTAAGCGATGGATCTGATCGCACAGCTTGAAGCCGAGCAAATCGAAGCTCTCGGCAAAACCATCCCGGATTTCAAGGCCGGTGACACCGTCCGCGTCGGTTACAAAGTGACCGAGGGTTCGCGCACCCGTGTGCAGAACTATGAAGGTGTCTGCATTTCCCGTAAGAACGGCAAAGGCATTGCCGGTTCCTTCACGGTTCGCAAAATTTCCTTCGGTGAAGGCGTTGAGCGTGTGTTCCCGCTCTTCTCCACCAACATCGAATACATCGAGGTGGTACGTCGCGGCCGTGTGCGTCGTTCGAAACTGTACTACCTCCGCTCCCGCCGCGGCAAATCTGCCCGTATCGCGGAAGTCACCAACTACAAGCCGCTCGAAGCCTGAGGATCGTCACGATGAAAACCGATATCCATCCCGACTACCACTTCATCGACGTCAAAATGACCGATGGCACCGTCGTGAAAATGCGTTCCACCTGGGGTTCCGAAGGCGACACCCTGTCGCTCGACATCGACCCCTCGGTGCACCCGGCCTGGACCGGCGGCAACTCCCGCCTGCTGGACGCCGGTGGTCGCGTTTCCAAATTCAAAAACAAATACGCTGGCCTCGGCTTCTAAGCCTCCGCCCGTATCTGACATGCAAAGGCCCGCCGATTGGCGGGCCTTTTCGTTTGGGGTTCGTATGAGGGCGGGCCTCATTGCGCCGCAGCTTCGGCCAATAGCGGCGTGATCACCCGAACCGCTGCCCGACGATTGGCCCGTTCGGCCTCGACGGTCGGCACTTTCAAGTAGCGCTCACCATAGCCTTGCACGACCATGTTCTCCGGCGGCACGTCGAAATATTCCGTCAGCGCCAGAGCGAGGCTCTCCGCACGACGGTCCGACAGGGCGAGGTTCATCGTCGCAGCCCCCACGGCATCGGTATGTCCCTCGACCAGGAACACCTCACGCGGGTTCGCGGCAATCGCATCGCGCATCGCCCGACCCAGAGCCGCGAGTTCTTCGGCCTCGGTGGGAGAGATCGCCGCAGAGCCGGTCGCGAAATTCACATTGGTGAGTTCGATCTCCGGAGCGAGTTCGCGCACAGCCCGGATCGAGCGGATCTGGCTCAGGGAAAAGCGCCGGTTCAGCACCTCAGTCTCGGCCTGGCTCGCCGCCAGAGCCGCGCGCAATGCGTCTTCGTCCTGTGTATAGGTCACCGTCTTCTGCGTGGGCGCAGGAAGAGCGGAGACATCGACTGCCTCGATGGTTTGCGTATCATCGAAAAGCACCACGCGCCTGCCATCGGCAAGCACCCGTTCGCGGCGCAAAACCCGACCGTCCGCCGAACGGATCGTCACAACCTCCGTACCGTCTTCACGGTTGAGCGTGGTGCGCGTCGACCCATCCGTGAAAGTCTCTGTGGTCACCTGAGAACCGGGCTGGCGCAACAGGGCGTCGTCGTTCTTTAGCACCCGCAACTGTCCATCGCGTTCGACGATCACCCGGTCGCCGGTGTTGGCCACCACCTGATCGTCATCGGACAGCACATTGCCAATCACCGCGGCACCCACGGCTCCGATCAGGAATTTTTCGAGGTTGGAAAGACCATCCTCATCCTTCTCAGGTTGCACCGTGGTCTGTTTGCTGAATTCTTCATCCGAGGAGCGTGCGGTCTCTGCGGTCACGGTTTCGGTCTGAACCTCGACCTCCTGCCCGGTCTCGGCGCTGGCAGCCGCAGCGGCGGTCGTGTTTGCGTCCTCCTGTGCGGCGATCTCAGCCTCTGCCTCGGCCTCCGCCTTGAGCGCCTCTTCGGTCATCTCCACGGCCCGCGCCTCACCCGCCGTCGTCGGCACAAACCCCTCGACCTCTTCGGGCAGTTGCGGTTTGACCTCCGCGTCGGTCATCTCTCCGGCAACGGGGTTTTCCGTCATCGGATCGGCCTGGTTTATATCATCGCTGGCAGCCTCAGCGGCCTCCTCGACAGGGGCAACCGTCACATCGGTCTGCAGCTCTTCCACAGCCTCCTGCGCCTCAACCGCTTCTTCCCGAGCTGAAGACGACTCCTCCTCTTCGGTCATCACCGCATCGGACGCGGGCGGCACATCCGCGCTTTCCTCATTCAGAGGTTCAGCGGTGACATCCGTATCGCTCTCCTGCGTCACTGTCGCATCCGGAGCGACCTCGTCGGTTTCTTCGATCTGGTTTGTCGTGCCCTCAGCCGGGCTTTCTTCGGCAGCCATGTCCTCGGCCAGTTGATCGGCCAGAATGTCTTCCTCGACGACCTCCTGATGCTCGATATCCGCCACGGCTTCCTCTCCGGCGGTGGTGGGCTCGGTCTCAGGCGAGGTGTCCGCCCCGGTTTCGACCTCCTCCCGCGGCGCGGCAATGCCAAGCGCTTCATAGGCCTCAACCGCACTCACGATACGACCGTCCTTCAACAGGACTGTCCCCTCCTCTGTCATGCAGGGCGGCTGAATGTCACTGCAAGCCTCCAGGGTCAGTTCCTCGCTCACCTCCGGCGCATCCTGCGCCAGCGCGGGGGTGCTCAGCCCAAGGCCGATCAGCCCCAAACCGGTGGCAGCCGTGCTCAAAATCATGCGCTTCATGTGTCTTCTCCCATTGCGGTGCGGCACTCAGCGCGCCACACGTGATTTTCATGACAACGCGCGAGGCGACAAAACGTTTCCTCAGCCCAATCGCAACACTCGCGAACGGATCACCAAAACCGGGCGAAACGCTCTTGCACGGCGTCCAAAAACAACGTCATACAAGGGCCAAAGAGACAACACGCGCAGCGCAAAAGCGCGCGGACAGAACGGGACGACAAGACGTGGCGCATATCATCATCGTCG
The DNA here is from genome assembly GCF_003050785.1 of Celeribacter persicus. Classification (GTDB taxonomy): domain Bacteria; phylum Pseudomonadota; class Alphaproteobacteria; order Rhodobacterales; family Rhodobacteraceae; genus Celeribacter; species Celeribacter persicus. The sequence goes on from NZ_QAOH01000001.1 coordinate 496,131, forward strand.
GGAACGAGAAGGGCGGAGCGGGCAAATCGACCGTCTCCATGCATGTGGCGACCGCGCTGGCGCGGCTTGGCCATCGGGTGGGCGCACTGGATCTGGACCTGCGACAAAAGACCTTTGCCCGTTATCTCGAAAACCGTCTGAGCTATTGCCTGCGCGATGGGATCGAACTGCCGACGCCCGAATATCGCGATCTGCCGCAGGTGGACGCCGCCGATCTGGCCGAGGGCGAGAATATCTATGACCAACGTCTGTCGATGGCCGTCGCTGGGCTGGAAGAGACTTGCGATTTCATCCTGATCGACTGCCCCGGCTCGCACACCCGTCTGTCGCAGGTGGCGCATACGCTGGCCGATACGCTGATCACGCCGATGAACGATAGTTTCATCGACTTCGATCTTCTGGCCCGCGTCGACCCCGACAGCAACAAGATCCTCGGCCCCTCAGTCTATTCGGAAATGGTCTGGAACGCGCGGCAATTGCGGGCGCAGGCCGGGCTCAAACCCATCGACTGGGTGGTGCTGCGCAACCGTCTCGGTGCGCAGGCGATGCACAATAAAAAGAAAATCGGCGATGCACTCGGCGAGCTGTCGAAACGCATCGGCTTTCGCGTCGCGCCCGGTTTTTCCGAACGGGTGATTTTCCGCGAACTGTTCCCCCGCGGGTTGACGTTGCTCGACCTCAAGGACGTCGGTGTCAAATCCGCGATGAACATTTCGAACGTCGCCGCCCGCCAGGAATTGCGCGATCTGATGAAAGAGTTGAACCTGCCCGGTGTCGAGGTTGATTTCTGATCGGCGCACGCACGATTTTTGATGCTCAGCTCAGAGCTGCCGCAGATCGTATTTGTCGGGGAGTTCATCTGGAGAGGGCTCATCGCGCCCGCTCCCGCCAAAGCGTCGCAGCCCGCTCCTCCGCCGCCGGCTCACCCAGAGTGTCGAGCGCCAGAGCGGCTGTGGCTAACACGATAGCCTCCGCAAACGGATCGTCGAGCGTTCCGTCCCAAAGTGCGCTCAGGCGCGACAGATCGGTTTCGCCATCGTTGAGCCTGCGCGTATCCTCATGAGCCGGGGGCACAAACCCGTCCCAGCGCGCGCCCGCACGCAGGCCAAAGACCTGAATGTCTTTCGACGGATTACGCTCGAACTCGCCGCCGCCCCCCTTGATCACCGAAAGGGATTTCAGCCCGAGAAGCGCGGAGGCATCGGCCTGCAACTCGCGGTAGGGCGGATGAAACACCCCCTGCACGGAAGCCTCCGCCCCACCCGGATTGAGCATCCGCGCGACCGTGTTGAGACAGGAGCGCAGCCCGAAAACCGCGCGCAGTTGCAAGAGGTGCAGAAGCTCCGGCGAGACATTTTCAAGCGGCAGATAGGCGATGCCCTCTGTCGCCATCACCTCGCGGGCATGATCCGGCCCGTCACAAGACATGATCCCGGCATAGGACAGCCCCTCACGCACCAGATGGCCGCTTTCGCCCAACCCGTTCCAGCCATGCATCAGGACCTTATATCCACCCTGCGCCACAAGACGCGCGGACAGGAGAAACCACGGTAGCCCACGCGTGCGCCCGGCGGCATAGGACGGCCAGTCGAGATCGGGCGTCGGCACGGTTACCAGCGTATCGCGCAGGGCACGGGTGAAGCCCGCGATCTCCTCGGGCACTTCGCCCTTCATCCGCATCAGCATCAGCATGGCACCGGTGCTTTCGGGCGCGGCCTCACCGCGCAGCACACGGGCCATGGCCTCATGCGCCTCGTCATATGTCAGGGATCGCGACCGGCCCGGGCCACGGCCCAGAATCCGGACAAATTCGGCAATGCTCATCAGGTGCTCACTCAGCTACTTACTCTGCGGCTTCCTGGGCCTGCACACGTTCGATCAGAGCGGCGATTTCCGGACGGCAGGAACCACAATTCGTACCCGCCTGCAACGCTTCGCCAATCGCCTCGACCGTCATCAACCCACGCGTCTCAATCGCGGACAGAATAGTGTTCACACCGACATTGAAGCAAGAGCAGAGCACCGGCCCCGGATCGGGTTGATCGGCGGGGGATTTGCCGGAAAGCACCATCGGTGCCTCCTGCCCCGGCAGGTGCGTGAGATAATCGCGCATCACGGCGACGGGTTGACGCGAGACGAAAAGCGCCGCTTGCAGCGCACCGTCCTTGTGAAAGGCGATGCGGGCCGTGCCCTTGGCCGGGTCGAGCATGGTCTGGACATCGGCGGCGGGCAGATCGAAGAGGCCGCGCGCCTCGGCAACCCAATCCTCGGGCGCCTCGCGTCCAGCCAGCTCCATCCGGTAGCCCGCATGGGTCTTCGCCAAGGCCCAATACTCCGTGTTGGCTTTCACCGGGGTCTGCGAGATCGCGAAGCCGTACCAGGCCGCCGCGAAAGGTGCGATCCCGGCGACGGAAGCCTTGCTCTCAGGTTGGCCGGAGACCGGATCAATGACCGGTGCAACCAGCGCGTCGATGCGGGCGGCGGGGGCGTTTTCCCCGGTCCAGTGCATCGGTGCGAAAATCTCTCCCGGTGCGATCCGATCCGTGATCATGGCGCGCAGGATCGCTTTGCCATGCGGCGACGTGATCTCGACAAGCGCGGTCGGGCCGATCCCCTTGGCGGCGGCATCGTCCGGGTGAATTTCAATGAAAGGCTCGCCCAGATGCGCATTGAGACGCGGCGCACGGGCGGTGCGGGTCATGGTGTGCCACTGATCGCGCACGCGACCGGTGTTGAGGCGGAAGGGATAACGCGGCTCAAGTTTAGCCACCGGCGGCTTCCACGACACGGGCAGCATCCGGCCCTTGCCATCGGGGGTAAAGAACCGCCCGTCGGCAAAGAAACGCCCGCCCTGTTTGCCATCGGAGACCGGCCAGCGGGTCGGCTCCAGCGCGTCATATTCGGCATCCGTCAGGTCCTTGAGACCGGAGATGTCGAAATCCTTGCCAAAGCCGCCGGCAATTCCGGAAAGGGCCGCATATTCGCGGAAAATCTCGGCGGGGCTCTCATAATCGAAAGCCGCGCCATAGCCCATCAGACGCCCGACCTCGGCCAATTGCCACCAGTCGGGGCGCGCCTCGCCCGGCGCGGGCAGGACGATGCGTTGCCGCGAAATGATCCGGTCGGAATTGGTCACCGTACCGCTTTTCTCGCCCCAGCCGGTGGCGGGCAAAAGCACATGGGCAAGGCGCGCCGTATCGGTCGCCCCGGTGATGTCGGAGACCACGACGAACTCGCAGCCCGCAATGGCCTCGCGCACCTTGTCGGCGTCCGGCATGGAGACGGCGGGGTTGGTGTGGAGCACCCAGAGCGCCTTGATCCGTCCCTCGCCCACGGCGCGAAACATGTCGACGGCCTTGAGCCCCGCTTGCTCCGGCATCACGGGGGCGGACCAGAAATCGCCCACCGCTTTGCGGTGATCCACGTTCTCAATGTCGAGGTGGCAGGCCAGCATATTGGCCAGACCGCCGACCTCGCGCCCGCCCATGGCGTTGGGCTGGCCGGTAACGGAAAACGGCCCGAGACCCGGACGCCCGATGCGACCCGTAGCGAGGTGGCAATTGGTGATGGCATTGACCTTGTCCGTGCCCGATGAGGACTGATTCACGCCTTGAGAGAAGATCGTCACGACCTTCTCGGTGGTACACCAGAGGTCGTAGAATTCGGACAGCGTGTCATCCGACAGGCCGGTGACGGAAAGATCGTCAGCTCTGGCTGAGGCAATCGCCTCCTCAAGACCGGAAACATTCGTGGCAAACGTGGCGTCGATCAACCCGCGTCTGGCGATCTCCGCCAGAAGCCCGTTGAACAGCGCCACGTCGGAGCCGGGTTTCACCGGCAGGTGCAGGTCCGCCAGATCGCAGGATGCGGTGCGGCGCGGGTCGATGACGACGAGCTTCTGTTCCGGGCGTTTCTTGCGGGTCGCAAGAATGCGCTGATAGAGCACCGGGTGACACCAAGCGAGGTTCGAGCCGGTGAGCACGATGAGATCGGCTTCGTCGAGATCCTCATAGGTGCCGGGCACGGTGTCGGTGCCGAAAGCGCGTTTGTGCCCCGCGACGGTGGAGGCCATGCAGAGCCGTGAGTTGGTGTCGATATTGGCCGATCCGATGAAACCCTTCATCAGCTTGTTGGCGACATAGTAATCCTCGGTCAGGAGCTGACCGGAAACGTAGAAGGCCACGCTGTCGGGACCGTGTGCGGCGATGGTCTCCGAAAACCTGCGTGCGACGAGATCGAGCGCACTGTCCCAATCGGTCTCCTCGCCATGCACGCGCGGTGCCAGAAGCCGCCCGTCGAGAGAAACAGTCTCGCCCAGAGCGGTGCCCTTGGAACAAAGTCGCCCGAAGTTCGCCGGGTGGCTTTTGTCGCCACGCACATCAAGGCCACCCTCCCTGTCAGGGCTCAGGAGAACACCGCAACCGACGCCGCAATAGGGGCAGGTCGAGCGGATCGCACAGGATTGCGGTGCTTTCATGCCATCACCTCCAGAGCCGGGGCCTCCGGCGCGTCCTGATAGGCCGGGCCGAAAATCAATGTGTCGCGCATGGCGGAAATATCGGCACCGTCCCGGATCAGGTTGAAGAACCAGCCGCCGTCATCCGTGTCGCCATACATCACCGCACCAACCAGTCGCCCCCCCTCGATCACGAGGCGTTTGTAGATCGCAGCCTGCGGGTCGGAATAGGTGATGCACTCGCGTCCTTCGGCCTCGCGGAAATCACCGGCAGAAAACAGATCGCAACCGGTGACCTTGAGCTTTGTGGAGACATCCTTGTTGACGAAGGTGGCGGGCAGATCGCGCAGGGTCTGTGCCAGCACCCTGGCCTGATCGAAAAGCGGTGCGACGAGGCCGAAAACCGCCCCGTCATGCTCGACACATTCGCCAAGCGCGAAAACCCCCGGTGCGGTGGTCCGCATCCGATCATCCACAAGAATGCCCCGCCCGGTCTCGATCCCGCACTCCCGGGCCAGCGCGATGGAGGGGCGTATACCTACGGCCATCACCAGAAGGTCACAGTAAAGCATACGCCCGTCTTCGAGCAGAAGAGCCCGCACACGTCCATCGTCTCCGGCGATAATTTCTTTCGAATTGGCCCCACAGATTACCTCGATCCCCCGCGCCTCAAGCGCCTCTTGCAGGAGGGCCGCAGCGGGGCCGTCGAGTTGCCGGTCCATCAGATGATCGTTGAGATGGACAACGGTGACATGGGTGCCACGCGCCGCCATGCCTGCCGCCGCCTCAAGCCCCAAAAGCCCGCCACCAATGATGACGGCCCGGCCCTGCGGCTTTGCCGCGAGGCGGATCATCTCCTCGGTGTCTTCCAGATCGCGATAGGCGATGACGCCGGGCAAGTCATGGCCCGGCAACGGCAGGATGAACGGGCTCGATCCGGTGGCGATGACCAGCTTGTCATAGGGCACCTCGCCCTGCTCCCCGAACACCACCCGGCGCGCGGGGTCGATCCGGGCCACGCGTTCGCCGAACCGACAGATCACTCCATGGCGGGTGTACCAGCCGGCATCGTGGGTGATGATCTCATCATAACTCAACTCCCCCGCCAGCACGGGCGACAACATGAGGCGATTATATGTGCCCCGCGGCTCCGCGTTGAAGAGCGTGATGTCGAACGCGCCGGGGCATTCCGCGACCAGATGGTCAAGCAACCGCCCCGTCGCCATTCCCGCACCGATGATGACAAGCCGTTCCGCCATATCTTCACTCCGCCGCGATGGCCTTCGGTTCAGACTTTTTTGGTTTTGCGCCGTGTTCGTATTCTTCGAGGAAATCGAGCACTTCCTGCCGATAGGCATAGTAATCCGGGTGCTCCAGAAGCGCCTTGCGCGTGCGCGGACGCGGTAGTTTGACCTCGGTGATCTTGCCGATGGTGGCCTGCGGCCCGTTGGTCATCATCACCACGCGGTCGGCAAGAAGGATCGCTTCGTCCACGTCGTGGGTCACACAGATCGCGGTGACTTTCGTGCGCTCCCAGACCTCCATGAGCACCTCCTGCAACTCCCAGCGCGTCAGGCTGTCGAGCATGCCGAAGGGTTCATCGAGGAGGAGAAGTTTCGGCGAGAGGGCAAAGGCGCGGGCGATGCCCACCCGTTGCCTCATGCCGTTCGACATTTCCGAGGCGGGCTTGTCCATAGCATCAGCGAGACCGACCCTCTCAAGGTAATACTCAATGACGTCCTGCCGCTCGGGCTGCGACGCGCCGGGATAGACCTTGTCGACACCAATGGCGACATTCTCCTTCGCGGTGAGCCAGGGAAACAGGTTCGGCGACTGAAACACCACGGCCCGCTCGGGATCGGCACCACGCACCTCGAAGCCGTCGAGCTTGATCGCGCCTTTCGAGATGTCATTGAGACCGGCGGCCATGGTCAGAACCGTGGATTTGCCACAACCCGAGTGCCCGATCAGCGAAATGAACTCACCGCGGTTCAATTTCAGATTGAAGTCTTCCACGACCGTGAGCGGCCCCTTGGGCGTCGGATAGACCTTGTGCAGCCCTTCGAACGTCAGGAACCGCTGGTCGATCAGACCTTCCTGCGCCTTGGCGACGGCGGCGGGCACCGGCTGATTGTGGATCGCGGTGACGTTGGGCAATTGCTTGCTGCCTTCGGCCTTGGCCTCGATGCCCACATCCATCAGGTAATTGGTGACCTGCGCGCGCAGATGATGGAAGGTTTCGTCGTGGTTCATCTCGCCCCGGTCGCGCGGACGCGGGATGGTGACCTTGAACTCTTCGCCAAGCGTGCCGTCGGGATTGAGCGCGATGATCCGGTCGGCCAGAAGAATCGCCTCGTCCACATCGTTGGTGATCAGCACGCAGGTTTTCTTGTCGGCTTCCCAGATGTGTTCGATCTCATCGGCAAGGTTCGCACGCGTCAGCGCATCGAGCGCTGAAAGCGGCTCGTCCAGCAGCAAAACCTCCGGGTTCATCGCCAGAGCGCGCGCCACGTTCACCCGTTGCCGCATCCCGCCCGAAAGCTCCGCCGGACGGCGTGTCTTGGCGTGGCTGAGACCCACCATCTTGACGTAGTGATCGACCTTTTGTTGTTGCTCCGCCTTCGAGAGGCTCGGGAAAATCGCCTCCACCGCCAGAGACACGTTCTGATCGACCGTGAGCCAGGGCATCAGCGAATAGTTCTGAAAGATCACGCCGCGCTCGGGGCCGGGGCCGGTCACCGGCTGGCCTTTGAAGCTCACGGACCCGGTCGAGGGCGTATCGAGCCCGGCCATCAGGTTGATCAGCGTCGTCTTGCCGGAGCCGGAGAACCCGAGGAGCACAAGGAATTCACCCTCCTCGACCGACAGGTTGATGTTCTTGAGGACTTCCGTGCGGTGCAGACCCTCACCATAGCCCTTGGACACGTTGTCGAATGTCAGGAAACCCATGGCGATCACCGATTGTTCGTGAAGGTGAAGAGGGATTGCAGCGCATACATCACACGATCCAGCAGGAAACCGATGATGCCGATGGTGAGCACGGCGACGATGATCTTGGCGAGCGATTGCGAGGACCCGTTCTGGAATTCGTCCCAGACGAATTTACCGAGACCGGGGTTCTGTGCCAGCATTTCAGCGGCGATCAGCACCATCCAACCCACACCGAGCGACAGACGCAGACCGGTGAAAATCAGTGGCAGGGCGGAGGGCAGCACCAGCTTGGTGATCTTCTGCCAGGTGCCCATTTTCAGAACTTTGGACACGGAAACGAGGTCCTTGTCGATGGAGGCCACCCCCAGCGAGGTGTTGATCAGCGTCGGCCAAAGCGAACAGAGCGTCACGGTGATGGCGGAGACGAGGAAGGACTTGGCGAACAGCCCGTCATTCGTCGTGTAAAGCGCCGAGACGACCATGGTCACAATCGGCAGCCACGCCAGCGGCGAGACCGGTTTGAAGATTTGCACCAGCGGGTTGATCGCGGCATTCGCATAGGGCGACAGACCGGCAAGGATGCCCAAAGGAATGGCAATCGCGGAGCCGATCAGGAAGCCAAAGAATACGGTTTTGATCGAGGTCCAGATTTGTTCGTAATAGGAAGGAGAGCCGGTGTAGGGGATGTCCTTGACCTTATCCAACTCGCCCGCCGCGATATAACGCTCGTTTCGCGCCTCGACGCGCTCAAGGAAGGCGGCCTTTTTCTCACCCTTGGCGATGGCGTCATGATGCAGGTTCACGGCTTCCTGCCACACGGCCGAGGGCCCTGGGATCGCGCCCAAAGAGGTTTGAACCTTCGGAGCCAGTGTGCCCCAGAGCATCAGGAACCCGACGATGGCCAGAACCGGCACACCAAGGAGTTTCCAAATCTCTCTGGCCTGAGCTTTCGGATTATCTCCGGCGAGCGCCTTCAGGATCGGCGTCATCCAGGAGAGGCCCAGAACCTGAAACCAGGCATCGGCCTTGTTGATCCGGGTGAAGAGCTTTGCGCGACGATCCTCGCGGGCCTTACGGGTGGCCTCGGCGTCGAGCGCTTGGGGGTCGATGGCGGTCATTGCGGAATCCTCGCGTGAGAAATCTGTTTGCAGGGGCCGGGGCGCAGGAAGGGGAGCGCCCCGGCGTCTTGGGTATGAGGGTGGGCGCGATGGGCTCCGCCCGTTCGGCGCTGAAATCGCTCCGGTGGAGTGATTTCCGGGCGCGCCTCACCCTTTGACTTCGGTTCCCACGACGACCTGCTCGCCTTTCAGGCCGATCGGCAGGCTGTCGAGATAGGCGTTCGGCGCTTTGCCGTCATAGGGAATACCGTCAATAATGTCGGCGGCGGGCGTCGGGTCCTTGTAACCGTCGCTGTCCCACGGGAAGTCGGTCTCATTGGCCAGCCCTTCATCCACGAGAAGACGCGCGGCTTCGAGGTAGATCTCCGGCTTGTAGACCGATTTCGCGACCTCATCGTACCAGTTGTCGGGCTTGGCCTCCGCGATCTGACCCCAGCGACGCATCTGGGTCAGGTACCACACGGCGTCGGAATAGAAGGGATAGGTCGCGTTATAGCGGAAGAACACGTTGAAGTCGGGAACCTCGCGCTTGTCGCCTTTTTCATACTCGAACGTGCCGGTCATGGAGGCCGCGATCACCTCCTGATCGGCGCCCACATAATCCGGGCGGGAGAGGATTTCGACGGCTTCTTCGCGGTTGGCGTTGTCGTTCTCATCAAGCCACATGGCGGCACGGATCAGCGCTTTGACGACAGCAAGCGTCGTGTTCGGATACTGTTCGGCAAACTCGGCAGTGATCCCGAACACCTTCTCCGGGTTGTTCTTCCAGAGCTCGTAATCGGTGATCACCGGCACGCCGATCCCCTTGAACACGGCCTGCTGGTTCCACGGTTCACCCACGCAATAGCCATAGATCGTGCCGGCTTCCAGAGTGGCGGGCATTTGCGGAGGGGGCGTCACGGAGAGGAACACATCGGCCCCGATCTGGCCGGTGATGTTCTCCGGCGAATAGTAGCCCGGATGCAGACCACCGGCCGCCAGCCAGTAGCGCAATTCGTAGTTGTGGGTCGAGACCGGGAAGACCATACCCATGTTGAAAGGCTTGCCCTCGGCTTTGTATTTCTCGACGACCGGGGCGAGCGCCTCGGCGGAAATCGGGTGAACCGGCTTGCCATCGTCCCCTGTCGGGATGTTCGGTTTCATCTCTTCCCAGACCTCGTTCGACACGGTGATGCCGTTGCCGTTCAGGTCCATGGAGAAGGGTGTGATGATATGCGCCTCGGTACCGAAACCGATGGTCGCAGCCAGCGGTTGACCCGCCAGCATATGCGCGCCGTCCAGAGTGCCGTCGATCACACCGTCCAGAAGAACCTTCCAGTTGGCCTGTGCTTCGAGCGTCACGAAGAGACCTTCATCGTCAAAGAAACCCTGCTCATAGGCGACCGCGAGCGGCGCCATGTCGGTCAGCTTGATGAAACCGAAGGTCAGTTCGTCCTTTTCCAGATCGAGCATCTCGGCCCAACCCGGGGCAGCGAGTGCCGTGGTGGCCGCGAGGCCGAGAAGAAGCTTTTTCATCCGTTCGTCCCTGTTCTTTCGAAGATGAAAATACAAAAAAAGCCGCCGATGGACCGCCTGGGAGGAGAAGGGGCGATCTATCGAGCGGCTTTGCTCTGTGTCCCGATCACCGGGACTTGTTCCGTATCGCGGCATCGTTGCCTTGCGATAATTTTCATATGCCGGGAATCGCGCTGCGCATGCAAAGAGACTTGCGATGGCACAGGGCAAAAATGCTGCATATGCACCAGAATGCGGAAATTTTGTGCATCAATCCGCAGAAGGGTCAAAAACACGCCCGTCGAAAAACCGATTTCGTTCCAGAATCAGATGTCCCGCCTCGGAGGCGACCGGAGTAGGCGTATTCAAAGCGCCCTCAAGTTTCGAGGAAGCCCCCGGCAAATCGGCGGAAGTCTGCGCCAGCGCCTGCCGGTGGAGGTCGGAGCGGAATACATTATGCGCTACGGTCCGCGCCTGCGCCCGGTCGAGGCCAGTGCGCGCGGCAAGCTGGGTGCCGATCCATTCCGCCTGCGAGCGCCAGGGAAATGTCGCGGCACCGTTGAAGAACTCAAGAAATCCATCGACCGACCGGGTTTCACCGGTCGGCGCAATGACGATCTGGCCAGAAAGCGCGCGTTCGAGCATTTCGGAAGGCAGATCGAGATACTCCGGTCGGCTCAGAAGCTCGGAGGCCAACGTGCGGCTGTCGGGCGAACCGAGCCAGCGGCCCGCACGCCAGACCGCCCGGATAAGCCGCCCCATCAGCGCGCTTTCTTGTTCGGCCCAGTCGGTGCGCACCGCCAAAACCTTTTCCGGCGCGGCAGACCAGATCGCGGAGGTCGGCAGCAACAACTCTCCCACCCCATTGTCCACCGCTTTCGAGCCCCAAGGCTCGCCGACACAAAAGGCGTCGATCTCGCCGGTCGCCAAGGCATCGGCCATCAGCGGCGGGGGCACGGTGCGGATGTCCACCGATTGCGGCGCCGGAAGACCCAGCGCGGAGAGCCAGTAATACAGAAGTTCGGCATGCATCGAGAAGGGGAAGGGCACACCGATCCGGAGCCGTCCCTTCACCGCCGCGATCAGCGCCTTGCCCGCCGCCTGCGCGTCATTGAAGGCGAAGTCATGCCCCTCCTCGCGCAGCCGCGCGGCGAGATCGTTCGACACGCCGATGACATTGCCGTTCATCGACAGGACGGAGACAGCCGACAGTTTCGCGCCGGCTCCGCCAAGCCCCAGAGCGGTTGCCACCGGCACCGGGGAGAGCATATGCGCCGCCTCCACCTGGCCGAAACTCAGCATATCACGTACCGAGGACCAGGACGGCGCGCGTCTGAGATCGAGCGCAATCCCCTCTTCTGCGGCAAAACCCATCTCCTGCGCCACGATCAGCGGCGCGGCATCGACCAGCGGGATAAACCCGACCGAGAGCAGCGTGCCCCTCATGCCAGAAGCCCCGCTGCCGTGACCAGCGCCTGTGCCACATCGGCGACACGCTTGCCCTGATCCATCGCCGCCTTGCGCAGCATGGCATAGGCCTCATCCTCGCCGATCCCCTTGGCGCGCATCAGCATGCCCTTGGCCCGGTCGATCACCTTGCGCTCTTCCAGCGCCTTCTTGGTCTCGGCAAGTTCCGTGCGCATACGCTGGAACATGCGAAACCGCACGATGGCGGCGTCCATGATCGGTTTGACGCGTTGCGACTGCAACCCGTCCACGACATAGGCCGACACCCCCGCCTCGATCGCCGCCGTCGAAAGCGCCTCATCGGTGCTGTCGACGAACATGGCAACGGGACGGTCGAGCGGACCTGAAGCCAAGGCCAGTTCCTCCATCGTGTCGCGCGACGGGTTTTCGATGTCGATCAGCACCACGTCCGGGTTGCGCGCCTGAATCTGACGCGCGAGCCCGTTCGGATCGTTGATGACGGAAATGTCGAATTCCCCAGCGGCACGCAGGCTGTCCACGATCAGCTGCGCGCGGGTGCGGTCGGTTTCGACAACGATGACGGAAAGGGGTGCACTCATGGGGTCAGATCGCGTGAAGCGCGGAGCAAAGTAAACGATTCCTGCACAAGAAGGTGCTACATGCCTCAGAGACAGATCATTATCTGCCTATTTTTTAAGGCATGACGCTGCATTCGTGGGCAGTTCACATTTTGCCAAGACACCAGTCCCGCATCGCCGTCAGGTTCGGCTCCACGGGTTCGGCAAAGTCTCCGGCATAGACCTCAAACGCTTCGAAATTCTTGGTGTTGATGCCGAGCAGAACGGGAATGCCCTCGGAGAGCGCCGCGGCGATGAGATCGCGAAATCCCCGGCCCTCGATCTCCTGCTTGCCGAACTTGTTGATCAGCACAAGCTCCGCCCCGGCTTCAAGCGCCTTCTCCGCATGATGCACGGCGCGTTCCAACCCGTCCGGATCGAGACGACAGCCTTGTGCCAGTGCGCCGAGGCTCTGGGAAATCGTGATCTTCTCACCGGACGGCAGCAGGCGCAGTTCCATCCGGCATTTGATCTGATCGGGGAGTTCGGTGTTGATCTGCACCGCCCCCGCAAGCCGCCGCCCTTCCGCTTCGAAGCCGTCCGCGAGCTGCGCCAGCAGGCGATCCGTGGCACCTCGGTCTTCCGTCATCACATAGCCGAGCATGGCCTGCCTCTTGATTTGCCCTGCCCCGGACATACAGAATGGATCCCAAGAGCAAAAGCCCTATGGAGCGGACCCCATGCGCAGCTATCCCGGCGTTATCCTTGCAGGCGGCGAAGGCACCCGCCTGGGCACGGTCGACAAGGCCCTCGTGGAACTTGGCGGGAAGCGGCTGATCGCACGGGTGATCGACCGACTTGCCCCGCAATGCGCCACATTGGCGATCAGCGCCAATGGCGATCCGAAACGTTATGCCGAATTCGGCTATCCGATCATTCCCGACGGCGCGGCAGAGATGCAGGGGCCTTTGGCCGGTGTGCTCGCCGGGCTCGACTGGGCCGCAACGAAGGGCTTCAAGGCAATTGTGACCGTTGCTACTGATACGCCATTCTTTCCGACAAATCTGGTAGAGCGCCTGTCGCAGGTGGCCCGGCCCGAAGAGTTCGGTATTGCGGTCACAGAGGAGAAAGGCGAAACGCGCTGGCATCCGACCTTCGGACTTTGGCCCGTGAGCCTGCGCGACGATCTGCGCGTCGCTCTGGCTCGGCATCAACGACGCATGGTGCAATTCACCGAAAGCAAGGGCGCGGTGCCCGTGGTGTTCGAGGGGCCGGTGCCGGACGCGCTGTTCTTCAACATCAACACCGCCGAGGATCTGGCACAGGCAGAGGAAATGCTGGCGCGGGTGTAATCTAAAGCGTTTTGCTTTTTATCTGAGACAGGGAAAAAGCAAAACGCTGAGCAATATATAAGCGTTGTAAGCGTTTCACGCTAAATTTGTGATTCAGATTTAATGCGAAACGCTTTAGCCTCTGCGGATCAGGTAGGTCTGGTGCGCACCAAGGTCTTTCATACCGAGATAGCTGTGCCCGGCCTCGTTGCAGTAATGCGGTACGTCGATCACCGCCGCCGGATCGGAAGCGAGAAGCCGGAGCACCTGTCCCGGCGCCATGGTCAAGAGCCGCTTGCGGGCTTTCAGCACCGGCAAAGGGCAAATCAGCCCGATCGCGTCAAGCTCTTCGTCCCAGTCTGGCGTGTCATAGGAAATCATGGCCGAGGCTTAAGATGCCCCGGCCATTCTGTCCAGTCTCCCGTTACCTCATCCTCGCAGGCCCCGCGTCTGTCGAAACGGCAGATCGGGTGGAAGATAGGTCTCATCAAGTCGCGCTTTGAGATACTCAGCCGCCTGAACCGGCGGGTAATGCGCAACGCCCGTCCCCGGCAAGGGAGCAATGATGCTGTCGGGGTTCGGATCGAGATAGAAGGCAGCGAGCGTCCGGGGACGTGTCGGCGGCAACAAGCGATGCGGAACGGAACGGTACTGGTCATTGGTCCACCGCATCAGGCCGTCACCCACCAACACCAGCAGAGCACCGGGAATTTCAGGCACATCGCGCCATTGGCCGGTACGGGAGCGAATTTGCACCCCGCCACTGCCATCGGTAAGCACGAGTGTCAGCCCGCCGTAATCGAATTGCGGCTGATCGCTGGGCGGCGCCATGATCCGCGACCCGACCGGGTAATACGACAGGCGCAGCGTCGCCATCGGATCGGTGAAATGCGGCTGAAAGAACCCCTGTGGCAACTCAAGATCGCGCTCGACCCCGCGCATCAGGGCACGGCCGAGGCCGAGCATCTCCTTGTAATAGTCGCGCATGACATCACGGAACATATCATCCTCGGGCCAGAGGTTCGGCCCCCGAAACGGCTCGCCCGCCTGCACACGCGGATCGCTCTCGGACAGGTCGAGGCCCAGGCTGAAACTCTCCTTGATCAGAGGCGTGCCCGACACCCCGCCGAGCAGTTCGACACCGGAGGGTGCCCAGCCCCGATTGATCGGCGAATGACGGATGTCGAGCGGCGCTTTCTCCGCCTCAGACAGAGCAAAGAACGCCTCCGCAGCACTCAGGACATCACGCAGAAGGCCGCGCGGGATGCCATGTTCGGACAAAAGAAACACGCCCTCGTCACGACAGGCTTGTCCCATCTGTTGCGCAAAACCCTGTGGGTCCTTGCCCGAGGCCTGAAGTCGAAAATCCAGTAAAGGTATCATTTGAAAATCTTTCGAATGGTCGCCTGCGTCTCCTCCTCCCAAATGATCCGCAGACTGATCATCGGGTACAGGCAGGTTACAGGAGGGAGGCCTGCACCGAGAGCACAACCCAAGGGCGAACGCCGGAAAATCGCAAAAATGGTCAAAGGACGGGCTTTTTTTCGTCCATAAGATCAAATCCGGTGCAATTCCCGTGCAATGTCTTCGCACGAAATGCCCTCTTTCGGGCAGATGCATTGGCCTCTGCCAGACAAGATTTGTCAGAACGGTAAAAAATCCTTCACAGAACCATCACATTCCCCCGGCATGTGGACGCCTGTGCAAGACCGAACCCGGAGGTCACTTCCGGCACCTGACGTTTTGCGCCTCCTCAGAAGAGGAAGCACCGAGCGCCGCAAACCGACAGGGGGCGCCTCACCGACATGACAGGCCCCCAAGAGTGGGTCCAAACCGGAGACAGTGTGATGAACACGATGAAAAACACGGCGAAATTCACGGCAGCCGCTGCCGCTTTCGCCCTCGCGGGCACCGCCGCTTTTGCTCAAACCGAGATCACCTGGTGGCACGCCATGGGTGGCAACCTCGGCGAGACCGTCAACAAGATCGCCGAGGGCTTCAACGCCTCGCAGGACGAGTACAAGATCACCCCGGTGTTCAAGGGCTCCTACGAAGAGACCCTGACCTCCGGCATCGCCGCCTTCCGTGCGGGCGAGCAGCCGAACATCATGCAGGTGTTCGATGCCGGTTCCGCCACCGTGATCGGCGCCAAGGGCGCGACCGTGCCGGTGCAGGACTTGCTGGCCGAGAACGGTGTCGATTTCGACATCAACGACTACATCCCGGGTGTGCGCTATTTCTATGCCGACAGTGACGGCAAGATGATCGGCATGCCGTTCAACTCCTCTTCGCCGGTGATGTATTACAACGCCGATGCGCTGGCCGCCGCTGGTGTCGAAGTTCCGGCGACCTACGAGGAATTCGAAGAGATCGCGCCGAAGCTCAAGGAAGCCGGGTACATCCCGCTGGTGCAGACGCACCTGCCGTGGGAATTCGTCGAAAATTTCCATTCGCGTCACAACCTGCCGTTTGCGACCAACGCGAACGGTTATGAAGGCGCCGAAGGCACCCAGATCCTGATCAATTCCGACGAGATGAAAATGCACTTCACCAAGGTGAAGGAATGGCTCGCCGAAGGTTACTTCGGTTTCTTCGGCACCGGCTGGGACGACAACCAGTCGCAGTTCGAAGCGGGCAAAGCCGCCATGTATATCGGCTCCTCGGGCGACTTCGGCGGCCTGACCACGAAAGGCATGCCGTTCGAGTGGGGTTCCGCCTATCTGCCCTACTGGGCCTCGATCACCGAAGAAGGTTACCAGACCTTCATCGGCGGCGCGTCTCTCTTCGCCATGGCTGGCAAATCCGCCGAGGAAAACAAGGCGACCGCCGAGTTCTTCCGCTACCTGACCTCCCCGGAAGTGCAATACATGTGGCACCGTGAAACCGGTTATGTTCCGGTCACCACCGCCGCTTACGAACTGGCGAAAGCCGATGGTCACTACGACCGTTTCCCGGCTGCTGAAACCGGCCCGAAACAACTGATGCTGCAATCCGGTGAAAACACCCGCGGCTACCGCATGGGCTTCTACGTCCAGATCCGCGACGTGGAAAACCGCGAGCTGTCCCGTGTGCTTTCCGGTGAGACCACCGTCGAGGACGCTCTGGCCACCATCGAGAAAGAGGGCAACGAGCTTCTCGCCCGTTTCGCCAAGACCCAAGGGTAACCCCGGTCAGACCGACATCTCTGACGGCCGCGCCTTTGCGGCCGTCAGGCTTTTGCGAAAGGTCCTCCCCCGTGAAAGGTCTCACATGAAACGCGCAGGCTTTGCCTCCCGCTGGCTGCCGATCCTCCTTCTGGTGCCTCAGCTCTCGATCATTCTCGTCTTCTTCTACTGGCCCGCCGCCTATGCGGTGAAATCCTCGTTTTATCTGCAAGACCCGTTCGGGTTCGGGCAAACCTTTGTGGGGCTGGAGAATTACAGCGCGCTGGCCGGCTCCGCCGAATATCTCAAGGTGGCCAATTTCACCATGATCTTCACCGTTCTGGTGACGTTCTTCTCGCTGGCGCTGGCGCTTTTGCTGGCGGTCAAGGCGGATAAGGTGATCCGCGGCGCAAAGACCTATCGCACGCTTCTGATGTGGGTCTATGCGGTCGCACCGCCTGTGGCGGGGTTCATGGGGCTGATCCTGTTCAACCAGCGCTGGGGACCGCTGACGGAGTTTTTCGGCGCGCTGGGCTGGGACTTCAACCTGCGGGCGGATTATGTCGACACGGCCTTTGCCATGGTCGTTGTCTCCGTCTGGAAACAGGTGCCGGTGAATTTCATCTTCTTCCTCTCCGGGCTGCAAAGCATTCCGAAATCCGTGCGCGAGGCGGCCCTGATCGACAACCGCTCGGACTCCGGGCGATTCTGGGACGTGACATTCCCTCTGCTTGCACCGACCGGGTTCTTTTTGCTCATCATCAACATCACCTACGCGCTCTTCGACACCTTCGGCATCATCGACACGCTGGTACAGGGCGAGCCGGGCAACAACCCGATGACGCTGGTCTACAAGGTCTATGTCGACGGGTTCCGGGGCAACGATCTTGGCGGCTCTTCGGCGCAATCCGTGGTCCTGATGATCCTCGTCCTCGCATTGACCGTGTTCCAGTTCCGCATGGTCGAGCGTCGCATTCACTATACCTGAGGCAGGACAATGGCTGATATCTCCCTTTCCACGGCCACACCGGTCGTCCCCCGCCGTCGCTTTCGCTGGTCCACGCTTGTGGATCATGCCGTGCTCATCGCGGGCTCGTTGGTCATGATCCTGCCTTTGCTGGTCATGCTGCAAACCGCTTCGACCCCCGATGTCGAAACCATGAAATACGGCCCAGGCCTCTATTTCGGCGATCAGCTCGACGACAATTTCCGCAAGGCAATGTTCGAAGCCTCAGGCTTTTCCGGCGAAAACACTGGCTTCGCGATGTTCAAGAACTCGCTGATCCTCGGTCTCGGGTTCGCGATTGGCAAGATCGTCATCGGCATGATGGCCGCCTATGCCATCGTCTATTTCCGCCTGCGGTTTGCCACTCTGGCCTTCTGGCTGATCTTCACCACGCTTCTCTTGCCGCTCGAAGTGCGCATCCTGCCCTCCTACGAGATCACGCAAAAGCTTGGGCTTCTGAACACCTATACCGGCCTCATCGTGCCATTGATCGCCTCCGCCACGGCGACGTTCTTTTTCCGGCAATTCTTCCGCTCCGTTCCCGAGGAACTGGTCGAAGCTGCGCGGATCGACGGGGCCGGGCCGGTCAAGTTCTTCATCGACATCCTCGTGCCGCTCTCGCAGACGATGATCGCGGCAATGTTCATCATCATGTTCGTCTACGGCTGGAACCAATACCTCTGGCCCACGATGATCACGACCGAGGAGGGCATGTATACCCTCGTGCGCGGGATCAAACGCATCGTTCAGGTGCTGCAAGGCGGCAATGAAATCCCCGAATACGGACGTGCGAACGTGCTGGCGATCATCGCCGTCCTGCCGCCCGTCGCCATCGTCATTTTCTTCCAGAGCTGGTTCGTCAAGGGCCTCACGGAATCCGACAAATAAGGACACTCGCAATGGCTCAGGTCACTTTGGACTCCGTCCGCAAAATCTACCCCAACGGCGTCGAGGCCGTCACCCCCGCCAGCTTCGCGATCAAGGACGGTGAGTTCGTCGTCCTCGTGGGCCCCTCGGGCTGTGGCAAGTCTACGCTCCTGCGCATGATCGCGGGGCTGGAGGACATCACCGAGGGCGCACTCACCATCGGCGAACGCGTGGTCAACACGCTCGATCCGGCGGATCGCGACATTGCCATGGTGTTTCAGAACTACGCACTCTACCCGCATATGACCGTGCGCAAAAACATCGCCTATGGTCTCAAGAACCGCAAAACGCCGAAGGACGAGATCGCGCGCAAGGTCGATGAGGCGGCGAAGATGCTCAACCTCACCGAATATCTCGACCGCAAACCGGCGCAATTGTCTGGCGGGCAGCGTCAGCGCGTTGCCATGGGCCGCGCCATCGTGCGCGATCCGGCGCTGTTCCTGTTCGATGAACCTCTGTCGAACCTCGACGCCAAGCTGCGCAACCAGATGCGGATCGAGATCAAGGCGCTGCAACGTCGCCTTGGCGTCACCTCGATCTACGTCACTCACGATCAGGTCGAGGCCATGACCATGGCGGATCGGATCATCGTGCTGAACGGCGGCAGGATCGAACAGATCGGCACACCGTCGGAGATTTATCACAACCCGGCCTCGACCTTTGTCGCCTCCTTCATGGGCGCGCCACCGATGAACCTCGTAGGTGCCGAGATGCAGGATGGCACTCTGAGCTTTGCCGGGCTGGAGCTGCCGGTGTCCTCCACACTGCGCGGGCCGGTCACATTGGGACTACGCCCGGAGGACCTGATCATCGACCCGCATGGTCCGCTGGCCATGGAGGTCGAGTTGATCGAAGAGTTAGGCGCGCATCGTCTGTTGCATGGGCAGGTCGACGGCCAGCGTCTCACCGTGCATCTCGCGAAGGAAGAGCAGGTTGCGCTCGGGCCCCTGCGCCTGTCCTGCCGGGAGCAGAATCTCTGCCTGTTCCATCCCGAGAGCGGCAAGCGCATGGAGACCTCATTCTCCCTGAATTTGACGGAACACAGTCCTGACGCCGCAGAGGCGCGGGCATGATCTCCCTGCTCGACACCCTGCCGCCCGTCACTGACGACCAGCGTACCACTCTTCTGAATGCACCACGCACCGAAGAGGCGCATCGGGCGATGATGGCGGAGGTTCTGGCAATGAATGCGGTGCAGATCGGCGGCACGGCGACACAAAAGGTTCTGCCACGGGACATCACCATCGCCGCATGGAATGTCGAACGCTGCCTGTTCCCCAAAGACACCGCCGCGCATCTCATGTCGCTTGCGCCCGACGTGGTGCTACTCTCCGAACTCGATCACGGCATGGCTCGCACGGGCCAACGCCACACAACGGCAGAGATAGCTACGGAGCTGGGCATGGGCTATGCTTTCGGCGTTGAGTTTTTCGAAATGGGGCTGGGTGGACCGACGGAGCGGCACTTCTGCACCGACGATGTCAACGCGCTTGGCTGGCACGGCAATGCGGTGCTTTCCAAAGTGCCATTCGATAAGGTCACGCTGATCCGGCTCGACGATCACGGACACTGGTTTTCCGAAGCCAGCGGTGCCGACCCGGAGCAACCGCGTCTTGGTGGGCGTATGGCGATTGCCGCCGTTCTGCCCACTGCCGAAGGCGAGTTCTGCGTCGTTTCCACCCATCTTGAAAGCAATGCTGGCCCTCAACAGCGGCACGCTCAATTCGAGATTCTGCTCGACGCCATCGAAGACTTCGCACCCGGTGTTCCGGTGCTGATCGGCGGCGATCTGAATACCGGCAATCACATCCCGCCGAATTTCGACCACCGCGACGAAACCCTGTTTGATCTGGGCGAAAAACGAGGTTTTGAATGGAGCTTCACCGCCGAGGGCATGACCACCCGGCCCTCGCTGATCACACCGCACCCCGAGCGGGTGATGAAACTCGACTGGATTGCGGCCCGTGACATGCGTTGTCTGGATAAGGGCATCCTGTCTTCGCTCGACGCCTCCGGTCGCCCTCTGGCCGATCACGATTGCGTCTGGGCGCGGGTCGCTCTCTGAACCTCAGGGGCGAGCAAGCAGAAGGCCGAGGCTCGCCCGAATCCGTTGTTCCAGCGCCTCGTGGGTTTCGCCCGTGAACATGTAGCCGCAGCTCAGTGTCACGGAATATATGGAAATCGCCCGCATCCGGGCTTCTTCCGGCGTGAACCCGATGGCGGCGAACTGTCGGGCGAAAAAATTCAACCGTTCCGCGTCGACCTCCGTCAATCCGGCGCGCACAGCCTCCTCGCTTTGGCTCCATTGCCGCATCGCGACTTCAGAGGCGATGTCGTAATCGCCCAGCGTAACAAACTCGACCACATGCCAGATGCGATCCTCTGGCCGTGCGTAGCGCTCTTCGACATGGCGGATCAGGCCGGTGGTTTCCCGCCCGCGCCAATAGGCAAAGAGGTTGTCGAGAAAATCCTGGCGGTCCTGAAAGTGCCAATAGAAGCTGCCCTTGGTGACATTCATCGCCTTGCAAACCTGGTCGATCCGAAGGCCACCGGGGCCGGTCTGACCGAGAATGACGAGGCCGGCATCGCACCAATCCTCTTTGCTCAGACGATCTTCTTTCAATCGTCCCGAATGGGAGCCGTTCTTTCGTACCATACCTGTTTTCACCACTTTACTATTCCCTGTTGCGATCTGCGAAGAAATTCCGCGACGCTTTGTGCCTGTTTTAACGGCAATTTTCCGTATCTGACAATCGCAAGGTTATTATTTTAAATTTCAATACTAAAAAGTATTGACTGAAATTCCCGTCACACGAATGTCTATACTATAAAGTATGGAGATTCGACATCATGCATCGCAGACATGAAGCCACAAAGTCCTGCGGCGCTTGCGCCGTTTGCACCTGTTACGGCGAAAGCGTCGTCTCCGCACCGGAACACCACGCACACGCACAGGCTGGAAAGGACCAGAGCATGAGCATCATTCTGACAGACAAGATCACCAGTCCCGCGGCCTGGGTCGCCCGCGATTTCGACCGGGACGACAGTTGGATTCATCCGCTGAGCACCGCGCATATCGACGCCATCGACGCCGCGCTCGCCGGGTTGAAGACCAAGGGTCTGAGCTTTCCGAATTTCACCCGCGCGGATTTCCCGCTCGGCGATCTGGAAGCGGAACTGGCACGCTGTGCTGATGAACTGGAAAACGGGCGCGGGTTTCTCGTACTGCGTGGTTTGCCGGTCGAGAAATACACCGACGCGGAGATCGACACGCTCTATTTCGGCATCGGCCTGCACCTTGGCGAGCCGGTCGGACAAAATCCGCGCGGCGATCTGATCGGCAAGGTCATGGCCGTGGGCGACGCCGGAAAAAAGGACACCCGCGTTTACGAAACCAACCTCTACCTGCCGTATCACTCCGACCCCTCCGACGTGGTCGGCCTCCTGTCCGTGCGCAAGGCGCGCGAGGGCGGGCTCAGTAGCCTGATCAGCGTCGCCTCGATCTACAATGTGATCCAGGAAGAGCACCGCGAATTCCTCGGGCTCTACTATCGCCCGTGGTATTTCTCGCATCTCTGCGAAGATACCCCGTCACTGTCGCCGATCTTCAGCTTTTACGAGGGCAAATTGAGTTGCCGCTATCTGCGGCAATATCTCGAACTGGGCCATGAAATCATGAAACAGCCACTCTCCAAGGTGGAGGTCGAGGCGCTGGACCTGTTCGATGCGATCATCGGCACAGATGCGCTGCGGCTCGACATGATGCTGGAGCCCGGCGATCTGCAATTCGCCAACAATTACGCGGTGCTGCATTCGCGCAACGCCTTCCTCGACCATGACGAGCCGGAGAAGATGCGCAAGCTGCTGCGGCTTTGGCTGAAGATGCCGAACGCCCGGCAACTGGCCCCGGAGTTCCCCGGACGTAACGGTTTTCCACTGCCTGAAAAGGCCGCGTAAACGGATCTCTCCCGCATGAATCAAGGCCGTGCCTCGCTCTTCGAGCGGGGCATATATAAGGGAAATATACCGTTATTGCAGCGCAGAATGATGGAGATGAACGCGGGAAACCTTGGGACACGGTCCGAAAAACCATCCTCCTGCCCTCCCGGCTCAAATTTTGTGCAAACAGGTCAACCCGACGTATCCACATGAATAATCATAAAAATTCAGAATCACAGACGCGCTCATCACAAGCGCAATCAGGAATTCACAACGGCAACCGACATCCTCGCTTCCCCGGACGGCAATCTGTCGTAATATTCACTTAATTCCGAACAAGAACATCGGGAATCGCACAAACAGACACACAGGATCGGACAGCGGGGCACCTGAACGTCCCGGACCTGTCCCCAAAACAAACCCCGCGCTCGACGGGGTGTCGACAACCATCAGGGAAACCACATGAAACATCTTTTGCCCGCAACCGCACTCTCGCTTCTGCTCGCAGGCCCGTCTTTCGCCGAAACCGTCCTGACGGTCGCGAACTGGCTGCCGCCGTCGCACCCGCTCGTCTCCGAGGTGATCGTGCCGATGACCGAAGAAATCGCCGAGGCCACCGCCGGCGAGGTGGTCGCCAATATCCTGCCTGCACCGCTCGGAGCGCCGGGCGCGCATTTCGACTTCGCAGTGAACGGCGTGGCCGACATCACCTTCGCCGTGCAAGGCTATAGCCCGGGCCGGTTCAAGACCACCAACGTCGCCGAAATTCCCTTCTTGGGAGACAGCGCCGAAGTGACCTCTGTCGCTTACTGGCGCACTTGGGACGCCATGCTGAAAGACGCGGGCGAATACGATCAGGTCAAGGTACTCGCGGTCTTCACCCACGGTCCCGGCGAGATTTTCCTGAAAGACACCGATCCGACGTCGATCAATCTCATGGAAGGCCAGAAAATCCGCGTCGGCGGTGGCATCGTGCATGAAATCGCAACCAAGCTCGGCGCGGTGCCGGTCGAAGGCCCCTCCTCGAAAGCCTATGAACTTTTGTCGCAAGGCGTCGCGGACGGCATCCTGTTTCCCTATGAATCGGTGAGCTTCTTCGGCCTGATCCCGCAGCTCGACATCGGCGTGTCCGTGCCGGGTGGGCTTTACAACACCTCCTTCTACATCGTGATGAACAAGGCGAAATACGACAGCCTGACGCCTGAGCAACAGGCCGCCATCGACAGCGTGACCGGAGAACATCTCGCCCGTATGGCCGGGCAGATGTGGGATCGCGCCGATGCCGCCGGCCTCGAAGCGATGGAGGGTAAGATTGCCGTAACGCCCGCGACCGAGGAACAGCTTGCGGCGTGGAAGGAAAGCCTTCAGCCGATCATCGACGCGAAGCTCGCGCAAGTGTCGGAAACCGGCGTGGACGGCCCGGCGGCCTATGAAATGATGCTCTCCGAGATCGCCAAGCTCTCGGCGGAATAATCCCACACGGGGCCCGGTGCGCCCGGGCCCTTTCCTCAACAGCGGAACACCCTTGCGAACGCCCTTTCGGGCGCATGGATGAGCTTTGTCCGCGCAACCGAACAAAAGACACCCACAAGAACCATGACCACCCGACCTCTCGACATCGCCGTGATCGGCGCGGGCAATATAGGAACCGCTATGGCGGCTTTGCTGTCGCACGCCGGTGCGCATGTACATCTTGTCGCCCGTGGCGTGCGGCTCTCCGAGGTGCGCGAGAAGGGCGTGACGCTGGATGATCGGGGGAATGTGATCCATGCCCGGCCCGAAGCCTGTGATGCGCTGACCCGTCCGATGGATGCGGTGTTTCTCTGCGTGAAATCGCAAAGCCTTGCAGCGGCGGTCCGCGCCAATGCGGCGGGGATCGGGCCGGATACTTTGGTGATTCCAATGGTCAATGGCATGCCCTTCTGGTTTTTTGCCACGCCCGAGGGAATGGACGATATTCCCTATCTCGACCCACAGGGCGATCTGGCCGAACGGCTCTTCCCCCACCAAATTCTTGGGGCCGTATTGCTGATGACCGTGCGGATGGAGGGCAACCGGGCGCTGTCCTCCAACACGCCGACACTGAGCATCGGGCCGATCATCGAAGGCGCGGACCGCCCTCGGATCGCCGCCTTGATCGAAGTGCTCGAAGCGGGCGGCGTGCGTGTCGATCTGACCGAGGACATTCACCAGAAGGTGCTTGTGAAACTGCTCGCCAACCTCGCCACCAACCCGCTTACCGCCCTGAGCGGCGCGACGCTCGAAGAGGTCGGCCAAAGGCCCGTGCTACGCGAGATCGCCACCCGACTTGCCACCGAGTTTCGCGACTGGGCAACCATGCAGGGGTTTACGCTGCCCGATAATGACTGGCTGGTCGATCTCATGATCGACGCCGGCCCCTTCCCGACCTCGATGCTTCAGGATGCCCGTGCGGGGCGTGCACTCGAACTCGATGCGATCTGCCGCGCGCCTCTGGCACTGTCCCGGCGTGATGGGACAGACATGCCGCTTCTGGCGCGGCTGATCGCGGAACTCGAAACCCAATCCGCTCTTCCCTTATCCGAGACCGCTCTCCCCGCGGTGCTTGGCAGACTTTTCCCTGACACCGCTTTTTCGAAAGGATAAGCCATGAACACCACGACAACCGCAATCAAGGATGCAACGCCCATGGCAGGCATGACCGAAGAGGAATTGCGTGTCCAACTGGCCGATTTCTACCATCTCGTGAGCTACCTCGGCTGGACCGAGCTGATCTTCAACCACATTTCCGTCCGTCTTCCCGGTGAGGACCATGCCTATCTGGTGAACCCGATGGGGCTGCACTACGACGAGGTGACGCCGGAGAACCTTCTGGTCGTGGGCGTCGATGGCAAGCTCAAGCGTGAAAGCCCCTACAGACCGAACCCGGCGGGCTTTGCCCTTCACGGTGTGATCCACGAACACCGCCCGGATGTGGGCTGTATCGCCCATACGCACACCACGCCGATCTCCGCCATCGTGATGAAAGAGGCTGCAATCGACCATAACAATTTCAACGGCGCGCAGCTTTACGGTCGCGTTGCCTATCACGATTTCGAAGGCATCACGATCTATAGCGATGAGCGTGACCGGATGCTCAAAAGCCTTGGCGACAAGCACGTTCTGGTGCTGCGCAACCATGGGATCGCGGTATGCGAGGCGGATATTCCTCTGACTTTCTTCCTGCTCTGGACCGTGCAGCGCGCGGCCGAGATCCAATGCGCCGCCGCTGCGATCCCCGGACCGAATGTGCAATTGCCTGAGGCGACAAAACGGAAATGCGCTGAGGACGCCCAACGTCTCAAGGACAACGCCGCTTTCGCGACGCTGCTCTTCGATGCGATGGTCCGCAAGATGAAACGCGAGCGCCCCGAGTTTGCGTAAATGCAGAGGGGCGAAAAGCGCCCCTTACGCCGCAGGAGACACCAGCGCGGGCAGGACACCTGCCCCGAAGGCCTGCATCTGATCCTCCGCCCAGAACCGGATATCCTGTTTGACGACCATGGCACGGTTGGCCTTCATTCGCCCCTTACGATCCTCGGCCTCCATGTCGAGCGCGAACTGGATCGCCCCGTCCATCGACTTGTGAGAGAACGGGTTGGTCGGCACGGCAGCGGCCAGTTCTACCGCAGCACCGGCGAACTCGGAAAGCACCAGAACCCCGTCCAGATCAGTGCGGGCGGCACAGAATTCCTTGCACACAAGGTTCATCCCATCGGCCAAAGGCGTGATCCAGGCCACATCGGCAGCCCGGTAATAAGCGACGAGGTCGGTGAACTTCACAGGCCGGGAAATCAGCGCCACGGGTTGCCATTCGAACGAGCCATACCGCCCATTGATCCGCCCGGCGAGTTGTTCCAGCGTCTGCTGGATTTCCTCATAGGCGGTCATGTTGGAATTGGCCGCGACAGAAACATGCATCAACCGCACCTTGCCACGTAGGTCGGGTCGTGCCTCAAGAAGCCTCTCGAAACTTTCGAGCTGTTCGATCCCACCCTTGGTATAATCGGTGCGTCCGACGGACAGCAGGAGCTTTGCCTCGCCCAGTTCCGACTTGATCGCCTCGACCTTGCGCGTGGTTTCTTCGCGGGCGGCGACCTCTTCGATATAGGACACATCGACGCCCACCGGGCTGGCCTGAAGCCGGATCGTGCGATCTTCATAGCCGATCTCGGTGACCACGGATTGCTCAGACAGAGCGGAGCTTTCCGCCGCCAGTTCCGGTTTGACCTTCTCACGCTTCAGGGTGTCCACCTCCAGAAGCGAGCGCGCGGCAGAGACAAAGTTGTTCACGTAGCGCGGAATGTGGAAGCCCACGACATCGCAGGCCAGCAGGCTTTCGAGAATTTCCTTGCGCCACGGCAGCACGTTGAAAATATCTGCGCTCGGAAACGGCGTATGGTGGAAAAAGCTGATCTTCACATCCGGGCGCAGTTTGCGCAGATAGCCGGGCACCAGCCACAGGTTGTAATCGTGAATCCACACCACCGCGCCGGAGGCGGCCTCGGCGGCGGCGGCCTCAGCAAAGGCCCAGTTCACCTCGCGAAAAGTCGGCCAGTCCACGGGGTCGTAATTATAGCGTTCTTTAAAACCGTGCAGGATCGGCCAGAAGGCCTCTTTCGAAGAGACATGGTAGAAACTCGTCACCTGCTCCGGCGTCAGCGGAAGACGCGACACGGTGTATTTGCCATAGGCATCGTCAATTTCGATGACTCGCTCGAACTCGGGATTGGCCGGGTCCTCGGCATGTTTCCACGCGATCCACGCACCCTTGTCGAACCGGCCGAAGAAACTCTTGAGCGTCGGCACGATGCCATTGGGACTTTTGTTTTCGCGATATTCGATTTTGCCATTCACCTCGACTTCTTCGTAGGGCTGGCGGTGGTAGACGATCACCAGATCGGATGGCATGGATCAGGCTCCTTTCGGTGTGTCATGCAGGTCAAGCGCGGCGATGGCTTCGAGGATACCGGCGGCGCCATGTGCAGAGGCATGGTAGACGGCGCCCTGGCCTTCGAGCCGCGTCTTGAGCGCAGTTTCGGAATTGCCCACTGCGACGGCAGGCAGACCGCTGGCGAGCATGGAAAAGTCATTGAGCGTATCCCCCGCGCAAAGAACCCGTGCCTCGGGAATGCCCAGATGGGCGATCAGCCGCTTGATCGACGGGCCTTTGGAAACGCCTTTCGGCAACACGTCGAAATAGCGGTTGTCGGAGATCAACCAGTCGAGCCCCATCTCCTCCACCTGCGCTTCGGCGGTTGTGTCATATGCGGTGGGTGTCAGGTCGTAGCTGACGCGATAGCGAAAGGCGGTCGGCTGAAGCTCCAGCCCCGGATGACCGTCGAGTGCTTCGCGTACCCGATCGCCGGAGTCGTTCCAGCGCGCGGCGATGTCCTCCTCAAGCAAGGGGATCGGTTCGACATGACCATCGTCGCGGACATGGGCAATCGTGGTGCCGACATCGCCGACGACATATTCGGGCCATGGCAGCCCGCGTTCGCGACACATCTCCATGATGAACTCCGGATCGCGCCCGGTCACAAAGATTAGGCCCACCGTGTCACGGTTCTCCTCGATCCAGTCATAAAGCGTGGCGCGCTCGGCCTCGGCACCACCGAGAAAGGTGCCGTCGAGATCGGTCGCAAGGGTGAAACGGCGCGCGGCAATCGCCGGGCGCGGGGAAAGATGAACATTCATCGGTCAACTCACTCCGAATTGCAGCGGAAGGTCGGGGGCAGGATGGGCAAGCGAGAGATCGAGCGCATAGGGCTCCGCCTCGATCGGGCGTGCCCAAAGCGCGGTGAAGGCTTCTTGCAGATCGGCGCCCTTGTGCAGCACCGCATTCACCGTTTCGCAAATCGGCATCGGCACCCCGATACGATGCGCCAGATCGGTGACGGACACAGCGTTCACCTCGCCCTCGACCACCACAGGCCGTCCCTCGAAACAGGAAGGCCGCGAGATGCCTTGACCGAGTTGATAGCCCAGCGACATGTTGCGCGAGGTGGTGGAGCTACAGGTCAGCGTCAGATCGCCCGCGCCGGAAAGACCTGTGACGGTCTCGCGTTTGCCACCCAGCGCCTGCGCCAGAAGCTTCATCTCGTCGATACCACGGGTAATCAGAGCCGCGCGGGTGTTTTCGGCAAAGCCCGCACCCGACATCATGCCACAGGCGATGGCGATCACGTTCTTGACCGCGCCACCCACCTCGACTCCGACAAGATCGTCGGAAACATAAGGCCGAAAGCCGCCACCCGAAAGCGACAGGGCGAGACGCGCCGCTGGGCTGGCCTCGGGTGTCAGGCGATCTTGATAGGAAAACGGGAAGGCCACGGTGGCCGCCGTCGGATGATCCAGCGCGGTTTCGCGGGCGAAGGTTGGTCCCGAAACCGCCCCGACCGGATGGCCCGGCAGTTCCTCGGATACGACTTCGGACAAGAGATAACCGCTGCGCCGCTCGACACCCTTGCAGGCGAGCGCAATCGGCACACCTTCGGGCAGATGCGGCTTGATCGCCTGGCACATGACGCGCAGTGTCGCCGAAGGAGTGACCATCAGAACGGCTTCGGTCCCAGTCAGCGCCTCGTCAAGGTCAGAGGTCGCCGTCAGGCCGCTCGGAAGGTCAACACCGGGAAGGTAATCGGCATTCTCGAAAGTTGCATTGATCCGTTCGGCCAGATCGGGACGGCGCGCCCAGAGGCGCACATCGTGACCGTTGCGGGCCAGAACGGAGGCGAGCGCAGTCCCCCAGCTGCCGGCACCGAGAACGGTGAGGCGGCGCAGGGGCTGCGGCGGGATATGGGGCAGTGAATCCTTGATGGGGAGCTCCTTTTGGGTGCTCTTGCTCAGGTCGTCTCTTCAGATGTATGCGCGCCCCACCTGCCCGTCACGGGCTGCGCGGCAAGGAGCAAAGACAAGCCGGAGACAGGCATAAACCCGAAATCAAATCCGGCGTCGCGCGGTGCGGGTCGGCCTCAGCCATCCTTCTAGAGATCACCAAAACCGAACAGGTCCGCCGCGTGGACCCTGACACATCATTTACACGGAAGCGTGAAAATTTCAACCGGGAGAAAGCTGCATTGCAGCAAATTACTGTTTTTAATTGAAAATTTTTCAATAAAAATCGACACGGTGCAGAAAAGGCGGCAGAGATGCACCCTGCCGTCTCATCTGCTACACCAGCCCTTCCTCCTTTTCACCACCGGTTCGCCGGTGAACCGGAACTGCCCCCGCAACTGTAGACGGCGAGCGCTGATCTGAAAATGCCACTGTGGCTCAAGTGCCATGGGAAGGCGGTCAGGCGCCATGACCCGTCAGTCAGGAGACCTGCCGACACGCAACAGCAACGCGGCCCGGGCGGGGTGTCCGGGGAGGTGTCGAATGATGATTTCCCAAGAGTGGCCGCATGCGGTCACGACAGCGAGAATGGTTGTATCCGCCGTTTCGGCCGATGCTCCGGTCAGCGATTGGGTCGGCAAATCCCCCTTGTCCCCGGTCGCATTACACACCGGAGACTTCCCATGTTCCTCAAATTGTTGACCACCGCCGCCGTTGGCGCGGCATCGCTTGCCCTGCCTGCGCTGGCCGAAACATCCTACCCGCTGACGTTGACCAACTGCGGCGCGGAAACCACCATCGCGGCACAGCCCGAAGGCACCGTGTCTATTGGTCAGGCCGCGACCGAGATCCTCTATTCGCTGGGCTTGGGCGACAAGGTGTTAGGCACCTCCGTGTGGTTCACCGACGTCCTGCCCGAATATGCCGAGCTCAACGCCGGTATCGAGCGGCTGGCAGACAACGACCCGAGCTTTGAAAGCGTTGTAGCCAAGCGCCCCGATCTCGTGACCGTTCAGTACGAATGGCATGTCGGCCCGCAGGGCATCGTGGCCACGCGCGAGCAGTTCGGTGACGTGGGCATTCCGGTCTACACCCTGCCTGCCGATTGCGTTGGCAAAGACAACTCCACTGGCATGGATGGCACTCGTCTTGAGCTTTACAAGATGGACAGCGTCTACAAGGGGATCTCCGAACTGGCGCAGATTTTCAATGTCGCTGAACGTGGAGAAACTCTGGTCGCAGATCTGAAAGCCCGTGAAGCGGCGGCCATTGAGCTGGCTGCGGGTCTTGATCTTCCCGAGGGCACTTCGGCGGTCTTCTGGTTCTCCTCCGCAGAGATGGACATGGACCCCTATGTCGCCGGTCAGGGCGGCGCACCCGCCTACATGATGAACGTGTTAGGTCTTGAGAACGTGGTCCAAAGCAACGAGGAATGGCCCACTGTCAGTTGGGAAACAATCGCCCGCGCCAACCCGACCGTGATCGTTGCCGCGCGCATGGAGCGCCGCCGCTTCCCCGCCGATGATATCGAGAAAAAGCTGGAGTTCCTGCGGACCGACCCGGTCGCCAGCCAGATGGACGCGGTCAGGAACAACCGTATCGTTATCCTCGACGCGCACGGAATGGACCCATCCATTCGCAACATCGGCTCCCTTGAAACGCTGGCCGAAGCGTTGACCGGGTTCGACCTGAAGTGAGTGACATGACCGCTCTCGCCGCCTCATACCTGCGGCCTGTCACGCTCTGGGGCGTGGCGGGGGCGGTCACCCTGACGCTGGCGATCCTTGGCGGTGTCGCTATTGGCGAGACACCTTTGCCCTTCGACACCGTGCTGAAAGTGCTTGCCAATCATCTATGGGGCGCGGGCCACGATGTGGATGCCATCGACGCAGGCATTCTCTGGAGCTACCGCCTGCCGCGGACCCTTGTCGCTGCGGCTTGTGGCGCGGGACTGGCACTTTCCGGCGTCGTCCTGCAATCTCTGGTACGTAATGCACTTGCCGATCCCTACCTGTTAGGTGTTTCCGCCGGGGCGGGCACCGGAGCCGTCGCCGTCACCGTTCTGGGGCTCGGCGGGGGCATGATCGGCATGTCAGCCGGAGCCTTTGCGGGCGCATCGCTGTCCTTTGCCATCGTGGTGCTGCTGGCGCGCGCGGCAGGTGGCGGCTCGGCACAGTTGGTGCTGGCGGGCATAGCCGGATCTCAGCTCTTCAACGCACTGACCTCCTTCCTGATCACCAAGTCGGCGAATGCCGAGCAGGCGCGTGGCATCATGTATTGGCTGCTGGGCAATCTGTCCGGCGTGCGCTGGCCGGATGTAACCCTGGCAATCCCAGTCACGTTGAGCGGGCTGGTCGTCTGCGTCTGGTTGGCCCGCGCCATGGATGCTTTCGCCTTCGGAGCGGCATCGGCGGCATCGCTTGGCATCGCAGTACGCCGGGTGCAGATTGCGCTGATCGGAGCGACAACGGTGATGACGGCAACGATGGTGAGCCTCGTCGGGTCCATCGGCTTTGTCGGGCTGGTGATCCCTCATGCGATGCGCTTTGTCGTCGGAGCGCGCCACGGGCGGTTGGTGCCCGCCTCGGCGCTGGCGGGAGCCGTATTCCTGATTGTCGCCGATGTGACCTCGCGCATCCTGATCCCCGGTCAGGTCGTACCTATCGGCGTCGTCACCGCTCTCGTGGGCGCACCGGGATTTGCCGCGATCCTCATCCGCAACCGGAGGCGGGCATGAAACTGCATGCACACAATCTCGGCTGGACAACACGCGGGAAAACAATCGTCGACGACGTCACGCTGGACATCCTGCCGGGCGAGACCTTTGGCCTCGTGGGACCGAACGGCTCCGGAAAATCCACATTGCTGCGCCTTCTGACAGGCCTCCTCCCGCGTCCCGCAGGCCGGGTTCATCTGGAGGGCGTACCGCTTGAGAGCATGTCTCGTCGCGACATCGCTCAACGCATCGCCTTCGTTGAACAAATGGCCGATACATCCGAGGCTTTGCGTGTCCGGGATGCCGTAGAGCTGGGCCGAACGCCCTGGCTTTCGGCACTGACGCCGCTCGGCCCCGAGGACAGGCGGATCGTGACCGAAGCGCTTGAAGCCACAGGCCTTGCGCATATGGCCGGACACAGTTGGTCCACCCTGTCAGGCGGCGAGCGTCAGCGGGTCCACATCGCCCGCGCTCTTGCGCAACGGCCTCGCCTGTTGGTACTGGACGAGCCGACCAACCACCTGGACATCCATCACCAGCTTTCTCTGCTGCGCCTCGTCAGCATGCTGTCCGTCACCGTGGTGATGGCCTTGCACGATCTCAATCAGGCCATGGGCTGCGACCGCGTCGGCGTGATGGAGAACGGTCGCCTTATTGCCTGTGGCCCACCCGCAGAAGTGCTGACCCCCGCTCGCATCGCCGCGATCTTCCGCGTGCATGTCACGCCGCTGCGCGACCCCGACGACAACGCCACCCTGTTTCGTTTTCATTGCCTGGAGGACCATTCATGAAATCCCTCGCGTCATCTTTGATCGTCGGCCTGCTTGCCACACCGCTGTTTGCCGAAACCTACGAGATCGGCATGTACACCCGAAACGACAACGGACCGATGATCTACGAGCCGCAGTTCCTCAGCATCGCGCCGGGCGATACGGTGGTCTTTGTCTCCAAACAGCCGGGTCACAACGCCGCGACCATTGACGGGATGATCCCTGAGGGCGCCCAGCCGTTCAAAAGCAGGTTGGGAGAGGACTTCACAGTCACCCTGACCGAGCCCGGTCTATACGGCATCAAGTGCAGCCCGCATTATGCCATGGGCATGGTCATGCTGATCGAGGTGGGCGAACAGACGGATCGCAGCCTGCCAGAAGGCCTGCCGAACCGCGCGCGTCAGCGCTTCGAATCCATTCTTGAGGCTGCCGCAAAGTGAATACCAACTACGATCTGACTGAGGACATCCGGAACTACTGGTCGCGCAGGTCCAAGACCTTTGACTTTGCTTTCGGCCATCGCATTGCCGCAGGCCGGGAGGCCGAGGCCTGGGCGCAGCCGATGCGCGATCATCTGGGCGAACCGCCATGCCGGGTTCTAGAACTGGCCTGCGGCACAGGCGAGGTGACGCGGCTCGTTCACGATCTCGGCCACGACGTTACAGCCCTCGATTTTTCGGAAGACATGCTGGCGATCGCGCGAGCCAAACACGCAGGCAAACCACGCCTGCGCTTTCTGATGGCGGATGCCGGGCGGACGATGGAACCGGATGAAAGCTACGACGCCATTCTGTGCCGCCACCTTGTCTGGACGCTGGTCGAGCCAGAAGCCGCATTCGCCGACTGGTTCCGCATCATGCGTCCGGGTGGGCGATTGCTGATCTTTGACGGCAACTGGGCAAAGCCATCCCCCTCGGGTCGCTGGGCAGCTCATCTTCTGGCTCTCTGGGACCGGTTATCACCCGATCCCCATTACGACGGCGCAATGAGCGATGCCCATGGTACGATCATGGAGCGCCTGCCCTTCGGCAAAGGTCTGACGTTCGATATGCTTGCCCCGATGCTCGCGGATGCCGGTTTCAACATGATCGAACGGCTGTCACACGACCCTATCGCCAAGGCCCAGCGCCGAACCAACGGGTTGCGCAACGGCTTGCGTACCCGTGTTTATGATCGGTTCATTCTCACGGCACGGAAACCCGGGTGAGCTGTTTTATGGAGTGCAAGCCATAAGGCTGTTACGCACAGACACATGGGCTTCGAAACCTGAAAACGCACGACACCGCAAGCTTTTCTCGATTACCTGTGCAGCCCAAAACATGCCCAACCGAAATGCCCATGACGCCCCGTATCGTTCACCAAGAAAAGCAATTGAGGCATGAACACGACGCAACGTGAGGCTCGATTGCCCCATTCGATGTTGGTTCGCATTATCCTGTAGTCGTTAAGCCTTTGAATTCCATAAGAACAGGATAGAAATACGCGTATCTCTCGCAATTTTACTGAAGCCTGATAAAATCGACCATCTTGATCGAGCTTTAGCCCTGTCGGACCCAAATGATCACCCAGAAGACCAAATACGCCCTTAAATCCCTCATGGTGCTGGCCGACGAAAAGGCCGGTGACGGCTCATCTCTGCGCATCGAGGAGATCGCAGAGCGCTCCGGGGCCCCCAAGCGGTTTCTGGAGCACATCCTGCTCGATCTCAAACGCGCCGGTTTGATTGGCAGTCGACGTGGCCGGAACGGCGGGTACGAACTGATCAAGGATCCGGCACGTGTGTCACTGGCCGAAATCCTGCGCCTGATCGACGGTCCCATGGCACCTTTGCCCTGCCTGTCCCGCAATGCCTATCAACCCTGCGACGACTGCAAGGATGAAGTGAGCTGCCGGGTGCGTGCTGTCTTCGGCGGTTTCTACTCCGCCTATATTCTGATGATCGAATCTCTCACGCTCGCCGATCTGATGGAGGATGCGCGTCCGTTGGAGCGATTTGCGCTGCCCGAAAGTGCCGCCGGAGAATAATCTTCTATAATCACGATTAAAATAGACGTGATTTTTCCTTTGCTAAATACGACTAACTCTGTCGTCATTATCGTGTCAGGAGGTGCGATGGTCGCACCCGCTTTCGGTTCATTGCCCGGGGCCGCGCCGACCTGCCGCCTGACACAAGGTTCGCCTTGTCCAGCAGAGGAGATTAAGAATGATACATACCATCCGCATCGGCGCACATGTGCTCGCCCAAGGCCAATTCGCCCGAAATCTCGGCGATGGTCGCATCGAGATCGACACGGGCAATCGCAGACTTGCCGGGAAGCCTGTCACGCAGCATGGCTTGCACACCGCCAAGGTTTCACCGCTGCTTCACCTGCTTTCGGCGAACCACTGGCGCAGCGGTCTGCTTGCCGCAGTGGGGGCAATGACGCTGGCCTTCGGCCCGACCTCTGCGGCGAAGGCAGAAGATACTGTCGAAATCCTGAACGTCTCCTACGATCCGACGCGCGAATTCTATCGGCAATATAACGCGCTGTTCAATGAATGGTGGGAAAGCCAGGGCCATGAGCCGGTGACCCTGCGCCAGTCGCATGGCGGCTCGGGCGGGCAGGCCCGGGCCGTGATCGACGGGCTTGAGGCCACGGTCGTCACCCTCGCGCTCTCCGCCGATATCTCGGCCATCGCAGAGCGCAGCGGTAAAATCCCCGCAGACTGGCAATTGCGCCTGCCCCACAATTCCTCGCCCTACACATCCACGATTGTTTTTCTGGTCCGGGACGGCAATCCAAAGGGCATCGCCGACTGGGACGATCTCATCCGCGACGATGTGCAGGTCATCACGCCGAACCCCAAAACCTCCGGCGGGGCACGTTGGAATTTCATGGCGGGCTGGGCTTGGGCTCTGAATGAATATGGCGGCAACGAAGATCAGGCCCGCGCCTATATGAGTGATCTCTTCAAGAACGTCCCCGTACTCGATACCGGTGCGCGCGGTGCAACCAACACCTTTACCCAGCGCGGCATCGGCGATGTGCTTCTGGCCTGGGAGAACGAGGCTTTTCTGGCGTTGGCCGAACAGGGAGAAGACGCCTTCGACATCGTCGTGCCGTCCGTCTCCATGCTGGCGGAGCCGCCAGTGGCGCTGGTGGACGGCAATATCACCTCGCAGGCGGAGCGCGCCGTCGCCGAAGCCTATCTGGAGCATCTTTACAGTCCTGAGGCGCAGGCGCTTGCGCTCAGGAACTTCTACCGGGCTTGGGACACGTCCGCGGCGTCTGATGAAGACATCGCCCGCTTCCCTGAAATCACGCGCCTGTCCATCGACGATTTTGGAGGATGGGTCGAGGTGCAGCCCGTCTTTTTCGGGGATGGCGGTGTGTTCGACCAGATTTATGAGGAGCAATAAACCATGAGGGCGGGTGTTCTCCGCGCGCCCTCCCCTCTGCCGGGGTTTGGGCTGAGTTTCGGGATCATGATGGCGGTGCTGTCCGTCGTCGTCCTTCTGCCGATCATGGCGCTCCTCGGGCGGGGTGTGGTGATCGGACCGGCGGAACTTTGGGAGATGGTCGGCACAAAACGCATTCGCGCGGCGCTGTCCCTCTCTTTTCGCGCCGCTCTGATCGCGTCGGTCTTCAATCTGGTCTTCGGATTGTTGCTGGCATGGGTGCTGGTGCGCTACCGCTTCTGGGGGCGCCGTCTGATCGACGCCGCTATTGATCTGCCCTTCGCCCTGCCGACAGCCGTGGCAGGCATTGCTTTGACAGCGCTTTATGCCCCCAACGGCGCTTTCGGAGCTCTGCTCGCGCCATTCGGAATAAAGGTGGCCTATACCCAGATCGGCATCTGGCTGGCACTTATCTTCATCGGTCTTCCCTTCGTCGTGCGCACTGTGCAGCCCGTCATCGAGGAACTCGACCGCGAGGTCGAGGAAGCCAGTGCCACGCTGGGCGCAAGTCGCGCATATACGCTGCGCCGCGTGGTTCTGCCAACGCTGACACCCGCACTCTTGACCGGGTTCGCCCTCGCTCTGGCGCGCTCTGTCGGGGAATACGGCTCGGTGATCTTCATCGCAGGCAACCTGCCGTTCCAAACCGAGATCGCGCCCCTGCTGATCGTGATCCGGCTTGAGGAATACAATTACGACGCTGCCACCGCGATCGGTCTGGCCATGCTGCTAATCTCTTTCGCCATGCTGCTGGCCATCAACATCATTCAAATCTGGAGCAGACGGAGGATCGGAGATGTCTGAGGTTTCCTCAATCGCCCGCACGCCCTCGGTCACGACCGAGCCACGCCTCATCCGCACCCTTTTGATCGGCACGGTTGTGGTGCTGATCTCGGTCTTGTTGTTCGCCCCCCTGATCGCCGTTTTTTCCGAGGCTTTGCGACAAGGCTGGGTCGCCGCGCTCGAAAGCCTGACCTCGCCCGACGCGCGTGCTGCGATCGGCCTGACCCTCATTATTTCGGCCATTGTCGTACCATTCAACGCGGTCTTCGGTGTCGCCGCAGCATGGGCGATCACCAAGTTCGATTTTCGGGGCAAGGCGTTTCTGATCACGCTGATCGACCTGCCGTTTTCGGTCTCTCCGGTGGTTGCCGGTCTGGCACTGGTCCTGCTGTTCGGGGCCAATTCCTGGCTCGGGGCATGGCTGATCGCGCATGATCTGAAGATCGTCTTTGCCTTCCCTAGCATCGTACTCGCCACACTGTTCGTGACCTTCCCCTTCGTGGCCCGCGAATTGATCCCGGTCATGATCGAGCAGGGCCGCGCCGAGGAGGAAGCCGCTCTGACCCTCGGAGCGTCCGGCTGGCGGATATTCTTTACCGTCACCCTGCCGAACATCCGTTGGGCGTTGCTCTACGGTGTGTTGCTCTGCAATGCGCGGGCCATGGGGGAGTTCGGTGCCGTGGCCGTGATCTCCGGCAAGATCCGGGGCGAGACAACCACCATGCCGATCATGATCGAGATGCTCTACAACGAATATCTTTCGGTCGCCGCCTTCACGCTCGCCGCCGCGCTCGCCCTTCTGGCGCTGGTTACGCTTGTGCTGAAATCCCTGCTCGAATGGCGCTACGCGGATTTGCTCGCCGCCACGCGCCGCCATTGAAAGGATATTCCATGTTTATCGAAATCGAAGAGATCGCCAAGGAATTCGGGAGCGAGCGTGCGCTTCATCCTGTCTCGCTTTCCATTCCCTCGGGCGCGCTGATTGCACTTCTCGGGCCCTCCGGGTCCGGCAAGACGACACTCCTGCGCATTCTTGCCGGGCTGGAGTTCCCGACCTCGGGTCGCGTGATGTTCGACGCTGTCGATGCGACGGGCCTTAGCGTGCAGGCGCGACGGGCTGGCTTCGTGTTCCAACATTATGCGCTGTTCCGACACATGACCGTGTTCGAGAACATCGCCTACGGGCTACGCGCGCGCAAACGGCGGGAGCGCCCGAATGAGGCGGAGATCGGTCGGCGTGTGAACCGGCTTCTGGATCTGATCCAGCTTCCCGATATCAGTAGCCGCTACCCCAGCCAGCTTTCGGGTGGTCAGCGTCAACGTGTGGCTCTTGCACGTGCACTGGCAATCGAGCCACACATGCTGCTGCTCGACGAACCCTTCGGCGCGCTTGACGCGAAAGTGCGCAAGGAGCTGCGGCAAGGGCTGCGCGAAATTCATGACACCACCGGGCTGACGACCGTTTTCGTGACTCATGACCAGGAAGAGGCGATGGAACTGGCCGACCTCGTCGTCGTCATGTCGATGGGCCGGATCGAACAGATCGGCAAACCGTCGGACATCCGCACGCATCCCGCCAGCGAGTTCGTGCGTACGTTTACGGCAGCTTAGGAAGGTACTGTTGCCCTCCTCGCCACAAGACGTCTCGTGTGGGCACGGTGCAGTTCTTGTGCCCATACAAATGGAATGGGGCGAAACGATGAGGCTCACGCAACCACCCGGTATGTGTCCACTTGGATCAGGTCCAAAGATAAGGAGATGCAGATGAACGATGTGACGCTCGACAGGATTGACCGGAAAATTCTGGACCAGTTGATGCGCGATACGACCCTACCCGTCGCGCAACTCGCGGAGCGGGTCGGCCTGTCTCAGACGCCCTGCTGGAAACGCATTCAGAAACTGGAAGCCGCCGGGGTGATCACGCGCCGCGTGGCGCTTGTCGATCCCGTGAAAATCGGCCTGGGGCTCACGGTGTTCGTGGAGGTCGAGGCACTGGACCACACACCGGAATGGCGGGCCGCGTTCCGTGCGCTCATCCCCCGCTTCCCCGCCATTGTCGAGGTGCACCGGCTGGCCGGAACAGTCGATTATCTGCTCAAGGTCGTCGTCCCGGACATGCGGGCGTTCGATGAGTTCTATCTTCAGTTGACCCGTGCGCTTCCCTGCCGGAACATCACCTCGAAATTCTCGACGGAAGCCATCCTTGTCTCCACCGTCTGGCCGATTGATGTCGAGACGGTTTGAAAGACAGAGCACGCTTCTGCGAGGATATGCAGCAAATAAAATTGAACAAGACAGGGACAACGCCGCGTTGACCTGATACCTGTGCCCCGCCATAATCCGGATACAAAGGCACAGGAGAACCTGTTTGTCCCGCATCGTGACCATCCTGCTCATCGGGGTTCTTACCCTCTTCTCTGCGCCCCGCGCAGGGATGGCGCATGAGATGTCCGGGGCTGAGATGACGGGAGCAACACAAACGGTCGCGAACACCGTGCATCATCATGAAATGTGCCCCGATTGCGCCAATAGCACCTCCGGTTCGACCTCCATGGATATTCCCTGTCCGCATGGCGCGATCTGCGTCCTGTTCACACCCGGTCACGGTCTTGATCATCGGGTGAGCAGGACGTTGCAGCCAGTTGGCTTTCCTCCCCCAGCTTCAGCGAAGATCATCGCGCGGAGCCCCGGCCTGGACCTTCCGCCTCCCCGTATCCGGTTCAACATCGCCTGAACCCTTTCTTGTGACGCTCCACCGCGTCACGATCCGATACGGAAACACCCATGAACAAATTCATCCTGCCCTTGGCCGGTGCCGCTGCACTGGCGCTTGGGGCCTATCTTATCTTCAAACCCGAACCCGAAACGACTCCGCTCGCGTCCTCTTCGCGACCGGCCCAAGGAGACCCTATTGTATCGGTCGCGCTACCGGATGCTCTCTCCCCCAATGCGCAGATCGGAAAACGTGCTTTCGACAGTGTCTGTGCCGCCTGCCATGGCGAGAATGCCGCTGGCAAAGAAGGGTTCGGACCGCCCTTGGTCCATAAAATCTACGAGCCTTCCCACCATGGCGATATGTCCTTCCTGTTGGCTGCGCAGCGCGGCGTTCAGGCGCATCATTGGCGCTTTGGAGACATGCCTCCGCAAGAGGATGTCACGCAGGGCGATGTCAAAGCGATCATCGCCTATGTCCGGGAATTGCAGCGCGCCAATGGGATCAACTGACATGACAGACTTCTTTATTTCGCGCCGTCATTTCCTTGCAGGTTCCGGCGCGATGGTCATGATGCCGGGCACAACCTTCGCGGCGCCCCCGGAGGTTTTGGTCGCAAAGATCGCACAAGCCCAGATCGCGCCCGACAGCTATCCCCCGACAAGCATCTATAGCTATAATGGCCAATTCCCCGGCCCTATGATCCGCGCCAAACAAGGCGAACGGATCACCCGGGAATTGGTCAACGACCTGCCTGTGCCGACCTCGATCCACTGGCACGGCATCCGCATCGACAATACCATGGACGGGGTTGCAGGGCTCACGCAGGAGGCCGTACCTCCGGGAGAGCGGTTCAGCTATGATTTCGTGGTGCCGGACGCGGGCACCTATTGGTATCACGCGCATACGAACTCGATGGAACAAGTGGCGCGCGGCCTCTACGGTCCGTTGATCGTCGAAGAAACCGAGGCACCGGATGTCGATCGTGATGAAGTGCTGATGCTTGGTGACTGGCGCCTCGATCCCGAAACCGCACAGATCGACCCGAACTTCGATCACCCGATGGATCGCAGCCACGCCGGGCGCTATGGCAATCTGATCGGCACCAACGGGCGCTACGGCTATCGTCTGGTGGCGCGCCAAGGCGAACGGCTGCGCCTGCGTCTGATCAACGCGGCAAATGCGCGAATTTTCAGGCTCAGGCTCAAAGGGTTGATCGGGTGGACCGTGGCACTCGATGGCATGCCGCTTGAGACACCAGTGCCGGTTGAAGGCGAAATCGTTCTCCTCCCGGCGCAGCGTGCCGATCTGATTGTCGATGTAACAGCCGATGACGGGGGCGAAACCATGATCCTGCGGTTCGATGACGATGGGCAATGGCGCGAACAGGTCGGGTTCGATCTCTCCGGTTCCATCGCTCTGCGCAGCACACCTCCCGCACCTTTGTCGCCCAATCCAGGCATGTCTCCGATTGATCTTGAGCGTGCCACCCGACTTGAGATGCGCATGGAGGGCGGTGCCATGGGCAATATGCCGATGGGCCGGATGAACGGGCAGATGATGACCTTTCGCGAGATGGTGGCATCCGGCATGTACTGGACGCTCGCGGGTGTTGCCGGAATGGCGGATAACCCGTTCGCGCGTCTTGCGCGGAGGGAGCATGTCCGATTGAAACTCATCAACGACACGGCGTTCCCGCACGCCATGCACTTGCATGGACATCATTTCCGCGAAATCACGGAAGGACAACAAGGTCCGATGCGTGACACGATTCTGAGCCTGCCGGGGGACACCATCGAGATCGCGTTTGTCGCGGACAATCCAGGGAAATGGCTATTTCATTGTCACATGCTCGGTCATGCCGCATCCGGAATGACAACCTGGATCGAGGTTCTCTAAGTAGGAAGTCGATCTGCCTAAAGCGTTTTGCTTTTTATCTGAAACAGGGAAAAAGCAAAACGCAGTGCCTCGTATAGGCGTTGCGAGCGCTTCACATTAAATCTGCGATCCTCGAAAGCACTCGGCAACGCAGGCCGCGAAGCCGCTCACGATACGGGAATAAAGAAAAGCGCTCATGGCCAGCGCAAAGCCGGTGCTGTGATGGGTCAGAACAAGAACGGAATAGTATGGAAAGCGCCGCCCAAGGTGTAGAAATCGAAATATTTTCGCTTAAAATCAACACGTTAGGAGATTAGTGGCGCGCTGGGGAGGATTCGAACCCCCGACCCCTTGATTCGTAGTCAAGTACTCTATCCAACTGAGCTACCAGCGCGCGGGGTAGGGGCGATTTACAGAGAGTCGTCGGGGGGCGCAAGAGGCCATTGTGATTTTTTTGAAAAACTTGTCGCAACCAATGCGGTTGTCATTCGGCGGCTTCTGCCGAGGCCTTCTTCTCCGCGCGTTGCGGAACCGAAATCGTGAAACCTTTCGGCAGATGGATTTCGAACGCCGTGCCGGTTTCGTCGCTGCGTTTGAGCAGCAGCCGCCCGCCATGCCCGCGGACCAGTTCGGCGGAAATCGCAAGACCGAGGCCAAAGCCGCCCTTGCGCGCGCCCCCCTGAAATGGCTGGAACAAATATTCGCGCGCTTTCGGCGGCAGGCCTGGCCCCGTGTCAGTCACGGAGAGCACCCATTCCTCCTCATCCTCGCGCCCGGCGACGGAAATCTCACCGCATTTGCCGGTCGCCATAATCGCCTGACGCGCGTTACGCACGAGATTGGAGAGCACGCGGTGCATCTGTTCGTGATCCGCGCGCACGACCATGGTGGCGGGAATATCCTCGGCAAAGGACAGGTCGAAATCCCCGATGGCGAGGCGCTCGCCCTCGATCACCTCGGCCACAAGCTCGGCAAGCCGCACGCCGGTGAGCGTCGGCGCGGGTTCCTCGGCCTTACCGAACGCCAGCGTGGTTTCACATAGATTCACCGCACGTTGGATCGAATTCACCAGTTTCGGCGCGGAGCGGGTCACGGCGGGGTCCTGAGACATTTCGAGCCGGTCGGTAAAGAGCTGTGCCGTGGTGAGAATGTTGCGCAGATCGTGCGAGACTTTCGCCACCGCACCTCCCAATTGCGCCAGTCGTTCCTTTTGCCGCAGGGATGCGGTCAGTTCCGTTTCCATCGCCTTGAGCGCGGCCTCGGCCTCGCGCAGTTCGGCGACTTTTGCGGACGGTTCGATGATCCGTCGGGTGTCCTCAGGCGCTTGGGCATAGGAGGTCATTGCATTCACGACCCGCTTGATCGGTCGCACCAGCAATGCCCGCACGGCGAGAAACAACAGACCAGCAGTCAGGAAGGAGATCACGGCGGACAGGAGCAGGATGCGCAGACCATAGTCGATCATCGCCACACGCAGAGGTGCGGTCGGCAGCGTCACCTCGATCAACAGCCCCGCCTGTTTCACCGGATCGCCGATGACGCGGATCACGCGTTCTTCGGGATCGAACAGCGTCACCATGGCATCGCGGATCAACTCGAAAGCGGTGGCATCTCGCAGATCGTAGGTGGCATGAATCTGTTCCGGGATCGGGGAGGACAGCACAAGCTGGCGAATCTCGTTGCGGCGCAGCACGACGTTGTAGACGCCCGCGTTTGCCAGAAGCTCGTCTTCGAGATCCATGTCGAGGCTGTCGTTGGCGAGAAGCGCAAGAGAAGCGATCTGGGCCCGTTCCAGTCGTGACAGCAGGAAATCCTCGCGGAACCGCGCCACCGAAGGGACAAAAATCATGATCTCGGCGGCCATCACGAAAATGACCGTCAACATCAGGAACCGTCCCGTCAGCGTATTGAGGAACCGCGGCAGTTTCATCGCATCCCTTATGGCACCAGCCTCTGAATCGCTTGCACGACCCGCTTGAGCTTTCGATTATCGAAAAGCCTCGGGGTAAAATAGGCACTCGTCACACGTTTGTTAAGCTCGGCCAACGTCGGATAGGGCGCGATCATGCCCGCGATCCGGCTCATCTTGAGCTTTGTCGAGATCGCAAGCGACCACAGCGCAATCAATTCGCCCGCCTCGGGGCCGACAATCGTCGCCCCGACAGGGCGCGATTTGACCACCATGAGCTTGATGAACCCCGGCCCCGCACGCCCCGTCGCAATGGCCCGGTCATTGCCGGAAAACTCCGTACGCACCACTTCGAGCTTGTCGCCATGGACCTGCCGCGCCTCAGCCTCGGTCAGCCCGACCTGCGCCAGTTCCGGATCGGTATAGGTCGCGTGCGGGATATGATCCTCGCGCAGCCTGGCGGACAGGCCGAACAGAAGACCCCGAATGGCCACCCCCGCCTGATAACCTGCCACATGGGTGAAGCGCGGATGATCGGCCAGCACATCGCCCAGCGCATAGATACGCCGATTGGACGTCCGCAGGTTAGCCCCGGTGCGAATGCCATCTCTGGTGCAGTCGACATCGGCATGCTCCAGCCCAAGCTCCTCGGCATTCGCCCGCCGCCCGGTCGCAACCAGAAGATGCGAACCGGAGATGCGCTGCCCGTTCGAAAGGGTGAGCGTGAGCGCCCCGCCCTGCCCCACGACTTGCGTTACCTCTGCCCGTTCAAGAAAACGGACACCTTCAGAGATCAGCGCCTGTTTCACCACCGCCGCGGCCTCTTCGTCCTCTCGCGCCAGAACACAACCTGCCTCGATTACCGTCACCTCAGCCCCAAAACGAACGAAGGCCTGCGCCATTTCCATACCGATGGGGCCACCGCCGAGAACCAACAGGTGCGAAGGACACTCGCTC
This sequence comes from Celeribacter persicus, assembly GCF_003050785.1. Lineage (GTDB taxonomy): Bacteria > Pseudomonadota > Alphaproteobacteria > Rhodobacterales > Rhodobacteraceae > Celeribacter > Celeribacter persicus. Next base: position 540,481 of record NZ_QAOH01000001.1, read on the forward strand.
AGGTCCCAAAGCGTCTCGTTGGTAAGGTAAGGCACATCCGACAACCCCGGAATGGGCGGAACAAAAGGGCGCGATCCCGTGGCAATCACGAAGCGCCGCGCTTTGATGCTGTGATCTCCGGCCACAACCGATTTGGGCGAGGTAAACCGTGCCGCCTCCCGGATCACCGTGCACCCCAGGCCTTCGAACCTCTCCTGACTGTCGTGCGGGGCAATGGCGGAGATGGTCTGGCGCACATGGGTCATAGCCTCGGGAAAGGACATCCCCGACGCCGCCCCGTGCAGCAGCGCTTTCGAAGGCACGCAGCCGGAGTTGAGGCAATCGCCCCCCATCTCGCCCTTCTCAATGAGCACGACCCGCGCGCCCATCTGCACCGCCCCCGCAGCCACGGACAATCCGCCGGAACCCGACCCGATGACACAGATATCGGTCTTGATGGTTTTCATGCACGCTCCTCTGCCGTCTCTTTGCGCCAAGCCTTCCACAGAATCGGGGCAAGCGCGAGCAGGCAGAGACCCAGAAGCGGCAAAAGAATAAATGGCTCGAAAATCACCCCGAGATCGGGCGCCTCTCCGCGCTCGAACACCTCTCCCAACCCGGCACCGACGGAGGTATAGACCAGCGCCCCCGGCACGATGCCCAACGCGGTCGAGATCACAAAGCGGTAGAACGGCACCCCGAACAGCGCGGGCAGGAGATTGGCGACGAAAAACGGCACGACGGGAAGAAAGCGCAGTAAGAACAGCATGGACCACTGATTGTCGTCGATACCCTGCTTGATGCGGTGGATACGTCCTTCGGAAGCGTCGATCCGGGCCGCAAGCCAGTCGCCCAGCCCCCAGCGCGCCGCAAGAAACAAAAGCGAGGCCCCGAGCACCGCCCCCGTCATGTTGAAAAACACACCGGGGAAAAGCCCGAACAGGAACCCGCCGGTCAGGGTCGAGACTGTCGCACCGGGCAGCGACAGCGCAACGATCACGGTATAAATCGCGACAAAGACGAGAACCGAAAGCGCCCTGTGGCTTTCCGCAAAGGATACGAGACGCGCGCGGTTCTCCGACAGCGCCGCGAAACTCAGATGCTCGCGCAACAGCACGGCCAGCGTCAGAGCGCAGAGCGCAAAGAGGGCCAGAGCCCAGAGGTGTCGTTTGCCGCGTTGATCCGTGTCGTTTTGCACAAGTCTGCCTTTCCATCACAAGGGTTGCAGCAGCATGCGCAATCCGCCATGCGTGCGCCAGTGTTTCGCTATCCCTCTCACGCGCCGGTGATCTTCCGTCAGAGGTTTGTGGCCGCTCCGCCGCAACCGGAGCCATTTTGTTACAGATTTCCGGCGCATGAGAATTGACAACCGCCCGAGAGCCTCCTATTGGCAGGGCTTCGAACGATTACTCGCCTTCGAATCCCTTTGTCATGTCGCCACATCGGCAGTGACGATCGGGTTTGGGCCCCAACGCAACCGATGGAGATGGCGCGATGAAACGCACCTATCAACCGAGCAACCTCGTCCGCAAGCGCCGCCACGGCTTCCGTGCCCGTATGGCCACCAAAGCCGGTCGCAAGGTTCTGAACGCGCGCCGCGCTCGTGGCCGCAAGTCCCTCTCCGCGTAATCCGCGCTTTCGGGACCGCCTGAACAGGCAAAGCTGATGACACCGCCGAACGCACCCGAGGATCAGGCATGTGCCGACGCCGAAGGGTCGCAGTCGGCGGTTTTGTCGTGCGCGCATGGTGTCTCAGTCGAAATTCTGACGCTGACAAAGCGCAGCGACTTCCTGAAAGCCGCCCGCGCACGGCGTCAGGGCACCGCAAGCTTCCTTCTGCAAGGCCGCAAGCGCGGGTCCGAAGAACCTGCCACGGGTATTCGGGTAGGCTATACCTGCTCCAAGAAGGTCGGCAATGCCGTCGCCCGCAACCATGCCAAGCGGCGCCTGCGCGAAGCGGCACGTCTGGTGCTTCCGGAGCTTGGGCGGGATGGCTGGGATTACGTGCTGATCGGCAAGAAGGGCGACACAAGCGCGCGGCCCTTTGATTTGCTCCTGAAAGATCTCAGATACGCTCTGAAGAAGGTTCATGGAGAGAGCAAATGACCCCGCTCGCTTTCGTCATTTCCCTGCCGGTGCGTGCCTATCGCAAGGTGTTTTCACCCTTCGTCGGGCACAATTGCCGTTATCAGCCGACCTGTTCGGCCTATGCGATGGAAGCGCTGGAAAAACACGGCGCGATCAAGGGCACATGGCTGGCGATTCGCCGCATCGGGCGCTGTCACCCGTTGGGCGGCATGGGCTATGACCCGGTGCCCGAGCCGAAATCTGCGCCGCAAAAAACCGAGGAAAAGCCCGATGCTTGATGATCTCGACGATATCCATCCGCTGTTCCACGGCGCGCCCTCCACCACGGAGTTCAAGAAGCTGCGCAAGCGGATCATCCGCAATGTGCGCGAGGCCATTGAGCAATACGGCATGGTGGAACGCGGTGCGAAATGGCTCGTGTGTCTGTCGGGCGGCAAGGACAGCTATACCCTGCTCGCCGCCCTCTATGAACTGAAATGGCGAGGCATGTTGCCAGTCGAGCTTGTCGCGTGCAATCTCGATCAGGGGCAACCGGGGTTCCCCGCGACCGTACTTCCCGAGTTCCTTGAGAAGATGCAGGTGCCGCACCGCATCGAGTATCAGGACACCTATTCGATCGTCATGGACAAGGTGCCGCAAGGACGGACCTATTGCGCGCTTTGTTCGCGTCTGCGTCGCGGCAATCTCTACCGGATCGCGCGTGAAGAGGGTTGTACCGCCGTGGTGCTCGGCCATCATCGCGACGACATTCTGGAAACCTTTTTCATGAATCTCTTCCATGGCGGGCGGCTGGCCACCATGCCTCCGAAACTGGTGAACGAGGAGGGCGATCTCTTCGTCTATCGCCCTCTCGCGCATGTTGCCGAGGAGGATTGCGAGAAATTCGCTCGTGCGATGAATTATCCGATCATCCCCTGCGATCTCTGCGGCTCGCAGGACGGGCTGCAACGCCAGCAGGTCAAACAGATTCTCGACGGTTGGGAGAAAAACAGTCCCGGTCGCCGTCAGGTGATGTTCAAGGCGCTGACCAACATCCGACCGTCGCATATGATGGACCCGAAACTCTTCGACTTCCTTGGTCTTTCGTTAACGGAACGCCCAGAAACGAACGAAAATGAAGAAAATTCTATGGAAATCCCAAGGTTGCGTTAACCGACCAGCCACTTTCTTGCGCCATGCTCCGGAAAGACAAAGGCCATTTAAAGCATTTCGCGAAACGCTTTAGGTCGACGAACAGACCGGGACAAGAACCATGCCGAACGACATCGCTGCCAAGCTTCACCGCCTGCGCGATGCCCTGACGGGGCCACAGACACTCGCCTTTCTGCCTGCGCTTTGCCTCGGTGCCTTCTGGTTCGGTGGAGAAAGCCTGCTCATCGCCTGCGCCCTTCTGGTCCCCGCCCTTGCCACCCTTCTGAGCATGTCCGACGCCACACGACACCATCGCCCCATTGCCCGTGATGGGCTCACGGGGCTGCCTCTGCGCCGGACCGTCACAGACATTCTGGATCAAATACTGGATGCCCGGGACACCACCGGGCGCACCACGGCCTGCCTCGTCATAGAAATCGACGATTTCCACGCGTTGAGTTCAGGCTTCGGGGCCACCGCAAGCGATGACATCCTGATCAGTGCCGCGCAGCGTCTTCGGGATGCTTTGCGAGATCATGACACGCTCGCCCGACTTGAAGGCGCCCGTTTTGCCATTGTGTTCGCTCCGGTGCGCCGTGCCGATCTTGAATCGCTCATCCAACTCGCCTCTCGCCTTCAGGCTGCCCTTTCCGAACCCTTCTCGATCAATGCCAGCAAGATTTTCGCCACCGCATCCATCGGTTTCTGCCTGCCGAACCGCGCACCGGCCGCCTCCGGTCAGGCCTTTCTCGACGCAGCCGAAATCGCTCTGGCCGATGCACATCGCAATGGTCCCGGCTCAATCCGCGCCTATTCTCCGGCGATCGCCGCACGTATTCTGGAACGCAGCAGCCTCAACGCCGACGTGGGCGATGCTCTGGAGAACGGGCAAATCCTGCCCTGGTTCCAGCCACAGATTTCCACCGACACCGGCACGGTCTCCGGCATGGAGGCCCTCGCCCGGTGGGTCCACCCGGAGCAGGGTGCGCTCCCCCCCGCTGAGTTCATGCCCGATATCGAGGAACTTGGCCTGCAGGAACGTCTCAGTGAGGTGATGTTGTATCATGCCCTGATGGCGATCAAGGAATGGGATCGCGCCGGTTTCCATATCCCGTCCGTCGCGGTCAATTTCTCACCGACCGATCTCGCCAATCCGAGGATCGTGGACAAGATACGCTGGGAACTGGATCGGTTCGAACTGAAACCGGAGCGTCTGAGCGTAGAAGTCCTCGAAAGCGTGATTTCCTCCTCCGACAACGACACGATCACACGCAACATCTGGGCCCTCAATGAAATGGGCTGCGGCATTGATCTGGACGATTACGGTACTGGTCATGCCTCCATCGCCAACATCCGACGTTTCGCCGTGAAACGCATCAAGATCGACCGCTCTTATGTGTCGCGCTGCGATCTGGACCGCGATCAGCAAAGCATGCTGGCTGCCATTCTAACCATGGCCGAACGGCTCGATCTTGAAACCCTTGCCGAGGGTGTGGAAACCGTCGGCGAGCATGCGATGCTTTCCCAACTGGGCTGCAATCATGTGCAGGGGTATTCGATCTCCCGCCCGATGGCGTTCGAGCAGACCCACGAATGGATGGAAACCCACAATCGCAAACTGACGCATCCCCCGCAGATCGGACGACGCGCGAGTTGATCACTTTCCCGCATTTTCCGCAAGAAATAGCCAAAACCGCTTGACCTCAGGGCTTCTGGAAGGTTGAACCTCCCGGGACTGAATTCCAAAATCGGGCGGCCTAGATGGACGATCAAAACAAGAACCTGATTCTTGCAGTGGTGCTGAGCGGCATCGTATTGCTTGGGTGGACAATCTTTTTCCCTGCTCCGGAGACGGCGACCGATCCGAACGCCCCGGTGGCTACCGTCACGGACGGAACGACACCAACCACGGCAGTGGCGCCTCCTGCGGCAACATCCGGTTCCGGCACCGCCACGTCGGGGCTTGAGACCGCGACCCAGACGCCCGACGCCCCGCGCATCGAGATCGAGACCCCCCGCGTTGTCGGTTCCATCTCGCTGATCGGTGGTCGCATCGACGATCTGGCCCTAAAAGACTACAAGGTCGAGATCGACGGCGACGAGATCGTCACCCTGCTCGAACCGGTCGGCTCCGAAGCGCCCTATTATGCCACCTATGGCTGGGCCCCCGGTGGCGCTCTGACCGTCGATGACGTACCTGGCGCAAACACCCTGTGGAATGTCGAGAGTGGCGAAACGCTGACCCCGGAAACTCCGGTCCGCCTGTCGTGGGACAATGGCAAGGGTCTGATTTTCCACCGCGAAATTTCGATTGACGCGCACTATCTTTTCACCGTCACACAATCCGTCGAAAACACGTCCGAGACCACCGCCCGCCTGTTCTCTTACGGGGTCGTGGCCCGTCACGGCACCCCCGAGACCTCGAAATATTTCGTTTTGCACGAAGGTCTGGTGCGCCTGTCCGACAAGGAACTCGACGAAGAGAAATACAAGGACATCGCGGATTTCGACCTCGATCCGCGTGAAGGCGGCCATACCTCCGTCATTCCGGTCGCGGAAAACGGCTGGACCGGTTTCACCGACAAATACTGGATGACCTCTCTCGTGCCGCAACCCGGCCAGAGCTTTACCTCGGTGGCGAAATACGTCGAAAGTGGTAATATCTATCAGGTCGAAACCCGGATGCCGACGGTCGAGGTCGCACCCGGCAGCCGCACTGAAACCACCTCCTACCTCTTTGCCGGCGCAAAGGAATGGGAAACGATCAGGCAGTATCAGGATGACAACGGTTTCTACCGCTTTGTCGATTCGATTGACTGGGGCTGGTTCTGGTATTTCACCAAACCGATCTTCCGCATCCTGCACGCGCTTCATGGGCTGATCGGCAACATGGGCTGGTCGATCATGATCCTGACCCTGATCATCAAGGGGGTCATGCTGCCGCTGGCCTATAAATCCTATGTTTCCATGGCCCGGATGAAAGAGCTTCAGCCGGAAATGGAAAAGCTCAAGGAACAGGCGGGCGACGACCGTGAGAAGCTTCAGCGCGGTATGATGGAGCTTTACAAAACGAACAAGGTGAACCCGGCTTCCGGCTGTCTGCCGATCCTGCTGCAAATCCCCGTGTTCTTCTCGCTCTACAAGGTGATTTTCGTCACGATCGAACTGCGGCACGCGCCGTGGATCGGCTGGATTCGCGACCTCTCGGCCCCGGACCCGAGCTCGATTCTGAACCTGTTCGGCCTCCTGCCCTACGCGCCGCCGGAACCCGGCTCGGCCCTTGCCTTCCTGTCGCTCGGTATCCTGCCGATCCTGCTCGGGATTTCCATGTGGCTGCAACAGAAACTGAACCCGGCGCCGACTGATGCGTCGCAGGCGATGATCATGGCCTGGATGCCCTGGGTATTCATGTTCATGCTCGGCAATTTTGCCTCGGGTCTGGTGCTCTACTGGATTTGCAACAACACGATCACCTTCACCCAGCAGTACCTGATCATGCGCAGCCACGGGCACAAACCCGATGTGTTCGGCAATATCCTGCGCTCGCTGAGGCTCAAGAAAAAGGACGCCTGAGGGCGTGAGTAACGATGGATCTACAGTTTCCCATCGCTGAACCAGATGCGGCGGCCCTCGAGAAGGGCCGTTTGCTGTTTGCAGGCGAGACAAATTTCCTCAAAGGCGTCGTCGCGATGGATGGCATGCCTCCGGACGACCGGCTTGAGGTCTGTTTCGCAGGTCGCTCCAACGTGGGTAAATCCACGCTGATCAATGCGCTGACGGGGCGCAAGGCGCTGGCGCGCGCCTCGAACACTCCCGGACGCACACAGGAGATCAACTTTTTCACCTGTTCCGACAGCCATTACCTCGTCGACCTGCCCGGCTATGGTTTTGCCAAGGCCCCGGTGAAAACCGTCGAGAAATGGCAACGCCTGCTGAAAGCCTACCTGTCGGGCCGGGCCACGCTGCGTCGGGCTTTCGTGCTCATCGACAGCCGCCACGGGGTGAAAGAGGTGGACGAGGAGATCATGACACTTCTCGACAAATCCGCCGTAACCTTTCAGGCCGTGCTGACAAAGGCCGATAAGGTCAAGGAGGCCGAACGCCAAAAAGTCATTGATCAGGTGCGTCAAAAAATCTCCAAACACCCCGCGGCTTACCCGGAGCTGATCGTTACCTCCTCGGAAAAGGGCTGGGGCGTGGATGTGTTGCGTGCGGTGATCGCGACCCTCGTCTGACGCGCTTGGCCTCTGGTCGGCAAGCCTGTATTGAGGGACAAACCCTCATCTGGATTCCCGAACATGAAGAAGCAAGACATGAACAGAGACTGGATCGCGACCGCCCGCACTCTTTCCCAAGCGCTGCCCTATTTGCAGCGATACGAGGGCGCGACCGTCGTAATCAAACTCGGCGGTCATGCCATGGGGTCGGATGAGGCGATGGAAAGCTTTGCCCGCGACGTGGTGCTGATGCAGCAGGTGGGCGTCAAACCCGTAGTCGTCCATGGCGGCGGGCCGATGATCAACAAGCTTCTGGCCGATCTCAACATCAAATCCGACTTCGTGAACGGCAAACGGGTGACCGACAAGGCCACGGTTGAAGTCGTCGAAATGGTGCTCTCGGGCCTCGTCAACAAGCGCATCGTTCAGGCGATCAACGGTCAGGGCGGTCGCGCGGTCGGGATTTCCGGCAAGGATGCCAACCTGATGATTTGCGAACAGACCCATCCGGATCTGGGCTTTGTCGGAACGCCGGTGGAGATGAACCCCGCCATCGTCAAGGAACTCGGCGACGAGAACCTGATCCCGGTCATCGCGCCGGTGGGCGCGGGGCGCAATGGCGAGACGTTCAACGTCAATGGCGACACCGCCGCGGGCGCCATCGCAGGGGCGCTCAAGGCCGACCGCCTGTTGCTTCTGACCGATGTGTCCGGTGTGAAAGGCGCGGACGGAGAGGTGCTGACCTCGCTTAACTCCGCGCAGATCAAGCAACTGACCGAAGAGGGGATCATCGCAGGCGGTATGATCCCGAAAACCGAGACCGCACTCGATGCGCTCAAAGAGGGCGTGCGGGCCGTGGTCATCCTTGACGGCCGCGCCCCGAATGCCTGCCTTCTCGAACTTTACACCGAACACGGGGCCGGATCGCTGATCCGTGACAGCGAGCCCCGGATCAAGCCGCTTGAGCCATGACGCGCCGCCTGATCCTGATGCGCCACGCGAAATCGAGCTGGGACGATCCCCGGCTCGACGACATCGACCGCTCCCTCAATGCACGCGGACAACGCAATGCCAAAGCGATGGGAACATGGCTCAGGACGCGAGGATATTTCCCGGATCAGGCGCTCGTGTCGGTCGCGGCCCGCACGCAACAGACCTTTGATCTGGTCACACAGGGACTGGGGATGCAGCCAGAGCTGCGCGTGATCGACGGCCTTTATCTGGCCTCGGAGTTACGCATCCTGCAGGAACTTAAGAAGGCAACCGGCCAGACCGTCCTGCTCATCGCGCATAATCCCGGCATCGGTGAATTTGCCGCTCGGTTCGCACAGAACCCACAGGGCCACGGCGATTTCCTCCGCTACCCGACCTGTGCGACGACCGTTTACGAGATTGGTGCAGCGACCTGGCCCGAGGTGCGTTTTGGCGACAACCCGGTTCTGGAGTTCGCCATCCCCCGCGAGATCGACATATGAAAAAGGCGCCCCGAGAGGCGCCTTTCCTTTTCGAAGCCAAAGCCCTCAGTGGCCCAAAATCTGCGACAGGAAAAGCTTCGTGCGCTCCGATTTCGGATTGTTGAAGAACTCTTCCGGCTCGTTCTGTTCCACGATCTGGCCCTGGTCCATGAAGATCACGCGGTTCGCCACCTGACGGGCAAAGCCCATCTCGTGCGTCACGCAGAGCATGGTCATGCCCTCTTCGGCCAGCTCGATCATGGTATCGAGCACCTCTTTGATCATCTCCGGGTCGAGCGCCGAGGTCGGTTCGTCGAACAACATGATCCGCGGCTTCATGCAGAGCGAACGCGCGATGGCCACACGCTGTTGCTGACCACCCGAAAGCATGCCGGGATACTTGTGCGCCTGATCCGGGATTTTCACCTTTTCGAGGAAATGCATCGCAATCTCTTCGGCTTCGCGCTTCGGCGTCTTGCGGACCCACATCGGCGCCAGAGTGCAGTTCTCAAGGATCGTCAGATGCGGGAAAAGGTTGAAGTGCTGAAAGCACATGCCCACTTCCGAACGAATCTTGTCGATGTTCTTGAGATCCGAGGTCAGTTCGGTCCCATCGACGATAATCTTGCCCTGCTGATGCTCTTCGAGACGGTTGATGCAGCGGATCATCGTGGATTTCCCGGAGCCCGAGGGCCCCGCGATGACGATCCGCTCGCCCCGGTTCACGGTCAGGTTGATGTCACGGAGAACGTGAAATTCGCCGTACCATTTGTTCATATTCGTGATCTGAATGGCCACCTCATCGGAGACGGTCAATTTAGAACGGTCAATAGCGCGGTCTTCTGCGAGAGACATATCAGGTCTCCTTTCTTAACGATGATCGGTGCGGAGCTTGCGCTCCAGCCACTGAGAATAACGGGACATGGCGAAACAGCAGATCCAGAAGACCAGACCGATGAAGATGAACAGCTCCCAATAGATGCCGTTCCACGCCGCGTTGGCACGAATGGCATTGGAGAGGCCCAGCATGTCATAGATGCCGATAAACATCACAAGAGTGGTGTCCTTGAACAGGCCGATGAAGGTGTTCACGATGCCCGGGATGGAGATTTTCAGAGCCTGCGGCATGATGATCAGGCGCTGCGACTTCCAGTAATCGAGACCGAGCGCATCGGCCGCCTCATACTGGCCTTTGGGAAGGGCCGCGAGACCGCCACGGATCACCTCGGCCATATAGGCCGACGAGAACAGCGTCACCATGATGATCACCCGCAACGTCAAGTCAAACGTCGTCCCCGGCGGCAGGAAGTAGTTCAGCAGCAGCGAGGCGGTAAACAGAAGGGTGATCAGCGGCACGCCCCGGATGAACTCGATGAACCCCACGCAGATGGTTTTCACGATGAACAGGTCCGACTGACGACCAAGCGCCAGAACGATGCCAATTGGCAGGGACAGTGCAATGCCGGAAATACCGATGATCACACAGATCATAAAGCCCCCGAGATCGCGGCTCTGAACCTCTTGCAGATGACCCAGAGGAGCGACAGAGTTCAGCCCGTCGACGACGGACGGGCCAATGAACAGCCACCAGACAACAGCCACCACGACAGCGGCAATGGCGGACAGCGCCATGGAGCCGAAACGATCAACGATCTTGAACGCCACACCAGCGAGTACAAAGCCAACAGCAACGGACAGAACGCCCCAGATCGTGCCGCCCCAAACCAGCCAGACGAGCAGGAAGGGGAAGGCCATGGTGAGGTACAGCATCTTGCGCGGCAGCTTATCGAACAACACCGGCGCCAAAGAGGCCAGCATCAGGACGAAAGCAAGGTTGGCGCGCCAGTATTGGCTTTCCGGATAGAACCCGTAGAGCAGCTGGTTCCAGCGTTCACGGATCACCGCCCAACAGGCGTAATGGGTGTCGCCATAGCGCTCGTTGAGAATGGTCCGGCACTGATCCAGAGACTCGGCGTTCCAGACACCGCCGAACACCCAGGGCAGGGTGGCGGCGAGCATCTTGTAGATCACGAAGAGCGAAACCAGCGTCAGCAGCGTGTTGAACCAGCCGGAGAACAGGTTCTCACGCGCCCAGCGGGTAAAGCCCACTTGCGAACGCGGCGCGGGTTGCTGCTCGATCATTTCCTTTCGCACATAAGCGAGAGATTGGGTCGAATGGCTCATCTCAACGCTCCTTCAGCTTTACGGATTTATTGTAGATATTCATGCCCGACGAGATGATCAGACTGACGATCAGATAGATCAGCATCATCAACAGCATGCATTCCAACTCGCGCCCCGTGGTGTTGAGCGTGGTCCCGCCAAGCGTCGAACGAAGATCCATGTAACCCACGGCGAGTGCGAGCGAGGAGTTTTTCGTCAGGTTCAGGTACTGCGAAATCAGCGGCGGAATGATCACCCGCAAGGCCTGCGGCAGGATCACGAGGTTCATGGTCCAGGACGGGCGCAGGCCAAGCGCAAAGGCGGCTTCGGTCTGGCCCTTGGAAATCGCGAGAATCCCCGAACGGACGATCTCCGCGATGAAGGATCCGGTATAGAAACTCAACGCCAGCCACAGCGCCAACATCGAGTTGCGCATGTGCAGGCCACCGGAGAAGTTGAACCCCTTGAGCTCCGGATAGGAGAGGGTGATCGGACGGCCCATCACGAAATAGACCAGAACGGTGGGCACAATAAGGATGCCCAGTTTGATCCAGAAATTCGGCAGGTGCTGCCCGGTTTCCTCGAAATGACGATTCGACCATTTGCCAAAGGCCCAAATGCCCAGAAGCGACAACAGGAAAGCGATGATGACCACGCTCGAACCGCTGCCCCAGACCGGAGAGGGAACATAAGTACCGCGATTTGTCACCGCGACGCTGTCCCAGAACCACATGGAGGCCGTCGCATCTTCGCCCCGGAAGGCGCGCGGCGCGGGCAGGGATTCGGAGAGGACCGCCATGAAGGCGAGAATCCACAGGAGCACCGGAATATTACGGAAGCTTTCGACATAGACCGTCATGATCTTGGCCGTCAGCCAGTTCTTCGACAGGCGCAGAACGCCCGCGATCACTCCGATCACCGTAGCCAGTATACAGCCCAGAATGGCGATCAGAAGCGTATTCAGCAGCCCCACGAGTGCCGCCCGCCAATGCGGGTCGTTGGATGTGTAGGGAATGATCTGCTGGTTGATGTCATAAGCCGCCCGACTGGACAGGAAGCTGAAATTGATGTCCTTGCCCAGTGCCGAGAGGTTGATGATCGTGTTACGAATGAGAAAAGCCGCGATCAGCATGAACACGATCATCGCGATCACCTGGATGGTGATCGAGCGGTAACGCGTGTCATAGATCAGCTGACTGAGCCGAAACCCCTGGTCTTGCGGCGGATCTGATAGTGTCGTCATGAGAGACGGTCCCCTGTTTAAAGCGTCCTGCCTTTAGACCTGAGACATCAGACAAAGGCAGGGCGCGTGCAACGTTCCGTTGTTGCGCCGCGTTCAACCAAAATCTGAGTTTCAGTTTTTGGCTGAACACTTTCGATATAGCCCTACCCTCGCCCGGGCGCTCCCCGTTCGTGGAAATGGTCTTCTTGAAGTGAGCAGAGCTGAAAGGCGAAGGGCGCGGATCACTCCGCGCCCTTCCCTTAATCAATGGTCTTAACGGAAGGGCGGCGAGTAGATCAGGCCGCCTTCGGTCCACTGAGCATTCAGGCCACGAGCCAGACCCACCGGAGTGTTTTCACCGATGTTTTTCTCGAAGCTTTCGCCATAGTTGCCAACCTGGGTGATGATGTTCAGAGCCCAAGCGTTGTCGAGGCCAAGCATCGCGCCCAGTTCACCCTCGACACCCAGAAGACGGTTGATCTCCGGGTTGTCGGTGCCATTGGCCATTTCCGCTGCATTCGCAGAGGTCACGCCGTATTCTTCGGCAGCGATCATCGCGTTCAAAGACCAGCGAACGATGTCGCCCCAGTTGTCGTCGCCATGACGCACGAGCGGACCGAGCGGCTCTTTGGAGATGATCTCCGGCAGAACCACGTAACCTTCCGGGTTCTCGAAGGACGCACGCGATGCAGCCAGAGCGGAGGCGTCGGTGGTGTAGACGTCACAGGCACCGGCGAGGAACTGCGTCTGAGCTTCGGTGAAGCTTTCCACCGGAACCGGTTCGTATTCCATGTTGTTCACACGGAAATAATCAGCCAGGTTGAGCTCGGTCGTGGTCCCGGTTTCGATACACACGGTCGCGCCGCCCAGTTCTTTCGCGGAGGACACGCCGAGGTCTTTGGGGACCATGAAGCCCTGACCGTCATAGTAGTTCACGCCGACGAAGGTGTTTTTCAGGTCCACGTCGCGCGAGAAGGTCCAGGTGGTGTTGCGGGCCAGCATGTCCACTTCGCCGGAGGCCAGAGCGGTGAAACGCACAGCCGACGTCAGCGGGGTGTATTCGACGGCTTCGGAATCGCCGAGCACGGCAGCGGCCACAGCACGGCACACGTCGACATCGAAACCCACGAATTTGCCGCTTGCATCCGGCGCAGCAAAGCCCGGAGTGCCCGGGTTCACACCACATTTCAGCATACCGCGCTCTTTCACGGCGGCCAGAGTGGAGGAATCCTGAGCCATCGCCGTCCCGGCAGCCAGACCTGCCAGCGTCAGCGCGCCAAGAAATACGGATTTTTTCATATTTACCTCTTCCTGATGTTGCGCCTTTGAATGGCGCTTTTTCCGATCCTCCCTGTGGACCGGGGGCGATATCGAAATGGGCAATTGCCCTTTCAATGAGCTTAGTTTGGGAGGATTCATTCAGGAACGTCAAGGCCACGATCACAAATATGCATGACCTCTGCGCATTTGATCAAATTGATGGCAGATGTGCGCGGCGATTGAGCTTTGCAGACAGACAAGCGCCGCTTAATTGACCACGCGGTAAAACAGCGCTGCCTGCAGGAAGCTCTGTCGCTTAATCTCGGCGGCCTCTGTGGCCTCTTCATCCTCGCCCCATTGCTCGATCTGGAACTGTTCATCGAGCCGCGACAGCGCCCAGGCTTCCTCAGGCGAAAGACGCCCTTCGATCACCGCAAAACCAAGAATCAGCGATCCCGAAAGCGCCACCAAATCGTGAAACGCAGCCAACTCAAAAGCGGTCAACGCATGCGTTCTGCTACGCAATGTTTCGAGCGCTTCCGGGGATTGCGGGGTGTGCATCACCCCAGCGCGCGGCTCCAGCCTGGCCGCAAGAACCTCCGCCGCCCAGTCGAGCAGTGGGTCCCAGCCCGTCGCCTGCCGCTCCACCAATTCGCGCGGGTGCTCGGCCCGGTAACACAGAAGATCGCTGTCGCCGTAGTCCGAAAGCATATCGGCCACCTCGGCATGCTGAACGCTCACCTTGTCGAGCGCGGCATTGGCGCCACGGGTCGCGGGCATGGTGTTCGGGTCGATAGCACCTTCCTGCGCCTCCCATTCGGCAGCAATCAGATCGGCCAACGCCCGTGTCGGCACGATCAGCGGCATCTTCGCAGGCGTTCGCACCGGACGGCCGTCGAGATGCACGGTGAAACCACCGTCAGCTTCCGCCACGGTGGTGTCTTTCCAAAACCGTTTCGCTGCCCATTCCGCCATGTTCAGTCCTTCCAGATCGTCTTGAGCGCACCTTCGAGTTGCCCGAAATCGTCAAGCACTGTCGCAGCCCCCGCCCCGATCAGCGCCTCGCGCCCGTGATAACCCCAACTCACGCCAATCCCATGGCAGCGCGCGGCCCGGGCCATTTCCATATCGTATGTCGTATCCCCGATGACAACCGCCTCTGTCGCAGTGACCCCCGTGTCCATGAGACAGGTCATCACCATGGACGGATGCGGTTTCGACGGATGATCGTCGGCGCTTTGCGTAGTCACGAAGAGATCGGCAAACTCCCAACCGTCAAGCAACGCGGTCAGCCCACGCCGGCTCTTGCCCGTTGCAATCGCAAGATAGAGATCGTCGCGCGCGCCAAGTCTGCGCACCGCCTCTTCCGCACCGGGATAAAGCGGCGAGGCCGCCGCCCCTTGCGCCAGACGGTGTGTGTAAAACGCATCCTTATAGGCCTCAACCATGCGGACCAGAGTGGTCTCATCCACCGCACGGGCCAGTTCCCGCATCGCCAGAGGCAAGGACAGTCCGACAATGGACAGGATCGTATTTCGATCCGGCACCGGCAGGTCCACTGCCTCGAACGCCGCCGCCATGGACAGGACGATGTGGGCCTGACTGTCGACCAGCGTGCCGTCCACGTCGAAAATGACGAGTTTCATCCGCGCAGGTCCTCGAACGGGTCTTCGGCAGCGAGGTCTTCGGTCCAACCGAACGTGTCCCAGCTATGCTTCATATGATCCGGCAAGGGCGCGGTCACGGTCATGACTTTCTTTGTCACCGGGTGCTCAAACCGCAGCATCCGCGCGTGCAGGTGCAGCTTCTTCGAGATGATCCCGCCAAGCTGCGCGCCCCAGCCATCGCCGAGGTTTTCCTGACCCGAGCCGCCGTATTTACCATCGCCGATGATCGGATGACCGATCTCCGCCATATGCGCGCGGAGTTGGTGGGTGCGACCGGTGATCGGCTCCATCGCAACCCAGCTTGCCCGCGACCCGACACGGTAGAGCGTGGCATAAAGCGTCTGCGCCCGTTTCGCGCCGGGCGTCGCATCGACATCGCGTGGGTGCACCGCGAGCATCTTTTCCCCCTCGCCCGACTTGCCGCGACCGGGCGCTTTGACCAGCCCGTATTTGATTTCGCCAAGGTAGGGCGTCGGCACACCCGCCACCAAGGCCCAGTAAATCTTGCGCGTATTCTTGTGGCGGAAGGCTTCGGTCAGTTTCGAGGCAATCGCAGGCGTGCGCGCCAGTGCCAGCACTCCGGACGTGTCCTTGTCGAGCCGGTGCACAAGACGTGGTTTCTCAGGAAAATCACCCTGCAACGCCACCGATAACCCGTCGACATGGCGGGTCTGTTTAGACCCGCCTTGGGTCGGCAATCCCGCCGGTTTATTGATCACGATGAGATATTCGTCCTCATAAAGCACCGCATCGCGCATCATCTGCGCATCGGCCTTCGAGACCTTCGCCTCGCTGCGCTCCGGTTTCGGCGCACTCTCATCGGGCAGCGGCGGCACACGGATCGCCATCCCCGGCCCGACCCGCGTGTTCGATTTCGCCCGCGCGCCATCGACGCGAATCTCACCCTTGCGGCACATCTTCTCGATATTGCCCTGCGTCACCTGCGGGAACATCTTGCGGAACCAACGGTCGAGCCGCTGCTCGGGCTGATCGTCGCCAATGGTGATCGTCTGAACTGCGCTCATGCGTAGAAACTCCTTGCGGCGAAGAGGCCGAGAGCGATCCCACCCAGTGCCAACACCAGCGTGCCAAAGACATAGGCTGCGGCCAAACCGTAATCGCCCCGCTCAAAAATGGTCATCGCATCCAATGAGAAGGCCGAATACGTGGTGAATCCGCCCAACATCCCGGTCATCAATAGCGGCGCGAACCGGTTGCCGTTCTCATGCGCCAGCATCACCACCACGACCCCCATCAGGAAAGAGCCGAGGAAATTCACGAACATCGTGTTCCATGGAAAGCTCTTGCCCACGAGATGGGTCATGGCGAGGCCGGACAGATAGCGTGCCGATGCGCCAATCGCGCCGCCCAATGCGACCTGGATCAATGGTGCCATGTCATCCTCTTCAGTTGCCCGTGTTCCTGTGGGGGACAGCCCGGAATGTCAACCGCCCCGTTGTTTGCGCAGCTTGTCGAAATAGGCCACGCGCTTGACTAGATCACGCTCAAAGCCGCGCTCGACGGGCTTGTAGAACTGCGTGCGCGGGAGGGTGTCGGGAAAGTAATTCTGTCCGGAGAAGGCATCCTCGACGTCGTGATCGTAGGCGTAACCCTCGCCATAGCCTTGTTCCGACATGAGTTTCGTCGGCGCGTTCAGGATGTGTTTCGGTGGCGGTTCCGACCCGGTCTTGCGCGCCGCCGCGCGGGCCGCTTTGAACGCGGTATAGACCGCATTCGATTTCGGTGCGAGCGCGAGATAAACGATGCATTGTGCCAGTGCGAGCTCGCCCTCGGGAGAGCCCAATCGCTCATAGGTTTCCCAGGCATGAAGCGCAACCGCCTGGGCCTGTGGATCGGCGAGCTGAATGTCTTCAATCGCCATACGCAGCATCCGGCGTGCCAGATAGCGTGGATCTTCGCCACCCTCCAGCATCCGACCAAGCCAATAAAGCGCCGCATCCGGGTCCGAGCCCCGCACGGATTTGTGCAGCGCCGAAATCAGGTTGTAATGCTCGTCGCCCCTCTTGTCGTATTTCGAGGCTCGCCGCATCAGGCGCTTGCCAAGTTGTTCAGGATCGAGCGGGGCATCCACTTTCCACGCGGCGATCTGCTCGATCAGGTTCAGAAGGCTGCGCCCATCCCCGTCGGCCATCTCGTAAAGCGCGAAACGCGCCATTTCCGTCAGCGGCAGGGTCTTGCCCAACTCCCGCTCCGCCCGCTCGGTCAGTTGCGCGAGGTCTTCATGCGTCAGCCGCGTCAACACCATGACCTGCGCCCGCGACAGAACCGCGGCGTTCAGTTCGAATGACGGATTCTCCGTTGTCGCGCCTACAAGGAGAATCGTGCCATCCTCCATATGCGGGAGGAAACTGTCCTGCTGCGCCTTGTTGAACCGGTGAATCTCGTCGACGAAAAGAAGCGTCCCCTGCCCGTTCGCACGCCTGAGTTTCGCCGCCTCGAACACTTTGCGCAGTTCCGGGACGCCGGAAAAAATCGCGGAAATCTGAACGAAATGCAGGTCGGTCTCATCCGCCAGAAGCCGCGCAATGGTGGTCTTGCCCACCCCCGGCGGCCCCCAGAAGATGATTGACGACAAGGCCCCCGAGGCAAGCATCACACCCAGTGGAGCTTCGGGGCCGAGTACCTGTTGCTGTCCGATCACCTCCGACAGTTTCTGCGGACGCAAACGATCCGCGAGCGGTCGCGGAGCGGTCCCGTGCGGCGCGGGATGTGTCGGGGTGGTTTCATCGGAAGAGAACAGGTCGGCCATGGCATAAGGTTACGCCGCCTGCGCGGATCGCGAAAGAGGGGATCGGGGCCAAAAAGCAGCGTTCTGGCCCCGTTTTCAGGCACATGAGTTCAGTGCAGTTTGTTGATCAGGTTGATGCGCATGCAGGCATTGCGCGCGCCCCCGATATCCATCACCGGACCGATCACATCAATGTCGAGCCCCACCCGGCGACCCCAGCGGTTACCGTTTTCCGGGATCAGGCATATCACCGAAGTGGCCCCAAGTTCCCGTGCGGAATTGGTCATCTCCCCGATCAGGCTTATCTGAACTTTGAGACGGTTTTTCGCAGGCACCCGCGGCGAGACGAAAATCCGGCTCGATTCCCAGACATGCTCCGCCACGGGCGCCTCTTCGAACAGCAAATCCGACGGAATGCTGTCGAGAAGGCCGCGTTGGGCGTCCCGGATCATGTAGGAATAGATGCCACAGCGTGTGGTTGTGGGGGTCAGGCGGATACCCGCCAACACGTCGCCAAACTCGTGAACCGCAATCCAACGGGACGCGGGCGTGTCGTATTGATCGTATTCCATACCATCTGCCTGCGGCAGATCCCACTTCGCGTGCTGAATGAAAGTTTCATGCCGCGCGCGAAGCATATTGGCAAAAAGATCGCCATGATTGTGCAGATTGGCAAAAGAAAGCGTAGTCGTTTGCATGGTACGTCTCCGGAGTTGGTTGATTTCTTCAACGCAACGCGGGAGCGAGCACCGTCACAACAGTTTGATCTCCTTAGCTTTTTGGATGGCTTCCGAGGTCGTCCGGGCCATAAGACGTTCCCGGGCTGAAACAAGACGCGCCTTCAGCGCACTCTCCGAAATCCCGAGCTTGGCCGCGGCTGCTGCGTGACGATCACCGCCCGCGATGCACCGGAGGGCCTGAATTTGGGCCTGTGTCAAATCTGTTTGCGGCTCAGAGATTTCATGCAGGGTGCGCACGATCGTCGCGATTTTCGAGATCTCCTGATCCGTGAATTCGCGATCGGCCCTTGCGCAGCCGACAATGGTTCGGGACTGAACCGGCCCACAGGACACGGCAACACCGTAGTTCAGACCGAATTCAGCGGCCTGCCTCCAAATTTGGAATGGATCGGGGAGTTCTATTTCGCTCCACCTTGTAGCCCCTTCGCAACTCAACCCCCAGGCGATCATCGGGTCTCTCAACGCATAGGCGTTCGCCGCATAATGTTCGAGCCATTTCGGATCGTAAGTCGATTCCGCGACCAGAGGCGAGGCGAAACGGATATGCAGACCAGCGGAATATCCGTCGGCAGATGCAGAACGAAGCTGGGCAAACAGGCGATTGAGTTCGGTTGTGTCACGCATGGGAAAATCATTTTGGTTACGAAAGGAATGACAACCATAAGGAGATCATCCTAAGGATGAGTAAACCAACAAAACTGACTTTGAAAGCCAAAATGCGGTTCTATGATGAATAGTCGCAGGACGACTGCAAAACTGCACAATTTCGAGGCCTTCCCCCATCAATAAAAAAGCCCCGCCGAAGCGGAGCTTTTGAAATCACAGGGGAAACTGAGATCAGTCCTCGTCGGTCATCGCGGCTTCTTCGGCCTCAAGACGCGCCTTGTCAGCGGCACCTTTGGCAGCCGGGTCACGATCGACCAGTTCGATGATCGCCATCGGAGCCATATCGCCGTAGCGGAAGCCGGCTTTCAGAACGCGGGTGTAACCACCGTTGCGCTCCGCGTAACGCGGACCGAGCACTTCGAAGAGTTTCGCGACATCTTTGTCTTGTTTCAGCTGAGCCGCAGCCTGACGACGGGCGTGCAGATCGCCACGTTTGCCGAGGGTGATCAGCTTGTCCATGATGCGCTTGAGCTCTTTGGCTTTCGGCAGCGTGGTTTTGATCTGTTCGTGCTCAATGAGCGAGCCAGCCATGTTGGAGAACATCGCTTTGCGGTGTTCGTGGGTCCGGTTGAGGCGGCGGTAACCTTTAGCGTGACGCATTTTCTATCTCCTTAGCGTGTTTTGCTTTGTCTGGCAGCCGATGCGTGTCAGCCGCTCTCCTTGGGGCATTTGCCCGGATATTCCCCGCACGAAGCGGGCATTGGTGAGGGAGACCGAAGCCTCCCTCAGATTGCTTAGAACTGGTCTTCGAATTTCTTCGCCAGTTCTTCGATGTTTTCCGGCGGCCACTCTTCGACATCCATACCAAGGTGCAGGCCCATGCCGGACAGAACCTCTTTGATCTCGTTGAGCGACTTGCGTCCGAAGTTCGGGGTGCGGAGCATCTCGGCTTCGGTTTTCTGGATAAGATCGCCGATGTAGACGATGTTATCGTTTTTCAGGCAGTTCGCCGAACGGACAGACAGTTCCAGCTCATCCACTTTCTTGAGAAGAAGCGGGTTGAACTCGAGACCGTCGTCTTCTTCCTGGCGACCAGCCGATTCCGGCTCGTCGAAGTTCACGAAGATGCCCAACTGATCCTGAAGGATGCGCGCAGCGAAAGCCACGGCGTCTTCCGGGGTCACGGAACCGTCGGTTTCGATCTTCATCGTCAGCTTGTCATAGTCGAGCACCTGACCTTCACGGGTCGGCTGCACGTCATAGGACACTTTCTTGACCGGCGAATAGATCGCATCGACCGGGATCAGGCCGATCGGCGCATCTTCCGGTTTGTTCTTGTCGGCAGAGACGTAACCTTTGCCGGTGTTGACGGTCAGTTCCATGAACAGATCGGCGCCATCGTCGAGGTGGCAGATCACGTGATCCTTGTTCAGGACCTCGATGCCAGCCGATTCGGAAATGTCACCGGCGGTCACGACCATCGGACCTTTGGCGGAGATCGAGAGACGTTTCGGCCCTTCGACTTCCATACGCAGCGACACGCCTTTCAGGTTCAGGATGACGTCGGTGACATCTTCACGCACGCCCGCGACCGAGGAGAACTCGTGCAGGACGTTGTCGATCTGAACGGAGGTGATGGCCGCGCCTTGCAGCGACGACATCAGAACGCGACGCAGCGCGTTGCCCAGCGTCAGACCGAAACCGCGCTCAAGCGGTTCGGCAACGATGGTTGCCTGACGTGCCGGTTCATTACCCGGTTTCACTTCAAGCTGTTGCGGTTTAATGAGCTCGGCCCAATTCTTGTGGATCATGCTTGTGCCTCCATTCTTGTCCTCCCGCCCATGTCCTTAAACGGGGGGACGCCCGAGGGGTCTCAAAACGCAAAACAGACCGCGGGCAAACATGGCCCGCGATCCTGAAATCGTAACTTCGATTACACGCGACGGCGTTTCGGCGGGCGGCAGCCGTTGTGCGCAATCGGGGTCACGTCACGGATCGACGTGATGTTGAAGCCGATGGCAGCGAGCGCGCGCAGCGCGGACTCACGACCCGACCCCGGGCCCTGCACTTCGACTTCGAGGGTTTTCACACCGTGGTCCTGAGCTTTGCGGCCCGCATCCTCGGCTGCCATCTGAGCGGCATACGGGGTGGATTTACGGGAGCCTTTGAAGCCCATGGTGCCAGCGGACGACCAGGAGATCGCGTTGCCTTGCACGTCGGAAATCAGGATCTTGGTGTTGTTGAAGGTGGAGTTCACATGAGCAACGCCAGCGGCGATGTTCTTGGAAACCTTACGCTTCGTGCGACGGGTATCACGTGCCATGTCTGAATACTCCCCTTACTTCTTCTTGCCGGCGATCGGCTTCGCCGGGCCCTTGCGGGTGCGGGCGTTGGTGTGGGTGCGCTGACCGCGAACCGGGAGGTTACGGCGGTGACGCAGGCCGCGATAGCAGCCGAGGTCCATGAGACGCTTGATGTTCATCTGCACTTCACGACGAAGGTCACCTTCGACGGTATAGTTGGCGTCGATGTGCTCACGGATAGCGAGGACTTCGGCGTCGGACAGCTCGTTCACACGACGGGTCAGGTCGATGCCAACGGCTTCGCAGATGGCTTTGGCGGAGGTGTTGCCAATGCCGGTGATATAGGTGAGCGCGATCGGAACGCGCTTGGCGGTCGGGATGTTGACGCCGGCGATACGTGCCACGTTGACTTTCCTTTCGTTGCGGTTCCGTAATCCCGGAACCTTTTTTCACAACGGAAGCTCGCGGGGTTGTCCCAGCGAGCCACAGCTGAATTCAGGTGATGATTGCGCCCCGGCCCTCATAAACATGATTGAAACGGCCCGTTTGCGAATCCTTTACCCCAGAGGGATGGGTTGCCATAGAGGGGAATCGCCGGAGGGTCAAGGCCTTCCGGCGACTGTCTTTAATCAGGCCAGTACTTTCTCGATGTCCGCGGCAACCTGATCCATGCTTTGCAGACCGTCAACCGTCTTCAGATTGCCTTTGGCATAGTAGTAGCCGATGAGCGGAGACGTCTTCTTGTAATATTCCATCAAGCGGATTTTGACGCTTTCCTCATTGTCGTCCGCACGCACCGGCTTGCCAGCGGCGGCGGCTTCGGCAGCGCGGTTGACAATGCGCTTGACCAGCGTGTCGTCATCGACTTCGAGCAAGATCACCGCCCCGAGCTCGGCCCCGTTGCGGGACAGCAACTCGTTCAGCGCATCCGCCTGGCCAAGAGTACGCGGGAAGCCGTCGAAGATGAAACCGCCAGCGGAACCATGCTGAATTTTCTCTTCGATCAGGCCGATCACGATCTCGTCGGTCACAAGCTGACCTGCGTCCATGATGGCCGCGACCTTGTTGCCCATTTCGGTGCCGGAGGTGCGTGCTTCACGCAGCATATCCCCGGTCGAAAGCTGCACCATGCCCCGCTCCTCCACGAGACGTTGTGCCTGTGTGCCCTTGCCCGCGCCCGGCGGTCCAAGCAGAATAATGTTCATCGTCTTGCTGTCCCTCTTTTGCTGCGCTTCCTCCCACGCAGCTGAGATTTTTCGATCAGCCCCTCATACTGGTGTGCCAGCAGGTGAGACTGGATTTGCTGAATCGTGTCCATCGTCACCGATACCACAATCAACACGGAAGTGCCGCCAAAATAGAAGGGAATGGCGAACTGGCTGCGCAGAATTTCCGGCAACAGACAAACTGCCGCAAGATAGGCGGAGCCGATCACGAGGATACGGGCCACGATGTAATCGAGGTGTTCCTCGGTCTTCTTCCCCGGACGGATGCCGGGAATGAATCCGTTCTGGTTCTTCAGGTTCTTGGCCACGTCTTCCGATTTGAAGGCGACGTTGGCGGTGTAGAAATAGGCGAAGAAAACGATCATCACCGTGAAGAACAGAAGGTAAAGCGGTTGACCCGGCCCGAAATAGGCGAGGATCGTGGACATCACCGGGCCGACATCCTGCTGACCCGAGAAGGTCGCGATAGTGGTCGGCAGCAGCAAGAGCGAAGAGGCGAAGATCGCCGGGATAACGCCCGCCGGGTTGACCTTGATCGGCAGGTGGCTGGATTGCGCGTCGTAGATTTTCATGCCCTGCTGGCGGCGCGGGTACTGGATATGGACCTTGCGTAGCGCGCGCTCCATGAAGACCACAAAGGCGATCACGGCCACGACCATAGCAATCACAATCAACGTCACGATGGGCGAGATCGCGCCGGAACGACCGGAAGCGAAAAACTGCGCCAGCGCGCCGGGAATTTCGGCAACGATGCCGACGAAGATGATCAGCGAGATACCGTTGCCGATGCCGCGGTTGGTGATCTGTTCACCCAGCCACATCAGGAACATTGTGCCGCCCACGAGGGTGATCACGACGCCCGCACGGAAATACCAGCCCGGATCATGGGCAAGGTTCCCGGCCTCAAGCGAGGCGGCGAGACCGTAGGCCTGGAACAGCGCCAGAGCCACCGTGCCGAAACGGGTGTATTGGTTGATCTTCTTGCGTCCCGCTTCACCCTCTTTCTTGAGATTCTCAAGCGAGGGCACCATCGAGGTCAGAAGCTGAACAATGATGGAGGCGGAGATGTAGGGCATGATGCCGAGCGCGAAAATGCCCATCCGCCCGAGTGCACCGCCGGTGAACATCGACAGGATACCGCCGAGGCCCGAGGCCGCCTGATCCATGAAGTCACGGAGCGCGTTGCCGTCGATGCCCGGCACCGGGATGAAGGTCCCGAGACGGTAGACGATCAACAGACCGATGGTGAAAAAGATACGCTGGCGAAGCTCCTTGGCCTTCCCGAGGGTGCCCCAGTCGAGGTTCGCCGCCATTTGTTCTGCTGCGGATGCCATATGGTCTCTCTATTCACGTCAGCGCCGCCCGTCCGGCTTTCCGGTGGGCGGCGCTTGGAAAACTCAGGTCTTGATGAAAGGGTCCGAAGCCCTTGTCACAAGCCTTATTCGGCTGCCGCGTCGGCCTTCACGGCCACGGTGAGCGAGCCACCCGCTTTTTCAACAGCTTCGACAGCGGATTTCGACGCGCCGGTCACGGAGATGGTGAGCTTGGATTTCACATCGCCTTTGGCCAGAACGCGGATGCCGTCGAGTTTGCGACGCACCAGACCAGACGCCACGAGGGTGTCTTCGGTCACATTGGCGGCGTCGAGTTTGCCGGCTTCGATGAATTTCTCGATCAGGCCGAGGTTCACGACAGCGTATTTCTTCGCGTTCGGCTTGGTGAAGCCGCGTTTCGGAAGACGCTGGTAGAGCGGCATCTGGCCGCCTTCGTAGCCATTGATGGCCACGCCGGAACGGGATTTCTGACCTTTGATACCACGGCCACCCATTTTACCTTTGCCGGAACCCGGACCACGGCCAACGCGGGTGCGGGATTTGGTTGCGCCGGGATTGTCGCGCAGTTCGTGCAGTTTCATGTCGCTTCTCCTTGCCGGATGTGCCCTCCAGCGACGGAGCGGGCAAACGCGGCTTACATGTGTTGATTCTTGCGGACACGGTTGTCCACCGGGGGCGTATAGACGGTTGTGGGCTATGGATCAAGCATCCAAGAGAACAGAAAAGGGATTACTGCTTTGTCTCGCTCTCCAGTTTTTCGAACTGTCGCTTAGCTTTTCGCTTCAAATCATCGAGCAATATTTTCAACTCCTCGATATGCAACTCAAACTCTTCGTAATCTTGAGCGTCTCTGGTTAAGAGTATAGCGTCGCCTGTCTTACTGGATTTTTCATAATTATTAAGAGTCACATGAAGTGCGGGCCAACCGCTTCCATATCGTCCGACAGCAATGCCAAAAACGTCAGTTTTAGCAAAGATTGAGAGCTGATCTTTCTTAGTGGTCATGATCTGTTTCCTTCCAAACAGCAAAACACCCCACAGTCTCCTGCGGGGTGTCGGTCTTGTCCAGCGGTCTCTGCCGACATACGGCCAAACCCTCAGTCGCGGGTGGCGCGCAGGTATTCGGTCCAGCAGGGCACCGGGCCTTTGGTCCAAGTCTCAGACAGCGCCTTCACCAGAGCGGCAAAGGGGCGCAAAGGTTGCGGGAGGGAGGCGGCGAATTGCATGTCGTATCCTCTCGGAAAATCGTGTGCGTTCAGACGCGCGCGGCGGTTTGCCGGGCGATGTCCATGATGTCGGAGCGTCCCAGACCGATGTCGTGCAGTTCGTGATCGGAGAGCGCGTTGAGCTGGTTGTAGGTTTCGGTGAAAGCGCGCTGACGGACGTGAGCCTCGCGCAGGCGGGCAAACATGGTGCGCAGGGAGTAACCGAAACCCGAAGCGCGGGTGGTATCAGTGAAGTGAGCCATTGTTCTTGTCCTTTATTGAACGGGGCCGGAATGCCCCGGTAATGGGGTCTCTTTCGATGTGCCGCCGATGTAGGGTGAGTCCGGACGCATGACATCCCCCTGTTTTCGAGAGGCCGCTATGCACATAATGCAAGCAGTTTTAAAACTGGTTAATATTTGTGCAAATTTGACTCGAAATCACTCGGCGGCCAGCCATGCCAGCGGGAATGCGACCTGACCCAGCGTTCTCCCGATTCCGACATGTCGAAAACGGAGAGATCGAAGGCAGGGATGCTCGCCATGAGATTGGCCATCCAGTCCTGCAGGGCTTTGATAAATGCGTCCATCAGTCGTCTCCTTTCACTGTCGCTCTGCCGCCCGATCCTTGTGAGCGGGTGGATTGATACAGGGAAAGTGTCACGCGAAAGTGTTAACGCGCACCGAAAGGAATGCGGCAGGAACGCGGCTTTTCTCTCAACTTGTTTCTGAAATGTTGAGGCTCAGAACAGCGCGCCTTGCACGGACTGCGCGATGCTGGAAAGCCTGTCGCGCTCCATTGGACCGACGAGGGCGTAATGCCAGAGCCCATCCTGCCAATAGACTGCGGAAAGGTCTTCCTTCTGCCCGTAACGTAGCGCCGACGCGCCGCGCGCCTGTGCAGGCGTCAGGTAGAGGGTTACACGCGCGGCCTGCGCATCTTCGTACATGAATTGTGCGGCGGCCCCTTGCTCAAAGGGCAGAAGGCGGCCACCAACGAGAGACAGGCCCGCGCCGGTCAGATCGGGGATACGCACCTCAGACCCAAGACGATTGCTGAGCCAGCCCTTGAGGTGATCGCGCTCGGAGGCGGGCACCTCGACCGGATGGACCACCTCGACGGAATAGAGCGCATGGGCGGCGGAGGCATTGGCAAGCACGTCGCTGGCCATATCCGGCACAGTCCCCCCCGCTCCCCGCGTCAAGAGACCGCCACCAAAGCCCACAGCCAATAACACAACCGCTGCGGCCAGTTGCCCCCAGATCGGGCGCGACGCGGGCTCAGCGCGGGACAGGAGGCTGTCCAGATGCGCCCCGGACGGTGTTGGAATAGCGTCGCGCAGGGTATCCATATCTTGCATCATCTCCGCAACGCGCATGGCGAGCGCACCGTCAGCCTCCATCCGGCGCTCGAACGCGAAGACCTCCTCACGGGTCATCTCGCCATCGAGATAGCGATGAATGTCGAAATCCTGCACGTCCGTCATGTCACACTCCTCAGCCGCACGGGGGTTTCAGGTGTCGGTTCCTGTTTCAAGCTCGCACGGGCGCGCGAGATCCGCGACATTACCGTGCCGACCGGAATGCCGAGGACGCCCGCAGCCTCTGCATAGCTCAAGCCGTCAATGACCACGAGTAAAAGCACATCGCGCTGCTCGGGCGGCAGCGTATCGACCCGGCGCAGCATCTCCCTCGCCTCAAGCCCCTGCTCCGCCGAAGGCTGGGCATGTGACGTGAGATCGGCCTCGTCATAGGCGACATGAATGTGCCGCACGGCGGCGGTTCGAAGCGTGTTGCGGTGAATGTTCAGCGCCATCTTGGCAAGCCAGGGCCGGATCGGACGGTCCTGTTGCCAGAGATGGCGTTTGCGCAGGGCGCGCTCGGCACAATCCTGCACAAGATCGTCCGCCCGGCTGCGGTCCCGGGTCAGTGCATAGGCATAGCGCCAGAGCGACGGCAGAGCCTCTTTCAATTCCTGTCCGAACCGGGGCATGGCGCCTCCCAGAAAGGTCATAACGGGGAGGGTTTCCCCTCCCCTGCCCGAGCGCAGTTACGGGCGGGCAACGTGCCAGACGCCGTTCACACCTTCGCCGGTCATATCGCCGGGCTTCTCGTCCTTGACCCAACCATAGAGCGGCATGCCCTTGTAAGCCACCTGCTCATAACCCTCCTTGCGCGTGACGAGGGAATAGCCAGCCGGCAGCTTCATGTCAGCATCGCCCACGACCGGCGGCCAGTTGGCGGCGCACATATCATAGCAGTTGGACACGCCCTTTTCGTCCTTATCAAAGGTGTAAAGCGTCATATGGGTACCGGCGTCCATCAGGTAGGTTTCTTCGCCCAGCTTGCCGGTCACGACGGGGGCGTCGGCGGCGAAGGCGGTGGTGGCGAAAACGGCCAGAGCGGCTGCGAGAGGAAAGGTCTTGAGCATGTCTGATCTCCAAAAAACATCGTCTGCTCAGGTGCAGACATGAGAGATACAGCGCGGAGGACAGGTTTATTCCCGATCGATGTGATTTTTTCAAAGAAAAACGCCCTACCGAAAGGCAGGGCGTTTGAAATGGTTTGGCTTCCGAATCCTGAGACCCGGATCAGCGCTCACCCACGCTCTTCGACGATTTCGACGAGGTGCGGGATGGATGCGACCATGCCACGGATGGAGGGGGTGTCCTCCAGTTCGCGGGTTTTGTGCATCTTGTTCAGGCCGAGACCGATCAGGGTCTGGCGCTGCTTGGCCGGGCGACGGATCGGGGAGCCGATCTGTTTCACAACGATGGTTTTAGCCATGGTTCAAACTCCTTACGCTTCAGCAGCTTCAGCAGCCGGCTCATCCTTTTTCAGGATGTCGGCGACTTTCTTGCCACGACGCTGAGCCACGGACCGCGGGGAGGCTTCGAGTTTGAGGCCGTCCAGCGTGGCGCGGATCATGTTGTACGGGTTCTGGGAGCCGATGGATTTGGCAACCACGTCCTGAACGCCGAGCATTTCGAACACGGCGCGCATCGGACCACCGGCGATGATCCCGGTACCTTGCGGGGCGGTGCGCATGACGACTTTACCGGCACCGTGACGACCTTCGATGTCGTGGTGCAGGGTGCGGCCTTCCTTGAGCGGGACGCGGATCATCTGACGTTTGGCTTGCTCGGTGGCTTTGCGGATGGCCTCGGGGACCTCTTTCGCTTTGCCTTTGCCGAAGCCGACGCGGCCTTTCTGATCGCCCACGACCACGAGCGCGGCGAAGCCGAAGCGCTTACCACCCTTGACGGTTTTGGACACACGGTTGATCGCGACAAGACGATCTGCGAATTCCGGGGCTTCTTCGCGCTCGCGACGATCCCGGCGGTTTTCACGTTCTGCCATAGAACTTTCCTTTTGGAGGTGGCGCTTCGAAAAACGCCGTTGAACTCGATCCTTGGTGCCTAGTGTGCTTGCCACACGGAGCCCGGATCATCGGGAAGGGGAGCTTTCGCCCCCCTTCCTCAAGTCTTAGAACTTCAGACCACCTTCACGGGCAGCGTCGGCGAGAGCCTTCACCTTGCCGTGGAAGAGGAAGCCACCACGGTCGAAGTAGCACTCTTCGACACCGGCTTTCTTCGCGCGCTCCGCGATCGCCGCGCCAACTTTGGCGGCGGCTTCGACGTTGTTCTTGCCGACCACGCCGAGATCTTTCTCGAGCGAGGAGGCGGCCGCCAGGGTTTTGCCCTGAACGTCGTCGATCAGCTGGGCGCTGATGTTCTTGTTCGAACGATGGATCGACAGGCGAAGCTTGCCGACATTGTTCTTGCGAAGTTTGTTCCGAACGCGCAGGCGGCGTTTCAGAAACAGGGTCCGTTTGCTGTTTGCCATGATGAGCGTCCTTACTTCTTCTTACCTTCCTTGCGGAAGATGTACTCGTCTTTGTATTTGATGCCTTTGCCTTTGTAGGGCTCGGGCTTGCGCCATTCGCGGATGTTGGCCGCGACCTGGCCGACGAGTTGCGGGTCGGAACCCTCGACGGTGATCTCGGTCGGTTTCGCGGACGTCACGGTGACGCCGGCGGGAACCTCGAAGTTCACCTCGTGGGAGTAACCCAGGTTGAGTTTGAGCACGTTGCCCTGCATCGCAGCACGATAACCAACACCGTTGATTTCGAGCTCTTTCTTGAAGCCGTCGGTCACACCGGTCACCATGTTGGCGACCATGGTGCGGGACATGCCCCACTGCTGGCGAGCGCGCTTGGATTTACCACGGGGGGTGACGGTGACGGTGTTGTCTTCGACAGCAAGGGTCACGTCGTCCGTGGCGGTAAAGGAATGGGTGCCTTTCGGACCCTTCACTTCGATGGTCTGGCCGGACACAGTGGCGGTAACGCCGCTGGGCAGCTCGACCGGTTTCTTACCAATACGAGACATCGAGAGACCTCCTTAGAAGACGGTGCAAAGCACTTCGCCACCAACATTGTTGGCACGAGCGTTTGCGTCCGACATCACACCCTTCGGGGTGGAGACAATCGACACACCAAGGCCCTGACGGACCGACGGGATGTCCTTGACACCGAGGTACACGCGACGACCGGGTTTGGAGACCCGTTTCAGTTCGCGAATGACCGGAGTGCCTTCGAAGTATTTCAGGCTGATTTCAAGGGTCGGGTGACCGTTGACGTCGGTGCCTTTCTCATAGCCGCGGATGTAACCCTCGTCGAGCAGCACATCCAGAACCCAACCACGCAGCTTGGAAGCCGGAGTGGAAACGGTGGATTTGCCGCGCATCTGAGCGTTACGGATACGGGTGAGCATATCGCCGATAGGATCGTTCATACTCTCTCTCCCTTACCAGCTCGATTTCACCAGACCGGGGATCTGGCCGAAGGAGCCGAGTTCCCGCAGCATGATCCGGGACACCTTCAGCTTACGATAGTAAGCGTGCGGACGGCCGGTCAGCTGACAACGGTTGTGCAGACGGGTAGCCGAGCTGTTGCGCGGCAGTTCAGCAAGCTTCAGGGAAGCGCGGAAACGCTCTTCCATCGGCTTGTCCTGGTCATAAATGACCTCTTTGAGAGCAGCGCGCTTGGCGGCGTATTGGGCCACCAGCTTCTCGCGCTTGCGCTCGCGTGCGATCATGGATTTCTTTGCCATGTTCTCAAACTCCTCGCGCGATTAGCTGTTGAAGGGCATGTTGAAGGCTTTCAACAGGCTCTTGGCTTCTGCGTCCGTCTTCGCGGTGGTCGCGATGACGATGTCCATCCCCCAGACTTCGTCCACCTGGTCGAAGTTGATCTCGGGGAACACGATGTGCTCTTTCATGCCCATGGCGTAGTTGCCACGGCCGTCGAAGGAGGTGCCGGACACACCGCGGAAGTCGCGGATGCGGGGCATTGCAATCGTGATCAGACGATCGAGGAATTCATACATGCGGTCGCCGCGCAGGGTGACTTTCGCACCGAGCGGCATGTCTTCACGAACGCGGAAACCAGCGATGGATTTCTTGGCTTTCGTGATGAGCGCTTTCTGACCGGCGATCGCGGAAAGATCTTCCTGAGCGGATTTCGCTTTCTTGGAGTCTTTCACTGCTTCCGCACCGCAGCCGATGTTCAGGACGATTTTGTCCAGACGCGGGATCTGCATGTCGTTCTTGTAGCCGAACTCTTCTTTCAGAGCAGCACGGATGCTGTCTTTGTAAGCGGCCTTAAGACGCGGGGTGTAATCGGTGGTGTCGAGCATCAGATCACGTCTCCCGTGGTTTTGGCGAAGCGCACTTTCTGATCGCCTTCCATGCGGAAACCGACGCGGGTGGCTTTGCCGTTGGCATCGAGCAGCGCGAGGTTCGACAGGTCGATCGGCATGGGCATCGGCTTACGACCACCCTGATCGCCTTGCGTGGCGCGTGCGTGACGGATGGCAATGTTGATGCCTTCCACGATGGCCTTGCCTTTGGACGGCATGACAGAGGTGATTTCACCTTGTTTGCCTTTGTCCTTGCCGGCGAGGACGACGACCTTGTCGCCTTTTTTCAGCTTAGCAGCCATTAGAGCACCTCCGGAGCGAGCGAGATGATCTTCATGAAGTTTTTCGCGCGAAGCTCACGAACGACCGGGCCGAAGATACGGGTACCGACCGGCTCGTTGTTGTTGTTGAGGATGACGGCGGCGTTGCGATCGAAACGGATCGCGGTGCCGTCTTCGCGACGGACTTCCTTGGCGGTGCGCACGACGACGGCCTTGCGGACGTCCCCTTTTTTCACACGGCCACGCGGAATCGCTTCCTTGACCGACACCACGATGATGTCGCCCACGGAGGCGTAACGACGGTGGGAACCGCCGAGGACCTTGATGCACTGAACACGGCGAGCGCCGGAGTTGTCAGCGACATCCAGATTGGTCTGCATCTGGATCATTTGGTTTCTCCCGACCTTTGGGGCGGCCTGCAGTGACCGGTGCCCCCAGGGTTTCGATTAAGCTGGGAGGAGGCTTGTCTGATCGAGATCAGGCGAGCACTTCCCAACGCTTGGTTTTCGACTTCGGTGCACATTCCTGGATGCGGACGGTGTCGCCGACGTTGAACTGGTTGTTCTCATCGTGAGCCCGGTATTTTTTGGACTTACGGATGGTCTTTTTCAGAACCGGGTGTTTGAAACGGCGCTCGACGAGCACGGTCACGGTCTGTTCGTTCTGGTTCGAGGTCACGACCCCGGAAAGAATACGTTTGGGCATAGGTCGCTCTCCTTACTCAGCCGCTTTGGCTTTTTCGTTCAGAATGGTTTTCACAAGAGCGGCCGAGCGGCGCGCCTTGCGGATCTGAGCGGTGTTTTCGAGCTGACCCGTGGCCTGCTGGAAACGCAGGTTGAAGGATTCTTTTTTCAGATTGGCAAGCTCGGTCTTGAGCTCGTCCGGCGTTTTCGCACGCAATTCCTGGGCGTTCATTTGGCGCCTCTCCTTGGTTCCTGTTAGCACCGGAATGCGCCCTTTTGGGGGTGACATTCGCTCCGGTGGGTTATGTCCATGCACACGACTCCCCGGAAAGGGAATCTGTGAGATGCCGCTCTATAAGGGGTTGGGGGTGTGGTGGCAAGGGAAAGTTCAGGTTTACGCTTGTTTTCCAGCCCCTCCGCGACGCCCTGCCTCTCGCCAAGCCCTCTCCACCGCGCTATGACAGGCCAAACCTGCAAAGGAGCCTTCCCATGGCCGACATCGAATCCCTTTTCGTCACCCGCCTCTACAAAGCGAAACTGAACGAATTCTCCCCGAAGGTCGATCAGGACGAGCTGTTCGACAGTTGCTATGCCA
This sequence comes from Celeribacter persicus, assembly GCF_003050785.1. Taxonomy (GTDB): domain Bacteria; phylum Pseudomonadota; class Alphaproteobacteria; order Rhodobacterales; family Rhodobacteraceae; genus Celeribacter; species Celeribacter persicus. The sequence goes on from NZ_QAOH01000001.1 coordinate 573,085, forward strand.
TTGCCGAGGATGACGAGGCCGGACAGCAATGGTGCGATGAGAAGGGCTATCCGGGATATACCTCCTACGCCTCCCTCACCGACCTGCCGTGGCGTTTTCCGATCTTCAAGGACATCGTCGAGAGCCTCGATCAGCACGTTGCCAAATTTGCCGAAGACCTCGAATTCGATCTAGGCGAGCGCAAACTCGTGCTCGAAGACCTCTGGATCAACATCCTGCCGGAGGGCGGCTATCACTCCGCCCATATCCACCCGCATTCGGTGATCTCCGGGACGACCTATGTCGCCATGCCGGAAGGCGCCTCAAGCCTACGTCTCGAAGATCCACGCCACGCCATGATGATGGGCGCCCCGGCGCGCCGCAAAGACGCCCGCCGGGAGATGCAGAATTTCATCTACCTCTCCCCGGAAGCAGGCGACATCATGCTTTGGGAAAGCTGGCTGCGCCATGAGGTGATGATGAACCAGTCGGAATTCGACCGGGTCTCGGTGAGCTTTAACTATAAGTGGGGTGAGTAACGGTTCGCGCAACTGCGCGACAAACACTCCGGGGGAGTGTTTGAGTTACTAACGCGAATGAGTAACTCAACGCCGCTCCAGCGCCTTCTCGATCCGTTCCAGACGCTTCAGAACATCGTCGCGGTAGCTGTCCGTCGCGGCGTTGCTTTCCTCGGCATGGGCATCCTGCATTGAGTTCACGATCAGGCCGACCACAAGGTTCACCACCGCGAAGGTCGTCACGAGGATGAAAGGCACGAAAAACAGCCACGCATCCGGATGAACCTCCATCACCGGGCGCACCACTCCCATGGACCAGCTCTCCAGCGTCATGATCTGGAACAACGTATAGGCCGAGGACCCCAGATCGCCGAACCAGTCCGGGAAGGTCGCGGAAAAGAGCCGTGTCGCCATGACCGAGGCGATGTAGAAAATCACGCCCATCAACAGGAAGACCGAGCCCATGCCCGGCAGTGCAGAGAGAAAGCCCTCCACCACCCGGCGCAAGGTCGGTGCGACGGAAACTACGCGGAGCAGTCGCAGGATGCGCAGGCTCCGCAATACGGCAAAGCCTTGTCCCGCCGGCATATAGGACACCGCCACAATCACGAAATCGAAGATGTTCCAGCCGGAGCGGAAATAGGCAGGGCCGCGGGCATAGAGTTTTGCCAGGATTTCGACGGTGAATATGGCAAGGCAAAGCCCATCCAGAAAAGTGATCAGCCCACCCGCGCGCGCCATCACGCGAGGCGAGGTTTCCAGTCCCAGGATCACGGCATTGAACAGGATCACAGCCATGATGCCGTAGCGGGTCACGGGCCGGTCGAGGAAGGCGGCAAGCTGCGCACGCATGGGCGTCGTCTCCTTTTGGCGTGACACCGGATATGTGCATGGGGGTGATGCATGACAAGAGAGGCAGACACTTGATTTTGCACCCGCAGCATGGCTTGCTGGGCGCAGGAGTTCAAAATGCACTTCACTGTCCGCCACGAGACTCTTTATCGCTACTCCGCCCCGGTGCGTCTGGGCGATCAGCTTTTGCGGCTCAAACCCTTTGGTGTGCGCACTCTCGATCATCGTTATGAGATCAGCCCCGCCCCCGCATGGCGGGAAGAGTGGATTTCTCCGCATGGCACGCCAGAAACCCGTGTCGGTTTCCTCGGAGAAACCCGGGAGTTGCGCATCGTCAGCCGGTTTACCTGTGAAAGCATCGCCCCTCCCGCCCCCGAGACGCTGCCGCCGCTGCCGTGGGACATGCCGGATATGGCGACCTGTCTTGGGACAGGTGAGGAGAACCTGATCATCGAATTTGCGCAGCAACTGCTGCGTGACAGCAGTGCGCCCCTGCCCTTTCTCCACCATCTGACGGAAACGCTCTACGCGCGCACCCGCCGGCATATCCGCCCGACGGGCTATGCCCAGACACCCTCAGAGACGCTTTCGAGCGGCGCGGGGGCTTGCCGTGATCTCGCCGTCCTGTTCATCGCCACCTGTCGCAGCCTCGGCATCCCGGCGCGGTTCGTGTCGGGTTATCAGGCACGGGCGGAAACGCCGGATGGCAAGCGTCATCTGCACGCCTGGCCGGAGGTCTACCTGCCAGGGCTGGGCTGGCAGGGGTTCGACCCCACCCATGGGGTCGCCGTGACGGACGGGCATGTGGGTCTGGCCGCCGCTCCGGATCAGATCGGGACAATGCCGATCGAGGGCGGGTTCTGGGGCGACGGGGTGACGTCTGAGTTGAGCTTTGGGTTGGAGATTGGGGTGGAGTGAGTCTTTTCACACATCCACAGAAAAACGAACCCCCGCCGAGAGATCGGCGGGGGTTCTTTATTCTCAACCGGGCATGTTCTCATCGTTTTCTTCGAAAACGACTGCCACATGCTCGTGACAGTCCGCTTACACGGACTGCACGTTCACCAGTCTTCTTTCGCGACCGTGCGGGTTTTGATCGGGAGTTTCATCGCGGCGAGGCGCAGGGCTTCGCGGGCGACTTCTTCCGACACGCCGTCCAGTTCGAACATCACGCGGCCCGGTTTGACTTTGCAGACCCAACGGTCCACGGAGCCTTTACCTTTACCCATACGAACTTCGACGGGTTTCGCGGTCACCGGAGTGTCCGGGAAGATACGGATCCATACACGGCCCTGACGCTTCATGTGACGCGTCATGGCACGACGGGCTGCTTCGATCTGACGCGCGGTGATACGCTCGGGCTCGACGGCTTTGAGGCCGAAGGTGCCGAAGTTCAGATCGGAACCGCCTTTTGCCTGGCCGTGGATGCGGCCTTTGTGCATTTTGCGGAATTTTGTACGCTTAGGCTGAAGCATTGATCAGACCCTCCTTAGCGACGGCCGCCGCGGTCACCGCGAGGTGCCGGACCGGCTTGGGCTTCTTCGGCGCGACGGTCACGAGCCTGCGGGTCGTGTTCCATGATCTCGCCTTTGAAGATCCAGGTTTTGATGCCGATGATGCCATAGGCAGTCGACGCTTCGGCGTGGGCGTAGTCGATGTCCGCACGCAGTGTGTGAAGCGGCACGCGACCTTCGCGGTACCATTCGGTCCGCGCAATCTCGGCACCACCGAGACGACCGGCAACGTTTACGCGGATGCCGAGGGCACCCATACGCATGGCGTTCTGCACGGCGCGTTTCATGGCACGACGGAAGGACACACGACGCTCAAGCTGCTGGGCGATGGACTCGGCCACCAAGGCAGCGTCCAGTTCCGGCTTGCGCACTTCAACGATGTTGAGGTGCAGCTCGCTGTCGGTCATCGCGGCGACTTTCTTGCGCAGACCTTCGATATCCGCGCCTTTCTTGCCGATGATGACGCCCGGACGGGCGGTGTGAATGGTCACACGGCATTTCTTGTGCGGGCGCTCGATGATGACGCGCGACACACCGGCCTGCTTGCATTCTTCCTTGATGAAATCACGGATTTTCAGGTCTTCGAGAAGAAGATTGCCGTAATCTTTCGTATCAGCGTACCAGCGGCTGTCCCAGGTGCGGTTGACCTGGAGACGCATGCCAATCGGGTTAACCTTATGACCCATTAGTTTTGCTCCTCAACTTGACGCACCTTGATGGTGATTTCCGCGAACGGCTTCATGATCTTGCCGAACCGGCCACGGGCGCGCGGACGACCGCGTTTCATGGTGAGGTTCTTGCCAACCCAGGCTTCGGCGACGATGAGCTCATCGACGTCGAGGTTATGGTTGTTCTCGGCATTGGCGATCGCGCTTTGCAGGCATTTTTTCACGTCTGCTGCGATACGCTTGTTGGAGAAAGTCAGGTCGGTGAGGGCCTTGTCGACTTTCTTGCCGCGGATCATCTGAGCCACGAGGTTCAGTTTTTGCGGGGAAACGCGAAGCATGCGGGTTTTCGCCATTGCTTCGTTGTCAGCCACGCGACGGGGATTTGCAACCTTACCCATGACTTACTTCCGTTTCGCTTTCTTGTCAGCGGCGTGACCGTAATAGGTGCGGGTCGGCGCGTATTCACCGAACTTCTGACCGATCATGTCTTCCGTGACGTTGACAGGAATATGCTTCTGGCCGTTGTACACACCAAAGGTGAGACCAACGAACTGAGGCAGAATGGTGGAGCGGCGGGACCAGATCTTGATGACCTCGTTGCGACCGCCCTCGCGAGCTTTTTCGGCCTTCTTGAGGACGTAAGCGTCCACAAACGGGCCTTTCCAGACAGAACGTGCCATATCTTAGCGACCCTTCTTCCGAGCGTGACGCGAGCGAACGATGAATTTGTCCGTCGCTTTGTTCTTGCGCGTTTTCGCGCCTTTCGTCGGCTTGCCCCACGGAGTCACCGGGTGACGGCCACCAGAGGTACGGCCTTCACCACCGCCGTGCGGGTGGTCGATCGGGTTCATGACAACACCGCGGACGGACGGACGAATGCCTTTGTGGCGGTTACGACCGGCTTTACCGATGTTCTGGTTGGAGTTGTCGGGGTTGGACACGGCACCAACGGTGCACATGCATTCCTGACGCACGAGACGCAGCTCGCCAGAAGAGAGGCGGATCTGGGCGTAGCCACCGTCACGACCCACGAATTGGGCGTAGGTGCCGGCTGCGCGCGCGATCTGACCACCTTTGCCGGGCTTCAGCTCGACGTTGTGGACGATCGTGCCGATCGGCAGACCGGAGAACGGCATGGCGTTGCCGGGCTTCACGTCAGCTTTGGCGGAGGCGATCACTTTGTCGCCGACGGCCAGACGCTGCGGAGCCAGGATGTAAGCCTGTTCGCCGTCTTCGTATTTGATGAGCGCGATGAACGCGGTGCGGTTCGGGTCGTATTCGATCCGTTCCACGGTTGCAGCGACGTCAAACTTGGTGCGTTTGAAGTCGACGATGCGATAGAGACGCTTTGCCCCGCCGCCTTTGCGGCGCATCGTGATCCGTCCGGTGTTGTTCCGACCGCCGTTCTTGGTCAAACCCTCAGTGAGAGATTTGACCGGGCGCCCTTTCCAAAGCTCCGAACGGTCGATCAGAACCAGCCCACGCTGGCCAGGCGTCGTCGGTTTATACGACTTGAGTGCCATAGTTTCTGTCTTCCGTTTGCTTTGGGTCATGTGATGTAGCGTCTCGCTACGACCCGTTTTCGTCTAAGGCCGGGGGCTCTCGTGACTGTCGTCTGACCCTCGTCCCACACAAATCACGGGCCCCAAGAACGAATCCGGGACCGTGAGATGGGCGGGGTATAGTGGGTGTTGGAGGGGGAGTCTAGGGATTAATACTCACTCGACACATCATTCTGGAGAAGCCTGAAACTCATCAGCAAGCAGAAGGAAACGCGCTTCTCCTTCAGGAACGTCTTCAGGGTTTGCTAAGTTGGTAGTAAGATGAATCGACGACAACTCAACGGCGTCATCTCCAACCATTTCAAAATAAGACAAAAGCGACAAAATAGAGTCTCTTACAGCGGCGTATTGATCCCTACGCTCAACCAAAGCTGCTTTCAGCCGCGCAATTTCATTAGGGAAATTTCTTTTTTCTTCGTTAAATTTCACATTCTCTCTGATCGTGTAAGTAACCACAAATTCTCTACATCTCCCATTGATAATGAAACCCGGCGGGCAATCCATCACATGTCGGCGTCCGCTTTCCGGAAGATCCGAGGCAAGAACATAACTAAGCTTATCGAGATCTATCAACTGATCTGAGAAATTATGTGAGGTTATGTATTTTGACTGTAGAGCAGTAAGTAAATCGTTATGAGCCTTCCTCATGTTGTCTCGTACGTCAAGAAATAGCGGCAACATGACGCCACTCTTGCCAAACACCAAATCACGAATGACTTTTGTGGCCCTACCTTCGGTAATGATGAGTGCGAATTCGCACCATTTCAAAAGCGGAATGATTTTGCTTAACCGATACTCATTCAACATGAGATAGGTAAGGCCAGCGCTGTAGGTTTCCCAACCTGTCGCGTTAATCCTGAAACGACGCCGCTCAAAACGATTCAATGAGAAATAAGTATTCTGAATGGAAATAAGTTCGGAATACTTTTCTTCCAAAAAATGTGTCCCGACAACTTCATCGACAATTTGCCTGATTTCTGCAGGAAGGCGATCAAGACGATCAAGTATTTCCTCGTTCTGTGATGAAATATGGTTGAGCTTTTCATCCATCTCTTTCAGATAATCTTGAATTTCGCTCAAACGACCAAGAATTTTTCTGTTTTCTGATCTCGTCGCAAAAAAACCGACAACAGATGCAGCCCCGCCGATTACACTTACTGCATTAGCCGCGTACGCGAGCTCAGACGCAGGTATCCCAAGAAAAGACTCAAGTTTGCCAACTGGTGGCTTAATCTCATCAGTCATAAAATTTCACCTTCGGTTCTCTATTACCCATAATATTCAGCGTGGCCTATCCAAGGCTTCATTTCACTCACTTCCTTTTAGATCACTCACTGATTTCAAGAAATTTTCAGCCACTGCGACTTAAATTTGCAAGAAAATTAAAAAAAGCCCCCCGGCTCTCACCGAGGGGCTTCTTCATTTCTCCCGATCTAAGCGATGTGCTTAGAGACCGGTGGACACGTCGATCGCGTTGCCGTCTTCGAGGGTGACGTAGGCCTTTTTCACGTCCTTACGCTTGCCCGGCATGCCGCGGAAGCGTTTGGTTTTGCCTTTGGTGACAACGGTGTTCACCGCTTTCACCTTCACACCGAAGAGCGTTTCCACAGCTTCTTTGATCTGCGGTTTGTTGGAGTCGATGGCGACTTCAAAAACCACGGCACCGTTTTCAGAAGCCATGGTGGCTTTCTCGGTGATGATCGGTTTGCGGATCACGTCGTAGAGTTCAGCTTTGTTGGTCATTTCAGGCGAGCCTCCAGAGCTTCGACACCTGCTTTGGTGATCACGAGCGTGTCACGTTTCAGGATGTCGTAAACGTTGGCGCCAATGGTCGGCAGCACGTCCACACCGGCGATGTTCGCAGCCGCAGCTTTGAAGTTCGCGTCGATGTCGGCGCCGTCGATGATCAGCACGCGTTTCCAGCCCTGTTCCTTGACAGCTTTGGCCAGCAGAGCGGTTTTGGCTTCGGCGAGTTTCGCTTCGTCCAGAACCACGAGATTGCCGGTTGCGGCTTTCGCGGAGAGCGCGTGTTTCAGACCGAGCTTGCGGAATTTCTTCGTCAGCTCATGGCCGTGAGACCGCGGGGTCGGGCCTTTGTAGATACCACCTTTGCGGAAGATCGGCGCCTTGCGGGACCCGTGGCGGGCGCCACCGGTGCCTTTTTGGCGGTAGATCTTCTTGGTGGAGTAGGACACTTCGGACTTCGTCTTCACCTTGTGGGTGCCGGCTTGCGCGTTGTTACGCTGCCAGCGGACCACACGGTGCAGAATGTCAGCGCGCGGTTCGAGGCCGAAGAGAGCTTCGTCCAGATCCAGCGTACCGGCCTTGGCGCCGTCGAGTTTGATCACGTCAAGTTTCATGCTTCACCCCCTTCTGCCGGAGCTTCTTCGGCCGGAGCCGCAGTTGCTTCAGAGGCAGCGGATTTCAGAGCAGCCGGAAGCGGAAGATCAGCCGGAGCTGCTTTCTTCACGGCGTCTTTGATGGTGACCCAGCCGCCTTTGGAGCCCGGAACAGCGCCTTTGACCATGATCAGGCCACGGTCGGCGTCGGTGCGGACAACCTGGAGGTTTTGGGTGGTGACACGGGCAGCACCCATGTGACCGGCCATCTTTTTCCCTTTGAACACACGGCCCGGTTCTTGACACTGACCGGTGGAACCGTGGGAACGGTGGGAGATGGACACACCGTGGGAGGCGCGCAGACCACCGAAGTTGTGGCGTTTCATGGCACCGGCAAAACCTTTACCGATGGATGTGCCGGAAACGTCAACGAACTGACCTTCGAGGTAGTGATCAGCGGATATTTCCGCACCCACTTCGATCAGCTTGTCTTCATCCACGCGGAACTCGGCCACTTTGCGTTTCGGGGCCACATTCGCCGCAGCGAAGTGACCACGCATAGCTTGGGAGGTCCGTTTTGCTTTTGCGGAGCCAGCGCCGAGCTGAACGGCGGTGTAGCCGTCTTTCTCGGTGGTGCGCTGTGCAACCACTTGCAGATTGTCGAGTTGAAGAACGGTGACAGGAATCTGTTTGCCGTCTTCCATGAAGAGGCGGGTCATGCCGACCTTCTTCGCGATAACACCAGAGCGCAACATCTCTATTGCCCTCCTCAGACTTTGATCTCGACGTCCACACCAGCGGCGAGGTCGAGCTTCATCAGCGCGTCCACGGTCTGGGGGGTCGGATCAACGATGTCGAGAAGACGCTTGTGCGTCCGGATCTCGAACTGGTCGCGGGATTTCTTGTCGATGTGAGGGCCACGGAGAACCGTGAACTTCTCGATCTTGTTCGGCAGGGGGATCGGGCCACGGACCTGAGCGCCGGTGCGCTTCGCCGTGTTGACGATTTCCTGGGTCGATGCGTCGAGCACGCGGAAATCGAACGCCTTCAGCCGAATACGAATGTTCTGGCCTTGCATTGCGTTGCCTTTCTTAGGCTTATTGAGGTTGAGAGGAAGATGACCGCTCATCGGGCACCCTCGTCGAACCTTATGAAGCGGGAGCTCAGGGTTTGAGCGAATCCCTCTTCATGCGCTCTCTGGGCAGAGAACTCGCGCGATATAGAGGGGTATGGGCCTTGTGGCAAGAGTTATCACCTGAAAAGCGAAAACTATCCTTTCAAGCGTCAAAGCTTTGGCAATGAGCGATGCCTTTCACTCATTTACCAGATTGACAGAACCTAAAATCCCGACAAAATCAGTATGAATTTATTAACCCATAATTAATGGAGCCATTATCATGCCCATTTTGAGCTACCTCCCGAAATTCGGACACTGACGTAAGCTGCGATTTGTAGTCTGCTGATCTTCAACACGCAGGAGATATGTCGAAACGGAAGCAACATCACCCAGAGTTCAAAGCCAAGGTGGCGTTGGCAGCGCTGAAAGGCGAAGAAACAGTCAGCGAGCTGGCCA
>NZ_QAOH01000002.1 GCF_003050785.1 Celeribacter persicus
TATCATCGGCGCAATCTTTTGCCTGACCGGCATGGCGATCATCTTGGTCGCCCCTATGCTTCAGAAGTAACCTGCGGTCTCAATCGGGCGGTTACTCTTGTTGCGGCTGGACCTCGAATTCTGAACTGCTAATCTGCTCTTTCCGCCTTGTGTTGCTCCGCATAGTTGCGGCTGGACCTCGAATTCTGAACTGCTAATCTTCGCACACCGCTAAGCCGCCCAAAGGATTAGTTGCGGCTGGACCTCGAATTCTGAACTGCTAATCTATTTTTCGTCAGGTGTCGCGCACCCTCGGTGTTGCGGCTGGACCTCGAATTCTGAACTGCTAATCTGCGAATTATGAAAAGCTGTCGCCTGTCGTCGTTGCGGCTGGACCTCGAATTCTGAACTGCTAATCTATAACCGAGGTCGATCATCGCGCCATGCGCGTTGCGGCTGGACCTCGAATTCTGAACTGCTAATCTGTGAGGACACCGAAGTCGTTCCGACGTTCAGTTGCGGCTGGACCTCGAATTCTGAACTGCTAATCTTGTGACCTTCACCGAGGGTATGAGCGAGGAGTTGCGGCTGGACCTCGAATTCTGAACTGCTAATCTACTTTCAATACGGCTAAGTGCTTCTCCATAGTTGCGGCTGGACCTCGAATTCTGAACTGCTAATCTTGCGCTCAAGTGCCTCTGTATCATCTGACAGTTGCGGCTGGACCTCGAATTCTGAACTGCTAATCTAAAGTGGGAGATCATTCAGGCCGCAGAGGTGTTGCGGCTGGACCTCGAATTCTGAACTGCTAATCTGTTTGGCGGCCTTGATCGGCTTCGAGGACTGTTGCGGCTGGACCTCGAATTCTGAACTGCTAATCTTTACTACGGCAAAGAAGCGACGGATCATGAGTTGCGGCTGGACCTCGAATTCTGAACTGCTAATCTTCATGCCATAACAAGCGGCAATCACTTTCTGTTGCGGCTGGACCTCGAATTCTGAACTGCTAATCTACTGCCCATCACGGCCCGCTACGATCACGGGTTGCGGCTGGACCTCGAATTCTGAACTGCTAATCTTATCGCCAAAACCGTCCATCGTGACAGGGTGTTGCGGCTGGACCTCGAATTCTGAACTGCTAATCTCTCCAGTGGCCACTGAACGAAACTACGCTAGTTGCGGCTGGACCTCGAATTCTGAACTGCTAATCTGCCAAACGCGCGCGCATGTTCTGAACCCATGTTGCGGCTGGACCTCGAATTCTGAACTGCTAATCTGACGGTCACAATGATGATACCGCCGATGTTGTTGCGGCTGGACCTCGAATTCTGAACTGCTAATCTTCTCAAACCACTGTCGCAGCGCTTCCTCAGGTTGCGGCTGGACCTCGAATTCTGAACTGCTAATCTCGATCTCCGCTCAAGGCCTTGTAAATGCAAGGTTTTGAGTGGGGGCGAGACGCGCATTTCCAAGCATATTCCATCAAAACAGCACCAATTGTTCCGGGTTTTTTCTGGCAGCCCTGCGGCCCTGATCCGAGAAATGAACGATATCACGGTATTGGCGGTCGGTAAAATTCAGAATCTGGATGTCGCCTTTTTCGGGCAAATTGCGCTCGATTCGGTTGATCCGGGTCTGAAATGCGTCCTTGCCGTTGACGAAACGCGCGTACACGGAAAACTGACTGCGCTCGAATCCTTCATCGAGCAGAAAGTTGCGAAACTCCGTGGCGGCTTTGCGCTGAGGTTTGGTGTCAGTGGGCAGGTCGAACATTACGAGTATCCACATGATCCGGTATCCTGAAAGATGGGCAGGGCGATCCGTCATGATCCAAGCCCCGCGAGTGTGAGAGGATCGGGCGGCGTGGGCAGGGCGAGTGACAGTTTCCCGGTCTCGAAACTCTGACCCAGAGAGGTGGCGAGTTTGCCCAGCGCCACGGAAACCGGTGATTGCCCGTCCCCCAAAGGCAGATCGAGTGCGATCAGGCGGGCAAGAGCCTGTTTTGCCTCGCTGTTTACTTCCGTGCCGTTGCGCTCAGCGAGGCCACGCACGGCACAATCGACCAGAGGGCGAAAGGGCTCCATGAGATCGTCGGCGAGGGCGAAGGCATTGCCGCGATTGGAATGATGCAGACCGATTGTCGGATGAAGACCGGCGGCGACAATGGCACGGGCCGTCGCGGCGCGCAGGACGGTGTAGCCATAATTCAGAAGTGCATTTATATCCGGCGCGTCACGGTCCCGGCGGAAATCCTCTCCCAACATCCGGGGCCAGTAATAGCGGGCGGCCTGAGCTTCGAGATTGGTGCTGTCGCCGCTGGTGACCTGTCTGGCCATCATGTCGAGCGGGGCAGGCGCCGCCGCATGGGCGTCCAAGGCTGCGGCCTGCATCCTGATCTTGGCGACGATCACCTGTTTCCAGGCTTGTTTCATGAACGGCGCTTTCGCCTGCCATTGTGCCCGCAGGCGTGCGCCTTGGGCATGGTGCCCTTCGAGTGGCATGAGGACCGAACGCGGAGCGTGGTTGGGGCTGCAAAAGACCACGGGCGCGCCACGATCCGCCAGTTCCGCAAGGAGTGAGGCCGAACAGGTCGTGCCATGTGCATGGACAATGACCGCGGTGATTTCGTCAAGCGGGATACGACCGACTTCCGTCCCCTGTTCGGACACTTTCAGAAAGCCACGTTCCCGTGACAAATGCCGCCCGTCGCTGGAAATATCAATAATACGATCCAATACTCATACTCCACACCCTTGGAAGTATGTCATAAATTCGTGATTCGCGCGAGATCGCTTAAACTTTCGGTGGACCGGGGTCACGAACGCGGCCGATTTCATCAACGAGGATGCGGCGTAGATTGGCTTTGACCATTGGGCTGGCTCCAATTTGAATGAAGCGAAACTGATCATTCTTGTCTCGATTGCGCGCATCGGCGTTGGCTTCCTGATGAGGTGCAATATACAGACCGTTGCTCACATGCATGGATTGCACATAGCCAATGATTGTTTGCCCATCTCGCTCCAGCACCACCATATCCTTTTTAAAAATGCGCAGAAGCCGTTTGGCGGCAGGGTGAGGGCGTTTCTCGATCCCGGCATGGGCCTCAAAAGTTGTCACCACTTGAGGTTTGACCTTTCCATCAGGTAGCTTCCACAGCTCATAGCAATGATTGCTGTCGCCCTTATAGGCCTTGAGCGGTGTGCCTTTCTCCGTTTGTCCGACCTCCACCCGGGCCGAGCGTTGCAAGGTTTCGACAAGACGCACACGGCGGATGCCCTGATAGGGGCCTTCCTTGGCTGCGAATTGGCGCAAGGCCTCCTCGAACGCCTTTCCTTCCTTATCTTTGGTCGCGACGGAGAGAGCTTTTTGCAATTGCGGATCGCGGATGTTCTTTCCCTTGGTCGTGACTTCGATGTCGGAGGGTTTCAACGACATGAGAGGTGTGCGACTGACAACGGTCATATCGTCGACGATCCCGTAAGCGGTATCGTTGTGGAGCTGTCCCGCCGTGCTGTCACGCCCGGATTTTCGCCCTTCGATGTCGATCCGACCGTGGTCGGCGCGGTGGCTGACGACGATTTTCTCCAGTTGGATGGCAATGTCCGAGCGAAAATGCTCCCAGGGCTCGGGCGTGTCGCGCGCGATTAGTTCGGCGGATTGCGCGGCTTTCTCGCCAAGGCCTGCGGCTTTGCTGATCCGGTTGATCAGGCTGCGGTCGGTGGCGGCGACCACGGCGGCGTCAATCGCGTGGTGGCGATGGTCGGTGCGGTTCTTCGCCTTCACCGCGCCTCGGTCCTTGTCGCTCAGAAGTGAATTCAGCCCCCAGTGCCGCCGCAGCATTTCGGTCATGCGACCGGGCACGACCCAGACATGGCCGCCTTCGGTATAGAGCGTGTCGAGATAGGCGCGCGAAATGCGCGAGAGGTATTGCGTGTCGACCAGAGCGCGGTCGAGGAAATCACTCTCGCCCTCGAACCGTTCCATCGCATCGGGGCCGAAGCGCCATTTCTTATTGTCTGAGAGGTTCTTGAGGTTGGCCTCGATCTTTGCCCAACGTCCGGCGTTGTCGCCCCAGGCCTCGTAAGGCGTCTGGTCGCGTTTCTCGCGATTGGCTTCTTTCAGGCAGAGTGTGCGGTTAGCGAAACTGTCATCCAAAGTGCGCGAATAGGGCAGGATATGGTCGATGTCACACTCTCCGTTGAGCACCATCGTCGCCGTAATCACCTCGCCCGTATAGGGGCAACAGCGCGGACCTATCGCAGGACCGAGTTCTTCAAACAGGCGCAGCAGCATCCGGTTGTGGCCGGTGTCTTTCACGCCATGTTCGCGCAGGGTCTCACTCCGGCGGATCGCATCCGCCGTGGTGTTGCGGATGCGCGTCATCGCCTCGCGTTTCTGAGCATCCGATTGCTTCAATTCCCGCGCCAGTTCCACCACGATCTGATCGGGTTTGCCGTAGACCTCGATGATCTTGTTCACCAGCCGACGCAACTGGTTCAACCCGATATGCACGGTCGGATTGGTGATCCGGCCATAGCGGGTGATCTCGTCGTCCTTCTCGTCGTAAGTGCCGGGAATGACATGACGGTCGAGCACTTCGCCGTAATAGGGCAGGGTGTCGAGACATTCCCCCGTGCGCTGATCCGAATGGTGCCAGCCACAGGCCGCAACCGCCTCCGCATAGGTCACGACACCGGCTTTGAGCCGATCCAGAATGCGTTGCGTCGCGGTCAGCCCGAGGCGGCCATAGCCTTCCGGCAGGTGCGCGTTCGCGGTCTTTTGGGCGTGCTCCGCATCAAGACCATATCGCTCCATGAGCCAGCTCACGAGATCGGCAAACTCATCTTCGCTCTGCACCTTGCGAATGCGCGAAATCACCTCCCACTGCGCCTGCCAGTCGAGTTTCGACCAGTTGGGGCCAAAAGCCTCGGGATGGATCATCACGGAGCGCACGGGGTCGCAGGCGATGGCATCGCGCACACCGGTCTCAAGGGTAAACCGCTCCCCATCACGCAGCTTCAACACTTTGCCCAAGGCTGTGAGCGAGAGTTTCATGGAGCTCAGCGATTTGGCGGGTTTCTTGTTGTCGATCGCATGGATGATCCGATCGCGTTCTTCCAGCGTCAAAGGCCGCGTTTCCCGGCCGTCCGCTGTGACCCGCAATTGATTGACAGTTTCGTACAGCACACGACGCTGGGTGAGGGGATGGGCTTTCGGCAAACGCTCTTCGGCGGTGAAGAGGCACAGTCCCACTTTCGGCTCCTTCAAAGGCCGCTGGTAGAAAATCTTCTCGAACACCAGATCGCGCAGATCGTCGGTCAGAACATCCGGGTGATAAGCGGACTGCGTTTCCCAAAGCTCGTGAAATTCTTCCTCAAGATGCCGACGATCCGGGTAGAAATCGTACCCCGATTCCTCTTTCGCATCCGGCCCGCCACGTGCGGCGACCGAAAGCCGGGTGCGCACCGTCGGCACATGGCGCGGGTCACTGGCACGCTGCCGCCGCATATGCAGGAATTCGCCGTAGGTCCGCGCTCTGGCGTCATGAAGCGCATCGTCCAGCCGACGTGTCGCATCCTTGATCTTGCCGCTTTCATTGTCGCCCCGGTCCGTCTTGCGGTTCGATTTGAACCCGCGCCGTTGATTGAGATGAAAGAGCGCTCGACCGAAGTGTGTGAGCGGCAGCGCCTCGTCCAGCCCCTTGGCGCGCAACGTGTAGGGATCGAGCAATTCGAGTGCTTTGGCCTCTGTGGGGTCGGCTGGCATCAGGCCGGATTTGGCCAGCACTTTCATCAAGGTGGCGCGGCGGCGCAGATAACGATCCCGGCGCCGCCGCATCGCCCGTGCGGCGCGACGATCTACCGCAAGAGAGGCTTTGGATTTTGGGTCGCGCCCGTCGGAGAAAATCCGAACGCCACCGTCAATGACGCCAATGATGCGCGCGGACGCGCCCTGGCCGTCGGTTTCATAAAGCCACCAGCCAATCGAATTCGTGCCAATATCCAGACCAAGACGCATCTTACCCCCTAAAAGTGTAAAAGTTAATGACGGATAGTTTTCAGCGGAACTCAATCAATTGCAACTTGAATTCAAAAGGCGGCTGTGGAATAATTTTTCCAGTTCAGAATTCGCGGTCGAGCCGTTAACAAGCTCGAAGTAGCACCACATTAAAACGCGTCCTACGGGGCGCGTTTTGTTTTTGAATTATGGCCTGTTTCTACCCCCGTATGTCTTCTCCATGTGACTCCATGTGACCGGGTTCTTTGACAAAGCCTTGCGTTCACCATTTTCCGGCAGGGTCACTGTCTGACTTCTGCGTGATGTGATTCGCCGCGCTGTTTTGCATTGTTCCCGCTTTTGCGCAAATTGGGATTTCTGTCCGTGATTGGTTCTCCCGGTTGATGAGTGCCTTGTTTTTGACATATTTGGGCGCAGTCCGTTCAGGTCATCGTCCGTAATGCCTTCCTTTAGGTCAATTGCACTGGAAAATACCCTGTGAGGTTTCGGTGAATTCTTCTTAACTTATTCATAAAAATGGTAATTATTTTCATTGCGTAGGAGGGCTGTCCTCCGGGGATGTGCTTAAATTCTGATCGCTCTGAGGTATTTGCGCCATCCCAACGCCATATTTGAGCACATTTTCGCCATTTTCCCTGTTGCTTGACCATGGTTTTGACATATCCAGAAAGAGCCCAACTGGGGGGCACAAAGGCCACGGGGGCGGCCGCGTAAAGATGTCCGATGGTGAAGGATGTCGATCAGCGTGACCGATGTGGAAAATAGGTCGGGTCTCCGATCTGCTGCTGCTTGAGGTGATGAAACGCCGATGACCATGGTGCTGCGCCGTGGAGTCGGGGATTTCTGGTCGTGTCTTTCCCATCATGGATGGCCCGTCAGGGCCTGTTCGCGTGTGCGGACTTTTGATTTTGGATGGTTACGGTGCGCCCGATCCCATCCTGTGTGTGACGAGGATGCCCGTTCCCGGTGAGCGGTTGCGCAAGGAGAGAGACGATGACGAAACGGGTATACGATGATCGCTGCGATCCGGCTGATCCGAACCCTGAGACTCCCACGACCGATGGGATTGTCGAAGGTACATCGGGAAACGACTATATCGACACCGCTTACACTGGCGATCCAGAAGGCGACATGATCGACGCGGGCGACAACGCAGACGGTAATGATGACGATATCGTTATTGCCGGCGGGGGTGACGATACGGTTCTGGCCGGTGAAGGCGACGATGTCGTTTATGGCGACAGCGGGGAAGACTCTCCCTATGCGGCACAGGACGCGGACCCGCTGGTGCTGTCCTACAGCAATTATATCACAGGAAGTGAAACTGCATCTGGCAGCAATAATGCGCACGCCGGTGACAGTGCCGAGTACAGCAACGTTACCACTCTGGAAGACGGTACTGTCGTCAATGCCCGGCTGGTTCTTGTTTCGACTTCCGATCCAGCGCTCGATGTCGATCTGGCATACAAATCCGGCGCTGAAATCCTGCTGAACGGCAACAATTCTGTTAGCCAGGGTGGCATGACTGCAACCTTCCGTCTTGAATTCTACAATGCGGAAACCGGTGAACCGATTTCGATCAACTCCACCGCGACTTTCAACGACATCGACAGCACGCGCAACGACGGCCTTGATCCCGAAGTTGTCACGGTGGATGCTTCGTCCTTCACCGCCTTCGGTGTCAGCGGCGACAGTTCCCTGCTTATCGAGAATGCCGATGGTACGGTGACGGCATCGGGGACGGAACCCAACAGCCCGAGCGATCAGGACGCCTGGTTCTCTGCAGCTTTCGAAGGCCAGAGTTCCATCACCTTCACCCTGACGGCCCGCGATGTGAACTCCGGCTATTCGATGAACGGTGATCTGATTGACGATGCCGTTGTGACCCCCATTGCGCCGGGCAACGATTATCTCGACGGCGGCGCCGGTAACGACACTCTCTACGGCGAGGGGGGAGACGACACGCTGCTGGGCGGTGCCGATAACGACACCCTCTATGGCGGGGAAGGTGATGATACGTTGCAGGGCGGCATAGGCGCCGACGTGCTTTATGGCGATCAGGGGGAAAGTACGGAAGAGAGCGGGCGTCAAGCCACGATCACCATCGACAGTCAGGCCGGGGCTTACGACGGCATGCTGGTTCTGAAAACTGTTGCCGAAGATGGTTCTGAGCGGTTTTTTGTTCTTGCGAAAAGCTATGACGATTCAATCGGCAACACATACACTGTCAATCTTGAGGAAGGTGAAACCGTCTATGTCGGAATCACCAGCCCGGAAGGCACATTTTACTCCGATAGCGAGAATGCTCAGAGCACAAACAATGATGACGGTTCGGTAACTTATAATTTCGAAGACATCGCAGGTCTTGGCGACCAGGATTTCAAAGATGTTGTCGTCACAGTCTCAGTTCAGGAGCCTGAGGACGCAAGTACTGCTGGCGGTGACGATCATCTCGACGGCGGCGCCGGTAACGACACCCTCTACGGCGAGGGGGGAGACGATACACTGGTGGGTGGCACTGGCACCAACTATCTCCACGGCGGTGCTGGTGACGACACCTTTATCGGTGGCGACGGTGCGGATACGTTCCAAGGGGGCGCGGGTCAGGACAATATCGACTATTCGGGTTCTGATGAAGCCGTATATGTCAATCTCTCTACGAGCACACTGTCCGGCGGCGATGCCGACAATGACACGATTCAAGGCGGTATCGACGGGGTGATCGGCTCCGAATATGACGACACGCTGATCGGTTTCGATCATCAGGGCACCACGGAAGAAGACACCTATACCAACGAATTCTGGGGCATGGGCGGCGATGACACCATCTCCGGTCGTGGTGGCGACGACTATCTCGATGGTGGCGACGGAAACGACGTTATCAAGGGCGGTGCCGGTGACGATGTGATCATCGGCGGCGCGGATGGTACGCCGGATCGCGGCTACGGTCCCTATCTCGCCGACGATGCCGAGCCGGACAATGACAAGGACACGCTCTACGGCGGTGCGGGCAACGACACCATCTATGGTGGTGACGATGCCGACTATATCGACGGCGGCGCGGATGACGATTACATCGACGGCGGTTTCGACGACGATACGATCCTCGGCGGCACTGGTGACGACACGATTATCGGTGGCGAAGGTTCCGATACGATTGACGGTGGTGACGGCGACGACACCATTTATGGCGGTCTCGATCCCGCCTACCCGGACAGCCTGAACGTCCCGGACGACGAAAACGATTACGAAGTCGAAAACGGCAAGGACGTAATCGACGGCGGCGCCGGCAACGACACGATCTACGGTCAGGACGATGACGACCTGATCTATGGCGGAGATGGCGACGATTACATCGACGGCGGCATCGACGACGATACGATTTACGCGGGCGCGGGCACTGACACGGTCCATGGCGGCGAAGACGAGGATACGATCTACGGCGGCGGCGACAATGACGTACTCGACGGTGGCGACGATCAGGATACGATCTACGTCACTTTCACCGACGTGACCTCTGGCGTCTACAACACCACCGTGCATGGTGGCGACGGCGGCGTCGATTGGGATACGCTCGACCTGACCGCGCTTCTGGACGATGGTTGGGTGATCACCGATCATGTGCAGAACACCGACAGCGACGGCAACGGGTTCGATGGCGAGATTCAACTCTTCAACGCCGCAACCAATGAGCATGCCAACATCAACTACACCAATATCGAGGAAATCATCCCCTGCTTTACCCCCGGCACGCTGATCGCGACGCCGAAGGGAGAGGTGAAGGTGGAAGAGCTGAAGATCGGCGACCGGGTCATCACCCGCGACAACGGTATTCAGCAAATCCGCTGGATCGGGACGAAGACCCTCTCCGGTGCCGACCTCTCGGCGCGTTCCGAACTGAATCCGGTGCTGATCCGTCAGGGCGCGCTTGGGGCCGGTCTGCCGGAACGTGATATGATGGTGTCGCCGAACCACCGGATGCTGGTGTCGAACGAAAAGGCCGCGCTGCTCTTTGACGAGCACGAGGTTCTGGTTGCGGCCAAACACCTGACCCGGATGGAAGGTGTGGATGTGATCGAGGCCTCCGGCCTGACCTATATCCACGTGATGTTCGACCGTCATGAGGTGGTTCTGTCGGACGGCACCTGGTCGGAAAGCTTCCAGCCCGGCGATTACACGCTCTCCGGCATTGGTGACGAGGCCCGCGAAGAACTCTTCGCGCTCTTCCCGGAGCTGGCCGAGGTGTCGACCCGAGGTGGTTTCTCCGCCGCGCGCCGCATCCTGCGCAAACACGAGGCGGAGCTTCTGGTTTCCTGATCTCACTCGGGTGATCTCACGCTGGCCGAGGCCGCCGGAATTCCGGCGCGGGGTCCGTAACCGCCCCCCTCGGGTGCATCCCGGGGGAGGCGGTTTTCTTCGTTTCGGGCACTTTGATGCCGATGCGTTGTCCCCGTGGGTCGCGTGAGGTGTGTTACATTTGCCGCCAGTCTTCGGGAGTGTTCACATGCAAACAAGGTGCCTCGGAGGGCATCTCCATCCGTTTCACCCCATGCCGTTGCAGCAGGCTTTGCATCCCTTCGTCTCCTGACAGGTCCTCAAACTCCGGCAGGATGATGGCGGGAAAGATCACCGGATAGCCTTCGCCCCCGCTCTGACATTGCGCCCGCACGATGCGGCTTTCGCCGAAGGTTTCGAACAGGTTCACCAGCGTCTCCAGATGGCTCGCGGTGATGAAGGGCATATCGGCCATCAGGATCGCCAGTCCGTCGACTTCTCGTTCCAACGCATAACGGGCGAGCGCCTTGAACGTGTCGGAGAGGTCCGCCTCAGTATCCCCGGCCACAAGAAACGGATCATGCGACCGTAGCAGGTCGCGGCGGGCACGGTGATATGGATGGTTTTCCGAGGGCAGGGCCACGATGAAGGGGTGGCCATGGGCGGCGGAAACAGCGCGGCGCAGAAGCGTGTCCGGGGAGTGCAGCGAAGGTGGGGTCGAAAGCTTGTCGAACCCCATGCGGCGCGATTGGCCGGCGGCACAGATTCCAACGAGAAGTTTCAAAGTCCTGCTCTCATGTTGAGACCTCATGTTGGGGCAAACACGCCCGTGAAACCGGAGATACTGTCACATGATAGGTGGGGATGGGGCGATGCGGAAAAGAAATTTCAGCAAAGCCCCATCGCAGGTTTTCGCGTTCGGACGCTTATTTTTCGGGCAAGCGCCCGCATTTTACTTTTCGGGCAGAAGCCCGCTTTACTATTTTTCGGGCAGAAGCCCTCGGGGCGAAAAGCGGAGCACGACCAGAAGAATGATCCCCATGGTCAGGTAGCGCATGTAAGCCACCCGCTCGATCAGACCGGATTTCAGCGCCCCGTCCTCCATGCCGGAGGTTAGGAGCCCGACGATCCACGCGCCGATCGGCTCGACTTCGACCCACAAAAACCAGATCAGCATCCCGCCCAGAACCGCGCCCCAGTTGTTGCCCGATCCGCCAACGATCACCATGACCCAGACAAGGAAAGTGTAACGCAGCGGTTGGTAGGTGGTGGGCGTCAATTGCCCGTCCAGCGTGGTCATCATCGCGCCGGCAAAGCCGATGATCGCGGCGCCCAGCACGAAGATTTGCAGGTGGCGCCCGGTGACATCCTTGCCCATGGCTTCGGCGGCCACCTCGTTGTCGCGGATCGCGCGCATCATCCGGCCCCAAGGGCTTTTGAGCGCCAGTTCCATCGCTGTGACGATGATGACGATCACGGCCAGGAAGAACCCCGCATAGAGCAGCTTGACGAAAACCGACGAGCCGGTGACCGGGTCCATGCCGATCCTGTGCATCAGGCTCAGGAACCATTCCGCCTGTTGCAGGTTGATCTCATAGGGCACCGGACGCGGCAGGCCGTTGACGTTCTTCACGCCGCGCGACAGCCAGTCCTCATTCTTCATCATGGCAACGATGATCTCGGCAATTCCGAGTGTCGCAATGGCGAGATAATCTGAGCGCAGCCCAAGGGCGGTTTTTGCCACGAGCCATGCAGCCCCTGCGGCCAGAAGCGCACCCACAGGCCAGGCCAGAATGACCGGAAGGCCAAGCCCGCCGAGATAGCCGCTGACCGCTGGGTTCACGGCTTCGATGGCCGCCACCGCCGGATCGAACAGGGTGCGGAAGGCCCAGAGCCCGACGATCAGGATTGCTGCAATCACCAGCCCCCGGATGCGGCCTTTCGGCAGGCGGGGATAGGCGAGGGCGGCGGCAACAATGGCAATGACCCCGACCGCGAGCGCGAGGATCACACGGCCCCCTCCGGCGGCCCAGGCGGCAGGCACGGGCGGCATGGAAGTCAGCACCACGGCCAGCCCGCCAAGCGCGACAAAGCCCATGACGCCGGTGTTAAAGAGCCCGGCATAGCCCCATTGCAGGTTCACCCCCAAAGCCATGATAGCCGAGATCAGCCCCATGTTGAGGATGGAGAGCGCCGAGTTCCACGACTGAAGAAAGCCGACGGCCAGAATGAGGGCAGCCATGGCGGCGAAATAAAGCGGTGTGCGGGGCAGGGGCTTGCCCCCTGTCTGTGTGGCGGCATGGGTCATATGTTTTGCCCCTTGAACAGGCCGGTCGGCTTGAAGATCAGCACGATGATCAGGATCGCGAAGGACACGGCGTATTTGTAATCGGTGGACAGAAGCTGCACCAACCCGTCGGGCGACCAGCTGTCGGGCCCGAGATAGGTCACGACCTTTTTGAAGGCATAGGTGAGCGTGACTTCGGAGAAGGCAATGACGAATCCGCCCGCGATAGCGCCCAGCGGATTGCCGATGCCACCGACGATGGCGGCGGCGAAAACCGGCAGGAGAAGCTGTTGGAAGATGAAGGGTTTGAAGGATTTATCAAGCCCGTAGAGTGCCCCCGCGATGGTTGCCAAAGCCCCGACCAGAATCCATGTGATCGTCACCACACGTTCCGGGTTGATCCCCGACAGGAGCGCCAGATCCTCGTTGTCCGAATAGGCACGCATGGATTTGCCGGTGCGGGTCTTGTTCAGAAACCAGAACAGCGCCGCCACGGTGATCAAAGCCACGACCACGGTGATCACCTGCGTTGTCTTGATCGCGAGGCCTTCTTCGAGACCGGACCAGGCCTTGAACTCGCGGGCATTGATCACGAAGCGTGCCCCGTCGGCGAACCGGCGGTCATCGGTGCCGACGACCATGCGCACCAGCCCGTTCATCACGAACATGACGCCGGTGGAGACGATCACCAGCATTACCGGCGCGGCCTTAACTTTGCGATAGAACTTGTAGACCACCTTATCGGTCGCCAGAAGCAGAAGCGCCGTGGCGAGGATGCCGAAGGGCAGGGCGAGAAGCGCCGTGGGCAGGACGCCGAGCGAGATGCCCCAACTCTTGAACAGCCCGGTGACCAGCACCACGACCATCGCCCCGAAGGACATGGTCTCGCCATGGGCAAAGTTGGAAAAGCGCAAAACGCCGTAGATCAGGGTGACGCCCAAAGCGCCAAGCGCCAATTGCGCGCCATAGGCCGTGGCCGGGACCACGACGAAATTGGTGAACGCGACCAGCGCGTTGAGAATATCCATCAGACAACCTCCTGACAGATGCCGCCGAAGGGGAGCATGTCGACCCCCGGCGTCGGGTCTTCGGTGATCACATCGACATAGCCGGTCATCAGACCGTCATCGCGCAGGTCCCAAAAGCCCTTGCTGTCGCTGTGTTGATAGCGGTGTGTGTTCGGCGCCTCGGCGGTGGTCTCGAAAAGACAGGTGGCATCGTGAGCCCCTTCCTCACGCAGATAGCGCGTGCAGCTCACCCCGTCGCCCTCTTCAAGGGAAAACCGCCAGGGCGCACCGCCGCCTTGCACGATGACCGAACAAGTCTCCAACGCGAGGGCGGGCAGGGGCAGGGCGGCGATAAGAAGCGCGGCAAGGGCCTTCTTCTTGGGGGAAATACTCATAATCAGCCCCCCAGAAAGGTGCGTCGCACCTCGGGGTCGGCCAGAAGGTTCGCGCCCGTATCGGTGTAGGCATTCGCACCCTGCACGAGCACATAGCCCTTGTCCGCGATCTCAAGCGCCTGACGGGCGTTCTGTTCCACCATCAGGATGGAAATCCCGGTCTTGGCGACCTCGATGATCCGGTCGAACAACTCATCCATCACGATAGGCGACACGCCCGCGGTCGGCTCATCCAGCATCAGAAGCTTTGGCTTGGTCATCAGGGCGCGCCCCACGGCCACCTGTTGCCGTTGCCCGCCGGACAATTCGCCCGCGTTCTGGTGACGTTTTTCATAGACTGCCGGAAACAGTTCGTAGACCTGTTCGATGGTCTCCTCGTAATCGTCTTCACGAATGAAGGCGCCCATCTCAAGGTTCTCGCGCACGCTCATCGTCGGGAAGATGTTATGGGTCTGGGGCACGAAGCCCATGCCCTTGCGGACCCGCTCCTGTGGACTGAGACCTGTGATGTCCTCGCCGTCGAGATTCACATGCCCCTCGCGCAGGTTGAGCATGCCGAACACCGCCTTCATCGCGGTCGATTTGCCGGCACCGTTCGGCCCGACGATCACCGCGATCTCGCCCTTTTGCACCGTGAGCGTGCATCCGTGGAGAATATCCGCGCCGTTGCCATAGCCGCCGCGCATTTCATTGGCATGGAGGAAGGTCATTCGGCGTCCTCCGTCTCGGTCTTCTTGTTCTTCACGCCTGTGCCGAGATAGGCCTCGATCACCGCTTCGTTCTGCATGATCTCTTCGGCGGTGCCGGTGGCCATGACCTGACCCTGCGCCATGACGATCACGGGGTCGCAGAGCTGTTTGATGAACTCCATGTCGTGCTCGATCATGCAGAATGTATAGCCGCGCTCGGTGTTCAACCGCTTGATCGCATCGCCGATGGTGTACAAGAGCGTGCGGTTCACCCCCGCGCCCACCTCGTCGAGGAACACAATCTTGGCGTCCACCATCATGGTGCGGCCAAGCTCAAGGAGTTTCTTCTGCCCGCCGGAAATTTCGCCCGCTTTCAGGTCCGCAATATGGGAGATCGTCAGGAATTCGAGCACCTCATCGGCCTTGGCTCTGAGCGCGCGCTCCTCGTCGGCGATGCGTTTGCGCCCGAACCATGTGTTCCAGAGCGTCTCCCCCGATTGCCCCGCAGGTACCATCATCAGGTTCTCGCGACAGGTCATCGAGCCGAATTCATGTGCGATCTGGAAGGTGCGCAGGATGCCCTTGTGAAACAGCTCATGCGGTTTCAGTCCGGTGATGTCCTCACCGTTGAAAAGCACCTGCCCGGAGGTCGGTGTGAGCACCCCGGCAATACAGTTGAAAAGCGACGTTTTCCCCGCGCCATTGGGGCCGATCAGCCCCGTGATGGACCCTTGCTCAAGTCTGAGCGAAGCTCCGTCCACCGCGCGAAAACCGCCGAAATGCATGTGCAGATCACGCACTTCGATCATGTGTTTCGTGTCCCGTATCAGTTCCGACCTCATTTGCCGCGGGCCGGATAAGAAAGTCAGCCCGGGACGTCAAGTGCGCCCCGGGCCGGATATCGTGGCTTACGCCGTGTTTTAGCGGATGTCCACCGTCTCGAACGCACCGTCAGTCACGGTGTAGTAGCGATAGGTGCCCGCCGCTTCGCCCGGTCCGATCAGTTCCACATTGGTCGCGCCGACATAGTCAATGTCCCCACCGGCGGCGAGAATTTCGAGCGCTTTGTCCAGCTCGCCCGGCAGGATCGGCTCACCCGGCGCGTTCGCAACGTCGAGCACGTTGGCCGCCACGGCTTCTTTCGTTGCTTCGCCACCTTTGGCCATGGCAAGCGCGATCAAAGCCGCCGCGTCATAGCTTTCGCGGGTGTAGGCAGAGGCGACATTGATGCCGGCGGCTTCGCCAAGCGCGTTGAACGCGTCGGTGCCTTCGCCCTCGGCCCATGGCACGATGCCCATGGAGCCCTCGACCACGTCGCCCAGATCGGCAATCAGGCTGTCACCATACATGCCGTCCCCCATCAGGTAGGTGTCGAACGCGCCGGTGTCGGCGGAAGCCTGAATGATGCCCTTGCCACCCTGATCGACGTAGCCCAGAACGACGAGTACGTCGCCACCGGCGGAAGCCAGCGCCGCGATCTCGGCGGAATAGTCGGCCTTGCCGTCTTCATGCGAGGCGTTGATGGTGATTTCACCGTCATAGGCGGCAGCGAACGCATCCGACAGGCCCTTGCCGTAGTCGGAGTTGGTGTAGGTCACGGCCACCGATGTGATGCCTTTTTCCTCAAGCACATCGGCGAGGATTTCGCCCTGACGCGCGTCCGACGGCGAGGTGCGGAAGAACAACCCGTTGTCTTCGACGGTCGAGAGACCCGGCGAGGTGGCCGAGGGCGAGATCATCACGACACCGTTCGGCACGGCGACGTTCGACAGGATCGCACCGGTCACCCCGGAGCAGTCCGCGCCCATGATCGCGACGACGCCATCGGCGGTGATCAGACGCTCGGCGGCGGCAGAGGCCGCGGCGGCGTCGATACAGGTGCTGTCCGCACGCATCGGCGTGATGGTGGAGCCACCGAGGAAAGCACCGGTGTCGGACACTTCCTTGAACGCCAGCTCCGAACTGGCCGCCATGTCCGGGGTCAGCGATTCAATCGGGCCGGTGAAGCCGAGGATGATGCCGACCTTGACCTCTTCGGCGAAGGCCGCACCGGTCAAAAGCGTGGCGGCGGTGGTCGCCAGAAGCAGCTTTTTCATATGAGAGTTCTCCCTGTTTGGATCTTGTCCTGCGGCCAGGGACTAGACGGGCTTTGACCGGATGGAAAGATATGCCGTTCCGTTCCTTGACCGGATCGTGCCCGGATTTGGGGCATTTGCTCAAAATCTGTGAGCCTTGCGGGATTTGGCGGCGGGACTTTCGTGTTTTGCGTGTGTTTCCCTGGCATGAATATGCCCCGACTCACGGTGTCAGAGGACGTGCAGGTGGGGCGGGATTGAACGCCTGCGTCTGCGCGCTAGCTCAGTTACTACAGATATGTAGAGGTGCCGCATGATCCGTTTTCTGGTCAGTCTGATGATTTTTATCCTGCCGGTTCCGGCCATGACCGCCGAGCGCATGGCGGGAGGACGCGCGGTCGAGGTGACCCCGATCGTTACGGGGTTGGATGCGCCATGGGCGATCGGATTTCTGCCGGATGGCGGCGTGCTGATCACAGAGGTGGACGGGCGGTTGCTTTTGCTTGAGGATGAGAAGGTGCGCGAGGTGCCGGGTGTGCCGAAGGTCTGGGACAGCGGGCAGGGCGGATTGCTCGACGTCATGGTCCCGCGAGATTTCGCCACGAGTCGGGAGATTTTCCTGAGCTATTCCAAACCGATGACGGGCGGCGCGGGCACGGCGCTTGGGGTCGGGCGGCTGGTCGACGGGCGGCTTGAGGGCTTTCGCGACCTTTTTGTGATGGGAAACGGCAGCCGCAAGGGCCAGCATTTCGGTTCCCGCATCGTCGAAGCCCCGGACGGCACAATTTTCCTCACCGTCGGCGAACGCGGCGAGGGCGCGCTGGCGCAGGACCTCTCGCGCGCCAACGGATCGGTGATCCGCATCAACCGCGACGGCAGCATTCCCGCCGACAATCCCTTCCTTGACCAACCGGGCGCTTTGCATGCGATCTGGTCCTATGGCCATCGCAACCCGCAAGGCGCGGCGCTGGACGGGCAGGGGCGGCTTTGGATCAATGAACATGGGCCGCAGGGCGGCGACGAGATCAACCTTGTGAAAAAGGGCGCGAATTACGGCTGGCCGCTCACAACCTATGGCGAGAATTACGGCGGGGGTCGCTTTGCGCCCACGACGCTGGACGGCACCGAGCCGCCCGCGCATCAATGGACACCGTCGATTGCGCCCTCGGGCTATACGATCCACTCGGGAAAGTTGTTCCCGGAGTTGAAAGATGCGCACCTGATCGGCTCTCTGAAGTTCGATTACATCGCCGTCATGGCCCCCGATTTGAGCCGGGAAACCCGCTGGCAATGGCCCGAAACGGGGCGGGTGCGCGATGTGGTCGAGGCCCCGGATGGGGCGATCTGGTTCCTGTCGGTGATCGACGGGGCGGCTTATCGGGTGACGCCAGGCCCCTGATCGCACAGGCAAACGCACAGGAAATGGGCTTTTGCGACGGATTTGCGCGCCGTTTTACGTCTGTTTTGGGTTTTCTCAGGCCCCCGCACTCTCTATAACGCCTCAGACCACCTGTGCGCGCTAACGCTAACAGCCGACAGGACGGGAGGAGAATATTAACCGTTTTGGAGTGAAGACGATGACGGATTGGGTGAAAACCGCATGGCGCAACAAACCGCGTGTGCAGATGCCCGACTATACGGACGAGGCCGCGCTGAATGCCGTTGAGGCACAGCTTGCCAAATATCCGCCGCTCGTCTTTGCGGGCGAGGCGCGCAAGCTCAAACGCGATCTGGCGAAAGCCTCGCGTGGCGAAGCCTTCCTGTTGCAAGGCGGCGATTGCGCCGAGAGCTTTGCCGAATTCGGCGCGGACCAGATCCGCGACACGTTCAAGGTCATGCTGCAAATGGCCATGGTGCTGACCTTCGGGGCGAAAGTGCCGGTGATCAAGGTCGGGCGCATGGCCGGTCAGTTCGCAAAACCGCGCTCGGCCCCGACCGAGACCATGGGTGGCGTGGAACTGCCCAGCTACCGCGGTGACATCATCAACGGCTTCGATTTCACCGCCGATGCGCGCATCCCCGATCCGAACCGCATGTTGCAGGCTTACACCCAGGCCGCCGCGTCGCTGAACCTGCTGCGCGCTTTCTCGAAAGGTGGCTTTGCCGACATCCACCGGGTTCATGCCTGGACGCTCGGTTTCACCGAATCCGACGAGGCGGAGAAATACCGCGACATGGCGAACCGCATTCAGGATGCGCTCGATTTCATGA
Source organism: Celeribacter persicus (assembly GCF_003050785.1). Taxonomy (GTDB): domain Bacteria; phylum Pseudomonadota; class Alphaproteobacteria; order Rhodobacterales; family Rhodobacteraceae; genus Celeribacter; species Celeribacter persicus. Next base: position 18,937 of record NZ_QAOH01000002.1, read on the forward strand.
AGGCGGCGGGGATGACCTCCGAGAACAATCACGAACTGGCGACGGTGGATTTCTACACTTCGCACGAGGCACTTTTGCTGGAATACGAAGAGGCGCTCTGTCGCGTCGACAGCACCACCGGCGCAACGATTGCGGGGTCTGGGCACATGATCTGGATCGGCGACCGCACCCGTCAGCCGGACGGCGCGCATGTGGAATTCTGCCGCGGCGTGCAGAACCCGATCGGTCTGAAATGCGGTCCCTCGACCACCGCCGAGGACCTCAAGGTGCTGATGGAGAAACTGAACCCGGAGAACGAGGCCGGTCGTCTGACGCTGATCGCGCGGTTCGGGGCGGGCAAGGTGGCCGATCATCTGCCGCGCCTCATTGAGACGGTGACATCCGAGGGCGCGAATGTGGTCTGGTCCTGCGACCCTATGCATGGCAACACGATCAAATCGGACAGCGGTTACAAAACCCGGCCGTTTGAGCAGGTACTTTCCGAGGTGCAGGAATTCTTCGCCGTGCACCGCGATCAGGGCACCATTCCGGGCGGCGTGCATTTCGAAATGACCGGTCAGGATGTGACCGAATGCACCGGGGGCCTGCGCGCCGTGTCGGACGAGAACCTCGCCGACCGCTACCACACCGCCTGCGATCCGCGTCTCAATGCTTCGCAATCGCTGGAACTGGCTTTCCTCGTGGCTGAGGAACTGCAAAAAGGCCAGACGCCGGAGCATATTGCCGCGTCTGCGTAAACGCTTTGCGATCTCAAGATGTTGAAAGCCGGGCCTCGTGCCCGGCTTTTGTCATTCTCCCCGGTGGAAGATGAAGCAATTCCCGGCTTTCTCATAGCCCGCCGCCTCGTAAAAGCTCATCGCGCCGGGTGCGGAGAGCAGCAAGTGAGTCCTGACCTCCGGCACAGCCTTGACGGTTTCTCGCAGCAGAGCCTTGCCGATGCCACGACCCTGATAGCGCCGATCCACCGCCAGATCGGAGCAGTAAAGACAATAGGCGAAATCGGTGACGGACCGCGCCACCCCCACCAGATGCCCCACCGCATCGCGGGCCGTGACGATCAGATCGGAGCCCGCCAGCATCTTGGCGATCCGCTGCGGCTGGTCGACGGGGCGGCGTTCGGCCAGCGTCGAAGCGGCGAGCAGGGCGAGGAATTCATTGGCGGAAAGGTCCGGCTCGATGGCGTAGGTGATCATGTGAGACTCCCGTTTCCATACATAAGGAGCACGGGCGTGCGGAATTGCAAAGTGAAAAGGATCAGTCGTCGCTTTTCACCAGACGCAGCAGCGGTTTGCCATGCGGGCGCAGCAGTTCCTGTTTCGGAATGGATGTGGTCCGTGGTGTCTCGGTGTTGGCATCCTCATAGGCGCGCTTGGCCTCGGCAAAACCGGCGGGGACCGGGGTGCCTTTCCCGGTGGTGTCAAAGCTCTGCTCGGTCGGGTTGCCCAGAAGCGGGCGGGACTGGACCTCGGCCATCTCGAAACGGCGTGGCTGACGCCCGATTTCACCTTTCGACTGGAGACAGCCGAGGATGCGGTTCACATCGCCCAGATCGGATTTCAGCGGGCAGAGCAGCAATTGCGCCTCCATCTCGCCACGCCCGATGCCGCGTTCGGCCTTGAGCGTGATCGTGGTGATCTGCGGGGTTTCGAAAACGGCCTCCAACACTTCCGACAGTTTCGCGCGGCTTTCCGGTACGAACATCGCGGTCAGTGGCATACCACGCACCTCCATGCCCATGAGATCGCTCAGATGCATGCCTGCAAGACGGAACCTTGCCACGCCGGGAGCGATACGTTCGAGGATGAAGGCGTATTCCAGCGCCGATTGCATGCCGCGCGGGTCGACCTCGGAGCGCGCCGGGACCGGGCGACCATTGCGCAGGCCCTCCCAATAGGCCTCCACGGTTTTCAGCGCAGGAAAATGCGTCCCCCCACGACGGGGCATGAGGGATACGACATTTGAACCGCTGACATATTCAATCTTCATCTCGTCACCTGTACTTTTACTTTTGCCACTACTTTTACTTTTGCTGCCGGGCCAAGAGGCTGTCCCCTCTGGCTGTGCGTTTTGAGGCGGGCGGCCCTTCTCTATGCTGGCCCGGTGCTTCCCGGTCGATCCCGCTGGTTCGTTTCTTCGGTCCGAGACCGGTTTTGGCCTGACCGCTGTGTTGACCTGAATATGCCACGAACTTGCCCGATTTGGTGGAAAAACCTAACCAGTGGTTAACATGCGGAGAATTATTCGTTGAAATGGTAATGAATTTCTTAAGGTTTCGTTCGGCATTATGCCCGCGTTAATGATGTAGATTGATTGAAAACAATAGGTTGGATAAATCCTCTTATCTTGCGTTAACAGATTTTGTGATCTGGAAATCTCTCCGCACAAAAGGATAAAATTTTAAATGTCGGGCCGCCTTGTCCTGAACTCTGATGGAGCGGATCTAAACCCGCGCCGCAAGTGAGTCCTTTTCCGAAAATTCCACCACATTCCGGTCACATTTTGCCCCGGCATGTTCCTCCCTCTCAGTCAGCCCCGCGCGGCGCTGTGCGCTTTTCAAGCCAGAAACAGACTGCTAAGGACAAGGCCAAGACCGCCTCAGGGGAGATTTTGCACATGACCATGGACCGGACAGCGGATCGGCGCGGCCTTCTCATCATCCTTTCCTCGCCTTCGGGGGCGGGCAAGTCGACGCTGGCGCGCAAGCTGATGCAATGGGACGAGAGCCTGAGCTTTTCCGTCTCCGCCACCACCCGCGCGCCGCGCGCAGGCGAGGAGGATGGCGTACATTACCATTTTGTCGATGTGCCGACATTCAAACATATGGTGGACGAAGGCGAGATGCTCGAACACGCCAATGTCTTCGGCAATTTCTACGGCTCACCCGCCGGTCCGGTGCGCAAGGCGATCGAGGCGGGGCGCGATGTGCTTTTCGATGTGGACTGGCAGGGGGCGCAGCAAATCTCGAACTCGGTGCTGCGCGATCACGTCCTGTCGATTTTCATTCTGCCGCCCTCGATCACCGAGCTGCGCCGCCGACTTGAAAGCCGGGGTGTCGATGCGCCGGAGGTGATTGCCAAACGGATGGAGCAGAGCTGGGACGAGATCAGCCATTGGGACGGCTATCACTATGTGCTGGTGAACGACGATCTGGACGTGACTTTCGAGCGGTTGAAGACCATCGTATCGGCGGAGCGCCTGAAACGCGCGCAGCAACCGGGGCTGATGGACTTCGTGCGCGGGCTGAGGGCGGAATTCGAGGAGGTCGAGGGATGACACTTTACACGCTGGACAATCACGCACCGGTTCTGCCGGAGAATGGCGATTACTGGGTGGCCCCCGACGCCAATGTCATCGGCAAGGTGGTTCTGGAAGAGGGCGTGAGCATCTGGTTCGGCGCGACTTTGCGCGGAGACAATGAGGTGATCCTCGTCGGCGAGGGCACGAATATTCAGGAAAACACCGTCTGTCATACCGATATGGGATTCCCTCTGACCATCGGCGCGGACTGCACCATCGGGCATAAGGCGATTCTGCACGGCTGCACCATCGGCGAGAATTCCCTGATCGGCATGGGGGCGACGGTGCTTAATGGCGCGAAGATCGGCAAGAACTGTCTGATCGGGGCCTGCGCCCTGATCACTGAGGGCAAGGAAATCCCCGACGGCTCACTGGTGATGGGCAGTCCGGGCAAGGTGGTGCGGCCACTGACGGAGGCGGAGATCGCCCGGCTGAAAGGCTCGGCCCTGCATTACCAGCAGAACGCGCAGCGCTATCGCGACGGATTGCAGAAGATCACATGAGAAGAGGGGCCACAGGGCCCCTTTTTCGTCATGGTATCTTTCGTCGCGGCGTTGTTCAGTGCAGCGAAGCCAGAACCCGCACGGGTTCAGGCTGCAACATGTCGAAATCCAGTTCCGGATAAAAGCTGCGCAATTCGTTGCGGATGATCTCCGGGCGGGGCAGGCCGCGCGCGACGACGCGATAGGCGCCCTTGTAACGCGCGGCACTCAGGAATTCCGCAAGATCGAGACAGTCGAACTGACTTGAGATGGCCGGAGAAATCACACTGTCGGGACAAATGCTGTGCAGAATTTCCGGGGTGAGATCGCCGAATTCGATGAAAAACACGCCAGTGCGTTCGGGAAAGTGCTTTTTCAGTGTCTGCATGCGCTGAGGTTCCCCGACCATCAGGATCATGCCGCCCGCATCCGGCTGTGTGCCGTGCCGGCTCGCAACGAACTCTCCGAAAGCGGTTTGTCTTACGGTTCCCATCGGCTGGGTCCCCATCTATTTCTGCCTCTTTGCATCTGAGGAAACGGGCAAAGTATCGAAAATGCAACAATATTTTTGCTTAATACGCAAAAATTCGCAAATTGAAAAAATGATGACACTGTTTCGGGCAGAGGCAGGTGGAACTGGGCCAGGATGACAAAAGCTGTCATGAAAGGGTTACATTTGCCTTATACGCAGGCCTGCAATCAGGATCTCCCATGCAATACAGCTTCAAATCCTCTTCCCGTGACAGCGAAATGGTCAGCGCCATGGCCGATGCCATGCCCTTGCCTGTGGTGGTGATCGGGCGGGATGAGCGGGTGATGGCGGCCAATGCCCCGGCGCGCGCGCTGTTCAACGAACAGATGGTCGGGCGGCATTACATCACCGTGCTGCGTCAGCCGATGCTGCTCGATGCAATCGAGAACGTGCTGCGCCTGTCGCAACCGGCCGAGGCGGTCTACCGGATCACCGAAAGCCAGCGTGAACTGGTGTATGACGTGGTATTACGCCCGGTGATCGTGGGAGATTTTGCCTGTGTCACGGTTGCCTTCGAGGACAAGACAGAGGTCTATGAGGCAGGGCAGATGCGACGTGATTTCGTCGCCAATGTCAGTCACGAACTGCGTACGCCGCTGACCGCTGTTTTGGGCTTCATCGAAACGCTGCTGGGGCCTGCCGCCGAAGACTCGGCGGCACGGGAGCGCTTTCTCGGCATCATGGATCGCGAGGCCAAACGGATGAACCGCATCGTCGGCGATCTTCTCTCTCTCAGCCGCGTGGAGGCGGAGCGGCGGGTGCGCCCGACCGATCAGGTCGATGTCTCGGCGATCCTGCGCTCCGTGGCGCTCAATCTGCAACCGCTTGCCGAAGCGCAGGATGTGACGCTGATCATTGAGGGTGTCGAGGGCCGCGAAGAGGTGCCCGGAGATCACGACCAGCTCATTCAGGTTTTCACCAACCTGATCGAGAATGCGATCAAATATGGCGGGCGTGGCAAGGAGGTGCGGGTCTGTCTGACTTCGCATACCGAAGAGCCGACGATACGCTCACAGGCCGTCCGGGTGGACGTGTCCGACCAGGGCGAGGGAATCCCAGCTCAGCATATTCCGCGCCTCACCGAGCGCTTCTACCGCGTCGATTCACATCGCTCGCGCGAGATGGGCGGCACCGGCCTTGGACTTGCCATCGTGAAGCATATCCTGAATCGCCACCGCGGACGTCTGCGGATCGAAAGTCACGCGGGGCAGGGCAGCTGTTTTTCCGTCATCCTGCCTTATGAATGATGTGTCATAAATGCTGCCCGAGAACGAGTTCTGACGGTTTTTTCGCCGGACACGTTGGTTAATTTTCTGTCACAGAGCTTAACCGAATGTCATGAAAGGTGGCGAAAACCCCCTGATTTTCTCCATTTTTCTCGACTAATTCAGAAGATGTCGAGGAAATTCACACGATCTGTCATTAAACTGTTACATTAGTTTCACAAAAGCATTGCACGCCGACCCTAAACCGCCCCACGAGAGAGCAATACCGCTCTCGGACATAGAGCAAATCAGGAGCATACGATGTCCTTTGTGAAACTGACCGCCTCCGCGATCGCGATCGCAGCCGTCTCCGCCACCGCCGCGAGCGCCCGTGATCAGGTGCAGGTCGCCGGCTCTTCCACCGTTCTGCCCTACGCCTCCATCGTGGCGGAAGCCTTCGGTGAAAACTTCGACTTCCCGACCCCGGTCGTGGAATCCGGCGGCTCCTCCGCTGGTCTCAAGCGCTTCTGCGAAGGCGTGGGCGAAAACACCATCGACGTGGCCAACGCCTCCCGCAAAATCAAAGACAAAGAGATCGCCGCCTGCGCCGAAGCCGGCGTGACCGACATCATCGAAGTGCGCATCGGCTACGATGGCATCGTGTTCGCCTCCCAGTTGAACGGCCCGGCCTTCACCGCGTTCGAGCCCGCTGACATCTTCAATGCTCTGGCCGAGAAAGTCCTGAAAGACGGCGAGATCGTTGCCAACCCCTACACCCAGTGGGCCGATTTCAACGCCGACCTGCCGGCCGCCGACATCATGGCCTTCATCCCGGGCACCAAGCACGGCACCCGTGAAGTCTTCGAGGAAAAAGTGCTTCTGGCCGGTTGTGAAGCCACCGGCGCGATGGAAGCCATGGTCGCTTCGGGCATGTCCGAAGACGACGCCGAAGGCGCCTGCATGGCTGTCCGTACCGATGGCAAATCCGTGGACATCGACGGCGACTACACCGAGACGCTCGCTTCCATCGACGCCAACCCGAACGGCATCGGCGTGTTCGGTCTCGCCTTCTACGAAAACAACACCGACAAGCTGAAAACCGCGACCATGTCCGGTGTTGAGGCGACCACCGAGTCCATCGCCTCCGGCGACTACCCGGTTTCCCGCCCGCTCTACTTCTACATCAAGAAAGCCCACATCGGCGTGATCCCGGGCCTGAAAGAATACGCTGAGTTCTTCATCTCCGACGATATGGCTGGCCCGGACGGCCCGCTTGCCGAGTACGGCCTCGTGTCCGACCCGGAACTGGCTGCCACCCAGGCTGCCGTTGCCGCTGAAGAAACCATGCAGTAAGCCACTGACGGCTTGCAAGAATACCGAGGCGGCGCGGGGGATCTCGCGCCGTTTCCCGCCGGAAAGCCCCGCCGAAACCTCCGACAGGTCGCTTTCCGAAACCCCTGCACCGGACCGGTCCATTTCTCCCCAAGGTCCCGCATAGGAGCAGCTCAATGCCCGTTTTGTGGCTTTTCATCCTCGTTCTGGCCCTTGGCCTCATCGGATTTGTTCTCGGGCGCGCACGTGCGCTCAAAGATGCGCAGGGCGACATTCGCCTGCTTCATTCTTTGCCAAGTTATTACGGGTCGAACGTGCTTCTGGCCACGCTGATCCCCGGTTTTGCGGTTCTCGTGCTCTGGCTGATCGTTCAGCCGATGGTGATCCACGGCCAGGTGGCCGGAATGATCCCGGAGCGCGGTCTGAGCGATTACGGTTCCCTCAACCTTGCCATGTCCGATGTGCGGCGTGTGGCCGAAGGTCTCGACATTGCGGTGGAGCAGGGCGCCCTGAGCGCGGAACAGGCGCGCGACATCCGTACCGAGTTCACCGACATTCGCGGCCGCCTCGGAGAGGTCGGTGTCGCCCTCGGCTCCAACGTACAGCCCTACGTGCTGCAAGCGGCGCAGAAATACCGCGCGATGAACGCGACCGGCCATTGGCTGATGAGCGCCGCCGTGATCGCCGCCGCCATCGCGGGCTTTGCCATCGCCTATATGCGGACCGGCAAGGATATGCGCGCGCGCAATTCCGTCGAGCGCGTGATCCTGATCCTGCTGCTGTCGGCGGCCTCCATCGCGATCCTGACCACGATCGGCATCGTGTTATCGCTGATCTTCAACACCATCGAATTCTTCAAGCTCTACCCGGCCACGGATTTCTTTTTCGGCACCACATGGTCGCCCTCCTTCGGTGGCGGGTCCGAGCTTGGCATCCTGCCGTTGTTCTGGGGCACCTTCTATGTGTCGATCATCGCACTGATCGTCGCGGTGCCGATCGGGTTGTTCGCCGCGGTCTATCTCTCGGAATATGCCGGGCCGAAAGTGCGCGCAATTGCCAAGCCGCTTCTCGAAGTGCTCGCGGGGATCCCGACCATCGTCTACGGTCTCTTCGCGCTTCTGACCGTCGGGCCGCTCCTGATGTCCATCTTCGGACAGGACGGCGGCCTCGGCTGGATGCAGGGCGGGCGTTCGGTGATGACCGCCGGTCTGGTGATGGGGGTGATGCTCATCCCCTTCGTCTCCTCGCTCTCCGACGACATCATCAACGCGGTGCCGCAGGCGATGCGCGACGGCTCTCTGGGCCTCGGGGCGACGAAATCCGAGACCGTGAAACAGGTGGTTCTGCCCGCAGCCCTTCCGGGCATCGTCGGGGCTATCCTTCTGGCCGCCTCGCGCGCCATCGGCGAGACCATGATCGTGGTCTTGGGGGCCGGTGCCGCCGCCAAGCTCGATCTCAACCCGTTCGAGGCGATGACCACCGTGACGACGCGGATCGTCTCCCAGCTCACCGGCGATGCGGATTTCTCCTCGCCCGAAGCGCTGGTCGCCTTTGCCCTTGGGATGACGCTTTTCGTCATCACCCTCGCGCTCAACATCTTCGCGCTCTATATCGTGCGCAAATACCGGGAGCAGTATGACTGATGTCCGACTTTACCGCTGATAACGGCCCCACCAACGGGACGGCCAAAACCTCGCTCTTCACGCAAACCGCGCGGACCAAACGCCGGAACGCAGCTGAGACCCGGTTCAAGGTCTATGGCATCGGCGCCATCGCGCTCGGGCTGTTCTTCCTCGTGGCCCTTCTGTTCTCGATCGTCGCGAACGGAATTCCGGCCTTCAAGCAGACCTTCGTCACCATCCCGGTGGAACTGACCGAGGCCAAGCTCGACAAGAACGGCAACCGCGACCCGGCCGATCTCGCCAAGGTCACGACCTTCGGCTACAAGCCGCTGGTGACCAGTGCGCTGATTGTGGCGCTGAAAGAGCAGGGGATCGAGATCCCCTTCGCCAAGGAAAAGGATGTCGAGGACATCCTGTCCTCCTCGGTCGCCGCGCAGGTGCGGGATACGGTTCTGGCCAATCCCGATCTGATCGGACAGACGGTCGACTTCCGGTTGCTGGCCTCCTCCCGTGTCGACGGTTATTTCAAGGGCCGCGTGACCCGGGAAAGCCTCGTACGCGACAAGAACCTCGATGCCGAGCACCTCGATGTCGCCGACGCGATGGTTGACGCCGGTCTGATGAAGACCTCGTTCAACCCGGCCTTCATCTTTGGCTCCGACGCCTCCGAGAGCCGCCCGGAACAGGCCGGGATCGGGGTGTCCATGATCGGCTCCTTCTTCATGATGATCGTGGTGCTGTTCCTCGCGCTTCCGATCGGCGTGGCCGCCTCAATCTATCTTGAGGAATTCGCGCCACAGAACAAATGGACCGACCTGATCGAGGTGAACATTTCGAACCTTGCCGCCGTACCGTCGATTGTCTTCGGTATCCTGGGCCTCGCGGTGTTCATCCAGTTCGCCCACCTGCCGCAATCCGCGCCGCTCGTCGGTGGTCTGGTGCTGACGCTGATGACGCTGCCGACCATCATCATCTCGACGCGGGCGTCTCTGAAGGCCGTGCCGCCTTCGATCCGGGACGCGGCTCTGGGGGTGGGGGCGTCCAAGATGCAGTCGGTGTTCCACCACGTCCTGCCGCTCGCGATGCCGGGCATCCTGACCGGGACCATCATCGGTCTGGCACAGGCTTTGGGTGAGACCGCGCCGCTTTTGCTGATCGGGATGGTGGGTTTCATCGCGTCCAACATGCCCGACGGGATCACGGCAGGTTTCCTGTCGCCGAACTCCGCCATGCCGGCCCAGATTTACGAATGGGCCAAACGTGCCGACCCGGCCTATTATGAACGGGCCTGGGGCGGGATCATCATCCTGCTTGTATTCCTGATGACGATGAACATCATCGCCGTCATCCTGCGCCGCCGCTTCGAGCGCCGCTGGTAAAGAGATCAAAGGTTTAGACCCATGAACGATATGCGAATTGTGAGAAAAGACGTGGATATGAACGACACCAAAATCTCGGCCAAAGGCGTACAGGTTTACTACGGCGATACCCACGCGATTAAGGACGTGGATGTGGAGATCAAGGACAAGACCGTGACCGCCTTCATCGGCCCGTCCGGATGCGGCAAGTCCACCTTTCTGCGCTGCCTGAACCGGATGAACGACACGATCGACATCTGCCGTGTCGAGGGAAAGATCGAACTTGATGGCGAGGACATCTACGACAAGCGCGTTGATCCGGTGCAGTTGCGTGCCAAGGTCGGTATGGTGTTCCAGAAACCGAACCCTTTCCCGAAGTCGATTTATGACAACATCGCTTATGGGCCGCGCATTCACGGTCTGGCGAAAAACAAGGCCGATCTCGATGAAATCGTCGAGAAATCCTTGCGCCGCGGTGCGATTTGGGACGAGGTGAAAGACCGCCTGCATGCGCCGGGTACAGGGCTTTCGGGCGGTCAGCAACAGCGTCTGTGCATTGCGCGCGCTGTGGCGACCGAACCGGAAGTGCTCCTGATGGACGAGCCGTGCTCCGCGCTCGACCCGATCGCGACACTTCAGGTCGAAGAACTGATCGACGAGCTGCGCGAAAACTTCTCCGTTGTCATCGTGACCCACTCGATGCAACAGGCCGCCCGCGTGAGCCAGAAAACCGCTTTTTTCCACCTCGGTAACCTCGTGGAATATGGCGACACCGAACAGATTTTCACCAACCCGAAAGATGAGCGCACCGAGAGCTACATCACCGGCCGGATCGGCTAAGGGAGAGAGACGTCATGCATAACGACAGCAAACATATCGCCTCGGCGTTCGACCGCGACCTCGAAGCCATTCAGGCGATGATCATGAAGATGGGCGGGCTCGTCGAAGCCGCCATCAAGGACGCCGCTCAGGCGCTCGAAGAGCGCGACGTGGAACTGGCCGAAAAGGTGCGCGAGGCGGACAAGGCCATCGACCAGCTCGAAGAGGATGTCAACGAGGAGGCCGCACGCCTCATTGCGCTACGTTCTCCGACCGCTTCCGATCTGCGCACGGTTTTGACCGTGATGAAGATCTCGACCAACCTCGAACGCTGCGGCGATTACGCCAAGAATCTCGCGAAACGCACCGGCGTGCTCGTGAACATGCGCCCCATCGAAGGCGCCGCCCCCTCGATCCGTCGCATGGCGCGCGAGGTGGAGGAGATGCTGAAACTGGCGCTCGACGCCTATATCCAGCGCGATGTTTCCATGGCCAACGAGGTGCGTCACCGCGATCTCGACGTCGACCAGATGTATAATGCCCTGTTCCGCGAATTTCTCACCTACATGATGGAAGACCCGCGCAACATCACCGCCTGTATGCACCTGCATTTCATCGCCAAGAACATCGAGCGCATGGGGGATCATGCCACTTCGATTGCCGAGCAGGTGATCTATCTCACCACCGGAGAATTGCCGGAAGACGCCCGTCCGAAAGGTGATCTCACCTCGCAGGCCGCGGGTGCGGAGGATCTCTGATGTCCGCAGACCAGCCCCGTGTTCTTGTCGTCGAGGATGAACCCGCCCAGCGGGAGGTGCTCGCCTACAACCTCGAGGCCGAAGGCTTCGCCGTCTCCAAGGCGGAGAACGGCGACGACGCGCTTCTCTATGTGGACGAGGACAATCCCGACATCATTGTGCTCGACTGGATGCTTCCGGGGGTCTCTGGGATCGAGATATGTCGTCGCCTGAAGACCCGCCCCGACACCCGTGAGATTCCGATCATCATGCTTTCGGCCCGCTCCGAGGAGGTGGATCGGGTGCGCGGGCTTGAGACCGGCGCCGACGATTATGTGGTAAAGCCCTATTCGGTGATCGAACTGATGGCCCGCGTGCGCACCCAATTGCGCCGCGTCCGTCCGGCGGCCACCGGGCAGGTTCTGGAATACGAGGATATCCGCCTCGATTCCGAGACCCACCGCGTCACCCGTGGCGCCGATCAACTCAAACTCGGCCCGACCGAGTTCCGGCTTTTGTCCACCTTCATGGAAAAACCGGGCCGTGTCTGGTCGCGTGAACAGCTTCTGGATCGGGTCTGGGGCCGGGACATCTATGTCGACACCCGCACCGTGGACGTCCATATCGGTCGCCTGCGCAAGGCGCTGTGTCAGCATGGGGGAGAGGACCCGGTGCGCACGGTTCGTGGCGCGGGCTACGCGCTCGGCTGAGCTCCCAATCGGATATAGCGTGTAAAAAATGATCAAATCCGCACTGGCCTTTCGCAGGCCGGTGCTTTTTCGCACTGAAAACGCGATCAAAAATGCGGATCGCTTGCCGAGGCCCGTCCATCTGTGTTCAGATGATTTGAGCAAATTTCGATACGATCAGGGCCGGGCATGACAGATCTCTATTTCAAGGAACCCGCACATTTGCGGACCTATCGCGGCATTCGCGAGTTGATTCTGTCCGGCGATCTTGTACCCGGCGAACCTGTCACGATTCAGGGGCTGACCGACCGTCTCGGGGCGGGGATGACACCCGTGCGCGAGGCAATCCGGCGGCTTACCTCGGAAGGCGCGCTGATTTTTCATGGCAACCGCCGTGTTACCGTGCCCGAACTGACGCTCTCCGAGGTGGACGATCTGATTTTCGCCCGTTTGGCGCTGGAACCCGAGCTTGCGCGACGGGGCGCGGAGCGGATGACAGAACAGGGCATCGAAGATCTTATTGCCGTGGATGGCGAGATTGACATGGCGATGAGTCAGGGCGACATGCGCGGTTACATGATTTCCAACCATCGCTTTCACATGCAGCTCTACGCGCCGGGATGGAGTGAGGTGATCAGCCCGATCATCGACACGCTCTGGCTGCGCTGTGGTCCGGCGCTTCGGGTGATGTGTACGCGGTTCGGCAATCAGAACCTGCCGGACATGCATCAGGTGGCAATTGAGGCTCTGAGACGCCATGACCCGCAAGGTGTCGCGGAGGCGGTGCGGCGCGATATTCTTCAGGGGATGGAGAACATACGCGCCATTGTTGCGGAGACTTCCGAATTCACGTGATGCGTGATATTAGGTGGATATTACCTTGATTTCGCAGAAATCTTCGATGCCGTAGATGCCGCCTTCGCGACCGTTCCCCGAAAGCTTGTAACCGCCGAAGGGCGAGCCGTAGGAAATATCCGAGCCGTTGAGATGCACCATGCCGGCGCGAATGTCGTGTGCCATGGCAAGGCCACGCGCCTGGCTTTCCTCCGAGGCGCCGGTCTGGATATAGGCGGCCAGACCGTAAGGCGTATCGTTGGCGATCCGAACCGCGTCCTCGTCATCCTCGTAGGCGATCATCACAAGAACCGGACCGAACACCTCTTCCTGCGCGATCCGCATGTCGTTGGTCACATCACCGAACACCGTCGGGCGGCAGAAATAGCCGCGGTTGAAGCCCTCGGGGCGTCCGAGCCCCCCCGCGACCAGCCGCGCGCCGTCTTCGATGCCGGCCTGAATGAGGCTCTGCACCCGGTCGTATTGCATTTGCGACACCAGCGGCCCGATGTGATTGCCGGGCTGAGACGGTAGGCCGATTTGCGTCGCTTCCGCCACTTCTTTGGCAATGTCCATGGCTGTCTCGTAATGGCTCTGCGGGATCAGCATCCGCGTCGGCGCGTTGCAGGACTGGCCGGTGTTCTGGAAACAATGGCGCACGCCGCGCTTTACCGCCTCTTCGAAATCGCAATCGTCCAGCAGGATGTTCGGGCTTTTGCCGCCCAGTTCCAGCGTTACGCGTTTCACGGTCGAGGCGGCGGCTTTGGAAATCTCCACGCCCGCGCGGGTCGAGCCGGTGAAGGACACCATGGCAATATCGGGATGCGAAGAGATCGCGGCGCCGACCGTCGGCCCGTCACCGTTCACAAGGTTGAACACCCCTTTCGGCACACCGGCTTCTTCGAGAATTTCGGCATAGAGAAACGCGCTCATCGGGGTAAGTTCCGAGGGTTTCAAAATCATGGTGCAACCGGCGGCCAGCGCGGGGATGACTTTCAACGCGATCTGGTTGATCGGCCAGTTCCACGGCGTGATGAAGCCGCAGATGCCGATCGGTTCATGCACGATCAGATCGCCGGACCCGTTGCGATGTTCGAACTCGAACGCTTCCAGAGCTTTCACAACACCGTCCAGATGACCGATGCCAACGGCGGCCTGCGCCCGGTCGGAGAGCGAGATGGGCGCGCCCATTTCTTCGGTGATCGCGGCGGACATTTCGTCATAGCGGCTTTGATAGACCTCACGGATGGAGGCCAAAAGGTCAAGGCGCTCGGCTTTGGTCGTTTTAGAGAAGGACGGGAAGGCGGCTTTCGCAGCCGCCACGGCGGCATCCACATCGGCGGCCGTGCCCATGGCAACCTCGGCGAAAACCTCTTCGGTCGCCGGGTTGATCACATCCATCATCAAGCCGCCCAGAGGTTTGACCCAAGCCCCGTTGATATAGAACCGGTCGGTTTTCAACTCTGTCATTTTCGCCTCTTATCCTGTTGTATTTTATATTTTGTCGCGCAAAGCATACCACGTCATCGCCAGAGCCAGAAGCGGCGTCCGAAGGCTCGGCCCGCCGGGAAAACGCGGGCTCGGCAGCGATTGCATCAGATCGAACCGCGCCGCCTGACCCTCGACCGCCTCCGCAGCGATCTGGCCCGCGAGCGTTGCAAGCGCGACGCCCTGACCGGAGAACCCGGCGATGGACATGGAGGACGGCCCGAGACGCGCGAAATGCGGCAGGCGGGACATGGTAATGCCCAAAGTGCCGCCCCAGGCGTAGTCGAGTTTCGTGTTTTTCAGTTCCGGGAAGACGCCAAGCATCGGGGCGCGCACCTTGGCGCGAATGTCGGCGGAGAATTTATAGCCATAACTTTCACCGCCGCCGAAAATCATCCGATTGTCGGGGGACATGCGGTAGTAATTGATCACGAACCGGCTGTCAGCGACGGCGTGCCGGTTCGGGATCAGCTTTGCGGCAAGATCGGCGGGCAGGGGTTCGGTGACCGCGATGAAATTGTTGATCGGCATGACGTGATGCGCGACGTCATGATCGAGATTGTTGTGATAGCCGTTGAGCGCGAGGATCAGGTGATCGGCCTCAACTACAGCCTTGTCCGTATGGATGCGCGGCTTGCCTTTGGTCTCAATGCGCGTGACCCGTGACAGCTCATGAATGCGCGCGCCTGCCGCCTCGGCCAGACGGGCGATGGCGAAGGCATAGCGCAGCGGGTGGAGATGGCCGGAGCCCATATCCAAAGTGCCGGAATGGTAATCCTCTGAGCCGACCTCATGCCGCACCTCGTCGCGGTCGAGGTAACGGATTTTGTCATAGCCGTAGACCTTCTGCATGTGCTCGACATGCTGTTGCGAATGGTGCGAGAACCGCGCCCGGTGATTGGCGTGGATGACACCATCGCGCCAGTCGCAGTCATCGCCGCTTTCCCGGAGGATCGTCTTGACCCGGTCGACCGCCTCGGCGCCCAGATCCCAGAGCATCCGCGCGTCATCCATGCTGACGTGGGTTTCAAGCTCGTCCTGTTCGAGCCTCTGCCCCATGGAAACCTGACCACCATTGCGTCCGGAGGCCCCCGAGCCGACGCGGGAGGCTTCCAGAAGCACCACGTCCAGCCCGCGGCTTGCCATATGGAGCGCTGCCGACAGCCCCGCATAGCCGCCGCCGACGACGCAGACATCGGCTTTCACCCTGCCTTCCGCAGCCGGGTAGGGGCCGGGGGCGTCAGCCGTTGCGGCATACCATGACTGCGGATGTTCTCCGGGCCGGTCGTTGATGGTCAGAATGTCCATAAGGAAATCAGGCGTTCAGCCCCTCCGCATTGATCCGCTCCAGCGTCTCGTCGAGAGATTTGCGCGCGCGCTCAATGAGAATGTCGACCTCGGCTTTCGTGATCGTCAGCGGCGGCGAGATGATCATGCGATCACCGACATGGCGCATCACCAGATTGTTGGCGAAACAGCGCTCGCGGCAGATGTAGCCGACCGTGCCGCCGGGAGCCTTGAACTTCGCCCGCGTCGCCTTGTTCGGCGTGAGCGCGATGGAGCCCATCAGACCGACGATCCTGGCCTCGCCGACCAGCGGGTGATCTACCAGCGCTTCCCATTTTTCCTTGAGATAGGGTGCGATTTCCTTGCCCGCGCGCTCGACAATGCCTTCCTCTTCGAGAAGACGAATGTTTTCGAGTGCCACGGCACAGGCGACCGGATGGCCCGAATAGGTGTAACCATGGGCGAATTCGTCGCCCTCGTCGATCACCTTGGCGATCTTGTCGGAGACGATGGAAGCCCCCAAGGGGATATAACCCGAGGTGATGCCCTTGGCGCAGGTCATGATGTCCGGCGTGATGCCCATGGTCTCGGAGCCGAACCAGTTGCCGGTGCGGCCAAAGCCGGTGATGACCTCGTCGACGATCAGAAGGATGTCGTATTTTTTCACGATGCGCTGAATTTCCGGCCAATAGGTTGCGGGCGGCACGATCACGCCCCCGGCGCCTTGCACCGGCTCGGCGATGAAGGCCGCGACGGTCTCCGGACCCAGTTCGAGGATTTTTTCCTCAAGCTGTTGCGCACGGGCAAGTCCGAAGTCCTCGGGGCTCATGTCGCCGCCTTCGGACCACCAGTCGGGCTGGTCGATGTGGTGAATGCCGGGGATCGGCAGGCCGCCTTGGGCGTGAATGCCCTTCATCCCGCCAAGCGAGCCGCCGCCCATGGTGGAGCCGTGATAGCCGTTCCAGCGCGAAATCACGTTGAAGCGCTCCGGCTGGCCCTTGAGATCCCAGTAATGCCGCACCATGCGCAGGTTGGTGTCATTGGAATCCGATCCGGAGCCGTTGAAGAACACGTGGTTCAGATCGCCCGGCGCGATTTCGGCAAGTTTCTTCGCCAGCATAATCGCGGGAACATGCGAGGTCTGAAAGAAGGTGTTGTAGAACGGCAGTTGCTTCATCTGCCGCGCCGCCACCTCGGCCAGTTCCTCACGCCCGTAACCGACGTTGACGCACCACAGCCCGGCCATCGCATCGAGAATCTCCTCGCCCTCGCTGTCGGTCAGCCAGACGCCCTTGGCCCTTGTGATGATCCGTGCGCCTTTCTCGGCCAGTTCAGCCCCGAAGGTGAACGGGTGCATGTGGTGGGCGGCATCGAGCGCTTGCAACTCGGCGGTGGGCAGGTGGTTGTCTTGCATGGTCTTTATCCTTTGTCGCCAGACCGTCAGGGTATCGCCGCAGCGCGGGGCCGGGGCGAGGAAGCGGGTCTGAAGCAGGCCGGGGATCTTTTTGATCCGTCTCAGGAAAAATATGATCAAATTTTTGAGCGGTCAAGCAGGAGCCGCTGTGCACCCGCTCTCAGGGGGCTGTGTAAGGCCGCTGTGCCGAAGGATTGGGCAGCCTATCACGGAGCCAGCCGGATACAGGTCTTTGACATTTAGGAAAACCCAGATTACCTGAATTTATCAAACAAACCAACGGGGCAGAGGCCATGCAGCAGACGCAGATGAACATAGCCCCCCGTTTGCGGAGCCGGGTCTGGGCGCATCGCCGGATGATCGCGGTTTTGCTGTTGTGCCAACTCGGGCAGGTCTCCGCCTCGCTCCTACTGCCGGGTTTCAGCGCCGATGTGATCGACCGCGGAATCCTCGCTAGGGCGCCCGAAGTGATCTGGCAATTCGGGGGGCTGATGGGGCTTGCCTCCCTCGTGCAACTGCTTTTGAGCGTCGTCGCCGTGATGCTCGGGGCAAGAATTGCTTTTCAGATCGGGCGCGACCTGCGCGCCGACGTATTCGACAAGGTCCATGGGCTTGCTCTGTCGCAAGTGCAGGGTTTCAGCGTCGGCTCGCTCATCACGCGCTGCACCAATGATGTGTTGCAGGTTCAGACCATGGTGATCATGGCGCTCACGATGATCGTCATCGCGCCGATCATGGGGGTGGGCGGTGCGATCATGGCGATCCGTCAGGACGTGAAACTTTCGGGATTGTTGCTTGTGGCGGTGCCGGTTCTGGCACTGATCATCGGCAATCTGACGCTGCGCGCGACGCCGCTGTTTCAGATCATGCAGGGCCAGCTCGACCGGGTGAACGCCGTGCTGCGCGAACAGATCGAGGGCATCCGGGTGATCCGTGCCTTTCTGCAAAAGGACCGCGAGGCGGTGCGGTTCGCCCGTGCCAACACCGATCTGACCCGCACCGCCATCCATGCCGGACGGCTGATGTCGATGACCATGCCCTCGGTCTCGGCGGTGATGCAGATGGCTTCCGTGGCGCTGATCCGGCTGGGGGCGGATCGGGTGAGATCCGGCGAACTCGAAGTGGGCGCGCTGATCGCCTTTCTCTCCTATGTCTCGCTCATCCTGATTGCGGTGATGATGATGGGGATGCTCGTCGTGATGTTGCCGCGCGCGCTCGTCAGTGCCCGGCGGATCGACGATCTGCTAACCAGCCCCTTGCAGGTCGGTCCGCCCGCGCACCCCGTCGCATTACCCGCGAAAGGGCCGGGACTGCATCTCCGCTTCGAAGATGTCGGTTTCGGCTATCCCGGTGCACAGAACCGGGTTTTGGAAGAGATTACCTTCGATCTCGGTCCCGGCGAGGTTCTGGGCATCATCGGACCGACGGGTTCCGGAAAATCCACCATCGTCAATCTGATCGCCCGGCTGAACGACCCGAGCGAGGGACGCGTGACATTGGGCGGCGTCGATCTGCGCGACATTGCGCCAGAGGCTCTGGCCAGCCACCTCGGCTATGTGCCACAGAAGGCCTATCTGTTTTCCGGCACGGTGCGCGAGACCCTGAAGCTTGGTGCGCCCGAGGCTGACGATGCGATGCTCTGGCACGCGCTGGAGGTGGCGCAGGCGGCGGATTTCATTCGCGCCTTGCCCGATGGTCTGGACGCGCCGGTCGCACAGGGCGGCACGAATTTCTCAGGCGGTCAGCGCCAGCGTCTCGCCATCGCACGGGCGCTGGTGTGCGATGCCGACCTCTATCTCTTCGACGACAGTTTCTCCGCCCTCGATCAGGCCACCGATGCACGATTGCGCGCGGCCTTGCGTGCGGAGGTCGCCCATGCCGCCACCGTCATTGTCAGCCAGCGGGTGCTGTCGATCCGCGAGGCCGACCGCATTCTGGTGATCGAGCACGGACGGGTGGCGGGCTTTGCCCCGCATGAGGAGTTGCTGCGCGATTGCCCGGTCTATGCCGAGATCGTGCGCTCGCAGACGGGTGCGGAGGCGGCGGCATGAGCACGCGTGATCGAAATCTCGAACAGGTCGAACGCCCGGAAAATCAGAGCCCGCGACGCGGTCCCGGTGCCGGTCTCGGCGGTGCGAAACCGAAGGACGCGCGCCATGCGCTTGTGCGGGTGTGGCAGGCCTTCGGCCGGCGGCGTCCGGCGCTGGTCGCCACCATGTTCCTGAGCCTCGGCAGCGTTCTGGGCAGCACGATCGGTCCGTGGCAACTGGGCCTTGCGACGGATATTCTGGTGGGTGCGGACTATACCCACGCGGCCTTGCTGCGTCAGCTTGCGCTGGTTGCGGTGATCTATCTGGCAGCGGCAGGGCTGAACCTGTTGCAGGCTTGGCTGATCAACGACCTGGTGCAGAGCATGGGGCAGGGGCTCCGGGCCGAGGCGCAGGCGAAACTCGCGCGTGTGCCGCTCAAATGGTACGACGCCCAGCCGCGTGGCGAGGTGCTGTCGCGCTTCACCAATGACATCGACAACATGATCCAGAATCTCCAGCATGTCTCCAGTCAGGTCGTGCTGATGAGCATGACCATCGTGGGTGTTCTGGCGATGATGGCCTTTCTCTCGCCACCGCTGGCAGGCGTCGCCGTGATCGCAATCCTGATTTCGCTCGGGCTGACCCGGTTGATCGCGCGGGCGGCCAAGCCGCAATTCGCCGCGCAATGGCGCGAGACCGGGCATCTCAATGCCACGGTGGAGGAGAGCTTCACCGGCCAGACCTTGATCCGCGTTTTCGGTGCGCGTGAACGGGTCGATGCGCAATTCGCGGAACAGAACGACGCGCTGACACGGGCGGCGATGCGGGCGCAAATCCTCGCAGGCCTGATCCAGCCATTGAGCATGTTCGTCACCAACCTCGCTTATATCGCCGTGGTTCTGGTGGGGGCCTTCCGGGTGCTTGTGGGGAACCTGAGCCTTGGGGAGTTGCAAGCCTTCATCCAGTACATCCGCCAGATCGGCCAGCCGGTATCGCAGCTTGGCAGTATGGCGGCACAGATCCAGTCGGCGCTGGCCTCCGCCGAGCGGGTCTTCGAATTGCTGGACGCGCCGGAGATGTCGGCGGATGCGACAGGGGCGCACGCCGGGAAGGTTCGGGGGCATGTGGAATTCGATCGTGTGGGCTTTCGCTACCTGCCGGATCAGCCGCTGTTCGAAGACGTCAGCCTTGAGGCGCAACCCGGCCAGATGCTCGCCATCGTCGGGCCGACGGGGGCGGGCAAGACGACGCTGGTCAACCTGCTGATGCGGTTCTACGAAATCGACAGCGGCGCGATCCGGCTCGATGGGCGGGATATTCGCGATCTGTCGCGCGCGGAATTGCGCCGAGCGATGGCGATGGTCTTGCAGGACACATGGCTCTTCACCGGCACGATCCATGACAACATCGCCTATGGCCGTCCGGACGCCAGCCGCGAAGAGGTGATCGCGGCCGCACGTCGCTGTCACGTCGACGATTTCGTCCGCACCCTGCCCGAAGGTTATGACACGGTGCTCGACAATGGTGGCGCGGCGCTGTCGCAGGGACAACGGCAGTTGATCACCATCGCCCGGGCTTTTCTGCTCGATGCGCCGATCCTGATCCTTGATGAGGCGACGAGTTCTGTGGACACCCGCACGGAAATGCTCATTCAACGGGCCATGGCGGAACTGCGCGAGGGCCGCACGAGCTTTGTCATCGCGCACCGGCTCTCCACCATCCGGGACGCCGGTCTGATCGTCTATATGGAGGCGGGCAGCGTGCGGGAAACCGGCACACATGAGGCGCTCATGGCACTCAAAGGCGGGTATTGTCGGTTGCAGGGGCAGCCGGACTGAGGTTGCCCAAAGCGTTCTGTCGTGAGGGCGTAAACTTGCCCGCTTCCCCTGAATTGCTCATTTACACTTCCCCCTCGAACCGGAACAGGGCGAGGCTGCGTTCGCGTTCGTTGATCGCGAGTTTGCGGTTGATCGGGGCCTGAGCGCGTGAGGCGCAGTTCCGGCGTTCACAAAGGTAGCAGTTCAGTCCGATGTCCGTCGGTTCAGTTGTCCCGAGATCAAGCCCGTCGGCATACACCAGACGGGCCGCATAGGAGAGATCGCAGCCAAGCCCGATCGCATGTTTCTGTGCCGGCGCATTATACGTGCCGCCGACACGGGTTACGGTGCGGGCAATCGACAGATAGCTTGCGCCCTCCGGCATCCGAATGACCTGTGTCTGAACCTGCTCCGGGGTCTCGAAGGCGCCATGGATGTTCCAGAGCGGGCAGGTGCCGCCAAAGCGCGAAAACGGAAAGCGCCCGGCGCTGAAGCGTTTCGACACGTTTCCCGCCCGGTCGATCCGGACGAAGAAGAACGGTACGCCGCGCGCTTCCGGGCGTTGCAACGTGGACATGCGGTGTGCCACTTGTTCATAGCTCGCGCCGAAGCGGTGGCCGATGAGTTCGACATCGTAGCGCTCCTGTTCGCAGGCGGTCAGAAAGCGTTTGTAAGGCATGAGCAGGGCGGCGGCGAAATAATTGGCGAGGCTGACACGGGCGAGACTCTGGCTTTCGTCACCGTCAAACCCCGCGTCGGTCATTACCTCTTCGATCAGCGTCTCGTGTTCGAGCCGGGCAATGAGTACGCCCATCTGAAAGCGGCGGCTGTGTTGAGCCAGAAGCTCGGAAAGCATCAACTCCTTGCGGTGAGGGTCATAGCGGCGCAAGGCACCGCTCATCACGCTGGCGGGGAGGATGCGTACCCGGATGCCATGGTGTCTCAGCCGTTCTGTGAGGGCGACGTGCGGCTCCTCGCGATGCAAGCCCATGTCATTGGCTTGCGCTTCGGCGGCTTCGTCGATTGGCGCGATATAATTGCGATTGGTATAGAACCAGTCACGCACACGCTCCACCGGGCGGGCGATCTGGCCCAGCACTTCGACCTTGTTACGATCCGTGAGCGGGTTCTCGTCGGTCTGGCTGCGCATCATCGCATCGGTGTGCTTGCCTTGCAGGCGCACCAGAGCCGCGGCGATCCGGGGCGAGGCTTGCAGCACAGCGTCGATCTCGCTTTGCGGCAGGCGCGGCAGTTCGAGCGCCGGATCTT
Source organism: Celeribacter persicus (assembly GCF_003050785.1). Lineage (GTDB taxonomy): Bacteria > Pseudomonadota > Alphaproteobacteria > Rhodobacterales > Rhodobacteraceae > Celeribacter > Celeribacter persicus. The sequence continues at coordinate 41,149 of NZ_QAOH01000002.1, forward strand.
TCAGCACCGCTTCGAAATCCGCCGTGAGCTGCGTGTCGATTTCGGGCGCAAGCTCGGAGATGTTCATGTCGTAGACTTGCGCGAGCTTCATCAGAAGTTTCGCGGAGGCCGGACGCTGATCGGTCTCGATCAGGGTGATGTAGCTGGCGGAGACGTCGAGCTGTGCCGCCATTTGTGCCTGTGTCAGTCCCAGAGACTTTCGCAGCACCCTGAGCCGGTTGCCGATGTTCAGTTTTGCGCCGCGCTGGCTCATGCCTCATTCCTCCCATGCGCCACAGCCATGTGACAACCTTACAAACCGCTTCGGATAAAAGTTACAATAATTACAATATAACCATTTAATTACAAATAGATAATGAAATTTAAAATGACATTACTAATCTGACTACAGGAATCGCATGCCGATGCATACAGAAATTTGAAACTCATATGAAGGAGGGGGCAATGGCTCTGGATCTGACACACTCGAAGGCGCTGGTGCTGCGCGATGTTGCGGGGGCGGAGCGTGTACTGACGCCGGAGGCGCTGGACTTTCTCGTTGTGCTGAATGCCGAATTCGCCACGCCACTGCGCGCGTTGCTGGCGGCCCGCGTCTCGCGTCAGCATGGCTATGACACGGGCCATCTGCCGGAATATCTCCCCGAGACGCAGGACATCCGGCGCGGTGACTGGCAGGCGGCGGGGGTGCCCGAGGCGTTGCAGGACCGCCGGGTGGAGATCACCGGCCCGGTGGATCGCAAGATGATGATCAACGCGCTGAACTCAGGAGCGAAGGTTTTCATGGCGGATTTCGAAGATGCCTCCGCGCCGCGCTTCGATGTGATGATCGCCGGGCAGGTGAACCTGATGGATTACCGCGACGGAGGCCTCAGTTTCGATGATCCGGCCACCGGCAAGGCGTATCGGACGGGGGAGCAGACGGCTACGCTCATCGTGCGTCCGCGTGGACTGCATCTCGAAGAGGCCAATGTGCTGATCGACGGTCAGCCGATGCCTGCGGCGCTTTTCGACTTCGGTCTGCATGTCTTTCACAATGCCCATGAGCTGCATCGCAGCGGGCGGGGGCCGTTCTACTACCTGCCGAAACTGGAAAACCACCGTGAAGCACGGCTCTGGAATGCGATTTTTGTCTGGGCGCAGGAGCGGATCGGTCTGCCACAGGGCACGATCAAGGCGACGGTTCTGATCGAAACCCTGCGTGCGGCTTTCGAGATGGATGAGATCATCTGGGAACTGCGCGATCATATCGCCGGGCTGAACTGTGGTCGCTGGGACTACATCTTCAGCTATATCAAGACCCTGCGCGCCCATCCCGAGTACACGCTGCCGGACCGGGCGCAGGTGACGATGGACAAGGCCTTTCTGGCCACCTATGCGGCGCGGCTTGTGAAAGTTTGTCACCGTCGCGGCATTCACGCCATGGGCGGCATGGCGGCGCAAATCCCGGTGAAAGGCGACGCGGCGGCCAATGAGGCGGCTTTCGAGAAGGTCCGGGCCGACAAGCTGCGCGAGGTGCAACTGGGCCATGATGGCACATGGGTGGCGCATCCCGACCTTGTGCCCGTCGCGATGGAGGTCTTCGACTGCCACATGCCGGAAGCCAATCAGATCAAGCGCCCTCGGCAATATTACCGGATTGAGGAGCACAAACTTCTGGAGCCGCACAAAGGCACGATCACCGAGGCGGGAGTGCGGATGAATATCTCCGTGGCTCTGGAGTACCTGTCGCAATGGCTGTCGGGCCGGGGCGCCGTGCCGATCCACAACCTGATGGAAGACGCCGCCACCGCTGAGATCAGCCGCGCCCAGCTCTGGCAATGGATGCGGCATGGGGCCGAGGTGACGCTTGAGGATGGCGGTACGCGGGTGATGAGTGCGGATTGGTTCGGCAAGCTGTTGCAGGCCGAGGTTTCCGATATTCTCGACCGCATCGGCCCGGCGGAATTCCACCGGGGCCATTACGCCTCGGCGCTCCGGCTTCTGCATGAGGCGGTGACGGCGCGCGAGATGCCCGATTTCATCACGGTCCCGGCCTATGACGTATTGAACGCTTTCGACTGATGGACCCGATCACGCAATTTTCTCCCTTCGGCGGGCCGCTGACCAAGCCCTTGCCCGCCTGTCTGCTCAAACTGCCACAGAGAGGATATATCATGGCACAGCACAAAACCTATGCCGAACTGCGCAAGGAACTTGAAGCCCGTTACCCGAGCGGCCAGACCCCGGGCGGCGTCACCGTGGACGACATCATCCAGCTCAGGATCCAGAACACCTATGACACCCATCTGGACATTGCCCGCGACATGGCGACGGTGATGCGCGTCGATATGGCCGCCTATGATGCCGATGCAACGAAATTCACCCAATCCCTTGGGTGCTGGTCCGGTTTTCACGCCCAGCAGATGATCAAATCCGTGAAGCGCCTGAACGGCACGTCCAAGCGCACCTATGTCTATCTCTCCGGCTGGATGGTCGCCGGTCTGCGCAACACCTGGGGGCATCTGCCGGATCAGTCCATGCATGAGAAAACTGCGGTGGCCGACCTTATTCGCGAGATTTACACCTCGCTGCGTCAGGCTGACGAAGTGGCTCTGAACGATCTGTTCAAGGAGTTGAAGCTGGCCACTACGGAGGAGGCACGTAAGGCGGTGATCGAAAAGATCGACACGTTCGAGAGCCATGTCGTGCCGATCATCGCCGACATCGACGCAGGTTTTGGCAATGAGCATGCCACCTACCTTCTGGCGAAGGAACTGATCAAGGCCGGTGCCTGCTGTCTCCAGATCGAGAACCAGGTTTCGGATGCCAAGCAATGCGGTCATCAGGACGGCAAGGTCACGGTCCCGCGCGAGGATTTCATCGAGAAACTCCGTGCCTGTCGTCTGGCCTTCGAGGAGCTTGGCGTCGATGATGGTGTCATCGTGGCGCGTACCGACAGTCTCGGGGCCGGTCTGACGCAGAAAGTGCCCGTGTCGTTGGCTCCGGGCGATCTGGCCTCCGACTATATCAAGTGGCTCGACACCGAACAGATCACGGAAGAAAACCCGATCTCAGAAGGCGATCTGGCGCTCTATCAGGGCGGCGCGTTCGTGCGTCCGCGTCGCCTGCCCAACGGTCTTTTCCCATTCAAACCGAACACCGGGCGCGCCCGTGTGGTCGAGGATTGCATTGCCTCCCTGACACAGGGCGGGGCCGATCTTCTGTGGATCGAAACCGACACGCCGAATGTTGATGAGATCGCCGGTATGGTGAATGAAATCCGCAAGAAGGTGCCGAATGCGAAGCTCACCTACAACAATTCGCCGTCGTTCAACTGGACACTCAACCTGCGCAAACAGGTGCGTGCGCAATGGCTGGCCGAAGGCAAGATCACCGAGGCCGATTATCCGACAGGTAATGAGCTTATGAAAGCCGATTTCGATGAAACCGAACTGGGGCAGGAGGCGGATGCCCGTCTGCGCAATTTCCAGACCGATATTTCGACGAAAGCGGGTGTGTTCCACAACCTGATCACGCTGCCGACCTTCCACCTCACGGCGAAGGCGATGGATGAACTGAGCCATGGTTATTTCGGGGAGGACAAGATGCTGGCCTATGTCGCGACCGTGCAGCGTCAGGAAATCCGTCGCGGCATTTCGGCGGTCAAACATCAGCACGAGGTCGGTTCCGATCTCGGCGATGCCTTCAAGGAAATGGTCGGGGGCGAACGCGCGCTGAAAGCGGGCGGGGCGGCCAACACTATGAATCAGTTCGCGGCGGAATAAACCTGCATAGCCCGCCTTTGGGGGCAACAGCCAAGGCCGCCGGGGCGATTGAGGGGTCTTTCCCCCGGCATCCTCCGCGCCGCTCCGGTCCTCGGGGCGGCGCATTTCGTTCAGTCCGTCACGGCAGCCCGTTTGACTCGGTAGGTTTTGTAGGGGAGGGCGATGAGGAAGATTGCGGTCAGGAGCAGGATGATCGTCGGTGCAGGGGCGCTGTCGAGCCAGAAGCTGAGATAGGTGCCGCCCAGCATGGAGGTGAGGCAGATCACCACCGCCAGCCCGAGCATCCGGCCGAAACGGCGGGTGAGCAGAAAGGCAATGGCACCCGGTGCGATCAGAAGTCCGACCGCGAGGATCAGCCCGGTGGCGGTCAGTGTCGCCACAATGGTCAGTGAGATTGCGGTCAGCAGCCCGTAATGCAACAGCCCGACAGGAAGCCCCGAAGCGCGTGCCTGCGCCGGATCGAAAGCGTGCAACATCAGGTCCTTCCACTTGAGCAGCAGGGCGGCGGAGACGACAAGCGCGATGGAACCGGCGGTCCAGAGATCCTGCGATCCGACGCCCAGCATATTGCCGTAAAGGATGTGATCGAGATGCACCTCCGAGGGGGTTGCCACGAACAAGACGATGCCAAGCCCGAACATGCCGGAGAAGACGACGCCCATGACTGTGTCCTGTTTGACGCGGCTGTTCTGCGCCAGATAGCCGGTAGAGAGTGCTGTGACCATGCCGGCTGCGAAGGCGCCTAAGATCAGCGGCAGGCCGAGGATATAGGCCAGCACCACACCCGGCAGGATCGCATGGCTGATCGCATCGCCCATGAGTGCCCAGCCCTTGAGCACCAGAAAACAGGACAGAAGTGCGGTCGGGATCGCCACGATCGCCGAGATCAGGAAGGCGTTCTGCATGAAACCGAACTGGAAAGGCATGAGCAGCGTGTCGATCATTGGCTGTCCTCCACCGCATTCGGGGCAAGCGCTGCGCGGGCCTTGGCTCTGGCGGCCAGAATCCCGTGTTTTGGGGCAAGGACAAAGGCCGTAAGGAAGATCAGCGTTTGCAGACAGACGATGATCCCGCCGGTTGCTCCGTCGAGGAAATAGCTGAGATAAGCCCCGAGGAAGCTTGTCATCGTGCCGATCAGAACGGAGGTCACAATCAGGCGGGGGAAGCGGTCGCACAGAAGATAGGCCGTAGCCCCCGGCGTCACCACCATGGCAACGACGAGAAAGGCTCCGACGGTCTGCATCGCCGCCACCACGGAGGCGGACAAGAGCACGAAGAACACGGCTTTCAACAGGCCCGGACGCAGGCCGATGGAGCGGGCGTGGTTTTCGTCGAAAAACACCACCATCAGATCCTTCCATTTCATCAGAAGGACGGCGAGGGACACGACCCCGATCAACGCCAGTTGCAATGTGTCCTCGGGGGTGATGGCTAGAATATTGCCCATGGTGATGCTCTGCACTGAAATGGCCATGGGGTTGAGAGAGACCATGAACAGGCCGAGACCGAAGAAGGAAGTGAAGATCAGCCCGATCACCACGTCGATCTTGAGGCCGGAGCGTTCCGACAGGAATAGCATGGCGGCGGCGGCCAGCCCGCCGGAAAGAAACGCGCCCAAGGCGAAGGGCAGGCCGAGCATATAGGCTCCGGCCACGCCGGGGACGACGGAATGCGACAGCGCATCGCCGATCAGAGACCAGCCCTTGAGCATCAGGTAGGCGGAGAGAAAGGCGCAGACCCCGCCAACGAGGGCGGACACCCACATGGCGTTGGTCATGTAGCCATAGCTGAAAGGCTCCAGCAGGCTCATTCTTGTGCCTCCTGAGTTTTCTCGCCTTGTGTTTTTTCTTCCTGCGCCGGATCGCTCAGAACATGGGTCTTGTTGCCGTAACGGACCAGAGGCCGCTCGTCATCGGTCAGGATGGTGACATGGCGCGGGTCATCGTCATCATGCAGATCGGCACCGCCGAGGGTGAACTGCCGCAGCACGCCCCCGAAAGCCTGTTCGAGGTTTTCGCGGGTGAATGTCGTCTCGGTCGGGCCATAGCCCAGCACCGTGCCCTTGACCAACACCGTGCGGTCGCAGAACTCCGGCACGGAGCCGAGGTTGTGCGTGGAAACCAGCATCACCCGACCTTCGTCCCTGAGTTCCCGCAAAAGGGCAACGATCTGTTCCTCGGTCTTGACATCGACCCCGGTGAAGGGTTCGTCCAGCAGGATCACCTGACCTTCCTGCGCCAGCGCCCGGGCGAGGAACACGCGCTTTTTCTGCCCGCCCGACAGCTCACCGATCTGACGATGCCGGAACTCCAGCATGTTGACCCGTGACAGCGCCGCCTCGACGGCTGCGTGATCGGCTCTGGACGGGCGGCGCAGGAAGCCCATATGTCCATAGCGCCCCATCATCACCACATCCTCGACCAGCACCGGAAAGGACCAGTCGACTTCCTCGGATTGCGGCACATAGGCGACGAGGTTGCGGCGCAGAGCCTCGCGCACGGACAGGCCGAGAAGGCGAATGTCGCCCTGTGCCACCGGCACAAAGCCCATGATCGCCTTGAACAGGGTCGATTTTCCGGCCCCGTTCACGCCGACAAGTGCCGTGACCGTGCCGCGCGGAATCTCGAAGGACGCATGGCGCAGGGCGGTATGGCCGTTGCGATAGGTCACCGTCACGTCGCGGGCTGTGATGCCGCCGCCCGGGCCCGCCTGAACAGGGGGGGAGAGGGGGGCTGTCACGTTGCTTTCGGTCATCACAGGTCTTTCTGCCGGAAGGGTCGGCGGCCCAAAACGTGTAAGACCTGCCCCGCGGAAACAGCCAGAAACGCACAGCCGGAGGCGTGGTCGCGGGGCAGGTAGTATCGTCAACAGGTTGCGCTTAGTCTGAACCGGCTGCAAGCCCATTGGCCACCGTTTCCGAGGTGACGCGCAACAGATCGAGATAGCTCGGCACCGGCCCGTCCGGCTCGGACAGGCTGTCGACGTACAGCACGCCGCCGTAGCGCACGCCGGTCTCGCGGGCGACCTGTTCGGCGGGGGCAGTGTTGACCGTGCTCTCGCAGAACACCACCGGGATGTTGTGTTCCCTGACCCCGTCGATCACTGCGCGCACCTGTTGCGGCGTGCCCGTCTGGTCCGCGTTCATCGGCCAGAGATAGAGCTCCTTCATGCCGAAATCGCGCGCGAGATAGGAAAACGCGCCTTCGCATGTCACCAGCCAGCGCTGATCCTCCGGCAGTTTGGCAATCTTTTCACGCAGGGGCTCAAGCGTGGCGCGCAACTCGTCCTTGTAGGCGCTCGCATTTGCCGCATAGATCGCGGCATTGTCGGGGTCGCGTTCGGCAAAGGCCTTCTCGATATTGTCGATGTAGATCAATGCATTGTCGAGCCCCATCCAGGCGTGCGGGTTGGGTTTGTCCTCATAGGCGCCCGAAGTGATGGAGATCGGGTCGATGCCTTCGGACAGCGTCGCTGAGGGCACGTCCTTGAGGTTCGACAGAAATTGCTCGAACCACAGTTCGAGGTTCATGCCGTTCCACAGGATGAGATCGGCATCCTGAGCGCGCACGATGTCGCGCGGCGTTGGCTCATAGCCGTGAATCTCTGCGCCCGGTTTGGTGATCGACACCACATCGGCGGTGTCCCCGGCCACATGACGGGCCATGTCGGCCAGAACGGTGAAAGTCGTCACGACCTTCATGCGGTCTTCATCGGCCATGGCCGGGGTGCCCAGAAGAGCGGCCAAGCTGACGGCCCCAAAAAGGCGGGAAAGGGAGGAAGTCATCGGCGGTCCTTTTGTCTTTCCAGTTCAGGTTAATGATAGTCATTCGCAAAAATATGTAAATGATAATTATTCGCAATAGTCAACAGTAATGAGAATGATTATCATCTTATTGTCAAAACAGGGCATCCCGGTTTAGAAGAAGAAAGACTGGAATGATCGGAAGGGCGGATCAATGTGTGCTGAAGTAACGGAGTTTGCGCGCGCTCTGAAGGATGCGGGATTGCGGGTCACGCAGCAACGCATGACCGTGATGTCCATCCTGATGGACGCGCAGGATCATCCGAATGCAGACGAACTTCTGTCCCGCACCAGGGCGGTCGATGATTCAATTTCACTGGCGACGGTCTACCGCACACTTTCGGTTCTCGAAGAAGCGGGGCTGATCCAGAAGCTCGCTCTGGAAAACGAACCCGCGCGCTACGAGATCACCCCGACAGCAGAGCATGACCATATCGTCGATGTCGAGACAGGTGAGGTCATTGAAATCTCGAATGAAGAGATCAATCGTCTGCGTCGTGCGATGGTCGAAGAACTGGGCTACGAGATCGTCAGCCAGCACACGCTGATCCGGGCGCGAAAGGTCAAATAGCTTTTCAATCGCCGGAGCAGAGGCGCGAAACGCAGGCAAAATGTCAAACCAGCGTTAAGGGGATGATCAAAATATCCAAAACTGGTGCGACGCAGGTTTGAGAGGGCCAGTCCGTCAATAATGTTCTTTTATCTGATAATCGGTATTATGTATATAATATATTAAATATAGATATACATATTGAATCATAACCTATTATAATTAAATGAATATTTAGAAACTTGGCGGTGTCGCCGCGCTTACCACTTCGCAGGGTTCCGGCCCCACCTGGCGAAACCGGTGCGGTGTGCGGCTTTCGAAATAATACGCGTCTCCCGGCCCAAGGATTTTGCGCTGATCGCCCACGGTGACCTCGACGCGTCCCGAAATCACGATGCCGGCTTCTTCGCCTTCATGGCCGTACATCACACGTCCCGTGTCCGCGCCGATCTCATAGCGTTCACGCAGCATCATCATCGCGCGTCCGAACAGCGATTGCCCGACCTGTTTGAGCGAGACCTTGCCCTTGCCGATCTCGGTCAGCTCTTCGGCGGCGTAAAAAATCTGTTGTTCGGCCACGGGTTCGATGGCGAAGAATTCCGACAGGCCGATTGGCACGCCCGCGAGGATCTTGTGCAGCGCGCCGACAGATGGGTTCATCTTGCCACTTTCAATGAGTGAGATCGTCGAGTTCGGCACGCCGACTTTTTTGGCCAGAGTGCGTTGCGACAGACCGGCGCGTTCGCGCACAACACGCAGCCTGTGACCGAGGGCCAGATCGTCGGAAGTGTTCAGGGTGTTCATTATAGAGCAAACAGATGTTAGTTTTCTCTATAATACAATGGTTTGCGAAAATAAAGAAACAGACTTTTTGAAAATAATAAAACCCCTAATCTCGGGAGTAAGAAAAAGAACATCGCGCCGTATCGGCGCCTGAAAGGACAGATCATGTTGAAATCGACTGCAAACAGCGAAATCGAAGCGCGCCGCAAGGCCGCGCTGGCCCGTGGCGTGGGGGTGCTCACCGACCATTACGCGGTAAAAGCGGAAAACGCGGAAATCTGGGACGAAGACGGCAATCGTCTGATCGACTTCGCCTCCGGGATCGCCGTGCTGAACACCGGCCACCGCCACCCGAAAGTCATCGCGGCAGTCGAGAAACAACTGGCTTCCTTCACCCACACCTGTCACCAGGTCGTGCCTTATGAAAACTACGTCCGTCTCGCCGAGCGTCTGAACGCCCTGGCTCCGGGCGATTTCGCCAAGAAATCCCTCTTTGTCACGACTGGCGCAGAAGCCCTTGAAAACGCCGTGAAAATCGCGCGAGCGGCCACCGGTCGCTCGGCGGTAATCACCTTCAACGGCGGCTTCCATGGCCGGACCTTCATGACCATGTCGATGACCGGCAAGGTGGTGCCCTACAAGGTCGGCTTCGGCCCGATGGCCGCCGACGTGTTCCACGCGCCCTACCCCAACGCGCTTCATGGTATTTCCGTTGACGACAGCCTGAACGCCATCGAACACCTGTTCAAGGCCGATGTCGACCCGGCGCGCGTCGCCGCCATCGTGTTCGAACCGGTTCAAGGCGAAGGCGGGTTCAACCCGGCTCCGAAAGAGTTCGTCGAACGCATTCGCAAACTCTGTGACGACAAGGGCATCGTGATGGTCGCCGACGAGGTGCAGACCGGTTTTGCCCGCACCGGCACGGTCTTCGCAATGGAGGCCTACGGTGTCGCACCCGACCTCACCACCATGGCGAAAAGCCTCGGCGGCGGCTTCCCGATCTCTGCTGTCGTCGGCAAGGCGGAAATCATGGATGCGGCCGCGCCGGGCGGTTTGGGCGGCACCTATGGCGGCAACCCGCTGGCGATTGCGGCGGCGAACGCCGTTCTCGACGTGATCGAGGAAGAAAAACTCTGCGACCGCGCCAATATGCTCGGGGGCAAACTCAAAGCCCGTGTCGAAGCGTTGAAAGCCGATGTGCCGGAAATCGTCGAGGTGCGTGGACCGGGTTTCATGGTCGCAGCCGAATTCTGCCACGCGGATGGCACCCCTGCCCCGGAACTGGCAAATGCGATCCGTGTCGAGGCCTTGAACCGTGGGCTGCTTCTGCTGACCTGTGGCGTCTACGGGAACGTGATCCGCTTCCTTGCACCGATCACCATTCAGGATGAAGTGTTTGCAGAAGCGCTCGATATCCTTGAAAAAGCAGCCAAAGCGGCAAAAGGACTCTGAGATGCGTGAGTTGAAAGACAAATCTTTGCTGGAAACCCGCGCCTATGTGAACGGCGTTTGGGTCGAAGGCAAAAAGACCTTCCCGGTGGACAATCCCGCCACCGGCGAGGTGATCGCCCATGTCGCCGATCTCACGGCGGAAGACGTGGCCATGGCGATCGACGCGGCCTATGAGGCGAAAAAGGGCTGGGCTGCAACCAGCGTCAAGGAACGCTCCGCAATCCTGCGCAAGCTCTTCGATCTCATGGTTGAGAATGCCGACGATCTGGCGACGATTCTCACCGCCGAGATGGGCAAACCCTGGGCCGAGGCCCGTGGTGAAATCCTCTACGGTGCGTCCTATGTCGAATGGTTCGCGGAAGAGGCCAAGCGGATTTATGGCGACATGATCCCCGGCCCCTCGACCGACAAGCGCATGGTGATCGTCAAGCAACCCGTGGGTGTTGTTGGGTCCATCACGCCGTGGAACTTCCCGAACGCCATGCTGGCGCGCAAAATGGCCCCGGCCTTGGCTGCCGGTTGCACCATGGTGGCGCGTCCCTCCGAGTTCACGCCGCTCTCCGCCATCGCTCTTGCGGTTCTCGCGGAACGCGCTGGCGTGCCTGCGGGCGTGTTCAACGTGCTCACCGGGCTGGATGCCTCCGGCATGGGTCAGGAGCTGTGCGCCAACGAGAAAGTGGCGAAGATCACCTTTACCGGCTCGACACGCGTGGGGAAAATCCTGCTCGCACAAGGGGCTGGCACGGTCAAGAAAATGTCCATGGAACTGGGCGGCAACGCGCCCTTCGTGGTGTTCGACGACGCCGATGTCGATGCGGCGGTCGAGGGCTGCATGATCGCGAAATTCCGCAACAACGGTCAGACCTGTGTCTGTGCCAACCGCATCTATGTGCAGTCGGGCATTTACGATGCGTTTGCGGCCAAACTCGCCACGGCTCTGGGCGCGCTCAAACTGGGCGACGGCTTTGCCGAAGGCGTCAACACCGGTCCGCTGATCAACGCCGCCGCCGTGGCGAAGGTCGAAGATCACATTGCGGATGCGGTTGGAAAAGGCGCGGAAGTGGTCACGGGCGGCAATCGCTCGAATCTTGGCCAGACCTTCTTTGAGCCGACCCTTCTGAAGGGCGTGACACAGCAGATGAAAGTCGCCCGTGAGGAAACCTTCGGCCCGCTCGCACCCTTGGTCAAATTCGAGACCGAGGAAGAGGCGCTGTCTTACGCCAACGCCACGGAATTCGGGCTGGCCTCCTATTTCTACACCTCCGATCTCAATCGCGCCTGGCGCGTGGGCGAGGCTCTGGAGAGCGGCATGGTCGGCATCAACACCGGAGCGATTTCCACGGAAATGGCGCCGTTCGGCGGCGTCAAACAGTCTGGCATGGGCCGCGAAGGCTCGAAATACGGGCTGGACGATTATCTTGAGATCAAGAACCTCTGCTTCGGCGGACTGTCCTGATCCGACACACACGGGGGTGGCCATGGAGGACCTGAGGCCGCCCTTTTCACATCCATGACGGATTTTACGGAGCGTTTCATGACCGCCAGCCACGGGTTTCTCGCCGATGTCACCAATATGTTCAACGATGCAGCCGAAATCCTGTCGCTCGAAGAGGGTCTGGCCGAGAAAATCTCGGTTTGCAACACCACGCTGACGACCCGTTTCGGTGTGCGCCTGCGCGGCAAGATGTACACGTTCGAGGGCTGGCGTTCCGTTCATTCCAACCATCCGAGCCCGGCCAAGGGCGGCATTCGTTTTGCCCCCTATGCCAATCTTCAGGAGGTCGAGGCGCTCGCCGCGCTGATGTCCTATAAATGTGCGCTGATGGATTTGCCGTTCGGCGGTTCCAAGGGTGCCTTGAAAATCGACCCGAGCGAATGGGCGCCCCATGAGCTTGAGCGCATCACACGCCGTTTCGCCCAGGAACTGGCCCGCCACGATTTCCTCAGCCCCTCGCAAAACGTCCCTGCCCCCGATGTCGGCACCAATGAGAAGACAATGATCTGGATCGCCGACGAATACCGGCGGATGAAATCCAATGACATCAACGCCAATGCCTGTGTCACCGGCAAACCTCTGGCCATGGGAGGTATCGAGGGCCGGATCGAGGCCACCGGGCGCGGTGTGCAATATGCCATCGAATCCTTTTTTCAGACGCCTGAGGATGTTGCGAAAACCGGCCTGCCGGAACATCTTGAGGGCCGCACCGTCGTCGTTCAGGGCCTCGGCAATGTCGGCTATCACGCAGCGAAATTCCTCAGCGAAGAAAACGGCTGCAAAATCGTCGCGGTCGTGGAGCGCGACGGTTCCGTGCGCAATCCCGCCGGGCTGAACATCGAGGCGCTGCGGGCACATATGAGCGAGACCGGCGGCGTGAACGGCTTTGCGGGCGGCGAGTATGACAGCGGATCGGCACTAAGTGATGCTTGCGACATCCTGATCCCGGCTGCGCTTGAGAGCGCGATCCATGACGGCAATGTCCATGAGATCAAGGCAAAGCTGATCGTAGAAGCCGCCAATGGACCGATCACCTATGCCGCCAACGAGATTCTGCGCGAGCGCGGGGTGATCATCATCCCCGATCTCTATGCCAACGCCGGCGGCGTCACCGTGAGCTATTTCGAATGGGTCAAGAACCTGACCCATATCCCTTTCGGCCTGATGGAACGCCGCCGCGATGAACAGGGCAGCCGGATGCTTGCCCGCCAGATCGAAAGCATGACCGGCTGCAATTTCCCGCAGGACGGCGCCGATGCATTCCTCTCCGGCGCGCGCGAGATCGACCTTGTGCGTTCGGGGCTCGATGAGAAAATGCGCTCGGCCTATGGCGAGATGTCCCGACTCTGGAACACCTCGGAGGACATCCCCGACCTGCGCACCGCTGCCTATATCATCGCCGTGCGGCGCCTTGCCGATATTTACAAGGCGCTCGGCATCGGCGGCTGACGGCACAAGCCGTTCAGCCCGCCGACCGTTGAAGCATGCCGAACAGATCGCGCGGATCGTCCGGGTCTGCGAGCATGTCGAGATTCTCCGCGAAATCCGTATTTTGAACGAGATTTCTCACGTAACGTAGCGCGGAAAAATCCTCGGTCGCGAAGCCCACGCTGTCGAACAGCGTGAGCTGCGCCTCATTGCGACGCCCCTCAGCCTCGCCACGCATCACCTGCCAAAGCTCGGTGACCGGATGATCGTCGGCGAGTTGCTGAATCTCGCCCTCGATCCGCGTCTGTTCCGGGTATTCCACGAAAATATCGGCGCGCAAAAGGATGTCGCGGTGCAACTCCGTCTTGCCGGGACAGTCGCCGCCGATGGCGTTGATATGCTGGCCGCGCCCCACCATGTTGTCGGTCAGGATCGTCGCATATTGCTTGTCGGCTGTGCAGGTGGTGATCACCTGCGCCCCTTCGACGGCATCCTGAGCGCTGGAACAAGTCGTGATTTCAAATCCTTGCACTTCGAGGTTGCGTTTTGCCTTGAGCGTGGCCGAAGGGTCGATGTCATAAAGGCGCAGCCGGTTGATGCCACAGAGCGCGCGGAAGGCCATGGCCTGAAACTCGCATTGCGCACCATTGCCGATCATCGCCATGACCTCCGCCCCTTTCGGCGCGAGATATTTGCCCACCAGCGCCGAGGTCGCCGCGGTGCGCAGCGCCGTCAGCACCGTCATCTCCGTGAGCAAGACCGGATAACCCGTGGAAACCTCTGATAAAACACCAAAGGCCGTGACCGTCTGATGACCGGTTCTCGTATTCTTCGGATGGCCGTTCACATATTTGAACCCGTAAAGCCGATCATCCGCCGTCGGCATCAGCTCGATCACCCCGCCAGGCACATGCGAGGCCACGCGCGGGGTCTTGTCGAACTCCGGCCAGCGCTTGAAGTCCTCTTCGATATGGGCGGCCAGATCGGTTAGAAATCTTTCAATACCAATGTGATGCACGAGGCGCATCATGTTGGCCACTGACACGAAAGGCACATAGGCCAGATGCGAGGGAGCGAGTTGGGAGAGTGTTTCTGCGTTCATTATCCAAAACTCCGGGTCATACGGTCGAGAACGCGGCGCCCGAACAGGCTTGCGGTCAGGTCGCACAGCAGTTTCGCTGTGCGCCCGCGTTCATCGAGAAAAGGATTGAGTTCCACCAGATCGAGCGAGCCGACGAGCCCGCTGTCACATAGTGTTTCCATGATCAGGTGTGCCTCGCGGAAGGTCGCACCACCCGGCACTGTGGTGCCCACGGCGGGAGCAATACCGGGATCGAGAAAATCGACATCGAAACTCACGTGCAGACGTCCGTTGGCCGCCCGCACCCGCTCAAGAAAGGCGCGCAGAGGCACCAGAACGCCGGTTTCGTCAATCGCCCGCATGTCCTGTACGTCCATCTCGAACCGTTGAATCCGGTCTTGTTCCGCCGGGTCGACGGAACGGATGCCGATGAAACACATATGCTCGGGGGCAACGGCGTTGGTCAGCGCAGGATAGGCCTCAAACCCCGCCTGCCCTGTGAAATAGGCAACCGGCGTACCATGCAGGTTGCCGCTTTCCGTCGTGTCCAGCGTGTGGAGGTCCGGGTGCGCGTCAAGCCACAGGACGAAGAGCGGACGGCCTTCCTCGGCGGCGCGACGGGCGACACCGGGCACCGTGCCCGCCGACATGGAATGATCGCCCCCCATGAACACCGGCAAATCGCTGTCCCTTGCCGCGGCATAGGCGGCGGGTTCCAGCGCTTCGATCCAGGCGCGGGTCTCTGACAGGTTATGCACCGCTGGATTGGCATGGGCTGTGATCTCCTGCGGTGCGATTTGCACATCGCCGCGATCCTCGACCGACCAGCCGAGCGCGCTCAGCGTTTGCGGCAGTCCGGCGGTGCGCAGGCTTGCGGGTCCCATGAGACAACCGCGTTGCGACGCGCCGGTCTCGACCGGGACGCCAAAGAGGACGGTGGATTTCATCATCTGCTGAATGCCTTTGTGACGGGATGTGCGTTTTCCGCAGTATGTGCCAATCGGTTGAAAATTGTGACTTATAATCTGCACATTTTGGCATTAGTTTTGCGCAAAGTGATCAATTGAGAGATCAAAATGAATACCCCAACCTTGACCGAAAGCGACCGCGCCATTCTTAATGCGCTCAGGCGCAATGCAAGAATGTCGATCACCGAACTGGCGCAGGACACTGGCCTGTCACGTAGCACGGCGCGCAGCCGCCTCGACGCTTTGGTGGCCAACGGGCACATCCGTCGTTTCACGATCGAGACCGATGTGGATGTCGAGGGCGAGGTCCGGGCGATCACTCTGGTGGCGCTTCAGGGCAAGATGTCGCGTCAGGTGATCCGCACCCTGACCCGCATTCCGGGCGTTTCCACGGTCTTCGCCACCAATGGCGCCTGGGATCTGGTCGTGGACATCCGCACCGACAGTTTGGTGAGTTTCGACCGCATCCTGCGTGAAATCCGGGAAATTCCCGGTGTCGTAAACTCCGAAAGCTGTTTGCTCTTGGCTCATGTCGTGGGCTGAGGCAGCCTGCGCATGCTTCGCTGTGCAAAAACAAAGCCTATGGTTGACCTCGCGGGACGTCTTGCACGGTTTGAAATTTCTACCTAATTTCACCGCATGGGGGACATAAGCATTCACAAACAGGTTCAGAGAATCCTCTACGCGACGACGGTGCAGGAGGTTTGGGAGCCTTTGCTGAACCGGCTTAAATCGGTCGGGTTTCATCATGTACTCTACGGATTTACCCGCTTTCACACCGACTCCGGTTTCGGCGATGACAATGACCACCTTTTTCTGACCAATTTCTGCCCGGAGTATATGAAGGGCTATTTCCTTGAGGGCCGTTATCGCCATGGCCCGATGGTGCGTTGGGCGGTGGAGAATTCGGGAGCCTGTTCCTGGAGCTGGATCGCGGAGAACCATGCGCATCTCAACGACAAGGAACGTGAGGTGGTTGCTTTCAACCAGACCTCCGGCGTTACTGCGGGCTATACGGTTGCCTTCCCGCACTCCCTGAAACGGGCCAAGGGGGCGATTGGCATGTCGCTTGAGCCGTTCAAGGGAACACAAGAGGAAGCCGATGCGATCTGGTCTGAGCATGGCGACGAGATCGAGGTCCTGTGCGGTGTGGCACATCTGAAACTGATCAGCATGCCGCTGCCGAAGCGGATGCTGACCAAACGCCAGCGTGAGGTGCTCGAATGGATCAGTGACGGCAAGACCGTCGCCGATACGGCCCAAATTCTGGGCCTCAACAAAGCCACAGTCGAAAAGCATCTTCGGCTCGCCCGCGAGGCTCTGGGCGTCGAAACCACAACCCAGGCAGTGCTAAAGGCTTCTTTGCATAATCAAATTTTCACCTTCTGAGCACTTTCCCAAAACTCTGCGGAAAATCAATCAAAAGGTATGGAATTGCGTACTTTCGTTCTGGTCCCAGACCAAACAAAATATGGGTGTTCCGGCTTTCAAGGCTTAGCCTTTGGGACGGGGGGTGCGGGATCGCCAGGGTCATTCGGCTTACCATGCTTCCGCGAAGGACCGCAGGTCTATACTCGACCACGCGGTCCTTTTTGTTTGGTTTGTATGAGTACGGGACGCCCCTCATCCAAAGTGTGTCCCATCGGGGGCGGTTCTGAAAGCGGACTGCCCCCGTTTCTTTTGTCGCCTTCAGCATATGAAAAGGGCCGCCCCCAAAGGAGACGGCCCAGACAAAAACTCCGAAGATCGGATCAGCCTTGCATCGCTTTCGCAACTTCGGCGGCGAAATCTTCTTCGGCTTTCTCGATGCCTTCACCGACTTCAAGACGCACGAAACCGGTGATCTCGGCACCTGCTTCTTTCGCGGCTTTCTCGACGGTAAGGTCCGGGTTCACCACGAAGGCCTGACCGAGCAAAGTGGATTCGGCGATGAATTTCGCCATCCGGCCTTTGATCATGTTCTCGATGATGTTTTCCGGCTTACCGGATTCGCGGGCGATCTCGATCTGGATCTGACGCTCTTTTTCCACCATCGCCGGGTCCAGATCGGCTTCGCCGAGGCCCTGCGGGTTGGCGGCAGCAATGTGCATTGCAACCTGTTTGCCGAAAGCTTCGTTGCCGCCTTTCAGACCGACGAGCACACCGATTTTGCCCATGCCGTCCGCCGCCGCGTTGTGCACGTAGGTCACAACGGTATCAGATTCGAGCTTGGCCATGCGGCGCAGACCCATGTTCTCGCCGATCTTGGCGATCTTGTCGGTGATCAGTTCGGAGACCGGCTTGCCAGCCACATCGGCGGAAGCCAGTTCTTCGACATTGGAAACACCCAGAGCGGCGGTGGCGATGTCTTTCACCATGGTCTGGAATTCAGCGTTTTTCGCAACGAAGTCGGTCTCGGAGTTCACCTCAACGGCAACGCCCACACCGCCGTTCACGGCGACGGCTACGAGGCCCTCGGCAGCGGTACGACCGGATTTTTTCGCGGCTTTCGCCAGACCTTTGGTGCGTAGCCAGTCGATTGCGGCTTCCATGTCGCCATCGGTTTCGACCAGCGCTTTTTTCGCGTCCATCATGCCCGCGCCAGTGGTTTCGCGCAGTTCTTTCACCTGAGCAGCAGTGATTGCCATATCGGCTCTCCTCGAATTCTGGGATGTGCTTGCGGGGGCGGGATTACCCTGCCCCCGTATCAATTTTGTAACGACCGGCCCCATATTCAGGCCCGGTTGCGAAGATTACTCTTCGGCGGCCTCGGCCACGACTTCTTCGACCGGCAGCTCTTCGAAAGCACCGACGTCAACGCCGGCGGCGTCCATCTGAGCGGTCATGCCGTCAAGCGCCGCGCGGGCCACGAGATCGGTGTAGAGCGAGATCGCACGAGCAGCGTCGTCGTTGCCCGGGATGATGTAATCCACACCTTCCGGCGAGCAGTTGGTGTCGACGACGGCCACGACCGGGATGCCCAGTTTCTTGGCTTCGAGGATCGCGAGGTCTTCTTTCTTCACGTCGATGACGAAGAGAAGATCCGGCAGGCCGCCCATTTCACGGATGCCGCCGAGGGAGGCCTGAAGTTTGGCCTGATCGCGTTCCATGTTCAGGCGCTCTTTCTTGGTGAGGCCTTCGGCGCCCGAGGAGAGCGTTTCGTCGATGGCTGCCAGACGCTGGATCGACTGGGACACGGTTTTCCAGTTGGTGAGCGTGCCGCCCAGCCAGCGGTGGTTCATGTAGTATTGCGCGCATTTCTCGGCGGCTTCGGCAACCGGGCCAGCGGCCTGACGTTTGGTGCCGACGAAGAGAATGCGACCACCTTTAGCGGCGGTGTCGCGCACGGCCTGCAGAGCCTGGTCCAGCATCGGGACGGTCTGGGTCAGGTCGAAGATGTGAATGCCGTTGCGCTCACCGTAGATGAACTCCGCCATACGCGGGTTCCAACGCTGAGTCTGGTGGCCAAAGTGAACGCCAGCTTCCAAGAGCTGACGCATGGAGAAATCGGGAAGCGCCATGTTCGTTCCTTTCCGGTTTAACGCCTTGGCGGAGGTTTCGAAGCATCTGCTCCAACCGGTGGACCGTTCAGGGATGTCTCCCCCGAGAGCCCGCCTCCGCCTGTGAAGTGCTCGCGCATATAGAGAGGAATTCGGGGATTGGCAACCCCTGCCCTGTTTTTGAGTATTTTCCGCACAAAGGAGACAGGGAGCGGTACCGGGGCTGCACGCCATCTCTTGCCATCCGGTCAAAATCCGGCGCAAGTGGGGTTATGGACAAGACACATGACATTCTGTGCATCGGTTCGGTGCTTTGGGACGTGATCGGGCGGACGGATCGTTCGATGCGCGTCGGATCGGATGTGCCGGGGCGCATCGTGCGCGTGCCGGGCGGTGTGGCAATGAATATCGCCATGGCGCTTGCCCGCCTCGGCATGAAGCCCGACCTTCTGACCGCCATTGGACGCGATCCGGCGGGGGCCGAGTTGATGGAGGCGGCGAAAGTGCGCGGCATCGGTACGGATCACGTCTATCTCTCCGAGGACCTGCCGACCGACAGCTATATGGCGGTCGAAGGCGCCAACGGTCTGATTGCCGCCATTGCGGACGCACATTCGCTGGAGCGCGCGGGCGACAAGGTCCTGCGCCCTTTGGCGGATGGGCGTCTGGGGACGGTGAATGCCCCCTATGCGGGGCCTGTCGCGCTCGACGGCAACCTGACCACAGCGCTGTTGCGCGAGATTGCTCATTCGCCGCTCTTTGCCAAGGCCGATCTGCGCATCGCCCCCGCGTCCCCCGGCAAGGCCGAGCGCCTTCTGCCGCTTCTGGATCACCCGCGCGCCACGTTCTACGTTAATCTCGAAGAGGCGGGACTATTGGCGCAAACCGTTTTCGACAGTTCTGCCGAGGCCGCAAGAGCGCTTGTCGACAAGGGCGCGCATCGGGTTCTGGTGACCAATGGCGGCAAGGGCGCGTCCCTTGCACAATCCGGTTCCCATGAGACCGATGTTCTCACCCAAACCCCGCCCGAAGTGCTGGTCGCCCGTGTGACCGGTGCGGGCGATACGTTCATGGCGGCGCATATTGCCGCTGAGATGCGCGGAGCCGATGCCGCCAGCGCCCTTACCGCCGCCCTCGAAGCCGCCGCCCTCTATGTTTCCGGAGATACCCCCCTATGACCGACCTGCCGATGATGTATGCCCCCGAAGTCGCCGATGCGCTGAAGGCGGGCCGTCCCGTTGTTGCGCTCGAATCGACGATCATCACCCATGGCATGCCCTGGCCGCAAAATGTCGAAACCGCACGGATGGTCGAGGGCGACGTGCGCGCAAGCGGCGCTACGCCCGCAACCATCGCCGTGCTCGATGGCGTCTTGCATATCGGGTTGACCGAGACCCAGCTCACCGCGCTCGGGCAGGCCACAGGCGTGATGAAAGTGTCGCGCGCCGATATGCCCGTCTGCATCGCCCGTGGTGCGACCGGGGCGACCACGGTGGCCGCCACGATGATCGGCGCGGCGCTTGCCGGCATCCGGGTCTTTGCCACCGGCGGCATCGGGGGCGTGCATCGCGGCGCCGAAGAGAGTTTCGATATTTCCGCCGATCTTCTGGAACTGGGCGAAACCGCCGTGACCGTGGTGGCTGCGGGGCCAAAAGCCATTCTCGACATTCCGAAAACGCTTGAGGTGCTGGAAACTCATGGTGTGCCGGTCATCGCCTATGGTCAGGACGAAATCCCGGCCTTCTGGTCGCGATCTTCCGGTCTCGATGCGCCCCTGCGCATGGACAGTGCCGCCGAGATCGCCCGCGCCATGGAGATGCGCGCCGCGATGGGGATCAAGGGCGGGCAGCTCATCGCCAACCCGATCCCCGAAGCGGATGAAATTCCCCGCGACGTGATCATGCCTTTCGTCGAGACCGCTCTGAAGGAGGCCGACGAGAAAAGCATCCACGCCAAGGACGTCACCCCCTTCCTGTTGCAGCGGATTTTCGAACTGACCGGGGGGGCGTCTCTTACCGCCAATATCGCACTGGTACGCAACAATGCGCGCCTGGCGGCGGAGATCGCCAAAGCCCTCACGACATAAGATAAGAGCCGAGCAAATAAGCGTCAGAGCCGTGGCGGATCGACCATTGTGAAAAATAAACGCGGAAGCGGCCCGAAACCTGCGGGCTGCTGACTTGTCTCTTAACCTGTGCACGCCTAAGTTCACCGCAAACAGGGCGCTTTTGCCCGCAAGCACACGGTCCGCACCTCCATGAACAACCCGTTCGAAGACGAAACCCACCCACCGAAACCACGCCGCCCCGGGCTTTTCGCGCATTTGCGTGCGGCGTTCCTGACGGGGCTGGTGGTGGTCGCGCCGATCGGGCTCACGGCCTATGTGATCTGGACCGTGATAGGCTGGGTCGATGGCTGGGTGCTGACCTTCGTGCCCATGAGTTACCACCCGGACGCGCTGATCAATCGTTTCCTCGGCTACACTGACCCGGCGGATCAGATTCACATCAACCTGCGCGGCGCGGGCGTGATCATTTTCCTGATCTTCACCGTGGTTGTGGGCTGGATTGCCAAGGGGCTGGTCGGGCGTTCTCTCATCCGTTGGGCCGAAAGTCTTGTCGACCGCACCCCCATCGTGCGTTCGATTTACAACGGCGTGAAACAGATCGCGGAGACGATTTTCTCACAAGCGGAAACCTCTTTCGATCGGGCCTGTCTGGTGGAATATCCGCGGCACGGTATCTGGGCGATCGGCTTCGTCTCCACCAACGCCAAGGGCGAGGTGGCCCGCCGCACGCCGCAGGACGTGAAATACCTCTCCGTTTTTGTGCCGACGACACCAAACCCGACCTCGGGCTTTCTGCTGTTCTTTCCGGAGCAGGACGTGATCCTGCTGGATATGACGGTCGAGGATGCCGCGAAACTGGTGATCTCCGCTGGCCTCGTCTATCCGAATGCCAAGGACCCGACGCAGCCGCCGAAGCCGGAGAAAACACTGTCCTGACGCCGTTTCGGCACGCGTCTCCCCATATCTGATGCTCAAGGGAAGGGATTGGTGACTTCCCCACGCAGTTTTTTAAAAGCCGCCTGTATCCGGGCGGCTTTTCCTCAGGCAAACATCGCCTTGAGATCGACGCTTGCGCGCTTTCCCAGATCGTCGAAATGCGCTTCAAGGAACCGGTCGCAAGCCGCCCTGCCCGCCTCTTTCATCCGCGACAGCAACAAGGGCGAGGGCACCAGTTTCGTGCGTGCAGACAAATCCTGCATCAGATCGTCATCGGCGATCATATGGATCAGTACATCCTTCATCGACCCGGCAGGCAGACGTTTTTCGGCAATCAGATTGCGCACGAACTGGATCGCCCGCAATTCCCGCAACATGGAGGAATTGAACGAAATCTCGTTGATCCGGTTCTGGATTTCTTCCGGTGTCTTCGGCGTGCCAGGGCGTTCCAGCGGGTTGATGTTGACGATCACCACATCCTGCGGAAATTCCGGCTCAAAAAGGGGGAACAGCGCCGGGTTGCCGGTATAGCCACCGTCCCAGTAGGGATCGGTCACACCGGTCACCGGGTCCTCGATCTCCACCGCCTGAAACAGTTCCGGCAGACAGGCGGAGGCCAGAATGACATCGGTCGTCACCTCAGCGCCGGAGAACACCCGGATCTTGCCCGTGCGCACATTCGTCGTCGAGATGAACAGCGCCGGACCCTTCTTGGAGGCAATATCGGGACAATTCAGCGCCTCCACCACGTCGCTCAGCGGGTTCTCATAGAACGCGCCATAGACATAGGGGCTGGTGAAGGTGGCAATCGAATCGAGGAAGGCGAAGGGAACACTCGCCTGAAGCATTCGGGTGACCATCTCGGTGGTCGGCCCGAATTGCGACAGCCAGGCATCGAGCCGGACGTCGGAGACCGCTCCCATCTCTTCCCACAGGCCGTCGAGCGCCTCCTTCGCCCCCGCGCGCCCATTGCGCACCAGCCCGGATTTGAGCGCCGCGCCGTTCAGAGCCCCCGCAGAGGTGCCCGAGATTGCGGCGATCTCCACTTCCTCATGCTCCAGCAGACGGTCCAGCACGCCCCAGGTGAAGGCGCCATGTGCGCCCCCGCCCTGAAGCGCCAGATTGATCCGCTTCGCTTTTTTACGGCCCATCAGAGCGCGGTCCAGCCACCATCGACGGAAATCGTCGTACCGGTGATCTGCGCAGCCGCCTCCGAACACAGGAACACCGCCGTGCCGCCGATCTGTTCGACCGTGGCGAATTGTTTCGACGGCTGGCGTTCAAGGATCACCTTCTCAATGGCTTCCTGTTCGCTCATGCCGTATTTCTTCGCCGTATCCGGGATTTGCGCATCGACCAGCGGCGTGTGCACGTAACCCGGACAGATCGCATTGGCGGTGATCGCCTCTTTCGCCGTTTCCAAAGCCACAACCTTGGTCATCCCCACGACGCCATGCTTGGCACTGACATAAGCGGATTTGAACGGCGAGGCGGTCAGGCCATGGGCGGAGGCGATATTGATCACCCGACCCCAACCCGCCTTGCGCATCATCGGCAATGCGGCGGCCGTGGTATGAAAGGCCGAATTCATGTTGATCGCGATGATAGCGTCCCATTTCTCGATGGGGAATTCATCGATCGGCGCAACGTGTTGAATGCCCGCATTGTTCACGAGAATGTCGCAGACGCCAGCCTGCTCAATCAGCGCACGGCATTCTGCGCCCTTTGACATATCCGCTTTGACATACCGCGCTTTGACACCGAATTCCTTACCAATCTCTTCGGCCAGAGCGTGATCCTCATCGCCGTCGGTGAAGGAATTGAGCACCACATCGGCCCCCGCCTTCGCCAGTTCGCGCGCCACCCCAAGCCCGATCCCTGAGTTCGATCCGGTGATCACGGCGGTTTTACCTTTGAGCGTCATGATGTCCTCCTGAATTGCATGTGTTGGCAATGACATTAGAGCGCGCGTCTGCAATTCAAAGGGGAGAATCGGCCGTGCTCTCAGAGAATCGCCCGAAGGTGTTCCGAATGTGAGCCGGAGGGGGCGTTTGCCCTGCCTTTCGGGACGGCGGTTTCGCTCAAGCCTGCTTGGAAAAAAGGCATTTTACGAACCAAAAAAAACGCCCGCACAAGGCGGGCGCTGAGTTATTGAGGCAGGTTTCATACAGGCAAGAAACCTATCGAGCAGTGAGTTCTTTATACGCGGTTCTACGCCGCTCTCCAAGCTAAAAGTTTGAAAACGCTTTCCGCAGCGCGTAAGTTTACGGCAATAACAAAGACAAATCGGTCCGGGCGGAGGCAGCGTTTACAGCATGGCACAAAACTATTTCTCGCGCGTCAAAAATACCGTGAAAATATCGGCTGCAACACTGGCGCTGCTGGCTTTCGCACCCACCATGGCGCTGGCGGAACCGACCTATGGTCTGGCGATGTATGGCGAACCCGAACTGCCTGCCGATTTCACCGCCCTGCCCTATGTCCGCGCCGACGCGCCCAAGGGCGGCAGGATCGTCTCCGGCGAAGGCGGCACTTTCGATAGTCTCAACCCCTATATCCAGAAAGGCAACGCACCCTGGCAGTTGCGCTATCTCATGGCCGAGAGCCTGATGGCGCAGGCCTTTTCCGAGCCTTTCACGCTCTACTGCCTGCTCTGCGAAACGGTCGAGACCGACGAGGACCGCACATGGGTCGAGTTCACCCTGCGTCCCGAGGCCCGGTTCTCCGACGGCAGTCCGGTGACGGTCGAGGATGTGATGTGGTCTTTCGAGACGCTTGGCACCGAGGGTCATGGCCGCTACGCCTCGCTCTGGGGTCAGATCGAAAGCATGGAGCAGACCGGCGAGAACAAGGTGAAATTCACCTTCAACGTGGAAAACCGCGAATTGCCGCTTCTGGTTGCCACGCGCCCGATCCTGAAGAAAGCCTATTGGGACGGCAAGGATTTCACCCAGTCCGGCATGGACAACATTCCCGTCACCTCTGCGCCCTACACCGTCACGAAAGCCGAGCCCGGCATGTATGTCGAACTGACCCGCAACCCGGACTATTGGGCAAAGGATCTCCCGGTCATGACCGGACAGGCGAATTTCGACACCATCCGCTTCGAGTTCTTCGCCGATCCCTCTCTGGTGATCGAGGCCTTCAAGGCGGGCGAGTTGAACGTGCATCGCGAATTCAACGTCCAGACCTGGGAAGAGCAATACGATTTCCCGGCGGTCACGCGTGGCGATGTGGTGAAATCCGTGATCGCGCATCAGCGTCCGACCGGCATGACCGGTTTCGCCATGAATACCCGGCTGCCGCAGTTTGCCGACTGGCGCGTGCGCCAGGCGATGATCGAGGCGTTCAATTTCGATTATATCAACGAGGCGCAGACCGAGAACAAGCAGAGCAGGATCACCTCCTATTTCTCCAACTCGCCTCTGGGCATGCGTCCCGGTCCTGCCGAGGGTCGCGTGAAAGAGCTTCTGGAGCCTTATCAGGAGACGCTTTTGCCCGGTGTGATGGAGGGCTACGAACTGCCCGCCACCTCCGGGCGTGAGCTGGACCGCGGCGCGATGCGCCGTGCGCTGGGGCTTATGGAAGAGGCTGGCTGGACCATTCAGGGCGGCCAGATGAAGAACTCCGACGGGGAGCCTTTCACGTTTGAAATTGTGCTCAGCGTCGGCGATGACGAGAACCAGTCGATCATCGACACCTACACCCAGATGCTCAACCATCTCGGCATCCAGCCGAAAATCTCTGTCGTCGACAAGGCGCAATACACGCAACGCATGGAGCGTTTCGATTTCGGCATGACGCCGGTGCGCTACGGCCTGTCTCTCAGCCCCGGCAATGAGCAATACGCCTATTTCGGCTCGGCTTCCGCCGATCAACCCGGTTCGCGCAATATCGCAGGCGTCAAGGACCCTGCGGTGGACGCGATGATCGCTAGAATGCTCGACGCCCGCGACCGCGAGGACAGCCTCGCCGCCACCCGTGCCCTCGACCGCCTGCTGACGGCAGGCCGCTACGCCATCCCGCTTTATGCGTGGAACGAAAGCTTTAACGCCCATGTGAAAGAGATCCACTACCCGGAACCCTTGCCTTTGTATGGCGATTGGATCATGTGGCGGGAAATGACCTGGTATTGGGAAGAATGACCATGAAAGGATTGGGAAGAAGACAAATGAAGAAAGCAGCCCTCGCCCTCCTCCTCACCCTCACGCTCGCTTCCTGCGGTACCATCGCCGGCGTCGGCGAAGACATCACCGGCGCGTCACGCACGGTTCAGGGATGGTTCTGAGCGGTGCTTCTCCGCTTGTTTCTGGTTTCGGTGGTCGCCGTCAGCCTGACCGGCTGCACGGTCGCCCGCGTTGGAACGAAAGCTACGAAAGCGACGGTGAAGACCACGGCAAAGGCGGTCTTCTGATCACCCCAAAGACGTCACCCAAAGGATCGTCGCATCCTCCGGGCTGACCGAGATCACGTTGTGCCCCATCGAGGCGTCATAATAGGCGCTGTCGCCGCGGCGCATTTCCACGGGTTCGTAGAACTCGGTGATCAGCTTGATGACGCCTGTGAGCACATAGAGGAATTCCTCGCCGTCATGGCGCACCCAGCCGTCGAACTCCTCGAAGTTGCGCGCCCGGATCGTGGCGCGATACGGTAGCATGGATTTCTTTGTCAGAGCGCCCGCAAGCAACTCATGCTCATAGGTCGCTGTCGGATGCGACGTGCCCTCGCCCGATTTTGTCACCGCCATACGGCCCGAGATCTGTGCCTTCTGCGGCGGGGTGAAAAGCTGCGGCACGGAAATCTCCAGCCCCACGGCGAGCTTCTTGAGCGCATCGTAGGTGGGCGACATCTGACCGTTTTCGATCTTGGAAAGCGTCGAGCGCGCCAGCCCCGCCTGCGTCGCCGCCTGCTCCAGCGTCCAGCCACGTGCTTTGCGCAGGTCACGCACGCGTTGCCCCAAATCCAAAGGCCGCGCCTCTTCGGGCGCGCCATCGACCCCTTCACGGGCGAGTTTGATCAGGCTTGGGGTGTGATCGTCTTCCATGCGTGTATTTTAGCGTGCAGGCAGGATCAAAGAAAAGAGCAAAAGAAAACCCCCGGATGCTGTTCTCGCATCTTCGGGGGCTCTTGGGGCAGGGTCAGTTGGGGGGACTGCTCGTGAGGTTTTGCCTGCCCTGGGTCTCTGAAACGGTCTTGTGACCGGCTGTCTTAGTCGAGCTCGGTCGAGGTGACCGGAAGCGTACCTGTGAGGTATTCGATGTCGGTCAGGCCACCGGTGACCTGATGGGCGATGACGCGGTCAAGCGCGCCGCCTGCGATAGCAAGTGCTGCGATCAGGCCTAGCACAAGTGTCGCGACCGGTACGCGCATACGGTGGCGAAAGCTGTCCAGCTCATGCTCGGATCGCGGAGCGCGACCTTGGAATGTGGAGAAGTGCGGAGTGCTCTGCATTGCCATGATGGTGACCCTGATGAACTTGAAAACGTTTTGATTGCAGTCAGTTAACCACGATTCTACCGCGTCGTCACGATTCCCGCCCTGTCACAATCCATGCGCCGCCCGCGACAGATTTCGAATGAACAAAGCAGGCACAAATCAGGAATATGCAGCATTTGCAAACTTGCAAACCCATCTTGGACACAAGATGTAGGGCAAGGAGAACATTCGATTTGCTGGAAATCGTGAGGAGGCGGAATATTTTCCTTTTTCACTCCCCTCCCCGTTCCGGGCGCGCTAAAAGCCCTCAACATCCAAACGAGGTCCCGATGATCCCGCTCGACATTTTTCACGATCCGATCTGCCCCTGGTGCTACATCGGCAAGGCGCGCCTCGAACGTGCGCTCGAAGCCCGACCGAACCACCGCTTCGCGATCCAGTGGCACGCGTTTCAGCTCAACCCAACCATGCCGAAGGAAGGCATGGAGCGACGTGATTACCTCAATGCGAAATTCGGTGGGGCCGAGGGCGCGCGTAAAGCCTATGCCCCGATCATCGAGACCTTGCTCAAGGAGCTCCCCAAAACGGACCTCCTCGGTATCCGCACCACGCCTAACACGCTCGATGCGCACCGGCTCATTCACTGGGCCGGGATCGAGGGGCGCCAGACACCGATGGTCGCCGCCCTTTATCGCGCCTATTTTCAGGAAGGTCGCGACATCGGTAATGCGGAGGTCCTCGCCGATCTCGCCGGACAAGTCGGCATGCAGCCCGAGGCCGTCACCCGCCTGCTCGCCAGCGATGCCGACATCGAAGAAATCCGCAGCCGCGATCAGCATGCGCGCGACCGGGGCGTCAACGCCGTGCCGCTCTTCATCGTCGGTAATCGGCACGCCGTCGAGGGCGCGCAACCGACCGAACTTTGGCTTCGTGTGATCGACGAATTGGCGGAGCAGAACATGGATTGACGGCTGTGCATTCACGCAGAGCCGTCTCTCCATCACGCAGACTGTTCAAAATATCGCACCCCGATTAGGGTCCCCCGGCGTTTCCTTATTGAAAGAGTCCCTCATGCCGCGCCGTTTGCCGCAATTCGAATTCACGGTTCTTCTGGCCCTGCTCTTCGCGACCGTGGCCTTTTCCATCGACGCGATGCTGCCGGGCCTGCCGCAGATCGCCGCCGATCTCTCGCCCGAAGACGTCAACCGCGCGCAGCTCGTGCTGACCGCCTTCGTCTTCGGCATGGGGTTCGGCACGCTGGTCTCCGGCCCGATCTCCGACCATTTCGGGCGTAAGCCGGTGATCCTCTTTGGACTCGGCCTTTATATCGTCGGTGCGGTGATCGCAGGTCTGTCGAATACGATGGAAATGATGCTGATCGGTCGCGCCATTCAGGGTGTTGGCGGCGCCTTCCCGCGCACCGTCGGGGTCGCCATGGTGCGTGACCTCTACGAGGGCCGCGAAATGGCGAAGATCACCTCTTTCGTCATGACCATCTTCATGATCGTTCCCGCCGCCGCGCCTTCCATTGGCGCGCTGATCATCTCCGATTTCGGCTGGCACGGCATTTTCGCAGCTTTCGTCTTCGTCGCCGTGGTCGGCGCCACCTGGCTTGGGCTGCGTCAGAGTGAAACTCTTTCGCCGGACAACCATCGCCGCCTGAACTGGGCCGATCTGTCATCAGGGGTGAAAGAGGTCTTCGGCAATTACAACGTGCGGCTTTACACCGTCATCCTGATGCTCGGTTTCGGCCAGATGTTCGCCATTCTCTCCTCCGTGCAGCAGATATACAGCGAGACCTACGGCCTCGAACAGGTCTTCCCCTATTTCTTCGGTTCTACCGCCATTCTCGCGGCGGGGGGCGCGATCCTCAACGGCAAGCTCGTGAGCGAGAAAGGCATGCATTTCCTGATCCGTCTGGGTTACACCATCGCCCTCACCGCCTCGGTAATCGCCCTCGCGTTCAATCTCATGGGCATCGGCACCGGCACACCCGGCTTTGTGGTGTTTTTCCTCTGGACCGTGGCGATGTTCTCGATCAACGCTTTCACTTTCGGCAACCTGAACGCTCTGGCTCTGGTGCCGCTGGGGCGTCTGGCGGGGCTTGCCAACTCGCTGATCGGCGCCGTGTTCACCATGGGGTCCGTGCTGATCGCCGCGCCCGTGGGTCTGGCGTTTAATGGCACGCCGATCCCGGTGATGGCAGCGGGCATCTTCTGCTCCGGTCTGGCGCTGATCCTGTTCCGCTTCGAGGACAGCGCTACGGCACCACACGGCGCGCCGCCGAAACCCTCGGAATAAACCTTACTTCTTAGCCGGTTGCGCAGCGACTTTTGCGAATTTCGCCAGGTCCTGCGCAATCGAATACGCGCCCTTGATCTTGTCGCTGTCTTTCTTCCAGTCACGCCGGATGACGATTTTGTTGTCCTTGACCTTCGCCTGACCGCGTTGCCCGTGGATAAATTCCACAAGCCCTGCCGGATTGGCGTATTTGTCATTGTGGAACTGGATTGTTGCGCCCTTCGGCCCACCGTCGAGCCGGGCAATCCCCGCCTCCCGACATTTTTCCTTGATCCGAACGACGAGCAGCAGAGTGTTGACCTCTTTCGGCAATTTTCCGAAGCGGTCAATCAGTTCGGCGGCAAATCCTTCAAGCTCCACCTTGGTCTTGAGCCCGGACAAGCGACGGTAAAGCCCCAGCCGCACGTCGAGATCGGGCACATAGGTTTCGGGGATCAGCACCGGCACGCCAAGGTTGATCTGCGGCGCCCATTGACCGTCGTCGTCGAGGCTCACCGCCTCTTCACCGGATTTGATCCGGGCAATCGCCTCTTCCAGCATGGATTGATACAGTTCGAAGCCGACTTCCTTGACGTGGCCCGATTGCTCTTCGCCGACAAGATTGCCTGCGCCCCGGATGTCAAGATCCTGAGATGCAAGGGTAAATCCGGCCCCGAGCGTGTCGAGCGATCCCAGCACGCGCAGCCGTTTCTCCGCTTGCGGCGTCAGCGGCGCACGCGGTTTCGTGGTCAGATAGGCATAGGCCCGTGTCTTGGCGCGGCCCACCCGGCCCCGGATCTGGTAGAGCTGCGCAAGGCCGAACATATCGGCGCGGTGCACCACCATGGTGTTCGCGGTCGGAATGTCGATGCCGCTTTCCACAATAGTCGTCGCCAGCAACACATCGTATTTCCCGTCATAAAACGCGTTCATCCGGTCATCGAGTTCCCCTGCCGCCATCTGACCGTGTGCGACCACATGAGTCAGTTCCGGCACCTGCTCTTTGAGGAAATCTTCGATCTCGGGAATGTCGCTCACACGGGGAACGACAAAGAACGACTGCCCGCCCCGGTAATGTTCGCGCAAAAGCGCCTCGCGGATCGTCACCGTGTCGAATTCGCTGACATAGGTGCGGATCGACAGACGGTCGATAGGTGGCGTGCCAATAATCGAGAGGTCGCGCACCCCGGTCAGCGACATTTGCAGCGTGCGCGGGATCGGCGTGGCGGACAGAGTCAATACATGAATGTTGGATTTCAGGGACTTGAGGCGTTCTTTGTGCGTGACACCGAAACGTTGTTCCTCATCCACGATCAAGAGCCCGAGATTGGCGAAACGCACGGATTTCGCCAGCAAAGCATGGGTGCCCACGACAATATCCACCGTCCCTTCGGCCAGTTCCTCGCGGGTTTTCGCCATATCCTTTGCCGACACAAAGCGCGACATCGGTCTGATATTGATCGGAAATCCCCGGAACCGCTCGGCAAAACTGCGGAAGTGTTGCCGTGCGAGCAAGGTCGTCGGTGCGATCACAGCCACCTGCGCGCCAGAGAGTGCCGCGACAAAGGCCGCGCGCATCGCCACCTCGGTCTTGCCGAACCCCACATCGCCGCATACGAGGCGATCCATCGGCATGCCGCGCTCCAGATCGTCGAGCACGTCTTCGATGGCCTTCAACTGATCCTCGGTTTCCGTGTAGGGAAAACGCGCACAAAACGCCTCCCACATATCCTCCGGCGGCTCCATGATCGGCGCTTTGCGGATATGACGCTCGGCGGCGATACGGATGAGCTTTTCCGCCACCTCGCGGATGCGTTCCTTCATCCGCGCCTTTTTGGCCTGCCACGCCCCGCCCCCGAGCTTGTCAAGAAGCCCTTCGTCATGGCCATAACGGCTCAGAAGCTCGATGTTTTCAACAGGAAGGTAAAGCCGGTCCCCGCCCGCATATTCGAGCAAAAGACATTCATGCGCAGCCCCTAGGGCGGTCACCACCTCAAGCCCGCGGAAAATCCCCACCCCGTGCTCGACATGGACGATCAGATCGCCGGGGCTCAGGGAACTGTGTTCGGTAAGGAAATTTTCCGCCCGTTTGCGCCGCGACGGGCGGCGAATGAGCCGGTCGCCCAAGACATCCTGTTCCGAGATCACCGTCACGGAATGCCCGTCGCCCACCGGCGCCTCAAAACCCTGATCCAGTGTCCAGACCGCGAGATACACACCGCCGATCCCATCCGGCACATCGCGCCAGTCCGAAATTTCCGTCAGACCGGTAAGGTCCTCGTCCTCCAGAAGCGACTTGAGCCGGTCGCGTGCGCCCTCGGACCATGACGCCAGAACCACCTGACCAAGCTCACGCCTCTTGCGAATATGGCCCGCCAACTCTTCGAAAAGATTGATACCTTCCATCTGGCGTTCGGGCGAGAAATTGCGCCCGACACGCCCGCCCGCGTCGATCACGCCGGGCCCGGAGGCCTGTGGCAGCGGATGGAAATGGATCACGCGGCGGCCCGCGATAGCCGCCTCCCAGGCCCCATCGTCGAGGTACAAAAGCCCCGGCGGACAGGGTTTGTAGACCGAGTCCAGCCGCCCCTTAGCGTTCAATGCCTCACGCCGTGTCTGATACTGATCCTCGATGCCTTCCCAACGTGAAAGACGCGCCGCAGTCGATTGATCGTCAAGAGAAACCGTCACGCCCGGAAGGTAGTCGAAAAGCGTGTCGAGCCGTTCGTGAAAATAGGGCAGCCAATGCTCCATTCCCGCGTGTTTGCGCCCGGCTGTGACCGCCTCGTACAAAGGATCGTCCGTGCCCGCCGCGCCGAACTCAATGCGGTAATTCTGGCGAAACCGCGTGATCGCCGCCTCGTCGAGGATCACCTCGGAAACCGGTGTAAAACTCACTTCATTGAGGCTGTCGACGGTCTTCTGGTTCGCCGGATCGAAACGCCGGATGCCGTCCAGCTCATCGCCGAAGAAATCGAGCCGCACCGGCAGGACCTGTCCCGGAGGAAAAACGTCGATGATACCGCCGCGAATGGCGTAATCGCCATGCTCGACCACGGTCGGAGCCTGGGTAAACCCCATGCGGACGAAAAACGCCCGCAGTTCGGCCTCGTTGACCCGCTGGCCCTTGTGGAGCGTAAACGCCGCCTCCGCAAGCGTGTCCCGCGCCGGGACACGCTGGGTTGCCGAGGACAATGTGGTCAACAGGACGAAGCGTTTCGGCACCGTGCCATGGGCAAGCGCGGCCAAAGTCGCCATACGCTGCGCCGCAAGATCGGGATTGGGCGAGCTACGGTCGAACGGCAGACAATCCCATGCGGGAAATTCCAGCACCGGCAGATCGGGCGCAAAGAAGCGCAGCCCGTCGCGCAGGGCCGCCAGACGTTTGTCGTCCCGCGCCACATGGATCACCGGCGCCTCCGCGCGGGCCACTTCGCGGGCAAGGTAAAAGGCGTCGAACCCCTCCGGCGCACCGCCGACGGTGAGATGGCTGGCTTTGCTCATGCACTCATCCTCCCAACGGGCCGATGGCGATGTTCTGATACATGCCCCACATGGCAGTGACGAAAATCGACAGCATGCCAATCAGTTGCACATAGAACCTCTGGCGGCGCAGCATGGCGACCAGTTGCGCCCCTTCGGGGGCCTCCGAGGCGATGCGACGGGCGAGACGGATGTTCAGAAGTCCGACAAAGACCATCGGAAAGATCATCAGGAACACCGCTTGAGAGAATTCGATACCATAGATAAAACCGGTGATCGCCAGAATGGTGATGATCGCGCCCGCCAGCGCCGTGAGCATCAGCCCCGAGACCTCGGCAATGTTCAGAATACGCCCGGTGTTGATCCGCACCAAATCTTCGAGATCCGCCATGTGCTGCCCACCTTGACGTCTGGCTCTGAGCGCCAGATCGAAGGGCACACCGAGCACGAAATGCGAGGCTGTGGACCAGAGCACGGCAAGCGCAATCCAGTACCACATATTCGAAAAGGACCGGGTGTCGATCACTTCGAAAATGGTTGAATAGAAGTCCACGGGCGTCTGCTCTTTCGCTCTGAAGGCCTGTTTTTGCGGCAAATACTGCGGGGACTTGCCCGACCTGTGCACAGATTAAGCCCCCCGGGTGCCGATTCCTACCCTTGAAGCATCAGAAAATCCATGCCACCTCAATGGAAATATCGCAAACCGAGGTTGCCGCCATGACACGCACCACCGCCCCCTTCCCGCTCACCCGTCTGCGCCGGACGCGAAAGATGGAGGCGCTGCGCGGTCTTGTGCGGGAAAACCACCTCTCTGTGGCCGATCTAATCTGGCCGGTGTTCGTGCGTGAAGGTGTGGATGAGGCGACCCCGATCCCGTCGATGCCCGGTGTCGAGCGGCTGACCATTGACCGGCTGGTGAAAGCGGCCGAGGCAGCCCATGAGGCGGGCATTCCGGCGATCTGCCTGTTTCCCTATATCGAGCAGGACCTGAAAACCGAGGATTGCGCCGGGGCCTGGGATCCGGACAACCTCGTCAACCGGGCCATTCGCGCAATCAAGGCGGAAGTGCCGGAACTTGCAATCATGACCGATGTGGCGCTCGATCCCTACAATATCAACGGCCATGACGGCTATGTGGTGAACGGCGAGATCGTCAATGACATGACGGTCGAGGCGCTGGTGAAAATGTCGGTCGCGCAGGCCGAGGCGGGCGCCGACATCATCGGCCCCTCGGACATGATGGACGGGCGTATCGGCATGATCCGTCAGGCGCTCGAAGCCGAGGGCTATGACAAGGTCTCGATTATGTCCTATGCCGCGAAATATGCCTCCGGTTTCTACGGGCCGTTCCGCGATGCGGTCGGGGCAAGTGGTGCACTCAAGGGCGACAAGAAGACCTATCAGATGGACCCCGCCAACACCGACGAAGCGCTGCGCCTTGTCGAGCGCGATCTGTTGGAGGGTGCGGATATGGTCATGGTGAAACCCGGCATGCCCTATCTCGACGTTTGCACCCGGGTACAGGAGCGTTTTCATGTCCCAACCTTCGCCTATCAGGTTTCCGGCGAATACGCGATGCTGGTCGCAGCTTTCCAGAATGGCTGGCTCGACCGCGAAAAGATCGTGCTGGAAAGCCTGATGTGTTTCAAACGCGCGGGCTGCAACGGTATTCTGACCTATTTCGCCCCCGAAGCGGCGAAACTGCTCGCCAAATAACGGCTATAGATCGGCAAAACCCCACTCAAACCCACCATAGGTGGTGTTTTGCCAATGACATGGGCGGAAACTTGCGGTTATAGTACCGGCAAACGGGCCGTCAGAGCCCTCCTAAGGCATAGCAGTAAAGGACATCCTTATGACGATTTCCAATCGCCGGACCTTCATGATCGGTCTGGGCAGCGCCGGTCTACTGGCCGCCTGCGACAATTCCATGCGTTCCAACGGCGCCGCAACAATTGACGCGCGGGTCGACAGCACTTTGAATTATCTCTATTCGACCTACCCCGGCACCACGGCGCTGCGTGACAAATCCGTCGGCATGCTGGTCATGCCGCTGATCACCAAAGCCGGCCTCGGTATCGGCGGCTCCTACGGGCGCGGTGCGCTGCGTGTGGGGGGCGTCACGGTGGATTATTATTCTTCTGCTCAGGCCACCTTCGGGCTTCAGATCGGCGCACAGCAATATGCCCATGTGCTGTTCTTCATGACCAACGAGGCGTTGGCGGGCTTTCGCAATTCGCCCGGCTGGTCGGCGGGGGCCGATCTCGAATATGCGATCTCGAACAAGGGCGAGAACCTGTCGGCGGAAACCATGACCTCGCTGTCGCCGGTGATTGCGGTGGTCTTCGGTCAGGCCGGTCTGATCGCGGGTGCGACCGTCGAGGGGACGAAATACACCCGGATCATTCCCTGACGTTCACCCCGATGCGATGCATTGAAAAAGCGGGTCAAGCCCCGCTTTTTGTTTGAGTATTTGAACCATCAGAAAACCGACATCGGTTCAGGGTTCAGTTCAGGGCACGGCCTCTTCCAGCACTCCGTCCGCCGACATTTGCGCATAGAGCAGACCTTCGCGCAGGCCCCTGTCCGCCACCGACAGGCGATCCGTCGGCCAGATCCGCAGAAGCGCCTGAAGGATCGCCGCGCCCGACATGATCAGTTCCTGACGATCCCGCCCGATACGCGGATCGCGTTTGCGCCCCTCCGGCCCGAGATCGAGATAGTCGCGGATCACCCGGTCGATCTGTTCGGACGTCATGCGCAGCCCGTCGACCTTGTTACGGTCGTAGCGTTTGAGCCCGAGATGCGAGGCCGCCACGGTCGTCACCGTCCCGGAGGTGCCGATGATCTGGAACCCTTCGCGACAGGCCTCATTGGCATAGGGGGTAAAATCGGCGAGTTTTTCCTCGAAATACCAGGACATGAGGGCAAAGCGTGCGGCGTCGTCTTCGACATCGGAGAATTGCTCCATCAGGGTCGCAACCCCCAAAGGCACGGAAATCCAGTCCA
Source organism: Celeribacter persicus (assembly GCF_003050785.1). Classification (GTDB taxonomy): domain Bacteria; phylum Pseudomonadota; class Alphaproteobacteria; order Rhodobacterales; family Rhodobacteraceae; genus Celeribacter; species Celeribacter persicus. The sequence continues at coordinate 77,163 of NZ_QAOH01000002.1, forward strand.
CGACCTTCGCATGGGGAAACGGGCTGTCGGCGTTGGTGAACCCGGTGTGCAGCCGCATGATCGCACGCGGGCGTTCGGCACGCGGCACGTTGGTCAGGTCGATCCAGACCAATTCCGTTGAACCGCCGCCGATGTCCACCACCAGCAACTGTTCCGTCTTCGTCGACACCAGCGGCGCACAGGACACGACGGCGAGCCGTGCCTCCTCCTCCGGTTTGATGATTTCGAGCTTCAACCCGGTTTCCCGCTGGACCCGACGCAGGAAATCGCGCGAGTTGCGGGCGCGACGACAGGCTTCGGTCGCGACCAGTCGCATATGTTTGACTTCGTGTTTTTCGAGTTTCTTGCGACAAACCCGCAGCGCCTGAATGGTGCGCGAAATCGACGAACGACATAACCGCCCTGAGGCCTCTAACCCGTTGCCGAGCTGGACCGATTTCGAGAAACTGTCGACCACATGGAACTGGCTGCCCTTCGGTTGGGCGATCAGCATGCGGCACGAATTGGTGCCGAGATCCAGCGCGGCGTAAAGCTCGGCCGGGTCGGCGGGTTTGGGTGCGGGAGGCTCGACCGCTTTCGGGAACGCGCCCGCACCTTTGGGACGCTTGGGCGCCATGGTTCACGCCCTCCATATCAAGTTACCCCTACCATAAGCGAAAATCCGCGCGTCGGGCAAGTGCCGTGAGAGGAGGCGACCTTCACAATGCCACGAGGTGGAACTGACCGGCGCAGCCCCGTTCATGATCTTCTTGAGTATTTTTCCGATCCTGCGGCCTTTCGCGAAGCCCGCCTTTCTTTTATGCGTTCTGACAACGAACGATGACCGCGAGGGCAAGATGGCTGATCTGACCGTAATCTATTGGCGCGATATTCCGGCACAGGTCCGTGTAGGCCGGGGGCGTCGTGCCGCGCGTGCCGTATTGCCGGAACGGTTTGAGCAGGCCATCGACCGTGTGGCGATGAAGATCGGTGCGACCGATGGTGACGCCTATATGGCCGAATGGCGCGACGTGGTGGAGGAAACCGCCCTTGAAGGCCAGGAAGCTGCCGACACCCGCGCCGCCGAACTGGATGCGGCCTATGACAAAGCGCGCCTGATCGCGCTGGTGAACAACGAGGGCCGTGAGGCCGAATAGAGGACGAACCCCATGACCCGTACTGTGATCGAGAGCAAGACCAAGACCGTCGTCATCGGCTTTGACGAGCCGTTCTGTGTGATCGGTGAACGCATCAATCCGACCGGCCGCAAGAAACTCGCGGCCGAACTGGAGATGGGCGATTTCTCCACCGTCGAGCGCGACGCTCTGGAGCAGGTGGCCTGTGGCGCCAATGTGCTGGACATCAACTCCGGTGCGGTCTTCTCCAACAAGATGGCCGAAGACCCGCGCTATGCCGACAACAACTTTGTCGAACCGCCGCTGATGGCCGAACTGGTCGCGCGCGTGCAGGCCGTGGTGGATGTGCCGCTCTGCATCGACAGTTCTGTGCCGGATGCTCTTGAGAAGGGGTTGGAAATGGCCGAAGGTCGTCCGCTTCTGAACTCCGTGACCGGTGAAGAGGAACGCCTTGAACGTGTCTTACCGCTTGTGAAGAAATACAACGTGCCGGTGGTGGCGATCTCCAACGACGACAGCGGCATTTCTGAGGACCCGGATGTGCGCTTTGCCGTCGCGAAAAAGATCGTCGAGCGCGCGGCGGATTTCGGCATTCCAGCGCATGACATCGTGGTCGACCCGCTGGTGATGCCGATCGGTGCCATGGCGACCGCCGGACATCAGGTGTTCACGCTGGTGCGGCGTCTGCGCGACGAGCTGGGGGTGAACACCACCTGCGGCGCTTCGAACATTTCCTTCGGCCTGCCCCATCGTCACGGCATCAATGCCGCTTTCCTGCCGATGGCCATTGGCGCGGGCATGACCTCGGCGATCATGAACCCGGTCAGGGTGCAGGAGATGGAGGCGATCCGTGCCGCCAACCTTCTGATGAATCATGACCCGGATGGGACCAAATGGATCGGCTTTTCCCGCGTGGCTGAGGCCGTGTCGCAGGGTGCGAGCTTTGCCGAGGCGGCAGATTCGGCGGCAAGTGCCGGGGCTGGCGGGCGTCGCGGCGGCGGGCGTCGTCGTCGTGGGTAATCCGATCACTTTGAGTATTTGAACCAAGAAGAAAACGGGAAAGCACGTCATGGCGCGACTGATCGCCTTTAACAAGCCCTTTGACGTGCTGTCCCAGTTCACCGACAAGGGCACAGAGGGTACGACCCGCAAGACGCTCTCCGAGTTCATCGACGTGCCGCGCGTTTACCCGGCGGGTCGGCTGGATCGCGACAGCGAAGGCTTGCTGCTTTTGACCGATGACGGCAAATTGCAGGCGGCGATTTCCAATCCGAAGCATAAGATGGCCAAAACCTATCTGGCGCAGGTCGAGGGTGATCTGAGCGAAGACGCGCTGGCGCAATTGCGCAAGGGGGTCGAGTTGAAAGACGGCATGACCCGCCCTGCCCGCGCCGCCCGTGTCGGGGAACCGGACTGGCTTTGGCCGCGCAATCCGCCGGTGCGCTATCGTAAGAGCGTGCCGGAGAGCTGGCTGGAACTCACGATCACCGAGGGCCGCAACCGTCAGGTGCGCCGCATGACCGCCGCCGTGGGCTTTCCCACCTTGCGGCTCATTCGCCTGTCCATCGGGCCGTGGCGGCTCGATGGGTTGGAAAGCGGCGCATGGCGGGACGAAGATCCTCATAAGGCAAAGACGAGATGAGCGATAAAAATCCATTGGTGATTTTCACCCCCTCCGGCAAGCGTGGCCATGTGGCGCGCGGCACGACTGTGTTGCAGGCGGCCCGTGATCTGGGTGTCGATGTCGACAGTGTGTGCGGTGGGCACGGGATTTGCTCAAAATGCATGGTGCGCCCGTCCTTTGGCGATCACGCGAAACATGGCATTCATGCGGATGAGGGCGCGCTCAGTCCGGTCAACGCTGTGGAAACCGCCTATGACACCAAGCGCGGCATCAAACCGGGATATCGGATGAGCTGTCAGGCGCAGGTGCTGGGCGATGTCGTCATCGACGTCCCCTCCGAGAGCCAGGTCCACAAACAGGTGGTGCGCAAGGCTGCGACGACGCGGGTGATCGACATGGACCCGGCGACCCGCACCCTCTATGTCGAAGTGCCACCCGCCGATATGCACAGCCCCACCGGCGACTGGGAGCGCGTGCAGGCGCAACTCAGGGACGCGTGGCAGATCGAGAATGTCACGATTTCTCTGGCCATGCTGACCCGGTTGCAAGCGGCACTGATCGCGGGCAAGGATGCGGTCACTCTGGCGCTCAACACCGCGCGCGAAGGGCATCACACCGCGCGCGAAGGGCATCCCCGCATCGTCGGCGTCTGGCCCGGATTTTACGAACCCGGGCTTTACGGGCTGGCCGTCGACCTTGGCTCGACCACCGTCGCGGCGCATCTGACCGATCTGATCACTGGCGAGGTCAAGGCCTCCGGCGGGGTGATGAACCCGCAAATCCGCTATGGCGAAGACCTGATGTCGCGCGTGTCCTATGCGATGATGAATGCGGAGGGTGCCAATGAGCTGACCGCGGCCGTGCGCGAGGCGCTGAGCCAACTGGCCGTGGAACTGGCCGATGAGGCCAAGGTTTCCGTCAACGATATTTTCGAAATCGTCGTGGTGATGAACCCGGTGATGCATCACCTGTTGCTCGGCCTCGATCCGATTCCTCTGGGACAGGCACCTTTCGCGCTGGCGACCAATTCCGCGCTCGACCTGCCCGCTTCCGACATCGGGCTGAGCCTCGCGCCTGAGGCGCAGCTTTATATCCTGCCACTGATCGCGGGCCATGTGGGGGCGGATGCCGCCGCCGTGGCGCTCTCAGAGGCGCCGCAGAAGCAGGACCCGCTGACGCTGATCGTCGATGTCGGGACCAATGCGGAGATTTTGTTGGGGAACAAAACCCGGGTGCTCGCCTGTTCCTCCCCCACCGGCCCCGCCTTTGAAGGGGCGCAGATCAGTTCCGGTCAGCGCGCCGCCAACGGGGCCATCGAGCGGATCGAAATCGACCCCGTCACCAAGGAACCGCGCTTTCGCATCATCGGTGTCAAGCAATGGTCGGATGAGCCGGGTTTTGCCAAAAAGATCGGTCGCACCGGCGTAACCGGCATCTGTGGCTCGGGCATCATCGAAGCGGTGGCGGAAATGCGCATGGCCGGGGTGCTTGATGCCAACGGGCTGATCGGATCGCCCGAGGCGGTTGGCACCCCGCGCTGCCGGGCGTCGGGACGGACCTATGAATATGTGATTTATGACGGCTCCGCCGAGGGCGGTCCGGTGATCTCCGTCACCCAAGGCGACATTCGCGCCATTCAACTCGCCAAATCCGCACTTTATGCGGGTGCGCGTCTTCTGATGGACGAATTCGGCACCGACACTGTGGATCGCGTGGTGCTCGCCGGTGCCTTCGGGGCACATATCTCGCCGAAACACGCCATGGTGCTTGGCATGATCCCGGATTGCCCGCTGGAACATGTGACGAGCGCCGGGAATGCCGCAGGCACCGGGGCGCAGATCGCTTTGCTCAATCGGGCCGCGCGGCGCGAGATCGAGGAACTGGTGCATCACATCACCAAAGTGGAAACCGCCATCGAGCCACGCTTTCAGGAGCATTTCGTCAACGCCAACGCCATCCCGCATGCCACCGATCCGTTCACCGGCTTGCGCGCTCTGGTCCCCCTGCCCGAGGTGAATTTCAACTCCGGTGACAGCGAAGGCGGCGGGCGGCGCAGGCGGCGCCGTGGTTGAGTGCAACCGCGGACAAAAGGTTCCGACACATCTCCTGAAAAACATGTGAACGCGCTTGGGGAAACCTTTGCCCAAGTGCCCGTGTTGTGTCCGCAGAAGGCCAGCGGGACCGCCGCTGCGCCAGTGAGACGAACATGAAACGGAGGCTTCTGATGAAAACCCGTGGTAAAATCCTTGCCCTGTCCACCGCTGCCCTGATGGCGGCCGCCCCGATCGCATCCTTTGCCGAGGCTCCGGTGAACGGTGCCGAAATCATCAACGAGCAGGCGCTCGACCAGAACGCCACCATCGCCGACAACGCGATGAAGGTGCAGAACCTGACCACTCTGATCGACGCCGTGAAATCCGCCGGTCTGGCCGAGGAACTGATGGGAGAAGGCCCCTACACGCTGTTTGCGCCGACCAATGACGCCTTTGCCAAGCTTCCGGCTGAGGCAGTCAACGACCTGATGAAGCCCGAAAACCGCGAGATGCTTCGGGATGTGATCAACGCTCACCTTGTGGAAGGCGAGTTCACGCCGCAGATGATCGACGAACTGCTCGACAGCGATGAGTCGCCTGAAGAAGTCGTCATCCCTGCGAATGTCGAGGTGGATCGTGACAGCAACACCGTTGTCCTGACCACTGTGTCCGGCGAACAGATCCGCGTGGAAAAAGGGACGGGCGAAGAGCTCATCCTGCGCGATGGCATGGGCAATCTCGTGACCACTCTGGCGAAAGACATCGAGCAATCCAACGGCGTGATGTATTTCGTCGACGGCGTGCTGATGCCGGTGTCGTAAGCCTCTTGTGATTTCCGGCCGGAAATCCCGGCCACGCCCGATTGAGGCGTGGCCTTTTTCATATATGGCCCCGCAAATCCGCTTGACCGCCCCCGCGGCTTTGACTACCTAAAGCCTCACCTCAGGCGGGTATGATGTAATGGTAGCCTGTCAGCTTCCCAAGCTGAACGCGCGGGTTCGATTCCCGCTACCCGCTCCAGATTTCTTGACAGTTTCACACCACTCCGTAACGGCAATTTTGTCTGTGACGCAGGGTTCCGCTTTGTCCTCTCCTCCGGACCGGTTACGTCATCTCCCGGGAGGACCTCACATGACCAAAGATTTTCTGGACATCGCGAAAGCGGCGCTGGCCGAGCGGCTCAAGGGCGAAAATTTCGAAAAATCCGTTTCGCTGCGGATCAAGGAGATCGGCAATCTGATCATCAAGGGCAATACGGCGGAGATTTCCGACGACCGCGCCGATTGCGCGATCATCGCCGATCAGCCGACGTTTGAGAAAATCCTCGCGGGGCAACTGAATCCGATCAAGGCGGCCATGTTCGGCAAGCTCAAGATCGCGGGGGATGCCAAGACCGCGATGAAATTCGGCAATCTCTTCGGGTGAGAATGGCCTTGTAAAGGGCCACTTTCACACCAAATCAGACAGTTAATCGTTTATCCTCAGGTAATCGACGAGCTGCAATGTCGAGCCATCCTTGCCTGCACCATCCGCCTCGCCCGCGAGTACCGGTTGCAGTGCCAGTGCCAGTTCCTTGCCCAGCTCCACGCCCCATTGGTCGTAGGAATTAATGCCGAGGATCACCCCTTCGACAAAGACCCGGTGCTCGTAAAGCGCCACGATCTGGCCAAGTACGAAAGGCGTGAGCTGTTCATAGGCGAGCGTCGTCGAAGGCCGGTTTCCGGGGAAGACCCGGTGTCGCGCCTGACGCTCCAACTCCACACCTTCAAAGCCTTTTTTCTTCATGATCTCTGTGGCTTCCGCGAGGGACCTGCCGCGCAGAAGTGCTTCGGACTGCGCCAGACAGTTGGACACCAGCAATTCGTGCTGATGCGTCAGAGCCGGTTCATGACCGAACCGCCCGACCATGAATTCGCAGGGGATCACCCGTGTGCCCTGATGGATCAACTGATAAAACGCATGCTGGCCGTTGGTGCCGGGTTCACCCCAGACCACCGGCCCGCTGTCGAACGGCAGATCGCTGCCATTCATCGCCACCCGCTTGCCATTTGATTCCATTTCGAGCTGCTGGAGATAGGCCGGAAGCCGCAGGAGACGCTGTTCGTAAGGCAGCACCGCGCGGGTCGCGTAACCGCAGACCTGATTGTGCCAGATGCCCACTAGTGCCAGAAGCACCGGAAGGTTGTCCTCCCACTCCGCCGTGCGGAAATGGGTGTCCATCGCCTGTCCGCCGCGCAGGAAGTCGGCGAACCGCTGCGGCCCGATGGCGAGCATCAACGAGAGCCCGATCGGCCCCCAGACAGAATAACGCCCCCCGACCCAATCCTCGAAGCCGAACACAAGATCGGGGTCGATGCCGAACTCCGCCGTCTTGTCCTTCGCAGTCGAAAGTGCCGCGAAATGTTTCGAAATCCCCTCTTCGCCCACCGATTGCACCAGCCAGTCACGTGCGGTCTGCGCATTGGTCATGGTCTCGATGGTGGTGAAGGTCTTGGAGGCGACGATCACCAGCGTGGTCTGCGGGTTCAGCCCGGACAGCACGTCATGCACATGCGCGCCATCGACATTGGACACGAAATGACAATGCGGCCCGTCGACGTAGGGTTTGAGCGCCTCGTAGGCCATCACCGGACCGAGGTCCGAGCCCCCGATGCCGATGTTCACCACATCCTCGAATGGCACACCGGAGTAAGAGGTGATCGTGCCGCGCCGCACCCGGTCGGCGAAATCGTCCATCCGCGCCAATGTCTGGCGCACACCGGGGATCACATCCTTGCCATCGACATAGACAGGCCCGCCGTCGAGATTGCGCAGCGCGGTATGCAACACCGCACGCCCTTCGGTGTCGTTGATCTTTTCACCCGAGAACATCGCCTCGCGTTTCTCCGCAACTCCCGCCACGCTCAGAAGGTCGAAGAGAGCCACCCGCGTCGCCTCGTCGATATTGGTTTTCGAGTAATCGAACAAAAGCCCATCCGCCATGGCCGAAAAGCGCGAAGCACGCTGCGCATCTTCTGCGAAGAGATCGAGGATATGACGATCCCCGGCGGCGTCTCTGAGGGATTTGAGGGCGGCAAAATCAACGGTCATCTCAGGTCCTTTCGGCGGATCGGGCCGACATGGCTGTCAGCCCGGTTCTTTCTCCCCGCTTATATCCGAATTGTTTCGGAGACACTAAACCTTCCTGTGAAAAGAAGAAATTTCTGTGCTTTGACAGTTGCCCTGTCTCAGGGCGCCCAATGCACCGTCGCTTCGGGCAGAAAAGCGGCTACGGGAGCGTCCAAAGGCGACAAATCCTCCGCCGTTTCCAGCGCAATGCGTTTCTCCGCACCCGTGATCAGAATGTGAGTCGAAATCGCGGTTTTCAACGCTCTCGCAGACAAGGTGATCCGCGGTTCCGGTGCGCCGGACGCGCGCATCGCCAGAAGTGTCGGCGCGTCATCGGAAAGCCCTAACTCCAGTTGATCGGCGCCGGGAAAGAGGCTGGCCGTGTGCATATCCGTCCCCATGCCCAGAAGCAGAACATTGAGCGGCAAAACCGCCTCGACCGCTGGCATCAGACCCGGCAGCCCCTCTTCCGGCGTCGGCACATCGGCATGAAGCGGAACGAGCCGCGCCTTTGCCGCCTGCCCGACCAGAAGCCGCTTCTTCAAAAGCGCGGTGTTCGAGCGCTCAGAGCTTTCCGGTACCCAGCGTTCGTCATTCAGCAGAACGTCCACCCGGTCCCAGTCGAGCGACACACCCGACAGGATGTCGAACACCGGCCCCGGCGTCGTGCCGCCCGGCACACAGAAGCTCACCCGCTCCTCAACCTCAAGCGCAGTGCGCAACTCACCCGCAATCTTGTTCGCGAGATTTAGAAGCATCACCTCACGATCAGGATATTCGATCAGTCTCATCCCTTGATCTCCCGCCAGCGTCGACCCTCACGGTGTAGCATGATCGCCGCTTCTTCGGGACCCGAGGAATAGGCCTCGTAGGGTTTCGGCACATCTCCGCGCGCTTCCCAGCTTTCAATGAGCGGATCGGTCCAGGCCCAGGCCGCCTCCACCTCGTCGCCGCGCATGAACAGCGTCTGGTTGCCCCGGATCACATCCATGATGAGGCGCTCGTAGGCATCGGTGATCTCTTCGGCATCTTCGCCCAAGGCCTCGGCAAAGGACATATCGAGCGGTACGTCGATGAGGCGCATCCCCCCCGGTCCCGGTTCCTTGATCGTCACCTTGAGCGTCATGCCCTCGTTGGGTTGCAGGCGGATCGACAGAAGATTGGCGTGCCGCCCCGCCTCCTCGCCAAAGATCGAATGCGGCGCATCCTTGAACACCACGGCAATCTCGGAATTGCGCGCCTTGAGCTTCTTGCCGGTGCGCAGAAAGAACGGTGTGCCCGCCCACCGCCAGTTGGAAATCATGCAGCGCAGCGCAATGAAACTTTCGGTGCGCGAGCGCGGGTCGCCCGCATCCTCACGGTAGGAGGGTTCCGTGTCCGTCGCCTCATATTGGCCCCGCACGATATGGTGATGGTCGATGGGTTCGAGTGCGCGGATCACCTTGAGCTTTTCGTCGCGCACCGCGTCGGGATCAAAACGCGAGGGTGGTTCCATCGCGATCAGGCACAAAAGCTGCATCAGGTGGTTTTGCACCATGTCGCGCATGGCGCCCGAGCGGTCGTAATATTCGCCCCGCCCGCCGACACCGACGGTTTCGGCCACGGTGATCTGGATGTGATCGACGTATTGCGAATTCCACAAGGGCTCGAACAGGATGTTGCCGAACCGCACCGCCATGAGGTTCTGCACCGTCTCTTTGCCGAGGTAATGGTCGATGCGGTAAATCTGCGTCTCGTCGAAATGTTTCGCGAGATCGCGGTTCAGCGCCTTGGCACTGGCAAGATCGCGGCCAAAGGGTTTCTCGACCACGATCCGCGCCTTGTCATCAGCGATGCCATGGCTCATCAGCCGTTCCGCAATATCACCGAAAAGCGAGGGCGCGACAGAGAAATAATAAGCCTTGATCACGTCTTCGCGCATCATCTCCTTGAGCGCGTTCCACCCTTCCTCGCCACGGGCATCGACCTGCACGTAATCGAGTCGTTTGAGGAAGTCGCCGATCAGCGCCTCGTCGCAACTGTGTTTCGAGGAAAACTCAAGGATTGCCTCACGCACGATGCGGCGGAACTCTTCCGTGTCGTGTTCGGAACGGGCCGCGCCGATGATGCGGGCGGTTTCCGGCATCTGCCCGGCACAGAAACGGCGATAGAGCCCCGGCAGGATTTTCCGGCGCGCCAGATCCCCCGTGCCTCCGAAAATCACGAGGTCGAAATCGTCGACCGGAATGACGCGTGACACCATGACTGTGTTCCTTTCGCGTTGCAGCCTCTGAGCCGAAAGCGTCCCGCTTCCATGTCTCACAGCGCTTTGATCGTTAGCGCTAACGATCATCCTCGTAACGCCTTGTTGCGCAGAAGTCTAGCATCGCCGCGCCACCTCTCAAGTGCCGATCCGGACAATTTCTGTTTCACGACATAGCTGTGCATAAAAGTGAGACCTTTTCACCACGCAGGCGAGCGCCTATTCTGCGATTACCCACTCCGCCTGGAAGACATGAGCGATGAAAGATCACAGCCAATCTGTTGCCAACACAGGAAAATTCATCGACCCGAGGGTAACGGCCAAGGGCGAGCCGCGCGCCCGTGTGGCGCTGGAACGGTTGGAGACCCTGTGGTTCAACACCGGCACACTGTGCAACATCGCCTGCGTGAATTGTTATATCGACAGTTCGCCCACCAACGATGCACTGGCCTATCTCACCACGGCGGAAGTGGTGACCTATCTCGACGAACTGGACAGCATGGACATGCGCCCGCGCGAGATCGGCTTTACCGGTGGCGAACCCTTCATGAACCCGGACATGCCCGAAATGTTGCGCGCAGCCCTCGCACGCGGCTATGAGGTTCTGCTCCTCACCAACGCCATGCGTCCGATGCAGCGGCCTTCGGTGCAGTCCGCCCTTTCGACGCTGAACACGGAATTTCCCGACCAGCTCACCCTGCGCATTTCCCTCGATCATTTCACGGCAGGGCACCATGATGAGATGCGTGGCGCGGGGGCGTTTGCAATCACGCTGGCGGGCATGGACTGGCTGCGCGACAACGGCATCGCGATGACCGTGGCGGCCCGGTCGCTCTGGCATGAGACGGAGGCCGAAACCCGCGCCGGTTTTGCAGCGCTTTATACGGAACGGGGGTATGAGATCGACGCAAACCACCCGGCAAAAACCGTGATTTTCCCAGAGATGGATATGTCGGTCGAGGTGCCGGAGATCACCACGGCCTGTTGGGGCATCCTTGGCAAAAATCCGTCGGACATCATGTGTGCCGCGCAGCGTATGGTGGTGAAACACAAGGGACGCTCACCTTCGGTCGTCGCCTGCACACTGTTGCCTTATGAAGAGGCCTTCGACCTCGGGCCGACACTTGAGGGGGCCATGGGCGCGGTGTCGCTCAATCATCCGCATTGCGCGAAATTCTGCGTTCTGGGCGGGGCGTCCTGCTCCGCGTGATTGCGTTTCATCGCGCGGAATTTGAGTATTTGGGCCATCAGAAAAGCCCCGAAGGCTCACATGTCCAACTCAGCGTCCCAATAGAGAAAGTCGATCCAGCTTTCGTGCAGGTGGTGCGGCGGGAATTTGCGGCCCATGTTCTTGAGCTCCTCGGCTCCCGGCGCACGCGGCGGCTTTCTCAGGTTCATCCCAGCCTGTTTCAGCGATTTCGAGCCTTTGCGCAGATTGCAGGGCACGCAGGCCGCCACGATGTTTTCCCAACTGGTGATGCCGCCCCGCGCCCGCGGGATCACATGATCAAAGGTCAGATCGCCTTTTGAGCCGCAATACTGGCAACGGAATTCGTCCCGCAAAAACAAATTAAAGCGCGTGAAGGCCACGCGCTTTTGAGGTTTGACATAATCCTTGAGGACGACGACCGAGGGGATGCGGATCCTGCAACTCGGCGAATGGACAAAGTCGTCATATTCCGCCACGATGTCCACCCTGTCGAGGAAGACCGCCTTGATCGCCTCTTGCCAGGGCCAGAGCGACAGTGGGTAGTAGGAGAGCGGCCGATAATCCGCGTTCAACACAAGCGCCGGATGCGCCTTGCCCGCATTGGGTTCCCTGACGAAATGTGTCCTGAAGTCTCCATCCATGGGTGCACCGATCCTCGTCCTGCTCAACTTACGTGCTGGCGGGACGGGACGACCCGTCCCACATCTCTTGATTCACTATATATCGCGGCTTTGACCTGACAAGCCTCAGAATATGCGAAATCCTCGCCTCGGTCTTTACAGGGCTTTCATGACGGGCATGTGACGCGATTTCAGGCAGAACGTCTCCGAAATATCCAGTTTCCGCAGAAAATGCGCATCGTGGCTGACCACGATCAGCGCGCCTCGCCACCCGGTCAGCCCCACCTCCAGTGCCTCCAGAGCGTCGAGATCGAGATGGTTCGTCGGCTCATCCAGAAGCAGAAGCGGCGCGGGATCGCTCCCCGCGCCCAGAAGTGCGATGGCTGCGCGCAACCGCTCGCCACCAGACAGCACCTTCGCCGGTTTGAGCGCCGCATCGCCACGAAACCCGGCCTGTGCCAGTGCGCTGCGAATCTCGGAGGGGGCGAGGTTCGGATGCTCTGCCTGTGCGGCGTCCAGCAAGCTGCCCGGCCCTTCGAGCCCGCCCGTCTGGTCGAGCCGGGCGCTGGTCACCGGACGATGCACCTCTCCCGACAGTGGCGCAATCTCCCCGGCGATGCCGCGCAGGAGCGTCGATTTCCCCGCGCCGTTCGGCCCAAGCAGCGCCAGACGCTGTGGGCCGGTGATGGTCAGGGTGATCGGTCCGATCCGGTGACCGCCCACGGCAAACACCGCGTCATGCAGATCGAGAACCTGTTTGCTGGCGGGCAGAGAAATTTGCGGAAAGGCCATCGCCACCGGGGTCACACGCTCGATCCGTTTGAGTACCGCCGTTTGCGCCGCCAACAAACTCTCACCGCGCCGAGCCGAGGCGCGCAGCCGTCCTCCGGCCGCGCCTTCCGCCCCTTCCTTCGCCTTGTCCAGAAGCATTTTCGATTGCGAACCGTCCCGCAACGCCCTGCCCTGACGCGCGCGCCGGGCCTGGCGTGCGGCGGCCTCCTCGCTTTGCGCCTGATGCTGGCGCAGCGCCCGCCCGGCCTTCTCCGCCTCGGTCTCCAGCCGCGCCCGCTCCGTCTCCCGTGCGGCATGAAACACCGACCAGCCGCCCCCGAAAACCGCGACCGACCCGTCGGGTTCCAGCGAGACGATCCGATCCATCTCTTCCAGCAACGCCCGATCGTGGCTCGCGATCAGCGCCAGCCCGCGATGCGCCTTCAATGCTTCCGCAAGACCCTCTCGCGCCTCCGTGTCGAGCGCATTCGTCGGCTCATCCAAAAGCAAAATCTCCGGCGGATCGAAAAACAGTGCGGCCAGCGCAGCGCGCAATTGCTGACCGCCCGACAGCGTGCCAAGATGGCGCTCGGGCGTCATCTCCGACAGGCCGAACCGGTTGAGCTGCGCCACCATCCGGTCTTCCAGCGTCCAGTCGACCGCATCGAAAGTCCCAAGCGTGGCCTCCCCGGCAAGGGCACGTTTGAGATCGGCCCAAGCCTCTGTGCAACCGAACAGATCGCACAGACGCAAGGCGGGATCGGGAGACTGATCGAGCAGACGCGCGGGACCGGACACCGGGCCGGACAAAGACACCTCGCCTGTCACGGGCCCCGTCACAGACAAATCACCTGTGTCAATGGTCCCGATGGACCCTGCAATGAATTTGAGAAGCGAGGATTTTCCCGATCCGTTGCGCCCGACAAGCCCGGTCACACCGGGCCCGAGGGTCAGATCAAAACCGGTGCGAGGGGCGGCAAGCTCAGAGCTTGCGTTTGCGGTCCTCAGCACGGATGCGGACAGGGAGATATTCCTCAGTCGGACGCTGGGACAGGAGAGCATAGGCCACCACGACACCGGTTGCGATCAAGGCGAGTGCGGTTGTCATGAGAATGTCCATAGGTCAGCCCTCCTAAGCTATGTATGAATTAGGTAACACCCGAAGGTGCAGGGTCAAGAGGTCTCGCTCATCATCTGGCGAAAAAAGCGCATACAAGACTAACTTTTGCCATTTTTCCGCTCATGCCGCGCAAGCCCCTTACCTCATCCCGCCTCGTAACCCAGTTTTTCCCGCAAGAACGCCAGCGCGACGCCGAGCCCGTCGGGTGAAATCCCGTGGCCCATGCCGCGCATGATATGGGCGTAGGTCTCGAAACCTGCCTCCTGCAACGCCTGGCCCGCCTCCGGCATGGAGTGCGGCGGCACAACCTCGTCCTGATCGCCATGCAGCAACAGGACCGGCATCCTGACCTTCGTCTCATCGGCAAGCATCTCCGGAGCGAGCAGCCGGCCGGAAAAGCCGACGACACAGGCAAAGGCCTCTTCGCGGCGAGGCGCCACATGGAGCGACATCATCGTGCCCTGCGAAAACCCCACCAACGCGATCTGATCGGCCTCGAAGCCGTAATCCACCATGAGATTGTCGAGATAATCGTTCAGCTCATCGACCGCGCGCAGCATACCATTGCGCGATTCCTCTTCCGTGGAGCCGTCGATCCACGGGATCGGGAACCATTGAAACCCCATCGGATTTCCAGTGCAGACCTCGGGCGCATCGGGCGCAAAGAACATCGTGTCGGGCAGATGCTCGCCCAGCGGGTCCGCAAGCCCCAGAAGGTCGTTGCCATCTGCCCCGTAGCCATGCAGGAAAACCACGGCGGAACTGGTGCGCCCCGACAGACTGTCGCGTTTGTGGTTGGTCAGATCGCTCATGCGTGGCCCCTCGATTTGTCAGCGTTTCACATCGGTTCGCCAAGCTGTAAGCACAAAGCGTCAGCCCCGCAACCATGCTCACCGCACCCCTTCGCGTTGTTTCGCCACCCGGTAATAGGCCCAGAGCACCCGTGCCGCGACCGACCGCCAGGGCGACCAGTCTTCGGCCATCTGGCGAAGGGCACGCTCTTTCGGGCGTTCGGGAAGATCGAACAACAGACGCGCGGCTTCCTGCAAGGCCAGATCGCCCGGCGCAAAGACATCGGCGTGCCCCAGAGAAAACATGGCATAGATTTCAGCGGTCCAGACGCCGATCCCCGGCACTTCCGTGAGGATCGACACGACGTCCTCCGTCGGGGCGCTGCGCAGCGCTTTATAGTCGATCCGTGCCTCCGCCAGCGCCTTGGCATAACGCACCTTTTGCCGCGACAAACCACAGGCCCGCAAGTCCTCTTCCGTCGCCCAAAGCACCTTGCGCGGACCGGTCAGTTTCGCGTCCCGCAAGCGCCGCCAGATGCCATTGGCCGCGGCCACCGAGATCTGTTGGCTGACGATGGCGCCGAGAAGCTCCTCGAACCCGTCCTTGCGTCGCCTGAGCGGTAATGTCCCGGTGAGGCTCAAAGCATGGGCGAACCGCGGTTCGCAAGCTGCAAGATGTGCGGCGCCTTCCGCTACATCCGCATCACAGACGATGATCCGCATCCTGTCCCTCCCCGCTCAGAAGGTGTCGCCGTGGGTTTCGGCCCATTCCAGCGCATCAAGCAACTGCTCGCGCCGGTCCACACCTTCGGGTGCAGGCGGGCGGGCGATCATCGCAGTGGGGATACCGAGGCTTCGCGCCGCATCCAGTTTGCCGCGCCCCGTTCCGCCCGCATTTTTCACAACGAGAAAATCGGGTTCGAGCCTCTGGAACAAGGCAGTTTCCTCGGTCTCGGAAAACGGTGGCCGTCCTACGACCCATTCCCCCTCATAGGGGAATGGCTCCGTCGGCGTGTCGATCACCCGGCAGATCAGATGCCGTCCCGGCAAAAGTGGCCCGATCCGGTCGAGGCTTTGCCGCCCGGTGGCCAGAAACACCCGCGCACCCGTCGGGATCATGTCGGGCAGCGCCTCGTAGCTGTCGATATGATGCCAGGCATCGCCGGGTTGAGAGCGCCAGATTTTGCGCTCATAGCGAAGGTACGGCAGGCCCAGCTCAAGACAAATCCGGGCGGTGCGCGTGGTGATCGCCTCTGCGAACGGATGCGTCGCGTCGATCACCGCCGTAATGCCCGCCGCCCGCAAATAACTGCGAAAGCCCTCTTCGCCGCCGAACCCACCCGTGCGGGTCTCGACCGGATAGGCCAACGGCTCCTCGGTCACTCCGGCCAGAGAGGCCACGGCCTTCAACCCCGAAGAGGCAAGATGCCCTGCGAGATTGCGCGCTTCAGTGGTGCCTGCGAGTAAGAGGATCATTCTGCCCGTCCTATTATCAAACCCTTGCGGTCGATCACCACGATATCAAAGGCGCAACCCCGCCCGCCGAACCGTGCCCCGACCTGTTCCAGGGCCTTTTGCGCCACACGCGCGGCAAAGTCAGCCCCCAGACGGTCGTAAATCTCCAGCGCCGTGTTGCAATGCACAAGATCCGGGTCGCCCATCTCCTGTGCCCAATAGGCCTTGTCGACCTGCGAGCGTTTCGAATGCAGGTCCATCTCCCCCTGCGCCAGTTTCGCGATCTTGCCGATACCGCCCCCGAGTGTGACGCGCGGCACCGGGTGTTTCATGAGGTATTTCAGCATGCCGCCCGCGAAATCCCCCATATCGAGCATCGCCCCCTCCGGCAGACCATACAGCCCACGCACCACGCGCTCCGAAGTCGCCCCGGTGCAGCCCGCCACATGGCAAAGCCCCTCGGCGCGGGCCACATCCACCCCGCGCTGGATCGAGGCGATCCAGGCCGCGCAGGAAAACGGTCGCACAATGCCCGTGGTGCCCAAAACCGAAAGCCCGCCGCGAATGCCCAGACGCGGGTTCCATGTCTTCAACGCAATATCTTCACCGCCGGGGATCGACACGGTAATCTCCACATCCGCGCGTTGCCCGAGACGTTTCGCCATTTCGGCCACCTGCCCGGCCATCATCTCGCGCGGCACCGGGTTGATCGCAGGTTCCCCCGGCGGGATCGGCAGGCCTGGTTTCGTCACCGTGCCGACCCCCTCGCCCGCGCGAAACACCACACCGCCCTCGGAGACACAGACCCGTGCCCGAATCTCCGCACCGTGCGTCACGTCCGGATCGTCACCCGCATCCTTGATCACACCCGCTTCGGCCCAACCCTGCCCCTCGGCGCGATGGGACAGCACAAATTCGGGCCGCTCGCCCTTCGGCAAGGTGATCCGCACCTTGTCCGGGAACCCCTCGCCCCACAGCGCCATCAGCGCCGCGCGCGTCGCCGCCGTCGCACAGGCCCCCGTGGTCCAACCACGGCGCAGAGGTTTGGAAGTGGTCCCGGTCATCGCCCGGCACGATAAGCGAGCCGCCGGTCCTGTGCCAGTCGGAAAGTCCGGTCTCAATGAGGCTTCCCCCAAGCCCCGCCCTTCGTCATAAAACGGATATGACAGAATCGACGCTCTCCCTCCCTTCGGGCGATTGGCCCGCTCTCGAACCCGGTTGGGTCTGGCTCTGTGGTGCGGGTCCGGGCGATCCGGGGCTTTTGACACTCCATGCGATCAACGCGCTGCGGCAGGCCGATGTCATCGTCTATGATGCCCTTGTCGGTCAGGACATCCTGAGCTGGGCGCCCGAGGGCACCGAACTGATCTATGCCGGAAAACGTGGCGGCAAGCCCTCCGCGAAACAGGCGGATATTTCCCTGCAACTGGTCGATCTGGCGCGGGCGGGCAAGCGCGTGTTGCGGCTCAAGGGGGGCGATCCTTTCGTCTTCGGGCGTGGCGGCGAAGAGGCGCAAACGCTCATTCAGCATGGCGTGCCGGTGCGCATCGTGCCGGGAATATCGGCAGGGATCGGCGGGCTGGCCTATGCGGGCATTCCGGTCACCCATCGCGACGTCAACCAGTCCGTGAGCTTCGTCACCGGCCATGACCAGACGGGCGAGGCAACGAAAAGCCTCGATTGGGAGGCCCTGTCGCGCGCTTCGGGCGTTCTGGTGATCTACATGGGCATGAAACACGCCCCGACCATCCGCGACGGGTTGCTACAAGCCGGACGGCCCGCAGACGAACCCGTCGCCGTCGTTTCACAGGCCACATTGCCCGAGCAACAGGTGCTTGAGACCACGCTGGGGCAAATGGTCGGGGACATTGCCGCGGCCGGGCTTGAGCCGCCCGCGATCATCTGTGTCGGGCGCTCCGTGCTGATGCGACAGGTGCTCGACTGGCAGGCGTTGATGCGCGGCGAGGCCCCGCGTAATCTCGATCCGCTGGGACGTGGCAAACCCGCCGAGCAGACGTGATGGGGTGCGGTTTCCTGATTGCCGCCCCGTCGTCTGGATCGGGAAAAACCACCGTCACCCTCGGCATTCTGCGCGCGCTCACCCGGCGCGGGGTGGATGTGCGCGGTGCGAAATCCGGCCCCGATTACATCGACCCGCGCTTTCACGAGGCGGCCTGTGGCGCGCCTTGCGTCAATCTCGATCCTTGGGCGATGGACCCTGCGCGGCTTACAAGCCTTGCGTCCGGCGACGGGCTTTTGGTGATCGAGGGCGCGATGGGGCTGTTCGACGGCGCACCGCCCGAGGGCAAGGGCGCCTGTGCCGATCTCGCACGGCTTTTTGAACTCCCCGTCATTCTGGTCGTGGACGCCTCCCGCATGGCGGGTTCCGTCGCGCCGCTCGTCGCGGGGTTTGCGGGACAGGATTCACACGTGAAAATCGCGGGCGTGATCCTCAACAAGGTCGGCTCCCCGCGCCACACGGAAATGCTCAGCCGCGCGCTGGCGCCCCTGAATATCCCGCTGATCGGCGCGCTGCCCCGCAGCACGGCGCTGACCCATCCCGACCGGCATCTCGGGCTTGTGCAGGCGGGGGAGCGGCCCGATCTCGACAGTTTTCTCGACGCTGCCGCCGAGGCGGTCGAGGCCGCGCTCGATCTCGATCTGTTGCAGAGCCTTGCCACAGCCTTGCCCACCGCGGCACAGACCCCGCGTTGCCCGCCACCTGCACAAAGCATTGCGGTCGCACAGGATGAGGCTTTCGCCTTTGCCTACCCGCATCTTCTGTCCGACTGGCGGGCGCAGGGGGCGGAAATCCGATTTTTCTCGCCATTGACCGATCAGGCCCCGCCGCCCGTCGATCTGGTTTATTTGCCCGGCGGTTATCCGGAACTGCACGCCGGACGGCTCGCCGCCAATCATACTTTCCTTCAAGGTCTGCGCGAAGCCGCAGCACGCCGCCGGGTCTACGGGGAATGCGGGGGCTACATGGTGCTGGGCGATGGGTTGATCGACAAGGACGGGGAGCGGCACAAGATGGCCGGGCTGTTGCGGCTCGAAACCTCTTTCGCCGCGCGCAAACTGCATCTCGGCTATCGCCATGCCGAGGCCTTGGGCGGTCCTTTCCCCGGAGCATGGGCGGCGCATGAATTTCACTATGCCACGACCATCAAAACCGAGGGCAACCCGCTCTTCACCGCGCGTGACGCCGAAGGCACCGATCTGGGTCCGCAGGGGCTGATCTCCGGCCCGGTCGCAGGCTCCTTTCTGCATCTGATCGACAGGGCCTGATCCCGGATGCACAGCGCCCCTTGAAGAACGCGGGTTCTCAGAGCGCGCATCTGCCGCTAAACGCTGAAAGAACATATTCAAAGACACGCAGATCGCACGGACACGACCGCATGACCGACACGGCCCTCAGCCCCGACACCCAACGCGCCCGGCGCAATGTGATGATCCTCGTCATGGCGCAGGCCTTTCTCGGCGCGCAGATGTCGATGATCTTCACCATCGCGGGACTTGCCGGGCAATCGCTGGCAACCAATCTCTGCTTTGCCACCCTGCCGATTTCGGCCACCGTTCTGGGCTCGATGCTCGCGGCGACACCCCTGTCGGGCGCGATGCAGCGCTGGGGGCGTCGTGTCGGCTTCTGGATCGGCACCGGCGCGGGTACGATCGGCGCGGGCATCGGGGCTTATGCTCTGTTGCAACAGAATTTCTGGCTCTTCGTCATCGGCGGGCTGTTCACCGGCGTTTACCAGTCGTCACAGGGCTTTTTCCGCTTCGCCGCCACCGACACCGCCGACGACGCGT
Organism: Celeribacter persicus; assembly: GCF_003050785.1. Lineage (GTDB taxonomy): Bacteria > Pseudomonadota > Alphaproteobacteria > Rhodobacterales > Rhodobacteraceae > Celeribacter > Celeribacter persicus. The sequence continues at coordinate 97,062 of NZ_QAOH01000002.1, forward strand.
TCAAACCCAAGGCGATTTCTTATGTTCTGGCGGGCGGGCTGGCATCGGCCATCATCGGGCCACAGCTTGTGAAAGTCACATCGCAGGCCATGGTCGTGCCCTTTCTTGGCACCTATCTGGCAGTGATCGCGATCAACCTGATCGGCTCTGTGCTGTTTCTTTTCCTCGACATCCCGAAACCGCCGGTCTCGACCCATCATCATCTGATCGGGCGTTCCCGGATGGAGCTTTTGAAAACCCCGCGCGTGGCGGTGGCGATCATCGTCGCCATGGTGTCTTACGCGCTGATGAACCTTGTGATGACCTCGACACCGCTCGCGGTTGTCGGGTGCGGTTTCGAACAGAACACGGCAGCCGATGTTGTCTCCGCCCACGTTCTCGCCATGTTCGTTCCGTCGTTTTTCACCGGATTTCTGATTTCGAAATTCGGGGTCGAACGGATCATGGCGACAGGGCTTGTGATCCTCGCCTGCGCCGGGATCACCGGCATGATCGGCGTCGATCTTGAGAATTTCTTCGTCGCTCTGATCCTGTTGGGCATCGGCTGGAACTTCGGGTTCATCGGGGCGACGGCGATGCTGTCTTCGGCGCATGAACCTTCGGAACGGGGCCGGGTGCAGGGCATGAACGACCTGATCGTGTTCGGCGGCGTGACGCTCGCCTCCCTTGCCTCCGGCGGGCTGATGAACTGTTCCGGCGGTTCGGCACAGGACGGCTGGCAAGCGGTGAACCTTGCCATGGTGCCGTTCCTGACACTGGCGGGCGGGGCGCTGATCTGGCTCTGGATGCAGCCGAAGAGCAACGGCTGAGCGCTAAAGCCTTTGGCGAAAGGCTTTAAATCTTCGCCTCCGCCCTCAACCGTTCCCGATGCCGGGCGAGCCAAAGAGCCGACATGTAAAGCGGGCCGACGTCGAGTTGACCCGCGTCGCACATCTCCATCAGCCGCTCGAAGGAGATCACATAGGAGGCAATGTCCTCATGTTCGAGATCGAGGCCGCCGCCGGATTTGGCGAGGCTCTCCGGCAGGTCGGCAATACCGATGTAAGAGGTCACATATTCGGTGACCGCCCCCGACGACGGATAATATTCTGCCACCTTGTGCAGCGCGCCGATGACGACTCCCGCCTCTTCCTCGGCCTCGCGCCGGGCGGTGATCTCGGGTCCTTCGCCGGTGTCGATCCGCCCCGCGATGGGTTCCAGCATCCAAGGGCGGAGATCGCCGCGCGCATAGGGACCGAAACGGAACTGTTCGATCACCAGCACATGATCGCGCACCGGGTCATAGGGCAGAACCGTCGCCGCATCCGCCATGAGAAAGCCCGCGCGGGTCATCACATCCGAACTGCCGCCCTCGAACAGGCGATGGGTCAGCACGCTGTCGTCCACCGCAAAGAAATGAGTATAGGGAATGGCGCGCGACATCAGCGTCACATCCTCCCGTGACAGATCGGCCCGGCCCTCGGCCCGCGGACGTTCGCCCGCTTCTGCCGTCAGGCGCGCCCAGGCCCGGATGAAGATCGCGGACCTCAGCGATCGCAACTCCTCCACCTCGCGTTCGCCCTCGTAGAGCACGACCTCCTCGGCCGCCGCCGCAACCAGCGCCGGAGACAGGAAAGGCTCATCCCCGTCGAGTACGGCCCGCAGAAAGCTCACCTGATCCGCGCTGTAGCGCGCTTTCAGCGGGGCGAAAAGATCGCTCACGACCATGTCCGCGCCGCCTTCTCAGTCAGCCAACCGCCAAAGAAACCGCCCGCAATCAGCACGATCAGCACATCCCATTTCAGTATCAGCAGGCCGTTGTCGCGCATCAGATCGACCATCGCCATCAATGCCTCCGTCGGCCCGCCGTAGCGCTTGTCGAGCGCGCGGTGAATCATGGTCTCGAAAGAAAAATAAAAGATCGCCCAGAAGGTCAGGATCACCGAAGCGGAGACGCCGTAACTCAGCGCCGCCGCCATGGTGTCGCCCGCACGCTTGCCGAGGAAAATCCAGCCGGTCAGAAGGCCGATGACCCCGGTGATATAGGAAAACAGCCCGAACTGCGTGCCCTCCGGCAGGTAGGGCTTGACCAGTTCGGCGGAAAACCACGCCAAAAGGGCAAACCAGAGGGCTGCGACAAGTTTGGCGGCTGTGGGCATTTGTTACCTGCTCGGGCGTGTCATTGTGATCTGCGTTACGTCGCAGTTTCCACCCTGAAAGGCGCCCGCGCAAGAGGTCAGGTAAAAATTCCACATCCTGCGGAAACGCTCATCGAAACCCAGGGCTTCGATCCGATGCCATTGTGCGTTGAACGTCTCATGCCAGCGCCGCAAGGTCTGGCTGTAGCTTTCGCCGAATTCCTTTGAGCGCCGGAAGCTCAGCCCCGCCTTGTCGATCTGATCGCACAGCGCCGAGGGGCTGGGCAACATGCCGCCTGGAAAAATGTATTTCTGGATGAAATCCACGGATTTGCGATAGGTCTCGAAGCGCTTGTCCTGAAGTGTGATGATCTGGAGCGTGGCATTTGCCCCGGGTTTCAGGCATTCGCGCAGCTTGTCGAAATAGACCGGCCAGTATTTCTCCCCCACCGCCTCGAACATCTCGATGGAGGCGATGCCGTCATACTGGCCGCGCTCATCGCGATAGTCCTGCAATTTGAGTTGGACACGATCCGACAGGCCCGCTGTCCTGATCCGCTCTGCGGCGAATTTGAACTGCTCTTCGGAAATCGTGAGCCCGGTGACCCTGAGCCCGCGCTCGCCTGCGGCATATTCCGCGAAGCCCCCCCAGCCGCAGCCAATCTCCAACACATGATCGCCCTCTTTCACCCCCATTTCATCAATCAGGGAGGCGTATTTCGCCCGTTGCGCCTCTTCGAGGCTTTCCTGACCGCTGGTAAACAGGGCCGACGAATAGGTCATCGTGTCATCGAGCCAGAGCCGGTAGAATTCATTGCCCAGATCGTAGTGATAGGAGATGTTCTTTTTTGCCTGTCGGCGCGTGTTGGCGTTCATCCAGTGCCGGAGCCGCTCGAAGGCACGCAAAAGCCCCATGCCGGGAAAGCCGTCGTAAAGATCGTCATTACCCGCGTGCAACAGATCCATGAAAGCCTGCAAGTCCGGCGTCGACCAGCCGCCGTCGAGATAATCCTCGCAAAACCCCAGATCGCCCTCACGGATCAGCCGTGCGAAAACATCGTCCGTATGAATGCGCAGTTCCGCCACCGGCCCCGGTGCGCGCCCCTCGGCGCGAAATACCCGTCCGTCGGGGAGAACGAAATCCAGCCGCCCTGCGGCCATATCCCGTGCCATGGCGAAAACCTGCGGGAAATAGCGGGGCAGATCGTTCTGCCCCTCGGTGCTTGTGAAGAGGACCGGTGCTCCGGCCTGTTGCATATCCGTGGGCATATGCGCCTCCTGACCTTGTGCCGTACAAGGCTCAGATTAACGCAAATATCCGATCCGTCACCCCTTTAGGGTTTCATAGGCACCAAGCGCCCGCTCCCGCCCCGCCCTGAGCGAAATTAAAGGTATTGCTGGCGCATCATTGTGCGAAAGTGCCCAGGATTTCGGCACGGCGTCAAAATAGGACAGCGATGTCCTCGTCGGGTGCGCCTCCCCTTCGGCGATCCAGCGCCTCTGGTACGTTCCGTCGGGGTCGAATTTCTCCGCCTGACCCTCCGGGTTGAAAATCCGGAAATACGGCGCCGCGTCCGGCCCGCATCCCGCCACCCATTGCCAGCCCATCGCGTTCGACGCCGGGTCCCAGTCGATCAGACACTCCTCGAACCATTTGAGCCCCACACGCCAGTCAGTGAGGAGGTGTTTCGTCAGGTAAGAGGCCGCGATCATCCGGGCGCGGTTGTGCATGACCCCGGTCACGAACATCTCGCGCATGGCGGCGTCGACAAAGCCCACGCCCGTGCGCCCGCGCCGCCAGCTTTCGGCGTCGTCGTTGTCACCCCGCCAGGGGAAGGCCTCCCAGCCGTCACGGTGATTGCGCTCTGGCAGGTCGGGTTCATGATAGAGAAGATGATAGGCAAACTCGCGCCAGACCAGTTCCTTGAGGAAATGCTCCGCGCCGCCCGCGCCCTCTTCCATGGCGCGCAGCCCTGCATGCCAGATCGTACGCGGGGAGATTTCGCCATAGGTTAGGTTTTCGGACAGGCCTGAACATACGGGATCGGCGGGAAAATCGCGCCGGGCTTTGTAATCGGCCACATGATGCTGAAGAAACGTCCCGAGCCGCCCCTGCGCCGCCGCTTCGCCGATATGGCAGTACGGCAGAACCACCGTCGCGCCGCGTTTCATCGCTGTGCCGAGTTGCCAATCGTCCAGCGCCTCGCTCTCTGGGGCATCGGCCCAGGTCACCTTGGGTGTTTTCACCGGCTGCTCCGCGCCGATCTCCCACACGGCTTTCCAATAGGGCGTGTAGACCTTGTAATAGCCACCGGTCTTCGTCGTCACGGTCCAGGGCTCGAACAGAAGATGGGAGTTAGACGACTGCGCCTCGACGCCTGCCTCTTTCAGGGCCGCTTTGACCTCCGTGTCTCGGGCAATCGCCGCCTTGTCGTAAAGCCGGTTCCAATAGACCGCCCCGGCCCCGGTTTCCGCGACCAACTGCGTCAGCACCTCCTGCGCCGGGCCAGAGCGCAACACAACCTGCCCGCCCTCAGCCACAATCCGCGCCATCAGATGCTCAAGCCCAAGCCCAAGCCGCCATTTCGGCGCGGCACCGAGCGAATCGACACTATCGTCGCGAATGAACACCGGCAACACAGCACCACGCGCGGCAGCCGCCACAAGAGCAGGGTTGTCGTCAAAGCGAAAGTCCCGCCGAACCCACCAGATTGAAACCATGATGCCTCCTTATTCGAGACAGGATACGACAAAACCGGCAGATCGGATCACCGATCACGCTGCCGCCGCGTCGCGATCCTCTGCCTGGGCCGCCCACATCGCCGCATATTTTCCCCCCGCTTTCAAAAGCTGATCGTGGGTGCCGCGCTCGACCACGTGACCCGCATCCAGAACGACGATCTCGTCGCTGTCGGCAATCGTCGAGAGCCGGTGTGCGATGGTGATCACCGTACGCCCCTCCCCCGCGAGTTTGAGCGCACCGAGAATGCCGCGTTCCGTCTGGGTGTCGAGCGCCGAAGTGGCCTCGTCCAACAGAAGGATCGGTGGGTCTTTCAGAAGCGTGCGTGCAATGCCGACGCGTTGTTTTTCGCCGCCCGACAGTTTCAGGCCGCGCTCGCCGACCTGTGTCTCATAGCCCTCCGGCAGGCCCATGATAAAGTCGTGGATCTTGGCCTTTTTCGCCGCTTCCACGATTTCCTCATAGCTGGCCCCGTCGCGCCCGTAGCCGATGTTGTAGCGGATCGTGTCGTTGAACAGCACCGTGTCCTGTGGGACCACACCGATCGCGGCGTGCAGGCTGTCCTGCGTCACCTCGCGGATGTCCTGCCCGTCGATCATCAGCCGCCCGCCAGTGACATCGTAAAACCGGAACAACAGCCGCCCGATGGTGGATTTGCCCGAGCCGGAATGACCGACGATGGCGAGCGTGCGTCCCGCCGGCACCTCAAGATCGACCCCGTGCAGGATCGACCGCGCCGGATCGTAGGCAAATTCCACATGATCGAGCGTCACCGTGCCGCCCGTGACCCTGAGCGGCTTCGCGTCCGGTGCATCGACGATCTCGGCGGGTTGTTCGAGGAGGAAGAACATATCCTCCATATCGACGATGGACTGGCGGATGTTACGATACATCGAGCCGAGGAAGTTCAGGGGCATGGTGATCTGGATCATGTAAGCGTTGACCATGACAAAATCGCCCACGGTCAGCGTGCCCTCCTGCACCCCCAGCGCTGCCAGAACCATCACCGCGATCAGACCGGAGGTGATCAGGAATGTCTGGCCGAAATTGAGCACCGCCAAAGAGCGCTCTGTTTTGATCGCCGCCCGTTCGTAACCCGCCATAGCCTGATCGTAACGCCGCGCCTCGCCGCTTTCGGCGTTGAAATATTTGACGGTTTCGAAGTTCAGCAGGCTGTCGACCGCCTTCTGATTGGCCTCGGTGTCCTGCTTGTTCATCTCGTAACGGATTTTCACCCGCCATTCGGTGACCTGGAGCGTGAAGACGACATAGGCCACCACGGTCACCGCAACGACCCCCATGTAATCCCAGCCGAACGCGCCCCAGAGGATGATCAGCACCAGACCGAGTTGCAGGATCAGCGGTGCAATGCCGAAGATCAGCACGTTCATCAGGAAGGCGACGCCTTTCACACCGCGTTCGATGATCCGGCTGAGGCCCCCGGTGCGCCGTGTCAGGTGATAGCGCAGCGAGAGCTTGTGGATGTGCTGAAACGTCTGGAGCGCAATGACGCGCAACGCGCCCTGCTCCACCGGCGAGAACACCGCTGCACGGAGTTGCTGGAACCCCACCTCCATCATCCGTGCCACGCCGTAGGCGACGGTCAGGCCGATCGCCCCCACCGCCACGAACCACGCCGCATCCTGTGCCGTCTCGCCCGAGAGGCTGTCGACGGCGGCCTTGTAGAACCACGGCGTCGCTACAGCGGTGAGCTTGGCAAGCACCAGAAGCGCGATGGAAATCACCACCTTCACCCGCACGGGCGTGTTGCCTTCGGGCCAGAGATAGGGCGCGACCTTGCGCAGAACGAGCCAGCCGTTCTCGGGGTTTCGGTCGGTGGTGACGGAAGGACGCATACCTCTCATGGCTACCTTTCGGGCTAGATCGGATCAAAGGGGCGCCACAGTCGCGGAAAATGCACGCCGGGGCAAGGGCTCACGCCCGCATACCCCTTTGTCATTTTACGCGCACTCGTTTTCTGGCAGACTTGCGTCCGTTTATTCCTCGGGAAGCTGGAAAATCTGTCCCGGATAGATCAGGTCGGGATTGCGGATCTGATCGCGGTTCGCGTCGAACACCCGCACATAGAGGAATCCGTCGCCGTAGCGCTTCGTCGCGATCCCCCAAAGCGTGTTGCCCGGTTGCACCGTGACGGAGGCGATCCGGGAGGCAGGTACCGTAACCTCGGCTCCTGCCTCGTCCTCCCCGACACTTGCCTCCGCCTGCGGTGTATCGCCCGCGATCTGCGCCAGAAGCGCGACCTCCTCGCGGTGGAACGGGATTTCCGCTCTGCTCACCACCGCGCCCCAGGCGTCCACCTGATCTGCGCGCAGCTTGTAGCGCCCCGCGGCCACACCTTCGAGTTCCGCACGCCATTGTCCGTCCTCGCCCGCCACCGTGCGCGCGATGAAATCCTGATCGAGGTAAAGCCGCAAAGCCGCCCCCGGCTCAGCCCGGCCCGAGACGAAAACCCGGCCTTCGGGATCGTAACTCACCGCATCGACATGCAGCGCGCCGGGTGTGGTGCCGTCCTGCTGGAGGACTTTCACACCTTCGTCATTCGCCATGAGCACGGTCGGGGCAGCCGCCGCAGCGCCCTCCAGAATCTGTCCCGCGATGGCAGTGCCGGTCCCCGCCGCAGCCAAGGGCGCACCGCCGGACATGACGGTTTCTTGCGTGACGGAGGTCACTTCCTCGGACTCCGGTGCCGGAATGTCCGCGCCATCGGCCAGCGCCACCTCCGCTGTGCCGTCTCCGGCGGCGGTGTCCGTGGCGGGGCTCGCGGGCGCAATGAGAATGCTTTCCGCACTCGCCAGAGCGCGCTCGCCCGTGCCGCTCACCAGTTGCATTTCACGCGCTTCGCCGGAGGCCTCAAGCGCGAAAAGGGCCACGAATTCACCCCGGTCATTGATTTCTGCCTTGGCGACCTCTGTCCCGTCGACAAGGATATGCACTTCCGTACCCGGTTCGGCCTGCCCGGCCACGGTCGCCAGCCCGTGGGGCGGAATACGTACGAGATCGAAGCTCGGCAGGATCTGCGCCGGGGTCGGCACCGCTTCGGCGCTCTCAGCCGGGGCGCTTTGCGCATCCCCCCCCGGCGGCACCGCCGCCACCGTCTGAGGCAGCGCCTCCGGAGCGTCGCCTATCCCCGGTCGCCCGAGATAAAGCACCGCCCCGATCGCCACGACCAGCACCGCAGCTCCGACACCGGCCGCCGGCATCATCCATTTGTTCTGTGTCGCCATCTTTGGCACATCCCCCTGATGTTCCCGCCCCGTCACACGACCGTTACCGTCCCCATGAGATTAAGGCAGCGAGATCAAGGCTTGAGGCAGCCTAGCAAGGGGGCTAACAAGGGTCAAAGACTTCCTTTTTTCAAATCCGTTGCAAAGGGACCGCCATGTCTTCCCAGCCCGTTTCCGCATCGTTTTCAATCTGTGTCTTCTGCGGCTCGCGTCCGGGCGGCAAACCCGAATACGAACAGGCGGCAACCGAGTTGGGCGAGATGATCGCGGCGGAAGGCTGGCGTCTTGTCTATGGTGCGGGCGATGTCGGGTTGATGGGTGCCGTGGCGCGGGCCGCACAGGCCAAGGGCGCGGCGACCTTTGGCGTGATCCCCGTCCATCTTCTGCCGAAAGAACTGGGCAAACGCGATCTGACCACCTTCATCGTCACCGAGAACATGCATGAGCGCAAAAAGGTGATGTTCATGAATTGCGACGCCATCGTGGTGCTGCCGGGCGGCGCAGGATCTCTGGATGAGTTCTTCGAAGTGCTGACCTGGAAACAGATCGGGCTTCATGACAAGCCGATTTTCCTGCTCTCCACCGACGGCTACTGGAAACCTCTGGAAACGCTGATCGAGCATGTGGTCAACGAAGGCTTCGCCCCTTTGTCCACCGCACAGTTTTACGAGACCGTTCACACGGTCGAAGAGCTGGCCGAGGCGCTGAAAACCGCACAGGCCAATGCAGGGGCCAATGCAAGTCATTGATGACATCCGGTTTCTGGAGGGCTCGGACTTTATCTCCTGCCGGTTCACCGCGCTCAGTTTCGACGGCATGGACCTGTCGCGCTATCGGTTCGAGCATTGCGATTTTCAGGCTTGCAGTTTCACTGGCGCGACACTGGACGAAAGCGTCTTTCTCAAATGCAAGGCATTTCAGGGCGATTTCAGCTATGCCCGTCTGTCCGACGCCCGTTTCGAGGGGTGTAACCTGTCGCTGTCGCGCTGGCCGGGCAGCGATGTCTCCGGCGCAATTTTCCGGGATTGTAAACTGACCGGTGCGGATTTCAGGGACGCCCGGACGCTGGGGATCGACTTCAATGGCTCGATCCTCGCAGGCGCCTACCTGCGCCAGATGAATTTCCGGAAATGTCATCTGGAACAGGTCGACTTCACAGAGGCAGATCTCGCCGGGTGCGATTTTCGCGAGAGTGTTCTCGAACGCTGTCGATTGCAAGCCGCGCATCTTGCGACTGCCCGTTTCGAGGGGGCCGACCTGCGGCAGGCCGATCTGGGCGCGCTGACCTTTGCCAGCGCCACCTGCTTCAAAGGTGCGATCATCTCGAAAACACAGGCGACCGAATTGCTGCACGGTCTGGGCGTGACGGTACTCTAAACCGTTTCGCATTAAATCTGAATCACAGATTTAATGTGAAGCGCTCACAACGTTTATATATTGCACTGCGTTTTGCTTTTTCCCTGTCTCAGATAAAAAGCAAAACGCTTTAGGTTCCCGCCCTGCGCGCCTTGCGGGCCCGGGCCTCGCGCCGGAAGGCCTCGACGGTATAAAGCGCAAGCGCAATCCAGATCAGCGGCATGGCGATGGCGTGCCAATGGGTGAAGGGCTCGGCAAAGATCAGCACCGCAACAAGGAATTGCAGCGTCGAGTTCCAGTATTGCCCCATGCCCACCACCGTGAGCGGCAGACGGCGTGCGGCGGCGGTAAAAAAGATCAGCGGCACGCCGGTGACGATGCCCGCGAAAATCAGTAGCACCGTGTCCTTGAGAGAACGACCGAAGGCCCCGGCAGGCTGAATCTCCGTACCGCCCCAGCCCGAAAGATGCGCACCGATCAGCCAGACAAGCGCGACGGGCACGAGGATCACCACTTCTGCGGTCACCGACAGGATCGGTCCGGCATCGAGCGTCTTCTTGATCGCGCCATAGACGGAAAAGGAAAAAGCAAGTGTCAACGCGATCCACGGAAGCGCCCCAAGCCCCACTCCCAGCACCACGACCGCCAGAGCGGCCAGCGCCAGCGCCGGGTATTGCAGTCCGCAAAGCCGTTCTCGGAACATCGCTATGCCGATCACCGTGGCCACCAGCGGAAAGATATAATAGCCGAACGAGGCTTCGAGCGCCTGTCCGGACTGGATCGCATGGATGAACAACCCCCAGTTGACCGAAACGAAAAGCGCGGCGGCCAGCACCTTGCCCGCCTGCGGTCCGGTCATCAGACGGCGCAATTCGCCCAGTCGCCCCTGAAACCCGATCCAGAGACCGAAAAGCACACAGGTCCAAAGTGTGCGGTGCGCCAGAACCTCAAAGGCAGGCACATCGGCCACCGCCTTGTAATAAAGCGGTGAAAGTCCCCATATGGTCTGAGCGACCAGAAGGGCGATATAGCCTTTTTGCGTCTCGGTCATGGGTTAGAAAACCCTGTTTTCGAAAGATTTGGCAAGAAGCAGACAAGGCACAGCCGGTCTCAGGGCTTTTGCGAAAACAGATGAATAGCCCGCAGGAATATCTCTGCCCCGACCGGGATCAGCGCGTCGGGATAGTCGAAATCGGGATTGTGCAGCTCCGGCTGATCCTCGCCCGAGCCGAGAAACACCATGGCGGCGGGGATTTCTGTGCCGAACAGGCCGAAATCCTCCGACGGGCGCATCGGGATCGCGCCTTCCGCACGGGGCAGCCCCGCACAGGCTCCCTCCAGCAGCGCCGTCGCCTCCGCATCGTTTACTGAATGGCTGAAGGCGTCATGGATGGTGATCACGGGGGTGAAAGCGCCGGCGGCCGTCTCGATCAGGGCGCGGGCTTCGGCTTCGAGCCCGGCCATTTCGCTGTTGAGCAAGGTGCGCAGGGTGATCTGCAACTCCGCCTCACCCGGGCTGATGCCGAAAGACGGCACGCCGAGCCGGGCGTGGGTCACCGTGCAAAGCCGAAACCCCGGGTCCGAGGTCGGCAGATCCCGCGACAGGCCGCCGAGTGCGGGAATGAGTTCGGAAAGTGCGAGACCGGGCGAACGACCGTTCTCGGGCCGTGCGGCATGAGAGGTCTGGCCGGTAAGCCGGATGTGCAATCCCCGCGAGGCGCAAGCCACCGGCCCCACCTTGAGCGCCACCGCGCCGAGAGGCAGTTTCGGCAGGTTGTGCAGCGAAATCGCCAGATCGGGTCTGAGTGCCGCAAATTTCGGATCGGCCAGCACCAGACGCGCCCCCGCGCCGGTTTCTTCGGCGGGCTGGAACAGCAACACGACGCGACAGCCCGGCGCATGGCGCGACAGCGCCGTCGCCACGGCGAACACCGTCGCCATATGTCCATCATGGCCGCAGAGATGCCCGACACCCTCATGTTCGGAACGATACGCCGGGCCTTCGGCCTCAAGGATCGGCAAGGCGTCCAGTTCGGCCCGGATCATCAGGGTTTTCCCGCCCTCGCCGAACACGGCGGCCACACCGGTGCCGCCAAGCCCCTCGACCACCTGCGCGCCAAGCCAGCGCATCCGGGTGGCAATGCGTTTCGCGGTCTCATGCTCACGCCCGGACACTTCCGGGAAACGGTGCAACTCGTGACGCAAGCGCACCGCCTCGGAAAGCGTCTCCGGATCGAGGGTCCAGCTATTGGGAACAGGCTGTGGGATCATCGTGGGGCCTCCTGCCCCCATGTGTCATCCCAAAGCGCCCGCCCGCAAGCCCAAACCAAACCGCTTCGCAACGTCAGACCGTTTCAAGCTCTTTCATCAAAAGGTCTTCGATCTTGTCGAGCGGATGCTTTGTCAGGGTTTTCGCGAGTTCCGCCACGATTTTATCGCTCACGGTCTTATGCAGCCTTGTCCGCAAATCTCCCAACGTGGAGGGAGGCGCCACCAGCACAAGGCGGTCAAAGGCCCCGCGGTGGGCTTCCCGATAAAGGATATCGGCAATCTCGTCGGCGAAGCGCTCCTTGGCCAGTTGGTGCCAGTCGGTTTCTTCCAGAGCGGTTTTCTGCCCCGGCCCGGCGTCGGCTTTGCGACCGGGGCGTCCGGTGCCCTGATCGCGATCGGCCGGATTATCCTGTGTCTCGATATGCACCACATTGAGATCCGGGTTTTTCGCATCCAGATCGTTGCGCAAGAACAGGGCTTTTTCGCCATCGGCAATCAAGACCCATGTGCCATGTGTAAGAACAGACATGTCTTCCTCCTCTTTCCATACAGAACGATAAGGAAACGCAGACCGTTTTCTCCCGTTCCGCAGGCCTAAGATAAGCACAATCGGGCTTCATAAAAAGGGTCGTCAGAGCGGGTTGGCGTTTATTTCTTCCGCATGTCGCGGCGCAGCCAGAGCAGATGAATCACACCGTGCACTCCCAGACTGCCCAGAGAGGTCACAAGAAAAAGACCGGCCTTGATGGGCAGGGACAGCGCGATGAAACCGTTCGATTTTGCACTCGCGAGCCAGAGCACCGGCACAAGGTAGAACAGCGCCACCACAGCCGAGAGCATGATCGCACGTGGCCAATTCTGCCGATCCGGAAAGGCCAGACGTCCGGCGAAATCCCTGCGAAAGGCGATGCTCTCCCGATGTTTCACCATCCAGTTGGCGGTGATGAGCGAGGCCATCAAGGCGAAAAACGTCAGGGCCGGGAAAAACGTGAACGGCGCGCGGACAAGGAGCATGATCAGGCTGGCGCACCAGATCAGAACCGTTACCCCGGCCAGATTGCCCGCCTCTTCGCCCTTGATGAAAATCAGAAACATCGTCGCTCCCTGCCCTTTGGGCTGCAACCTGCCATGGCGGGGAGAAAAGGGAAAGGACCTCCAACGACACCTTTGGGGGAGTTCCGGGGCGCACCATGCCGCTTATGACAGGCATTGCGTCCCGATCTCTCGCACAAACCCCATCACATCGGAGAGCAAATGCGTGTTCTCTGAATTCCAATGGAAAAACTGGTGTTTCAATCAATCCCCACGTCACAGCAAAAAGGGCGCTGGATCAGCGCCCTTTCTGAAATCCGTTTTCCGCCCACGGATCACATCCGGGAGGCGACGTTTTCCCAGTTCACCAGCTTGTCGAGGAAGTTCGACAGGTAGACCGGGCGTTTGTTGCGGAAGTCGATGTAGTAGGAGTGTTCCCACACGTCGCAGCCCAGAAGCGCGGTCTGACCGAAGCAGAGCGGGTTCACGCCATTCTCGGTCTTGGTCACCTTGAGCGAACCGTCGGTGTCTTTCACCAGCCAGGCCCAACCGGAGCCGAACTGACCCGCGCCAGCGGCAGCGAACTGTTTCTTGAACTCGTCGACGGAACCGAAGGCTTCCACGAGGGCTTTCTCAAGCTCGCCCGGCATTTTCTTGTCTTCGCCCGGCCCCATCATTTCCCAGAACTGGGTGTGGTTCCAGTGTTGCGAGGCGTTGTTGAAGATGCCCGATTGCGCCACGGCGCCGGCCTGATAGGTGCCTTTGATGACCTCTTCGACCGATTTGCCTTCCCACTCGGTGCCCGCAACCAGCGTGTTGCCGGTGGTCACATAGGCGTTGTGGTGCAGGTCGTGGTGATATTCCAGCGTTTCCTTGGACATGCCGAGATCGGCCAGTGCGTCGTGTGCGTAGGGAAGATCGGGAAGTTCAAAAGCCATTTGGGCCTCCATCAATTCAGAAGTTGTGCGTTTCTGTCGGGCATATACCTGATCCGATGACCGCTTCGGGTCAAGGGTGAAACTTTGGAATCGTTCCAAAAAACGCGAACACCGGGTGTTCACCTCTCAACCATTCCCCGCCTCCCCCAACCCGATCACGCGATCCGGTCAAATGTCCGGCTCAGTTATCCGGCAGGTCGATCTGAATCTCCGGCTCATCCCCGATCGGCGGCACATCGCCCCCGGTGAAGAGGTAATAGGCGATCCCTGCCACCACGACGACCAACACACCGATCAGGATGCCGAGCCCGGTATTGCCGCCAGCGTTATTGCCACTCATGTCTGTCTCCTTGTTTCATGGCCCGCGAGGGGCCGCATGGAAAGACAACGCTCCAGCCTGACGATGAGTTCCGGCAGACCTCTCTCGGGAAGATCTCGGGAAGGCGACCACCGATCCGGCCATTCGGTCACACCTGTGTCATTTGGGGTTTCCCGAATGCGGCAGCCCGGATACACCCTTGCCACGGAATTCTCTTTGACGGACCCTGACATGACCTTCTGGATCATCGCTTTCGCCATCGCCCTGCTCTCCGCGATCCCTCTGGCCCTCGCGTTGTGGCGCGCCCATGGCATCGGCGATGTCGACAGTTCGACCGCCGAGGTGGAAATGAAGGTCTATCGAGATCAGCTCAAGGAGGTGGATCGCGACGAAGCGCGCGGTGTGCTCTCCGCCGAGGACGCCAAACGCGCCCGGATCGAGGTCTCGCGCCGTCTGCTCGATGCCGACAAGGCGCGCGCAGGTGAAAAACACGGCGTGCGTGGCGCGCCGCTCTGGGCCGCCGCCGTGCTGTTTGCCGTAGTGAGCGGAGGGGCGATCTGGCTTTACACCGACCTTGGAGCGCCGCAGTACGAGGACCTGCCGCTCAAGCGCCGCATCGCGCTGGCCGAGGACGCGCGCGCCAACCGTCCGACGCAGGACGCCATTGAGCAGATGCGCCCGCCCTCGCCGCCCATTCAGGAACCCGACGAACGCCTGACCGGCCTGCTCATCCAGTTGCGCGAAGCGCTCTCCACCCGCCCCGACGATCTTCAGGGGCACATCCTTCTCGCGCGCAATGAGGCCGTGGCCGGCAATTACCGCGCGGCCTATGAGGCCCAGAAAGAGGTGATCCGCATCAAGGGCCCCGCCGCAACGGCCGAGGATTACGCCGATCTCGCCGACATGATGATCCTCGCCGCTGGGGGCTTCGTCTCGCCCGAGGCCGAAGACGCACTGACCAAGGCGCTGCAACGCGACCCGAACAACGGCACGGCGATCTATTATTCCGGATTGATGTTTGCCCAGACCGGACGGCCCGACATGACCTTCCGCCTCTGGCAGCCGCTGCTGTCGTCCTCCACCGCAGAAGACCCTTGGGTCGTGCCGATCCGGCAACAGATCGAAAGCGTGGCGCAGGCTGCGGGCATCCGCTACACCCTGCCGCCCGCGCCGGTGGCAAGTGGGCTGCGCGGCCCGACGCAGGAAGACGTCGAGGCCACCGCCGACATGACCCCGGAAGAGCGTCAGGAGATGATCCGCGGCATGGTCGACGGTCTGGCGGCGCGTCTTGCCAATGAGGGTGGCACGCCGGAGGAATGGTCGCGCCTGATCTCGTCGCTCGCCATGCTGGGCGATACGGAGCGTGCCAAGGCGATCTGGGGCGAGGCGCAGGTGATCTTCGGTGCGACCCCCGAAGCGCTGGCGGTGGTACGTCAGGGCGCGGAACGCGCAGGGTTTGTTGAATGAGCACTCTGATCACCGACGACATCGCGGCCTTCAAAGCCGCCCTGCCGCCGATGAGCCCGCTTGCGGGGCTGGACTTCGGCGACAAGACCATCGGTGTCGCGATCTCCGACCGGCTGCACTCGGTCGCGACCCCCACGGACACGATCCGGCGCAAGAAATTCACGCTGGATGCCGAGGCTTTGTTGAAACTTCTGACCACCCGCGAGGTCGGCGGCATCGTTCTCGGCCTGCCCCGCAACATGGATGGCTCCGAGGGACCGCGTTGCCAGAAAACCCGCGCCTTCGCCCGCAATCTCGGCCAGTTGACCGATCTGCCGATTACCTTCTGGGACGAGCGCCTGTCGTCTGTCGCCGCCGACCGTGCGATGCTGGAGGCCGATATGTCCCGCGCCAAACGTGCCGAGAAAATCGACCAGGTGGCGGCGGGTGTGATCCTTCAGGGGGCCTTGAACAGGCTCAGAAACCTATGAGTGACGAGATCTGGAAACGCGACGAGATCGAGAGCCCCTGCACCAAGGTCTGTCAGATTCACCCGGACACCCGTCTCTGCCTAGGCTGTGCCCGCTCGATCGAGGAAATCGGCCGCTGGTCCTCGATGTCTGTGGAAGAGCGCCGCGCCATCATGGCCGATCTGCCGAACCGTCAGCCCGCCCCCACCAAACGCCGTGGTGGACGAGCCGCGCGACTGAAATCCGGCCTGAAACGTCAGGAGTGAGTATTTTTACAGCACAGGAGACGGGTTTCCTTTGTGCTCAAAATACTCCAAACCTTAGCCCATCAGCGCCTTGCGCAGCATGTTGAGCGCCACGAGGATCAGGAAGCCGCCGAACACGCGTTTCAGCGGTTTCGGGTCCATGGCATGCGCGATCTTCGCCCCCAGAGGCGCGGTGATCAGGGTCATGCAGATCACCAGAAGGAAAGCCGCGATATTGACCGCGCCCACGGTGAAGGGCGGTGTCACCTCGGGCGGCAGATCGACAAAGAGAAAGCCGATGACCGACGGAATGGCGATGATTGCGCCAAAGCCTGCGGCGGTGGCGACTGCGCGGTGGATCGGCACGCCGTAGAGCGTCATGGTCGGCACCCCGAAAGAGCCGCCGCCGATGCCCATAAGCACCGACAGGAACCCGATCAGCGGAGAGACCACGGCGCGCATGATCCCCTTGGGCATTTCGGAGCCAAGACGCCATGCGGAATTTCCGAAGGCCATGTAAAGCCCGATGAAAATCGCGATGACGCCGAAGATCATCTGCAACGTGCCCGAACGTAGGGAGGAGGCGACCAGTACTCCGACAATGGCGCCGATCACGATGCCCGGCGCGAAGCTTTTGAGGATCGGCCATTCCACGGCGCCCTTCTTGTGATGCGACATCACCGAGCGGATCGAGGTGACGATGATCGTCGCGAGCGAGGTGGCGAGACAGATCTGCATGAGCTGCGGGCTGTCATAGCCCAATCCTGCGAAGGCATAGTAGAAGGCAGGGACGAGGACGATGCCGCCCCCCACGCCCAGAAGACCGGCAAGAATGCCCGCGAAAGCGCCGATGACGGCGATCAGGGCGGCGAAGGGGAGAAGCGTTGCGATATCCATGACGCAAAGCGTTAACGACAAAACGCGCCCCTGAGAAGAGCGCGTTTTTCAAAGTTGCCGTGTGCTCTTATGCGCAGAGATCGACCAGCACCCGACCCTTCACCCCGCCTTTGAGGATCGCCGCCCCGAGCGCAGGCAGGTCTTCGAGCGCGGCAGGCTGCACCATCTCTTCGAGTTTTTTCATCGGCAAATCGGTTGCGATGCGGTTCCAGCAGCGGATGCGGTTCTCCTTCGGCTGCATCACGGAATCGATGCCCAGAAGGTTTACCCCCCTCAGCAGGAAGGGAATGACCGAGGCCGGCAGATCCGCTCCGCCCGCCAGCCCAACGGCGGCGACCGAACCACCGTGTTTCATCTGGCCAAGGATGCGCGCCAGCATCGCGCCGCCGACCGCATCGACGCATCCCGCCCAGGTCTCGGCTTCGAGCGGGCGTTTGACCGTCTCGTTGATCTCCTCCCGCGCCACAATACGTGTCGCCCCCAGCGACTTGAGATATCCCGCCCCCTCGGGGCGCCCGGTGACGGCGGCGACCTCATAGCCAAGATGGGCAAGAATGGCGGTGGCGACCGATCCGACGCCGCCTGAGGCGCCAGTGACCAGAACCGGCCCCTTTTCGGGCGTCAGCCCGTGGTCCTCCAGCGCCATCACCGCCAGCATGGCCGTGAACCCCGCCGTGCCGACCGCCATGGCCTGACGCATCGAAAGCCCCTCGGGCAGCGGCACGAGCCAATCGGATTTTACCCGCGCCTTCTCGGCATAACCGCCCCAATGCACCTCACCCACGCGCCAGCCGGTGAGCACCACCTTGTCTCCGGGCCTGAATTCCGGGCTCTCGGAGATCTCCACCGTCCCCGCAAAGTCAATCCCCGGTACATGCGGATAGGTCCGCACCAGTCCGCCGCCCTTCGGCGAGAGGCACAGCCCGTCCTTGTAATTGAGCGTGGAATACTCAACTTTCACAGTGACATCGCCTTCGGGCAGGCTGTCCTCCGGAATGTCCTTGATATGCGGCTGCGCCAGCCCTTCGGCGTCCTGTTCCATGACCAGAGCTTTCATGCGGTCCTCCTTGCCAAGCTGTATGGGATTTGCCATAAATGTCTGACAAATGAAACCGAGATGCAAGCAAATGTCTGACAAATGGGTCGGGCCATGATTTAAATGTCAGACAATAAAGAAAAACAACGCATACCCAAGGATTTGTCAACAGTGATCGCGGATGCGATCCGAGCGGACATTGTCTCGGGCAGGTTGGCGGCAGAGCAACGCCTGCCCTCGGAAGCGGAACTGGCCGAGACCCACGGCGTGTCGCGGGCGACCGTACGGGAGGCGCTCAAACGGCTGGCCGCACAGAGCCTGATCCGCACGAGGCGCGGCGCAACCGGTGGGGCTTTTGTGCATCGGCAAAGCTTCGAAGAGGCCTATGCCGATATGGCCTCCAAAGCCACGCTTCTGATCGGGCTGAACGAGATCGACCTCGCCACCGCCTGCGAAGCGCGCTTTGCTTTGGAACGCGGGTGTATGAGGCTGGCTGCAAAACACCGCGAGTCAGAGCACCTTGAGATCATGCGCCGCGAGATTACCCGGCAGAAAGACCCGGAACTGAGCGACGAGGCGTTCTGTGCCTCCGATGTGGCCTTTCACCGCGCATTGGTGGATGCGGCGGGTAATCCGGTGTTGTCCTGGCAATTGGCGGCGGCGGTCGAGGGGATCGAGCCGCTGATGAACATGATCACCTATCGCCAACGGGACCGCGATGCGGTGATCAGCCTGCATGAGGCCATCGTCGATGCGCTTGAGGCACGGGTTGGATCGAAGCTTGAAATCCTGATCGACTATCTGCGCGATCAGACCCTGCGCACCGCCCATGCGGCGCGCGACAGCCGTGACGCCGCGCGTCGGGATATTCCGGCCCGGACACTTTGAAACAATAAATTTGATCAAATTTACGGCAAACTCCCTAAAAATCATCCCCCGCCATAACGCGCCCCTTGCGCGGGGCAAAACCCGTGTTAGCGTCGTCTTCCAGAACTGGTCCACTTTCAGGGAGACGACCTTCATGAACACTTTTAAAACCCTTCTGGGCAGCGCAGCACTCACCGTCGTCGCGGGCGCCGCTTTCGCGGAAGATCCCGAGCTTCTGGTATTCGATTACTCCGGCTTCGAAGACCCCGCGTTCCACACCAAATATGCTGAGAAAAACGGGGATCAGCCGTCTTTCGCCTTCTTCGGCGAGGAAGATGAAGCGCTGCAGAAACTGGTCTCCGGGTTCAAGGCCGATGTCAGCCACGTCTGCGCCGGCTCTGTGATGAAATGGGAGGAAAGCGGCATTCTGGAGCCGTGGGACACTTCGAAAATCACCGACTTTGCCAAGCTCGACAGCAATCTCGTCGGCAAGGATGTCGCGGCGGCCAGCGCCTATTTCATCCCGACCGATTTCGGCTCCACCGCCATTGCCTATAACACCGAGGAAGTGCCCGCCGAGGACGTTGCCTCTCTCGAAGTATTCAAGAACCCGAAATACGAAGGCCGCATGACCCTGCCGGACAATGTCGACGATGCCTATGCGCTGGCCTATCTCGCCACCGGCACCACAGACTGGACCACCGCCACGGACGAGCAGTTCGAAGCGGCCTCCGCTTGGTTGCGTGAGGTGCACCCCTACCTGCGTACCTACTGGACCGACCCGGCGGAACTGGCGCAGCTGATGGCGACCGGCGAGGTTCTGATCGCCTGGGCCTGGAACGAAACCTACCCGACCCTCGTGGATGAAGGCTTCCCGGTGGGCTTCCAGCGCGAAGCGAAAGAGGGCTCCTCGCTCTGGCTTTGCGGCTATGTCAACCTGAAGGACGGCCCTGGCTCCGAGGACAAGGCCTATGACTTCATCAACGGCTTCCTCGACGCCTCCAACGCCGAGGTGTTGATGGATGCGGGCTATGGTATCTCGAACACCGAGGGCCTCGCGACACTTGGCGAAGAGGCACTCGAAGCCGGTGGCCTCGCCCCGATCGACGCGCCGATCCTCGCTCAGTTGCCGATGTCGGTCGAACTGCGCGAAAAGCAGTCGGAAGAGTTCGAGAAGATCAAGGCAGGCTTCTAAGCCTCTCTTTATATTATCTTAAAACAGAATCGCCGCTCTGGATGACAGGGCGGCGTTTTCATATCTTCTCCTTCGTGGCCCCTCTTGAAACACCCGTGAGCATGCCTTAGATATGGGATGTCCCTTCGGGGACTATGGACATAAACGCGCTCGTAATAAGCGGATCGGACCCGGGGGCGGTACCCGGCGTCTCCACCAAAATACCCCTCTTCAGTCTTCGTTTGGGACTGGCAAGAGATTGGATCATGGGGACGAAATAGGATCGACGGACGTCTAAAGGGGTTTGCTTTGTCCCGGTGAGTTACCACCGTTATCGGTACACCTAAGCTAGTTGCAAACGACAACAAAGCTCCGATGGCTCTCGCAGCGTAAGCTGTGCGAAATATCGAAATCTAAGCCCTTGGGCCTAGCAGCTTAAGGCGGGGTTCGCAGGTACCTGGCAACAGAAACCTGCATCTTCCCATACAGTTACAAGACAAAATCAAGGCATCACATGAAACCGTAGTCTTGGCGCGACCGAACGAATTCTCCTGTGCACTCCTGCCATTCTCACACTGGTAATTTTGCAATCTGCAACGGCTGACGTAACGTCCACACAGATATTTGCTGTTTTGCATCGCTTTTAGCGCCGCCGGAAAGGTTTCGTTCAGACTTTTTGCGCAAAATCTCCCGTGACGCGAACATCAAGGGAGATCGTCTCATGACAGGCATGAACCTTCTGAAAGCCTGGTATGACAAGGTATGGGTACAGGGCGATCTGAACGCCGTGGCCGAGTTCTTCGACACCGAGGCGCTGGCCTCCGGGCTGATGAGCGATTTCGCCGCACAGCTTGAGGATTTCCAGACCCTTGTCCCGGCTGTGCGTCATGCGCTGCGCAATATCACGATTTCCGTAGAGGATTCGATGGAAATGGGCGACAAGGTCTGGGCTCGCATGACGCTGCACGCCCAAAAGGCCGAGGATATGACCCCGATCCACATCTCCGGTCAGGTCATGGTGCGGCTCAAGGATAGCAAGATCATCGAGGCGCACAACAATTACGATTTCGTCAGCTATTTCGAACAGATGGGCAATCTGCCGAAGGATTCGGTCGCGCTCATGCTTGCGGGGGAAACGCTGGCCTGACACGAGCCGCGCACGGTTTTTCTTGCTTTTGAATGGCTTTGTCTGACTGTGAAACGGACGAGCCTGTGCGACGACTCGCGCGCACAGCACCGCCCGTTTTCATACCCTATTTTCTCTGGCAGGTGATCCATGAAACCCACTGACCTGACACTGTCCTCCGCAGTCCTGTTCATTGCCCTCGCCCAGCCGGGCCTCGCACAGAACGCCCCCCTGCCGAAACTCGGCCCTAATGCCATTCCCGTCACGCAGGCGACGGAGTATCTGCGCAGCGCGCCCGCGCCGGATTACTGGGCCTTTGCCGAATTCGTGAAGCCGCAATTCACCACCTCCGCCTGCGGCGTCGCCTCCGTCACCGCCGCCATCAACGGGCTTGCGGGGCTTCCGGCCAATGCCGAGGACACCGTGATGACCCAACCCGACCTGCTTGAGGCCGTGGGCGATGCACATTGGTCGGAAATTTCCGCCGAGGGCGGCGACGGGGTCATGTTCGACGAGCTTGTGACCTATGCAACCGAAGCCCTGCCCGTCGCCGGTCTTGAGGGCTACGCGGTCAGTATCTTTAAGCCGACGGATAACAGTGCCGAGAGCCTTGCCACCTTGCGCCATTGGCTCGCACTCAATGAAGAAAGCGCGGATGACGCGATGCTGGTCTATTTCAATCAGGGCGTCGTGACCGGCGATTGGGACGGACCGCATGTTTCCGTGATCGGAGCCTATGACGCCGCCAAGGATGCGGTGCTGATCCTTGAGGTCGATCAGGAGTGGTACATCCCCTACTGGACTCCGGCGCCGGTGCTGCTTGAGGCGATGCTGAAACCGACGTCCGATGAGCATGGCGTGCTTGAGGGGCAGACTGGCGGCTTTGTCCGCCTTGCGCCTGCAAACTGAGTGACTTGATCGGCCGGGGCGGCTACCAAGGGCGAAACGGATTTTCAGCTACGAGCGCCGCATGACGCCCCAGCCACACCAGTCTCCGCCCCTTAACCCGCCTCTCCCCGCCTTTCTCAGGAGTTTCGCACGCATCGGCATTCTGTCCTTTGGCGGCCCCGCCGCACAGATCGCCGTGATGCACCGCGAACTGGTCGAGGAACGGCGCTGGATGGAAGAGGGCGGGTTTCTCTCCGCGCTCTCGTTCTGCATGATGCTGCCCGGCCCCGAGGCGATGCAGCTTGCGACCTATTGCGGCTGGCGGCTCAAAGGCGTGCCCGGCGGGATCGTGGCCGGGCTGTTTTTCGTTCTGCCCGGCGCGCTCGTGATGCTGGCGCTGTCCGTGCTCTATGCCGGTTACGGCCATCTGCCCGCCTCCGAGGCGCTGTTTCTCGGCGTCAAGGCAACTGTGGTGATCGTCGTGATACAAGCGCTTCTGCGGCTCGCACGCAAGGCGCTCGGAACACCGGCACGAAAAACACTGGCCGTTGCGTCCTTTGTCCTGATCGCGGGGTTTGCCACACCTTTCCCGCTCATCGTGTTCGGCGCGGCGCTGATCGGCGCAGTTACAAGCCGCACGACACCAGAGCCTGTCACCGCCCCGAAGGCGACCCACTTGCCCCGCACGCTTGCCATATGGGGTACGCTTTGGATGGCACCTCTGGCGCTTTTGTGGGCGACGGGTCAGGAGCGGCTTCTGGCCATCGGTGTCTTTTTCTCGAAACTCGCGGTGGTGACCTTCGGCGGCGCTTACGCGGTGCTCGCCTATATGTCGCAAGAGGTGGTCACGGCAAAGGGCTGGCTCGCCCCCGAGGCGATGCTCGACGGGCTGGGTCTGGCTGAGACCACGCCCGGTCCGCTGATCCTCGTGACCGAATTCGTCGGCTACATGGCCGCCACACCTCTGGGGGCATTCGGTGGCCTCGCGGGTGCGCTTGTGACGCTTTGGGTCACCTTTATCCCCTGTTTTCTCTGGATTTTCGCAGGCGCGCCCTACATCGACTGGATCGCCAGCCGGCCTAGGCTCGATGCCGCATTGAAATCCGTAACGGCGGCTGTCGTGGGCGTCATCGCCTCGCTGTCGTGGTGGTTCGCGCTGCATGTGTTCTTCGCGCGCATTTCCGAGCCCCGCTTCGGCCCCTTGCGACTCACCCTGCCCGATCCGGCCAGTTTCGAGCCGCGCGCGGCCCTTCTTGCGGCCCTCGCCGCTCTGCTGCTTTTCGGGTTGAAACGCTCGCTCATGCTCACCATCGCCCTTGTGGCCTTGGCCGGGTTGGGGCTCGGCCAGACTGCCGGTCTCAGCATACGGTGACCCCTTTCCTTGGCCGCAGAATCCCGTATGCTGCGAGACAGGATGAAAGAAAGGACCCAAGGATGGCCAAAACCATCGACTACGGCAACCTGATGCATGACGCCATGCGCGGTCTGATCCGCAAGGTGCTTGAAGGCGTGGCCCGTGACGGCCTGCCGGGGGAACATCATTTCTTCATCACTTTCGACACGATGCACCCGGATGTGGAACTGGCTGACTGGCTGTCGGACCGCTATCCCGAGGAAATGACCATCGTCATTCAGCACTGGTTCGACAATCTCGAAGTTTCCGAGGACGGGTTCGCGATCACGCTGAATTTCGGCGACAGCCCGGAACCGCTCTACATCCCCTATGACGCGATTCGAACTTTCGTTGACCCTTCTGTCGAATTCGGCTTGCGTTTCGAGACGCAGGAATACGATGTCGAGGAAATGGACGAGGACGAGATTCCGCACGATGCCGAAGTGACCTCTTTCGAACCGAAGGAAGAAAACGGCAAAAGTGCCGGACCGAAAGAGGCGGAAATCGTCTCCCTCGACAAGTTCCGCAAGTAAACTTCCGCAGGCGAAACCGGCTTTCTGACGGGTTTGAAACAGGCCTGTGAATTTTCCGCAACAATGCCGTGTCCCCACTTGTTTTGAGAGGTCGCTCCGCGCACCTCTGTGACAAACAGGAGGATGCCATGCCCCGCGATTTTGCCGTGTTTCTCGGAGAGATGATCCGCAACCCTGACGAGGTGCGCGCCATTGCCCCCTCTTCCTCCGGAGCGGCGCGCCTGATGACAGCGGGGGTCGAAGACGTCTCAGGCCCTGTCGTCGAAATCGGTCCGGGCACAGGGGCCTTCACCAAAGCGATCCTCGCCCGTGGCGTGGCCCCCGAGCGGCTGACGCTTCTGGAACTGAACCCACGGTTTTGCGACGAGTTGCGCGAGAAATTTCCCGGCGTAACCGTGCTCAACCGCTCTGCGGAAGACATCCGCGAGATCGGGCTTGCCGGTGTCGGTGCGGTGATCTCCGGCGTGCCGGTTCTGGCGAAACCGGAGCTGCAACGCGCCGTCGTGGGCCGCGCCTTTGAGGTTATGGGACCGGACGCGTTCTTTACCCAGATCACCTATGCCAACAGCTCACCGGTGACACCCGCAATGCAGGCGGAACTGGGGCTTTCTTCGGTGAAACGCGGCACGGTCTGGGCCAATCTGCCGCCCGCAAGGGTGTTCGAATACCGCCGCCAGCCGGGTTGACGCGCGTCGCTTGGGATTTTAGCGCAAACAACGACCATGTATGCCTCGGTATACATTGCAAGCGCCGGGGCGAGGCTCTATAGCCATGGCGAACGATTTCAGAGCCAGGGAGATCCCCCGATGACCACCACCCGTACCGAAACCGACAGCTTCGGCCCGCTGGAAGTTCCCTCCGACAAATACTGGGGCGCACAGACGCAGCGTTCCATCATGAACTTCCCGATCGGCTGGGAAAAGCAACCGGTTCCGATCATCCGCGCCTTGGGCGTGGTGAAGAAAGCCTGTGCGATTGAGAACATGGCGCAGGGCAAGCTGGCGAAAGAACTGGGCGACGCGATTGTTGCCTCCGCCACCGAGGTGATCGAAGGCAAATTCGACGACAACTTCCCGCTCGTCGTCTGGCAGACCGGCTCCGGCACCCAGTCGAACATGAACGCCAACGAGGTGATCTCCAACCGCGCAATCGAAATGCTCGGCGGCGAGATGGGGTCGAAAGATCCGGTGCACCCGAACGATCACTGCAACATGGGTCAGTCCTCGAACGACACCTTCCCGACCGCGATGCATGTCGCCATCGGGATGCAGGCGCGTGACGTGCTTTTGCCCGGCCTGACGAAACTTGCCGAAGCACTGGAAGCCAAATCCGAGGCCTTCAAGGACATCATCAAGATCGGCCGCACCCACACCCAGGACGCGACGCCGCTGACGCTCGGTCAGGAATTCTCCGGCTATGCGCATCAGGTCCGCATGGGCATCAAACGTGTCGAAATGTGCCTGCCGGCGATTTACGAGCTGGCGCAGGGCGGCACCGCCGTCGGCACCGGGCTGAACACCACCAAAGGCTGGGCGGAAGCCGTTGCGAAGAACATGGCCGAAATCACCGGCCTGCCGTTTGTGACTGCGCCGAACAAATTCGAAGCGCTCGCCGCCCATGACGCCATGGTGATGTTCTCCGGCGCGCTGAAAACCGTGGCTGCTTCGCTGTTCAAAGTGGCCAACGACCTGCGCCTTCTGGGTTCCGGCCCGCGTTGCGGTCTGGGCGAGCTGATCCTGCCGGAAAACGAGCCGGGCTCCTCGATCATGCCCGGCAAGGTGAACCCGACCCAGGCCGAAGCCCTGACCATGGTTTGCGCCCATGTCATGGGCAACGATGCGGCAATCGGTTTCGCGGGCTCGCAGGGTCACTTCGAACTGAACGTCTACAATCCGATGATGTCCTACAACGTGCTGCAATCCATGCAGCTTCTGGGCGACAGCGCCTCCGCCTTCACCGACAACATGGTCGTGGGCATTCAGGCCAACGAGCCGCGTATCGAGAAGCTGCTGCATGAATCCCTCATGCTGGTGACCGCTCTGGCCCCGACCATCGGGTACGACAACGCGACCAAAGTGGCGAAAACCGCGCACAAGAACGGCACGACCCTCAAGGAAGAGGCGATCAAACTGGGCTTCGTGGATGAAGCGACCTTCGACGCTGTGGTCCGTCCGGAACAGATGATCGGCCCGAAAGACTGAGCCTCTCCGGTATAACAGAGATGTGAAGGCGGCCTCCGGGCCGCCTTTTCTTTTACGCGACAGAAATGCAGGGAGGCCGCGTTTCATACTCATCAAGTTTTGAGGAAAGACACATGAAACACCTGCTCACCGCCCTGCCCCTGATCGCCCTGACCGCTGGCATGGCCTTCGCCCAAGCTGGCCCGGCTAGTCCCCAAATACCCACGGCGGAGATCGCCAAGGACCTCGGCGTGACCGAAACACAGCTCACCAGTTGCTTCGGGGCCAATCGTCCTCAACCGGGCGAACGTAAAGCGCCACCGAAAGAGGCCACTTCAGGTCAGCGCCCCGAGGACCGCGGCCTGCCGACGGAGATTCTGAGCTGTCTGCAAAAGGCCAATCCGAAGCTCACAACGGAGCGCGTACAGAGTGTGATGCAGGCACATCGTCCGCAACCGCTGCAACAGAACTGATGCGAACGAGCGCCCCGGGACAGTCCCGGGGCGTTTTGAGTATTTGCGCCAAGAAGAAGACAGGGTAATATTCCACCCCATGAAC
The DNA here is from genome assembly GCF_003050785.1 of Celeribacter persicus. Classification (GTDB taxonomy): domain Bacteria; phylum Pseudomonadota; class Alphaproteobacteria; order Rhodobacterales; family Rhodobacteraceae; genus Celeribacter; species Celeribacter persicus. Next base: position 123,893 of record NZ_QAOH01000002.1, read on the forward strand.
GTCACCAATCTCAACCAGTTCCGCAAACAGAAAGCCCGTGCCCAGAAACGGACGCAGGGCGATGCGAATGCCGTGAAATTTGGTCGGACCAAGGCACAGAAGACGTTGGAAGAGGCCGAACGCGCCAAGGCAAAGGCGGAGCTGGACGCGCACAAGAGAGATAAGGAATGAGCGGACGCCCGGTCAAACGCTCGCTGACGCTACATGGCCACCGCACGTCGGTGTCGCTGGAAGAACCGTTCTGGAAGGCGTTTCGCAACATCGCGAAGGAGCGGAATATGCCGATCAATGTGCTGGCGGCGGAGATTGACGAAACCCGCGGCGTCGAAAGCGGTCTCGCCTCGGCCATCCGGGTTTACGTTCTGGAACATGCTCAAAAAAAGGCCCAGCTCGGCGACTGAGAGATCAGCGCGAGGCGCAGGGATTTGCGCAGCGGCCCCTGCCCCAGACGGCCTTCGATCACGGCCTGCGGATTGCGGGCGGCCTGCTTGAGCACAGGCAGGTGCATCACCGCGTCGATCATCGGCGCGCGGGCGATTTTCGACAGTTTCGAGAGGTTCTGTGCCTCCCAGCGGCCCTGCTCAAGCGCCTCTTTCGCCATTTGCGCCACCGCCTCCGGACGACCGTCGACCAGCGGCACGCGTCCCTGTGCCTCAAGCGCGGGAATGGCAAGGAAATAGCGCGCCAGAGCGCCCGCAAAGCCGAGCCGGTTGAGGGCTTTCGACGCGTCCTCCGGCGCACCGAGGCGGCGGGCGGCGACATGAAGCGGGATCACGTAGGATGTGTGAAGATAGCCGTGCAGCGCCGCCACATCCTCATGCGGATCACGGTAAATGTCCCATTGCCGGGCAGTCACCGCCGCGTCCAGCGCCTGTGCCGAAGCCACATCGAGAACGGCGTGCAGAGGGGCGGCCACCTCATGAGCGCGGGGCGGTTTGCCCTCCGCCCGTTCGCTCAGGATGTCCCGCCAGAATTGCAGCCGCATTTCCGCGATCATCGCCTCTTTCGTGACCCAGGGCGCTTTAGCGACCTCAAGGCAGAAGGCATGGATCGGAAAGAGCACCTCGCGCGCCGCCACGGGCGCGGCCATGGTGGCGCGAAAGCGATCTTCGTCACCCTTCTGGACGATCTCTGCGCAGGCCTGAACCGACATTATTCCGCCCCCTTCATTCTGCTCCGAGCGCCTTGGCGCCGTCGCGCAGGAGTTTCCACAGAACCGCATCCAGAAGCGCCTCGAACGACGCATCTATGATGTTCGAAGACACGCCCACCGTGGACCAGCGCCGTCCGAGACTGTCCTCATGGTCGATGATGACTCGGGTGCGCGCCTCGGTACCACCATTTGTGATCCGCACCTTGAAATCGACGAGTTCCATATCGGTGATCAGGTCCGAGTAAGGGCCGAGATCCTTCACCAGCGCCTTGGAAAGCGCGTTGACCGGCCCGCCGTCATTGCCGTCAGCCATGATGCCCTCAGAAACGGACAGGTGGCGTTCACCGGCGATGTTGACCACCACCGTGACCTCGGAAAGGTGAACCTCGCGCCCCTTGGCGTCGCGTCGGCGCTCGACCGTGGCGCGGTAGCGCTCGACCTCGAAAAACGCAGGCATCAGGCCCAGTTCGCGCCGCGCTTCCAGCTCGAAGGAGGCCTGCGCCGTGTCGTAGGAATAGCCCTCCGCCTCGCGCTGTTTGATCCGGTCGAGGATGCGCCCGAGATCGGCCTTTTCCGAGACCTCCAGCCCCATGTCCAGAAGCCGTTTGCGCAAGTTCGATTGCCCGGCCTGATTGGACATCGGCACGATGCGCGCATTGCCGACGGTTTCGGGCGGAATGTGTTCGTAGGTGGTCGGGTCTTTGAGAATCGCGGACGCATGGAGCCCCGCCTTATGCGCAAAGGCCGAAGCACCGACATAAGGCGCGCTCCGCAACGGCACGCGGTTCAGGATGTCGTCGAGCATGCGCGAGGTCTTGACGAGGCTTTGCAGCGCCTCCTCGGTGACGCCTGTGTCGAGCGTCGATTTATACGGTTCCTTGAGCAGGAAGGTCGGGATCAGAGTCGTCAGATTGGCATTGCCACAGCGCTCGCCGAGACCGTTCAGCGTGCCCTGCACCTGCCGCGCACCGGCATTGACCGCAGCAAGCGAATTGGCGACGGCGTTGCCGGTGTCGTCATGAGTGTGGATGCCGAGGTGGGAACCCGGAATGCCCGCCGCAATGACCTTGCCGGTGATCTCGTAGACCTCGCCGGGCAGCGCACCTCCGTTGGTGTCGCAGAGCACGATCCAACGCGCACCTGCCGCATAGGCCGCCTTGCAACAGGCCAGCGCGTAGTCGGGATTGGCCTTGTAGCCGTCGAAGAAATGCTCTGCATCGAACAGCGCCTCACGCCCGATCGAGACCGTATAAGCGATGGATTTTTCGATGTTCTCAAGGTTTTCTTCGAGCGTGATGCCAAGCGCCGTGGTCACATGGAAATCATGGGTCTTGCCGACGAGACAGACGGAATTCGTCCCCGCATTGAGCACCCCCGCGAGCACCTCGTCATTCTCCGCCGAACGCCCCGCGCGTTTGGTCATGCCGAAGGCGGTGAATTTGGCCTTGGTCTGGGGCGCATCCGCGAAGAATTCGCTGTCGGTCGGATTCGCGCCGGGCCAGCCGCCCTCGATGTAATCGACGCCGAGATGGTCGAGCGCATCGGCGATCAGGTGCTTTTCCTCGGTGGAGAATTGCACGCCTTGGGTTTGCTGACCATCGCGAAGGGTCGTGTCGTAGAGGGTGAGGCGGTCTTTTATGCTTGCTGTGGTCATTGCTCGCTCCTCCTTCAGGACGTGACGCTTGCGTCACGGACAGCGCCCGTCCCGCCCCCCCACGGGGCGGGCGCTTTACGCCCTCCCCGCGCGGAACGGTCGCCGTCCTTATGTTTCACGGTCATCACAACAACCCCTCCAGCTTCGCCGCATCGAAATTCGGCCCCGGCTCAAGCTCGACCCCGGTTTTCGACATGCGCACCTCGACACCGGCCTCCAGAAGCGCGGTTTTCATCGCGTCAACGGCGGAGAAGTTTTTGGTTTCCATGGCGGATTGGCGGAGGGCGAAGAGGTGATCGGCGTAGGCGGTGAGGTCCACACCCGTTTCTTCCCAGCCACCAAGTTCTGGCGTCAGAAGGCCGAGAAGATTGGCGGAGGCGATAAACTTTGCCTCCAAGACACCGGGCTCAGGGCCATCATATTCAGAACCGAAACCAATAATTCTGTTGTAGACGTTCTGAATCTCGCTTTCTAAGCGATGAAGTTCAGTTAAGGCCTGAGCTGTGTTCAGATCATTTGCTACGGCATCTACGACAGCTTCGTCGGCTCTCCCATAGTCAACACCAGTTTCAATCTCCCCGACCATATTACGCCACCTGCGCAACGTCGCCTTCGCCTGCTCCGCCTTCTCCGCCGTCCAGTCCATCGGCTTGCGGTAATGCGTCGAGAGGAACACGAATCGGATCACCTCACCCGGCACGCCCGGCATGCCGTCATGACCGTCCAACAAATCCCGCACGGTGAAGAAATTGCCCAAGGACTTGGACATCTTCTTGCCCTCGACCTGCAACATCTCGTTGTGCAACCAATAGCGCGCAAAGCCACCTTTGGGATGGGAGCAGCAGCTCTGCGCGATCTCGTTTTCATGGTGCGGGAACATCAGGTCGTTGCCGCCGCCGTGAATGTCGAAACTCTCGCCCAAGAGTTCATAGGACATGGCCGAGCATTCGATGTGCCAGCCGGGACGACCGCGCCCCCAAGGGCTGTCCCAACCGGGAAGATCGTCCGAGGACGGCTTCCAGAGCACGAAATCCATCGGGTTGCGTTTGTAAGGGGCCACTTCAACCCGCGCACCCGCGATCATGTCGTCGATGGAGCGGCCCGAGAGTTTGCCGTAGTCCTTGTAGCTTTCCACGGAAAAGAGCACATGGCCTTCCGCTTCATAGGCGTGCCCGCCCGCGATCAGCCCCTCGATCATCGTGATCATCGCGCCGATGAACTCGGTCGCCCGCGGCATTTGATCGGGGTCCAGTGCCCCCACCGCGCGCATGTCGTCGAGATACCACTGCGTGGTCTCGTCGGTGATCTCCTTGATGGAGCGGCCCGTGTCCTGCGCCTTCTTGTTGATCTTGTCGTCCACGTCGGTGAAGTTGCGCACATAGGTGACGTGCTCCGCTCCGTACACATGCCGCAGCAGCCGATACAGAACATCGAACACGATCACAGGCCGCGCATTGCCGATATGAGCGCGGTCATAAACCGTCGGGCCACAGACATACATCCGCACGTTATTGGGGTCGATCGGCTCGAAAACCTCTTTCTTACGGGTCTTCGAATTGGTGAGTTTGATCACGGTCATAGCTTGTCCCTCAGGGCAGTCCCCGCGGGCTTATCAGCTTCCATTTCAGGTGAAAAGAGACCGGACCCGCGCGACGATGTCAGCGGATAATGCAGCAGCCAATAATGATGGTGGCACGGTTGGTCATGCGCCTCTTGTAACGCGAGTTTTCGTCCTTGCAAAGCCCTCTTGTCGGGTTCAGGTTGACCGCATGACACAGGATCCCATTCACGACGTGCCCGAGGGCATCGAACAGCTTCTCGAAATCATGCGCCGGCTGCGTGACCCGGAGGGCGGCTGTCCCTGGGATATCGAACAGGATTTCGCGACGATTTCTCCCTACACGATCGAAGAGGCCTACGAGGTCGACGACGCCATCGCGCGCGGCGATATGGAAGACCTGAAATCCGAATTGGGCGATCTTCTGTTCCAATCCGTATTTCAGGCACAGATCGCCGCCGACAAGGGCCTCTTCGACTTTCACGACGTCGCACAATCCATTGCCACCAAAATGATTTCCCGTCATCCGCATGTGTTCGGTGCCGAGAGCAATCAGAAATCGCCGGAGCAGCAGACGAAAGACTGGGAGGTCGAAAAGGCCAAGGAGCGCGCCCGACGCGGTGAACATCGGGTACTCGACGGGGTGGCTATGGGCCTGCCCGCCCTGATGCGGGCGCAGAAGCTGCAAAAACGTGCCGCGCGGGTGGGATTCGACTGGCCGGATACCTCGCATGTGTTGGACAAAATCCGCGAGGAGGCCGCTGAGCTGGAAGAGGCGCGTGACAGGCTCACCCAAGAGGAGGTGTTCGAGGAGTTTGGCGATCTTCTCTTCGTGGTGGTCAATCTCGGGCGACATCTTGGCGTCGATGCCGAAGAGGCCCTGCGCGCCTGCAACGCAAAATTCACTCGCCGTTTCAATGCGATCGAGGACCGTCTTACTGAGCTCGGCAAGACCCCGGCGGACAGCGATCTGGCCGAGATGGATGCGCTTTGGGATGCGATCAAGGCGGAGGAGAAGGCCGCGAAGCCTTCCGGCACCTCCTGACCTTCACAAAGAGCGGAAGTCTGACAAACTCCGATTGACCTGAGCGTTTTGCTCGGATTTAACGGGCGCAAACCGACGGAGACCCTCATGCAAAAGCCCCTCAGCTTCGCCCTGCCCCTCATGCTCGCCGCCGCCCCGGCACTTGCCGATGTGAACGTCTATTCCTATCGTCAGCCAGAGCTGATCCAGCCGCTGGTCGACGCCTTCACCGAGGAAACCGGCATTCAGGTCAACGTCGCCTTCCTCGAAAGCGGTCTGGTCGAGCGTCTCAAGGCCGAGGGCGACCGCTCCCCCGCCGACGTGATCCTGACCGTCGACATCGCGCGACTGACCGAGGCGGTAGATGCGGGCGTAACCCAGCCGCTGATCACCGAGACTCTGGAGAAGAACATCCCGGCGGAATTCCACGACCCGGAGGGGCAATGGTGGGGCATGACCACCCGCGCCCGCATCGTCTACGCTTCGAAAGACCGCGTGGCGCCGGGCGATGTGACCACTTACGAAGACCTTGCCGATCCGAAATGGAAGGGCCGCATCTGCACCCGCTCCGGCATGCACACCTACATGATCGCGCTGACCTCGGCCTACATCGCGCATCACGGCGAAGAGGAGGCGAAGGTCTGGCTTCAGGGCCTCAAGGACAATCTCGCCCGCCGTCCGCAAGGCGACGACCGTGCCCAGGTCAAGGCGATCTGGGCCGGGGAATGCGACATTTCGCTGGGCAACACCTATTACATGGGCGAAATGCTGGCCGATGAGGAACAGCGCGTCTGGGCCGACAGTGTGCGGCTCGATTTCCCCGTGTTCGATGTCGAAGGCGGCGGCACCCATGTGAACATCTCCGGCGTGGCACTCACCAAGGCCGCGAAGAACAAGGATGAAGCCGTTCAGTTCATTGAGTTTCTGTCCTCTCATGAGGCACAGGAAATCTATGCGGAAGCGAATTCCGAATACCCTGTGGTTCCCGGCACAGACCCGTCCGAACTGGTGGCAAGCTGGGGCAGTTTCACGCCGGACAACCTGAGCCTTCTTGAAATCGCCAACCAACGCGCCGCCGCGCTGCGCCTCACCGAAGAAGTGGATTATGATGGGTGAATTTCCGAACCTGACCTATGGTCAGGCAAACGCTCCGGTGGAGCGTTTGGGAAATTCACGGGCGGAGCCCCGGTTTATAAGCGTGTTCATCGCAACAGATATTCAGTGCCCGCCCACCAAAGGCCGAAAATGTGTCCAAGGTCGCTCATCGTGCTTGGTAACAGATTTCTGAGCGCTCGACCGCGCTCAGAACATTCCTTCAACATCCCTAAACTAGAAAATTCTCAACAATGTCACCAGTGTCACGTTCGTTATAAATCTTTTACCGAATATTCAAATCGAGCAGATTGACAGCCCCTGCTTCGCCCCCCATATGAGCCACACGGATTTCCCCCACGGGAAGTCATGAAAATTTATCCCGGCGATAAGCGGACCTTAACCTTTTGGGGCTTTCTTCTCTTCGGGAGACCGCATCGTATTCGAATATCGCAACCGCCAACGCAGACCCATCGTTATGTCCCGTCAGACGCCCCTCGCCGTGAAAGGCGCCACACCTGCCCTGACCATCCGCGCTGCGGAGGGCCGCGACGTCCCGCGTCTCATGGACATGATCAACGATCTGAAACCGCTGACGGAGGACAGGCTGAACCTTGATGAGGCCAGCGTGATCGACCTCATCCACGCGCCGAAACCCTGGGTTCGCCTGCTCGTTGCCGAGCAGGACGGCGAACTGATCGGCTATGCCGCACTGGTCGGCGGGCTGCAACTTAGCGCGCAGGATCGCGCCATGGAAATGCATCACATCTATGTCGAGCCCGCGCATCGCGGTCAGGGCATTGGGCGCGCTCTGTCGGACGCGGCTATGACGACGGCGCGTATGCTTGGCTGCGAAACCCTTACCGTCGCGATCTCCCGCACCAGCGCCATGGCCAAGGCCGCCTACCGCGCCTTCGGATTCGAGCGTCCGAGCCTGCGCGCGCCGCGCTATGTCATGCCGGTCTGAGGCAGCCCTCTCACGGGCATTTCCCTGTTGACACGGTCCCCGGTCTGCCGCACTTTCACGCCATGACACACGCAACCGCTATGACCGTTTTTTATTGGACCGAGCTGACATAGAGCGCGGTCCGACAGTCATGGAACATTGAAAGGCCGCCGCAGGGCGGTTTTTTTAATGGTTGAACTCCCCTGTGGCGGCACACAGGAGAGACAGATGACCCTCATGCAACCCATTCAGGCCAAGACACAGGCGACCAACCCCCTTCACATCCGCCCCGCCCGCTGGAGCGACAAGGACGCGCTTCTGGAAATGGTCCATGCGCTTGCGCATCATCATGGTGACGATCCAGAACTCGATCTGACGGCGCTCATCGACCTGCTGAACGCCGATCTGCCGTGGATTCGCATCCTCGTGGCCGAACGTGATAGTGCGCTTCTGGGCTATGCCGCGCTCGTCGCTGGTGTCCAGTTGCAGCATGGCAAAAAGGTCATGGACCTGCATCACCTGTTCATCCGCGATCACGCACGCGGAGAAGGTGTCGGGCGGCGTCTCATTGAGGCCAGCCGAAATCTTGCGGAAAGCCTTGGCTGCGTGCGCCTCACGGTATCGACCCAGGATCACAACACCCGGGCACAGGCCGTCTATCGCGCCTGCGGTTTCGCGTCCCACCCGTTCAGCGGGGCGCGATTTGCAATGGAACTGGCGTGAGCACAGCCGTCAGAGGGCGATCACATCGACCCTCTGACCTTTCACCGCAAGCCCGATCTCGCCCTTGCAGAGCCTCAGCGCATCGTCACCGAACACCTCGGCCCGCCAGCCCCTGAACACCGGCAGATCGCGCTCTCCTGCGGCGATCAGATCGAGATCGGCAGCGGAGGCGATCATCTTCGCGGCCACATCGAAGCGGTCGGATTTCGCCTTGAGCAACACCCGCAGCATATCGGCCAGCGCTGGGTTGACCTGAATCTTGTCGCGCGACTGGTCCAGTTTCGGCATCTCGGCAGCGGTATAATTCGACGCCTTTTCAATTGCCTGCAAAATGCCGTCGGCAATCTCGCCTTTGCGCGCCTCGCGCAGCAGAAGCCGCGAGCGCGACAGGTCCTGTGGGGTTTTCGGCTTCGTGGAGGCAAGTTCCAGAAGCGCGTCATCCTTGAACACCCGGTTGCGCGGGATGTCACGGCTCTGGGCGTAAAACTCGCGGAAGGCCGCCAGTTCCTTGACCGCGGCGAGGAATTTCCCGGAACTCGTACGGGTTTTCACCCGTTGCCAGGCCTCATCCGGCGCGATGACATAGGTCGCGGGCGTGGTCAGAACCTCAAGCTCTTCAGCCACCCATTTTTCCCGCCCCTGCCGGGCGATCTCCTTCGCAAGATACTCGTAAATCACCCGCAGATGCGTCACATCGGCCAGCGCATAATTTTCCTGCGCAGGCGTCAACGGGCGGCGCGACCAGTCGGTGAAACGCGAGGTCTTGTCGAGGCTTTGCTTGGCGATCTTGCGCACCAGAGTCTCGTAGCCCACCTGCTCGCCAAAGCCGCAGACCATGGCAGCGACCTGGGTGTCGAACAGCGGCTTGGGGATCACCCCGCCCTGAATGAAGAAAATTTCCAGATCCTGCCGCGCGGCGTGGAACACCTTGACCACATTCTCGTTGCGAAACAGCGCGTAAAGCGGCGCAAGATCGAGGCCCTTGACCAGCGGATCGAGCAACACCGCGTCCTCTTCGGCCTCACCCGGAAGCGCGAGCTGCACGAGGCAGAGTTTCGAATAATAGGTCCGTTCGCGGAGGAATTCGGTGTCGACCGTGACGTAAGGGCGATCCTTGGCGCGGTCACAGAAGGCCTGAAGACCTTCAGTCGTGGTGATGGTGATCATATGTTTTTCTTACCTGCGGCGCGGGGTCATCCCACCGGTTCGATCTTGATACGCAGGTTTTCGCCGAAAGAAAAGAACAAAGGGGGCGCAGGTCCGCAGCCCCCTTCGCAATTTGCGAATGTGCGCCCTCAGGTGATCGGCATCGTGCCTTTCGCCGCCATCATCAGTTCGACCACTTCGGGCGCGGTGATGATTTCATAAGCGGGGTCCATCTCTTCGGCGGTGAACCCGTTGTGGATCATGCAGGCGCCGCAAATGCCGATGCGCCCACCGGCGGCCCGGTAGTCCTTCACAAGATTGGCCACGGGCTCAAAAGGTTTACCGATGTCCATGCCTTCGGTGGCGCCGGGTTTCCCCAATTCCACACCTTCGACCATCAAGAGAACAATGGAGCTATGACCCATCTTCTGTGCATTCAGCGCCATGGTGAAGGCGACGGTCACCTTGCCGGGGTTGGAATGGCCATCGAAAACGGTGGCGACGAAATCAGCGGTTTTCATGAGATATCCTTTCGCGAAATGCGGGTCCCGAGGTGGGACTCACTTACATTCTATATCGCGAATGTATTTTTCCCGGCCCGAATTTCACCTTTGCAATCGTTCACGCCTGCGCGATATCCGATTTGATAACCGGGTTCAGAGGATCAGAGGTTCTGTTTCACCCTCAAGGAACCGCCTGAGCACCGCCGGATAAAGCCGATGCTCCTGCACCAGTACACGCGCGGCAAGGTCGTCCGGCGTATCGCCTGGCAGGATCGGCACTCGCGCCTGACCGAGTATCGGGCCATCATCGAGTTCGGCTGTCACCTCATGCACGGAACATCCGCCCTCCGCATCGCCCGCCTCGATCGCACGTTGATGGGTATGCAGCCCCTTGTATTTCGGCAGGAGCGACGGATGGATGTTAAGCATCCGTCCGGCATAATGCGTGATGAATTTCGGCGTCAGGATGCGCATGAAGCCAGCTAGCGCGATAGCATCCGGCGCATAGGCGTCGATCACGGAAATCAGTTCTTCTTCAAAAACTTCACGATCACCCTTGAAGCTACGATGATCCACCACGGCGGTCGGGATGCCCATATCGGCGGCCTTTTGCAGCCCGCCTGCCGTGGGCAGGTTCGACAGCACGAGACAGGGCCGTCCGGGATGATCCCCCACCATGGATTTCGCCAGCGACACCATGTTGGAGCCGCCGCCGGAAATCAGGATCGCAACCTTCTTGTGCAGGTCGCTCACTTGAGCTCACCCTCATAGGTCACGCCATTGCCAGTCGTGACCTGACCGATGCGGTACACCGTCTCGCCCTCGCCTTCGAGCAGCGCGGTGAGCGCTCCGGCCTGATCGGCGGCGCAAACCACCACCATACCGATCCCGGCGTTGTAGGTTTTCAGCAGCTCATGCTGGCTCAGCCCCGCCGTATCCACCAGCCAGCGGAACACCGGCGCCAGTGTCCAGCTCGTGAGGTCGATATCCGCGCCCATGCCGGTGGGCAGAACCCGCGGCAAGTTCTCGGTCAGACCACCGCCGGTGATATGCGCCAGCGCATGCACACCGCCCGCCCGGATCGCCTTGAGCACAGGCTTGACGTAAAGCCGCGTCGGCGTCAGAAGCTCTGCGCCCAGCGTATTGTCGGAGAAGGGCGCGATGTCGGACCATTTGAAGCTGGAAATCTCGACCGTCTTGCGCACCAGCGAATAACCGTTCGAATGCACCCCGTTGGAGGCAAGGCCCAGAAGCACGTCTCCTTCACGCACGCCCGCAGGCAGATCGGCACCGCGCTCCATCGCGCCCACGGCAAAACCCGCCAGATCGAAATCGCCGTCCTCATACATGCCCGGCATCTCGGCGGTCTCACCGCCGATCAGCGCACAGCCACTCTCGGCACAGCCCTGCGCAATGCCCTCGATCACCGCAGCGGCATTGTCGAGTTTGAGCTTGCCCGTGGCAAAATAGTCGAGGAAGAACAACGGCTCCGCCCCCTGACACACGAGATCGTTGACACACATGGCGACAAGGTCGATGCCCACGGTCGCCACGTTGTCCGTGTCGATCGCGATGCGCAGCTTGGTGCCCACCCCATCGGTCGCCGCCACGAGGATCGGGTCCTCATAGCCCGCCGCCTTGAGATCGAACAACGCGCCGAAGCCACCCAGACCGGCCATCACACCCGGACGCGCTGTCTTTTTCGCCGCCGGTTTGATCCGTTCGACAAGCTCATTACCCGCGTCGATATCGACACCCGCATCGGCGTAAGTGAGACCGTTCTTTCCCTGCGTCATGGCAAAGGCTCCCCGCGAAACTGACGTTTCGGCCCGTTTACGCGGTTTACCCCGGCTTGAAAAGGCCTGCGTGTGCCCCTTGACCCCGATCTCTCGCCACAATAATCAGAGCGTCAGGCGGGCCTGTAGCTCAATTGGTTAGAGCAGAGCGCTCATAACGCTTTGGTTGCGGGTTCGAGTCCTGCCGGGCCTACCAAATATCTTCCTGCCGAATACCTCAGCTTCCACCCTCCTGCGGCTCAGACTTTCTGTTGGGTTTCAAGGATTGCGCAGACCGGGCGAGACCTGAGGTTTGGCCGGGCTCAGCGCGCAAGCACCAGATCCGCTTTCAATCCTCCCAAGGTCTCGCTTTTACCCAGACGTAAAGTGCCCCCATGCCGCCGGGCGACGTCATGGGCGATGGCGAGCCCCAGCCCGACACCGGAGCCGCGATTCTGGTTGCGGGCGGCATCGAGGCGCACGAAAGGTTGCAGCGCGCGGTCCCGTGCCTCGGGCGCGATCCCTGGCCCGTCATCCTCGACCGAGATCACCGCGGCGCGTTCGAACAGAGTCAGGCTGAGCCGGGTCCGCGTGCCGTAGCGCCGCGCGTTGGACAGCAGATTGTCGAGCGCACGGGCCAGAGCGGCGGGACGTCCGGTCAGCACCACCTCACCTTCGGGCATTTCCACAGTCCCGATCACCGATCCCGCCCGTTCGGCACGGCTCACCGCATCGCTCAGAAGCGCCTTGAGATCGAGGCGCTTCGGCTCCTCTGTGGCATCGGCGCGGGCGAAATCGAGGAACGTGTCGATCAGCTTTTCCATCTCGTCGAGATCGGCCTGCATCGCCTTGATTTCCACCGCATCGTCCTCGGACACGTCCAGCATCGACAGCCCCAGCCGGATACGCGTCAGCGGGGTACGCAGGTCGTGCGAGACGCCCGAAAGCATCAGAGTACGCTGTTCGATCTGACGCTCGATCCGGGCGCGCATATTGAGAAAGGCCGCCCCGGCAGAACGGACTTCCAGCGCGCCAGCCGGACGATAGGGCCGATTTTCACCCCGCCCGAAGGCCTCGGCCGCGCGCGCAAGATGGCGAATCGGTCGCAATTGATTACGCAGGAAAATGAAGGCGATGAGGGTCATCAAGCCGCCGGTCAGGGCCGTCAGCACAAGAAGCTGATGCGGGTTCGTGGCCGAGGCACGCCGACGCGGCAGCTCGATCGTCAGGCGCCCGACCCCGGTGAGGATCGACACCTGTACCAGCCGCGTGTCACTGGCGACGTCGACCCCCTCGACCCCGTCGAGCCCGTCTTTCAGATCGGCGGCGATGACCCGTCCCGAGATGTCATACCAGAACCGGTTGTCGGTCACCGGGGCGGGATCGCCGAAGCGCGAGATGAACCGGAGCCGGTCGTCCAGCTCGCTCAGCACCGGCAGAATCTGATCTTCGGGCACGCTCTCGATGGCGGCGACATAGAGACCGATTTCGGCCACCACCCCTTGCGTCAATTGCCGGGTGACATCCTGAAAATAGCGCTGGGTAAAGGCGACCGTCACGACGATCTGGATCACCACGACCGGCACCAGCAGGATCAGCGCAGCCCGACCATAGAGCCCGCGTGGCAGATATCTTTTGAGCCAGTCGAAGAACATGGGCTATTGGTAGCCTTGCAAGACCCCTGATGGAAAGAGAAATCGCGTGTCGACCCGCCCCGAAACGATCACCGAGCTGACCCCCGGCCTCCTGCGCATTCTGGCGCCGAACCCCTCGCCGATGACCTGGTGGGGTACGAACACCTATGTGCTTGGCGAGGGAACCGAACGCGTGCTGATCGACCCAGGTCCCGATCTGCCTGCGCATCGCGACGCGGTCCTCTCCGCCCTGCCCTGCGGGACGCGGATCAGCCACATCCTCGTCACCCATGCGCATCTCGACCATTCGGGCGGCGCACGCGCCCTCGCGGACGCCACAGATGCACCGATTCTGGCCTTTGGCGATGCGCTCGCCGGGCGCAGCCCCCATATGGCCGCGCTCGCAGAGACGCTCGGCGGTGGCGAAGGGGTGGACAAGACCTTCAGTCCCGACATCGCCCTGCCCCATGCCGCCGTGCTCGACACGCCCGCAGGTCCGATCGAAGCGCTTCACACCCCCGGCCATATGGGCAATCACCTGTGTTTTGCCTGGCGCGGCGCGGTGTTTTCCGGCGATCTGATCATGGGCTGGTCCTCTTCGCTGATCTCCCCGCCCGACGGCGATGCCAGCGCCTTCCGCGACAGCTGCACCCTGTTGCTGAACAGTGCCCCCGCCCGGCTCCACCCCGGCCACGGCGACCCTGTCGAAGCCCCTCTGGAGCGGATCCATTTTCTGCTGTCGCACCGCGCCGAACGGGAAACCCAGATCCTTTCAGCCCTCGCACAGGGGCCCATGGACCTGTTTTCCCTCACCCGCACCGTCTACACCGATCTGCCCGAAACCCACCTGCCCGCCGCAGCGCGCAACACGCTCGCCCACCTCATCGACCTGAGCCGCCAAAACCGCCTGAAAGCCACCCCGGAAATCGGCGTAAGTGCCGTGTTTTCAGTGCCTTGAGAGGAAAAGGAGCAAAAATGCATTTTTTGTCACAAAACCCTCTTGCACCCCCGAAACCACATAGCTATACACCGCCCCATGTTCCGGCGTAGCTCAGCGGTAGAGCAGTTGACTGTTAATCAATTGGTCGTAGGTTCGATCCCTACCGCCGGAGCCATAAAAAGCCCTTAAGTCTCTGACTTGAGGGCTTTTTTGGTAGTCAAAACTCGTGTTTCACCTTTTGCTCTCAGGTTCATTGAACCCGACTGGCATCTATCGACAAAACATAAAGTATCTCGCCGACACTACTGCTCAACGTCACTTCCTCCGTGTCGTCGATCACAAAAAGCGTGGTTTCGCCGATGAACTTTCCATAGATGTAAAGCATTTTCGGAGACTTGATCTCGATATCGGCCACTTCGGAATGGGCCAGAAAACCGTCTCGGCCAGAATGTCGAGCTTGATCAGTTTTCCCTGCCCCGCAAACAGGTTGATCGTCCGGTTCCGGATTTCCATCAGGGTTTGCTCCTGCACGGCGCCAACCGCAAGTGAAAACAAGACCATAATGAGAAAAGGCCGCAGAATCGGGAGCGTTCTTTCCGTAAAATCAGGACGGTCTTCTGGTGCCATAATCAATCTGTCGCGCTTAAGGGAACGGAGACGATAGCCGCCTGTGTGGCTGTCGTGAGATCGTCAATGTCGGTTTCTGTGACCACATCATCGCCTGGGAGTTGTTCCTCCGCAGCAAACACATCCACCCGGCTTTTCGCACCGCGCACGATGGACGCGCTGCGGTTGGCCACCTGTGGCAATGGTTCTGGCTTCGCCGTCTGACCGGAAATCTGGGTGGCAAAAATCGGCGAGTCCTCTGCGTTCACCGGACCGTCCGCTTCGTTTTCCTCGCCCAAAACCAACATGATGTCGCCCATCTGTTGCGCCAGAGCCAGAACCTTTGCCCCGTCCGGTGTCAATTCGAAGGTCACGATTTTCGGCGGTGTTTTCGGTTCCGCCTGAGCGTCTTCCGCCGGGGGCTGCGTGGTTTGATCCGTCGCGATGATGCGGACATTGCGCAGCACGGTGCGGACCGCCAGATGCCCTTCGCCGTCTTGTAGGACAAAAGGATATCGACCCGGTCGCCAAGGTCGAGCAACCCGGCCACCGCCGTTTCCGCCTTGATCGGCAAGGCAATCGCCCGCATCCCCTCCGAAAGGTTCAGCCGGTTCCGCGTCGGGTCGGAGTCCTGTGCAACAACCGGGGCCGCGAGATCTGAGGCCACAAAGGGCGTGCCCCCCGGAATGGTCCGGGACGCGATCATCTCCGCCAACGCGACGTGACAAGAATGCGCGTCGTCTGTGCCGTGACGCTGGCTACTTGGAGCGTGGGCTGTGTAGTGAGTTGGTCTTTCGGACGAAACACCCCCAACACCACAGCACCGGCCACCACAGCCGACGTGGCCAAAACCAAGGTCGCGCACCCGGAAAAACCGAAGCGTGAAAACATGGTTATTCGATGGCTGTTGCCCCGTCTTCTTTGCGCGCAAAGCGACGCATAAGGCTTTTCGCATTTTGAATGAATTTCATGGTGTATTCCCCCAAAGATTTGCCTCACGCCACCCACACCTACGTGAGATCAAGCATTTCGCGATACATTCGATCTAAAGTTGCCTTCACAGCGGATATATATTCTTTAGAGAAAACGATGAGACAGCAGGCAGTATAAAAATCTATAAATTTATGGGTAAGTGTATAATATTGTTTAATATTTACAAAAAACACATAAATATTGCTCAGATCAAAGGTGATCATCCGGTGATTCTGAGCAATGCGGGCGAACCAGCCCTCTCTCTTCATCACCGCCATCCCAGTAATCCGATTTAGGCCCCTCTGAAAACCAGCCGGGCTGTCCAGCCTCTGTGCTTCCTGGAAGAACACCCCGCGCCCACCTTATCTCTCGAAACGGCGCATTCTCGCCCTGTCATTCTGTGACCAAAGCTCCGGTCAATTTCACGCAGTCCTTCCAGCGGTTTTCCATCGTCTCCAACGGTTATGCGGGTCGCAACAAAAACGATATTATTCGATACCCAAACCTTTCTCGACTTGTGGTGCCGCAGCGCACAGTCTTGCGGGAAGGCAGATGTCTCGAACGGGTTCAAACCCGTCGGCAGGGGCCAAACGCACAACACAAGGCGCGCCACGATGACCGCGCTAGGCCCGGACCCGGGGAGGGGTTCGGACACACAGGGAGGAAATATCATGAAAACCACCATCCTGGCGGCCCTCGGGTTCGCCACAGCTCTCAGCATGCCCGCGTCTGCGGAGGAGATCAAAGTCGGGCTCTTGCTGCCCTACTCCGGCGTCTATGCCGCGCTTAGCAATGACATCGAAGCCGGTTTCGAGTTGGCACTTGAGGAATACGGGGCCGAGACCGAGGCCACCTTTGCCCTCCTGCGCGAGGACACAGAAGTGAAGCCGCCGGTCGCGCTCGCCAAGGCCAAGAAGCTCATCCTTCAGGACAAGGTCGATGTCATGGCGGGTATCGTCAGTTCCGGTGTTCTAGGCGCGGTGCGCGATCTCGTCCATGGCGCGGGCGTGCCGCTGATTGTCGCCAACGCGGGCAATGACGAAGCCACCGGGGCGCAATGCTCGCCCTTTATCACCCGCATGTCGTTTTCCAACGGTCAGGTGAACCGCCCGATGGGGCCGTGGATGGTCGAGCAAGGCATCACCAAGGTCTTCACGCTGGCCCCCGACTATGCCGCAGGCCGTCAGATGATCGACAGCTTCACCGAGACCTTCACAGCCGCGGGCGGCGAAATCGTCGGGCAAGAGTTCACCCCCTTCCAGAAGACGCAGGATTTCGGACCGTTCCTCGCCAAGGCCAAGGCCAGCGGCGCGCAGGCGGTCTATGTGTTCTACGCGGGCGGAGAGGCGATTTCTTTCGTCAAGCAGTACGACAGCTTTGGCCTCAAAGCCGATCTGCCGCTCTACGGCTCCGGCTTCCTGACCTCCTCACTTTATGTGAATGCCGAAGGCCCCGCCGCCGAGGGCGTAATCACCGCACTTCACTATGTACCAACCATCGACAATCCGGAAAACGCCGCCTTCGTCACCGCCTTCGAGGCCAAAACCGGTCGCATTCCCTCGGAATACGCGGTGCAGGGCTTTGACGCCGCCCGCGCCCTGATCGAGGCCACCAAGACGGGTGCCACGGATCGCGAAAGCCTCGCCAATGCCCTGCGTCAGGTGCATTTCGAAGGCCCGCGCGGCACGCTATCGATCGACCCGGCCACGAACAACATCGTTCAGCCGATCTATGTCTATGAGACCATCGCGGGCGAAGGCGGCCTGACCCAGAAGGTTCTGGCCGAGCTGCCCGCCACCGCCGATCCGCTCAACGGCTGTACCATGGCGCCCGTCTCGAACTGAGCCCGTCTCCAACGGACCTCCCTGCCCGGTCGGCCCACTGCGTCACCGGCCGGGCCTTTGTCAAAGGACCTCTGTCATGCCTCTCGACCCCGGCTTTTGGGCGTTGCAGGCGCTGAACGCGCTTCAACTCTCCATGCTCCTGTTCCTCCTTTCCATTGGCCTCACCGTGATTTTCGGACTGATGCATTTCGTCAACCTTGCCCATGGTTCGCTCTATGCTCTGGGGGCCTATGTCGCCGCCGCACTCGCCACCGTGGGTGGGTACTGGACCGGGTTCTTTCTCGCCCCCGTTGCAGTCGCGGGCATGGGTATTCTGCTCTACAGCGGGTTGATCCGGCGGATGCGCAAGAGCGGACCGATGGCACAAGTGCTCGTGACCTTCGGGCTGATCTTTGCCCTTCTGGATCTCACCCGGATCATCTGGGGCGACATCGCACTTGCCATCGAGGTACCCTCGCTGCTCGCGGGCCGCGTGTCGCTTTTCGGCATCGACTACCCGGTCTATCGTCTCTTCATCATCGCGCTGGGTTTTGCGATTTTCGCGGCCCTTGCGCTGGTGCTTAAACGCACCCAGATCGGCGCGATGATCCGCGCGGGCGTCGACAATGACGCCATGGCCGCCTGTCTCGGCATCAATGTCGAACGCCTGTTCTTCATCGTCTTCTGTGTCGGTTGCGCGCTTGCGGGCCTTGCGGGGGCAGTTGCAGCACCGCTGCTGAGCGTTACCCCGGACATGGGGCTTCAGATCCTGATCCCAACGCTCATCGTCATCGTCATCGGCGGGCTTGGCTCTCTGCAAGGCGCCATCGCAGGCTCACTCATATTCGGCTTTGTCCAGACCTTCGGCGCGGTATTGGCCCCACAGCTCGCCTCTGTTCTCATCTACGCGCTCCTCGCGGCGGTCCTCGTGATCCGTCCCATGGGCCTCTTCCCGGCGAAAGGCTGATCCGATGTTTCAACACACCGCTTTACGCTACACCGCCCTCATCCTTCTGGCCGTGGGCGCCTTCACGCAGGCCGTCACCGCTGGCTATTTCGGCCTCGAAATCCTGACCGAAATCCTGCTTCTGGCCATGCTGGTCCTCGCCCTCGACATGGTCGCTGGCTTTGGTGGCATGGTGTCGCTCTGCCACGGCGCGCTGATGGGTGTCGGCGCTTACGCCTACGCAATCCTCACCACAAAAGCGGGCATCGCACCGCCCGTGGCACTCGGCGGGGCAATCGCCATCACCGGAGCCGCTGCCTGGGTGATCGGCGCGATCGGCGCGCGCTCCCACGGCATCTATTTCATCATGGCAACGCTCGCCTTCGGGCAAATGGCCTATTCTTATGTGTTCGAGGCACCCTTCTTCGGCGGTGACGACGGCATGGGCGGCATTCCCCGGATCGACCTGTCGCTTCTGGGCATTGACCTCAATGACAGCCGCAGCTTCGCGCTGTTCTGCCTCGTCCTTCTGGGCGCGACCTACGGGGCCGCCGTGCTGATCCTGCGCTCCGGTCTGGGTCGGTCTCTCACCGGCGTCATGCACAACGAACAGCGTATGCGTGCGTTGGGCCTCACCGTCTGGCGGGTAAAGGCCGATGTCTTTGGCCTTTCCGGCATGATCGCAGGGTTTGCGGGCGCGCTGTCGGCCCAGCACGTCATGTATATCTCCCCCGGCCTTCTGGGCTGGACCGTCTCCGGCGAGGCTTTGGTCGTCGTCATTCTAGGCGGGCTTGGCACGCTGGTGGGTCCGATGATCGGGGCAGCCGCCTTCGTCATCCTGAAACATGAGGTCAGCAACGTGACCAGCTACTGGCACCTCGTCGTCGGCGTCCTGCTGATCGCCGTCGTGATGAGCCGTGCCAACGGGATTTTCGGCTGGATCGAAGCCCGCTGGGGCGCGCGACTGGAGCGCCGCCTCTCCGACCTGACCCGCAAAACCGACGCAGAGGAGATCACCACCGATGCTTGAGACCCGCAACCTCGACAAAAGCTTTGGCGCCGTTCACGTCAC
This sequence comes from Celeribacter persicus, assembly GCF_003050785.1. Lineage (GTDB taxonomy): Bacteria > Pseudomonadota > Alphaproteobacteria > Rhodobacterales > Rhodobacteraceae > Celeribacter > Celeribacter persicus. The sequence continues at coordinate 143,460 of NZ_QAOH01000002.1, forward strand.
CCGGAATGTCTCGCTGAAACTCGAACGCGGCGAACGCCGTGTCATCCTCGGCCCCAATGGTGCGGGCAAAACCACCTTATTCAACCTTCTGGTGGGCGAACTGACCCCCAACAGCGGCTCGGTGCTTTTGGCGGGCGAAGACGTCACAGCGCTTCCGGTCGCCAAACGCGCCCGCAGGGGCCTGTCGCGCAGCTATCAGAAAAACACGCTGTTCGACGGGCTGACGGTCGAGGAAAACCTCGGCCTTGCCGCCGCGATCCACACCGGCGCGGGGACACGGCTCTGGGGCGACAGCCTCGCCACGCCTGAGGTCCGAGAGATCGTTGCGGAGGTCGCCGAACAGGTGCGCCTCATGCCTTATCTGCACGCAAAAGTCTCCGAGGTGAGCTATGGTGTGCGGCGACAGTTCGAGGTGGGCGTTGCTCTGGCCACCCGGCCCCTCGTGTTGCTGATGGACGAACCGACAAGCGGCGTGGGGCCGGAAATGGCCAAGGGGTTTCACGATCTGCTCAATGACCTGCCGCGCGATCTGACGCTTTTGATCATCGAGCATGACATGGATCTGGCCTTTGACGTCGCCGACACGATCACCGTGTTGAACTACGGCGAGGTGGTGTTCGACGGGCTGCCCGAAGAGGCGCGCGGCTCGACACTTTTGAAAGAGATTTATCTGGGGAGCTGGGAAGATGCTTGATCTCACATCCGTCGCCTCTGGCTATGGCGAAACGCAGGTGTTGCACGGGCTGTCCTTGCGCGCCGAACAGGGCCGGGTTCTGGCCGTTCTGGGCCGCAACGGCGCGGGGAAATCCACCACGCTCAAGACCATCATGGGGCTTTTACCCACCCGTGACGGCACGATCACATTGGACGGCCAGCCGATGGGCAAGACGCCCTATGACATCGCCCGCATGGGTATCGCCTATGTGCCGGAAACCCGCGATATCTTCCCATCCTTGAGCGTGCGCGAAAACCTTGAGATCACCGCGAGACGCTTTGGTGACAAGGACAGCCCATGGACCATGGCCCGCGTGCTCGATCTCTTCCCGCGCTTGGGCGAGCGTATGGACAATGGCGGCACGCAGTTGTCTGGCGGCGAACAGCAGATGCTCGCCATCGCCCGCGCGCTTTTGATGAACCCGCGGCTTCTGATCCTCGATGAACCGACCGAAGGGCTCGCCCCGATCATCGTCAAGCTGATCCACGACAAGCTCATGGACCTGAAACGCGAAGGCCTGTCGATGATCCTCGTCGAACAGAATTTCGGTTTCGCCACCTCGCTCGCCGACGATGTGGTCGTCGTCAGCAAGGGACAGGTGGTCTGGACCGGCAGCGCCGACGCGATCCGCGCAGACGAAGACGCCCAACACAAATGGCTGGGTGTGTAAGGCGATGGGTGGCGCGTCAGCCAGCCTTGCGCGCCACCATCTGTGCGATGCGTTTGAAATTGCAGACATGTACCCCCTGCTCGTCGATCCGCGCATTCAGCGCCAGTGTCGTCACCCCGAGCGGTTTGCGGATGGTCCGGAACCGCACACCATTGCGCTGGGCTGTGCCGACCGAAGCTGGCACGATGCAAATCCCCTCGCCGATGGCCACCAGGCTGAGCGCGGTCTGGATGTCCATCGTCCAGACCCGGCGCGAGGTGTCGAGTCCCTGCGCCTCGCAACAGTCGAGCACCAGATCGGCATAGCTCGGGCGCGGGTATTCCGGGTAGAGAATGTAATTCGGCCGATCCAGCGTCGCCAGATCGACACTGCGTCCACCGCTGTCGAGCGTGTCGGGCACCGCCACGATCAGGTCCTCTTCCGTCAGATTGCGTGTGGCAATGTCATTGTCGACAAGCGCCGGGCGGGTGAAGGCGATGTCGATCTCGCGCGTCACCAGCGCCCGGTGCAATTTGGCATTGTTCATCGGAATAAGGCTCAGATTCACATCCGGATAGGTCGCACGGTAGGATTTCAGGATATTGGGCAAGATGCCGAAGGTGGCCGAGCCGACGAACCCCACGCGCAGCCGCCCCTCCGCCCCCTGCCCGAGCCGCTTGACCTCAAGCCTGGTGTCGTTGAGTTGCTCCATGATCGACTGGGCGCGCTCCAGAAGCCGCTCCCCCGCCTGCGTCAGGCTGGTCGCATTGCGGCAACGGTTGATCAGAACCGCCCCAAGGCTCTCTTCGAGCAGCTTGATCTGACGGCTGAGCGGCGGTTGCGCCATGTCGAGCCGTTCCGCCGCACGTCCGAAATGCAGTTCCTCGGCGACGGCAATGAAATAGGTGAGTTGCTTGAAGTTCATGCGGGCCTCCCTCCCGGTGAACGTATCTGGCAACCGGCCCATCGGGCCGGTGAGGATGTCATGGGACGGCAAAACCCCCGCCTCCGGTCGCCCGGAAGCAGGAAAAATCCGCGTGCCCTGCGCGCCTAGCCGGTATCGCCACCCGCCACCACAAGGGTAGAGGCCGTGATATACCCCGCCTCTTCCGAGGCCAGAAACAGGATCGGCGCGACCTGTTCCTCAATCGTGCCGTAGCGCTTCATCATCGTGGAACCGACGACCTGATCGACCGCTTCGGCCATCCAGGCTTTCTCGGCCTCATTGTCACCATCCGCATTGCGCGGCACCCGGCGTGGTGGGGCTTCGGTCCCCCCCGGCGCGGTGGCAACGACACGGATGTTTTCTTCTGCAAGCTCCATGGCAAGTGAGGCGGTCAGTGCGTTCACGCCTCCCTTCGCCGCCGAGTATGGCACCCGGTGGATACCGCGCGTGGCGTTCGAGGAGACGTTGACAATCACCCCTCCGCCACGGCTCCGCAAAGCGGGCAGCACCGCGTGACAGACCCAGAGCGTCGGCATCAGCGAGCGTTGGATTTCCGCCGCGATCTGATCCGGTTCGAACGCCCCGTAAGGCCGCATACGGATCGCACCGCCGACACAGGTGATCAGGATGTCGATACCGCCAAAGGCCTCTTGCGCCGCATTCATTACGGCCATGGCCCCTTCATAGGTCTCAAGATCGGCCACCACGGAGGTGGCGCGCCCCGGCCCAGAAGCGGCAATCTCCCCGGCCACCTCGGAAACGAACTCCGCCCGGTCGGCCAGCACCACATCCGCTCCCTCGGCACAGGCCCGGGCGGCAACGCCCCGACCGATGCCTTGAGCCGCGCCCGTGATGACCATGACCTTGCCCGCGAACCGTTCGGGACAGATCATGCCGACGCCTCCGCCTCGTTCGGGGTGAATTTCTCGTAATGGAAACTGGCGGGCACCACGCCCTTGTCCTTGAGAAATCCGCGCACCGCCTCGACCATCGGCGGCGGGCCGCAGAGGTAGAGGTCGATCTCGCCCGCGTTGAGCTGCGCGTCACTCAGATGCTGCGTGACATAGCCCTTGAGCGGATGCGCGCTGGCCGCGTCCGCCACGGTCGCCGCCCATGTCAGGTTCGGCAGACGGGCCGCCAGGGCCTCGATCCGATCAGTTTCCACCAGATCGGTGTCCGTGGTCACACCATAGATCAGATGCACCGGCGTGTCGGTCTCGCCCTTCGCGGCCATGACCTCCAGCATCGACAGCATGGGCGCAAGCCCCGTGCCGCCCGCCAGCATCACCACGGGCCGCTTGCGTTCACGCAGGAAGAAACTGCCGAACGACCCGGTGAACTCCAGCGTATCGCAGGGTTTCGCCACCTCGGTCAGGTAACGGCTCATCACGCCTCCGGGCACGTTGCGAATGAGGAACATTGCCTCATCCGCCCCCGGTGCGGAGCTGAAGGAATAGGAGCGCGTCACACCCAGCCCCGGTACGGCGATATTGACGTACTGACCCGGCAGGAAGTCGAGCGCTTCCGGGTTCGGCAGCGTCACCCCCAGCACGATCGTGCTGGGAGAGACCTGTTCAAGCGTGGTGATCTCACCGGAAAAGACCGACGGACCGAGTTTGCAACTCGAAGACGGCACCGGCACGGAGATCACGCAATCCCCTTCCGGCACCATCTGGCACGACAGCACCAGCCCTTCGGCGGCCTCTTCTTCCGACAAGGCCTCCTCAAGATAGTCGTCGCCGAGGTCGTAATCGCCTTCCTCGCAGCGGCATTTGCAGGTGCCACAGACTCCGTCGGAGCAATCCACCGGCAGGTTGACCTTTTGCCGATAGGCCGCATCCATCACGGTCTCCATCGGGTTGCAGTCGATCACACGAGTTACCCCGTCCTCGAAATTGAGGGCAATGCGATAGCTCATCCTGCCCTCCTCAGACGTGGTAGACGTCGATGACCTGATGGATGTAGTCATCCTTCAGCACCACCTTCTTGGCCGTGATCTTCGGCGCGTCACCCGACAGATCAAGCGTGTAGAACGAAGTGCCGAAAAAGCTCATTGTGGTCTGGTAGCGGTGGCTGAGCGTGTGCCAGTTGAAGCGCAGATCGAGGTCCTGTTCGCGCCGCTCCACAATCTCGATATTCGTGATCATGTGACAGGTACGCGGCTCCGGCATGGTCGCCCCGGAGCGCTCGGTCTTGATGCGGAACACGCGATCCTCAAGCCCCTGGCGGTTCGGATAGTAGATCAGCGAGACCTGAGACTGCGGGTCCTCGACAAGCTGATCGTCATCGTCCCATGTCGGCATCCAGAACGTGGCCTCGGGCGCATAGCATTCCAGCCACTCATCCCATTCGCGGTCATCGAGAAGGCGTGCTTCGCGATAGAGAAAGGCGGCGATCTGTTCCAGATCGGATTTCACGAACGCGTTCATGCCATCACCTCCTCACCGGCGGAGACCGGAGTTTGCGCGGCTTCCTTGTCGAGCGCCTCAAGCAGCAGTTCGGACCAGTATTCATGCTGGCGCACGAAGAGACCTTCGTCCTCGGAGCGCTCGGCACTCAGGATCGGAGTCATCCCCATGGCTTTGGCGTTGTCATCCGGCCCGTCGATCCAGCGCGTTGCGCCGCGGCTCAGATCGTTCCACACCCCGTCGGCGGCGGCATAAGCCGTCTGGCAGGCGCGGAACTCTTCGAGATCGTCAGGCGTGCCCATGCCGGAGACATTGAAGAAATCCTCATACTGGCGCAGGCGCGTCGCACGCTCTTCCGGGGCCTCGCCCACCGGAGCGAAACAGTAGATGGTGATTTCCGTCTTATCGACGCTGATCGGGCGCACCACGCGGATTTGCGTCGAGAACTGGTCCATCAGATAGACATTCGGATAAAGCGCGAGGTTGCGGGTCTGGCTGACGATGAACTCGGTCTTGTCCTTGCCGAGACGCGCTTCCAGTTCTTCTTTATGGTTCCAGATCGGGCGCACCTCGGGGTTCAGCGTCCGGGTCCACAGAAGGATATGCCCGCGCTCGAACCCGTAGACCCCGCCCACGCTTTTCGACCAGCCGTTCGCATCAACCGCCTTGGTGCCTTCTTCCTTGCGGTGGCCCATGGTGGCGGCGTAGTTCCAATGCACGGAGCTGACGTGATAACCGTCCGCGCCGTTCTCCATCTGAAGCTTCCAGTTGCCATCGAAGGTATAGCTCGAATTGCCGCGCAGCACTTCGAGACCGTTCGGGGCCTGATCGACGATCTGGTCGATGATCACTTTCGTCTCGCCCAGATGCTCATCGAGCGTCGGCACATCGGCGTTCAGGCTACCGAAGAGAAAGCCCTTGTAGCTCTCGAACCTGGCGACATGTTTGAGGTTGTGCGCGCCGTCCTTGTTGAAGCCTTCCGGATAGCCGCCGGTCTTGCCGTCCTTCACCTTCAACAGTTTGCCGGTGTTCGAAAACGTCCAGCCGTGGAACTGGCAGGTGAAGCTCGATTTCGTGCCGTGCTTGCGGCGGCAGAGCATTGCGCCCCGGTGCGCACAGGCGTTGATCACCGCGTGCAGCTCACCCTCTTTGTCGCGGGTGATGACGATCGGCACCCGACCGATCCAGGTGGTAAAATAGTCGTTCGGCTCCGGAATCTGGCTTTCATGCGCCAGATAAACCCAGCCATTCTCGAAGATGTGCTTCATCTCCAGATCGAAAATCTGTTCGTCGGTAAAAATGTCCCGGCGGCAGCGGTGGATGCCGTTTTCGTCTTCCTCGACAGCGCCCGCAATGCGGTCTTTGAGCGTATTGGTCATGCGTGCTCCTCCATTTTGGCTGACCTGTGCCCTGATGACACGGCCTTTGCTTTCTCGTTCGGATCGGCAGGAAGAGGTTCCCGGTCGCACGTCCCTCTGACGGGAGCATGCAAAAATCCGGCCCCCGAAAAGGGGGAGAAGAGGCTCAGTCATGCCTCTTGAGACCTTTATGGTATCAACTGATACCTCCCTGTCGGCCGCTCCTCCAGCCGCCGCATCCAAACAAGATTGGACCACTGTGCGGTGCATGGTCTAGAAAATCCAAGACCAAGTTCATCTGTTTCTATACTGGGAGGGTATAGTATGGAGATGCGCCAGCTCCGCTACTTCGTGGCGGTCGCCAGCGAGCGGAATTTTTCCCGCGCCGCCGAGAAACTGCACATGGCCCAGCCGCCGCTCAGCCGCCAGATTCAGATGCTGGAGGCGGAAATGGGCACCGAGTTGATTGACCGCACGGTGCGGCCTCTGAAACTCACCGCGCCGGGGCGGCTCTTTCTCAAACAGGCGGAGCAAATTCTGGCCCATGCCGAAGCCGCAAAGAAGATGATCGAGCGCTCAGCCCATTCCGGCAAGCAAAGCGTCGTCTTCGGCTTTGTCGCCTCGACCATGTACGGGCGGTTTCCAGCACTCATTCGCGGTTTTCGCAAGGTGGCGCAGGATGTGGAGATCAACCTGATCGAAATGAGCAGCCTTGAACAAATCCCGGCCCTGAAAGAGGGTCGGATCGACGCGGGATTCGGCACGCAACGCTTCGAGGACCCCGCGATCACCCGTGTGCTCTTGCGCGAGGAGGACATGCTGGTCGCCATGCCCGAAACCCATCCGCTGGCGCAGGAAAACGGCCCTCTGCCCCTGTCGCGCATCGCTCAGGAGCCGCAGATCCTCTACCCGAGCCTGCCGCGCCCGAGCTTTGCCGATCAGGTGCTCGCGGTGTTCCACGATCACGGCATCTCCCCCAACATCGCTCATGAGGCGCGCGAATTGCACATCGCCATCGGCCTCGTGGCAGCGGAGGAAGGCATTGCCATGGTACCCGAAGCGGTTCGGCGCTCGCGCATGGACGGGCTGTGCTTTCGCCCCATCGTGGAAAACCCCACCTCCCCGATCTTTATGAGCTTTCGACGTGACGACAACTCGCGCCCGATCCGCCAGATGATGGAGGTGATCTGCGATATGTATCCCGGCTGGGGCTATGCCAAGCCGGAGGGGCTGCGCAAGGAGTTGGAGAAACGCGACGCACTCAGCCGGGCGTGAAACTTACCCGCCGACCGCCCCGATGTCGGAAGAGGCGACGGAGACCGTCTTGACGATGGCATGGACTGCGACGCCGGTAGCCAGTTCAAGCGCCTGCGCCGAGCGCAAGGTGATCCGCGCCAGCACCCGCCCCGCGCCTGTGTCGATGGCCACGATCACCGCGCCCTCCCCCCTGTGCACCTGATGCACCACGCCCGACAGGATGTTGAGTGCCGACAGCCCCTCGGGTCGGCTGCGCGACAGGATCACGTCATGGGCCGCGATGCGCACCCGCACCCTGTGCCCCGGCCCCTGTGCGATCTGCGGCAGGAACAGCGGCTCACCGCCCGCGTCCAACTCCGTCAGCCCGTCGGCGTGATGCGTTTTTACCGTGACGGTCAGCACCGCCCCCGCTTCCCGCGCGCCCATCGGCAGCACATCCGGATCGCCCAGAATCTCCGCCGCCGCCCCCTGCCGCACCACCTTACCGTCCTCCATCACGACGACGGTGGTGGCGAGGCGTGCCACTTCGCTGGCGGAATGACTGACATAGAGGATCGGCAGGTCCACCTCGTCCCGGAGCCGCTCGAAATAGGGCAGAATCTCCGCCTTTCGGGTCTCATCGAGCGCCGACAAAGGTTCATCGGCAAGGATCAGCCTCGGCGCGGACAAAAGCGCTCGCCCGATGGCCACCCGTTGTTTCTCTCCGCCCGACAGCGCACCGGGACGCCGTTCCAGCAAGGGTCCGATGCCCAAAAGCTCGACCACCCGCCCCATATCCTCGCGCGGGGCATCTTTGGGCGCAAACCACGCACCGTATTTCAGGTTCTGTTTCACGCTCAGATGCGGGAAAAGCCGCGCTTCCTGAAAGATATAGCCCAGCCGCCGCCGATGCGGTTTGAGCCGCACGCCTCGCCCGGTATCCAGAAGCATCCAATCCCCCACCGCGATCCGGCCCCGGTCGGGCATGAGAAGCCCCGCCACCGCGTTGATCACCGTGGTTTTGCCCGAACCCGATGCCCCGAACAGCACGGTCAGCCCCGGCGGCGCCTCAAACTGGGCATCCAGCGTAAAGCCAGAAAACGCGTGGTGCAGATCGACCGACAGCATCACTTGCCCCCCACCCGATCCGCCACGCGCCGGGCGAGGATTTCCGAGATCAGTAGCGCCGCCATGGCAACGGTGACCGAAACCAGCACCAGTTTCAACGCCGAGCTTTCCCCGCCCGGCACCTGTAAAAAGGCATAGATCGCCGAGGGGATGGTGCGGGTCTGGCCGGGGATGTTTGAGACGAAAGTGATGGTCGCACCGAACTCCCCCATGGCCTTGGCAAAGGCCAGAATAGCCCCTGCCACGATGCCCGGCAGCGTCATCGGCAGGGTCACGGTCAGAAACACCCAAAGCGGTGAGGCCCCCAAAGTGGCCCCTGCCTGTTCGAGTTTTACATCCACCGCCTCGATCGACAGCCGGATCGCCCGGACCATGAGCGGAAAGGCCATGACCCCGGCGGCGAGCGCCGCACCGGTCCAGCGAAAGGCAAACACGATCCCGATCTCATTCAGCAATCCGCCGACAGGCCCTTTCACCCCGAAGGTCAGAAGCAGCATATAACCCGTGACCACAGGCGGCAGGATCAGCGGCAAATGCACGATACCGTTCAGGAGTTGCTTGCCCGGAAAGGACCAGCGCGCCAGAGCATATGCCGTGAAAATGCCCAGAGGCAGACTCGCCGCCACGGCCCAGAAGGCCACGCGCAGAGACAGGGCCACCGCCGCCCATTCCTCCGGTCCCAACCAGTCCAGCAAAAGCGTCCCCTTCAGTTCGCGACCACCACGAAGCCCTGACGCTCGAAGGCCGCGCGCGCCTCGTCTCCCTTGAGATAGTCGAGGAACTCGGCCTCGGCGGGCACGTCGCGGTTCGCCAGATCGGCGGCAGGGTAAACGATTGGCGGGTGACTGTCAGCCAGGAAGGTGCCGACCACCGTCACGCCCTCTTCCGCGGCTGCGTCAGTCGCGTAGACAATACCATAGGGGGCCTCTCCTGTGGCGACCAGCGCCAGCGCCGCGCGCACGTTGTCGGCCTGCGCCACCTGAGCCTCCACATCATCCCAAAGCCCGAGGGTTTCGAGCGAGGCCTTGCCGTAAATCCCGGCGGGCACCGCATCGACCAGCGCCATGGCGAGACGCCCCTCACCCAGAAGTGCCGCCAGATCGAGATCGGGGGTGATCTCCACCGGATCGGCATCTCCGGCGGCGATCAGTACGATGGAATTGTTCAGAAGGTCGAACCGTGTGCCCGGCTCCAAAAGCCCCTCTTGCTCCAGCGTGTCCATCCAGCCCGGATTGGCAGAAATGAAAATATCGGCGGGCGCGCCTTGTTGGATTTGCCGCGCAAGCGCGGAGGACCCCGCGAGCGAAATCGCGAGGCTGTGCCCGGTTTCCGCTTCGAAATTCTCTTCGATCTCGGCCAGCGCGTTGGTCATGCTGGCGGCGGCGAAGACGGTGATTTCATCGGCATGGGCGGCGATGGGGGCGAGAACGGCGGCCAGCGCCAAAGCGTGGCGCGCAAAGGAAAAGGACATGGAAGCTCCGTGAATTTGGATATGTTTCCCAAAACATATCGCAACAGCCCTCACGCAAGGCAAGCGTTATTTTCCTTTGGACATATCGCTAGTCGACTCGACAAGCATGCCCCGGATCGCAGCAATCCGCGCTTTTGTCGCCACCTCGGTCTCCGCCACAATCGCCCGGTATTGCGCCAGAACCGCCTCGCCGGTCTCCGTCAGATGCGCTCCGCCGCCCTTGGTGCCGCCCCGCGCGGAAGCCACCAACGGCTCCCTGAAGGCCGCGTTCATGTCCTCGACCAGAGACCAGGCGCGTTTGTAGCTCATCGACATCGCCCGCCCGGCGGCGGCAATCGAGCCGGTGTCGCGAATGCCTTCAAGCAAATCCGCCTTGCCCGGACCAAGCATCAGCCGGTCGCCGAAATGAATGCGCAGCCGCAGCCGCGTGTCGTCGCCCAAGGGGGGCACATCAAGGGGTGTCGCATCGCTCATACTCCCGTTGTGCCTCAGCCCGCACCACCGCGCAAGATCGGAGCATCCAGACGACACACGACTGTCTGGCGTCCGACAAGACGGTTATGCATACGAAAGCCCCCGCAGGTTATCCAGCGGGGGCCTGGGCGTCGCATCATTGGGAGGAGCGTGCGACGCAGGAAAGAATTCTGTCAGACCAGCCGCCCGGCTTCGCGGGCGATGTCCCGGATCACATGGCGCGAAATACCGATGTCCGACAATTCACGATCCGTCATCAGGGACAATTCGCGATAGACCTGATCGGCTTCGGCACGCTGGGCACGGCGATGTGCAATCGTGGTGCGCAACGCATCCAGACGGTCGTGAAGGCGTGCAAAAAGCGGTTGGGCGATGCCGGAAGTATGAGTAAGTGTGGCCATATCCTGTACTCCTGTATGAGCCTGCGTAGGATCGGAGAGCCAATCACAGCGCTTTGAGATCATTTCATGCGATAAATATATTCCTGTTAGCGCAAAATGAGAAACGCCATACGGCGAATCCCGCCATGCACTGAACGCATAGGCTGCGCAAAACCAACATACTTGCACCCTGCCCCCGCTTCATGGGATAGGAGGCCAGATTTGTTCCAAAGGAGCCCGTCATGAGCACGCAGCCCGCCAAGACCGTCGCCATCGGAAACGTGACCTTTTCCAATGCCCATCCCTTCGGGCTGATTGCGGGCCCTTGCCAGCTCGAAAGCCTCGATCACGCCCGGATGCTGGCCGAAAAAATCGCCGAGGCCTGCGCGCCCACCGGCACGGGCTTTGTATTCAAAGGCTCCTATGACAAGGCCAACCGCAGCTCTCTCTCGGGCAAACGTGGCCTGGGTGCCGAGAAAGGCCTCACCATCCTGTCGAAGATCCGCGAGGAATTTGGCTGCCCGGTAATCACCGACGTGCATGAGCCCGCACATTGCGCCATGGCCGCCGAAGCGGTCGATGTGCTGCAAATCCCGGCGTTTCTCTGCCGCCAGACCGATCTCCTTCTCGCGGCTGGCGAGACGGGCAAGGCGATCAACGTCAAGAAGGGGCAGTTCCTCGCCCCCTGGGACATGGACAATGTCGCCGCCAAGCTCGCCTCCACCGGCAACGAGCGGATCATGCTCTGCGAACGCGGCACCTCCTTTGGCTATAATACGCTCGTGAGCGATTTCCGCGGCCTGCCGCGCATGGCCGAAACCGGCTATCCGGTGATCATGGATGCGACGCACTCGGTGCAACAGCCGGGCGGTCAAGGCACCTCGACCGGCGGCGACCGGACCATGGTGCCGGTGCTCGCACGCGCCGCCGTGGCCGTGGGCGTCGCGGGCCTCTTCATCGAGACCCATGAAGACCCGGATAACGCGCCCTCGGACGGGCCGAACATGCTCCGGATCGAAGACCTCGGTCCGCTTCTGGCGACATTGCACGCGCTCGACAGCGTTGTGAAACCGGGCGTGATCTGAGCCAGGCTGTCGGGACCACTTGACCTGAACCATGCGCTGCGGAACAGTTGCGGATACCGCCAATTACCCCGCAGAAAGCTCATGTCCTCGCCTGTCTCTTCGATCCGCAACCTCGGTCCCGCCTCGGACGCAAGTTTCGCACGGGCCGGGATCACTTCCGCCGAGGAACTCCGAAAAATGGGGCCGGACGCAGCGTACCGGCGTTTGCTCGCAAATGGCAGCCGTCCCCATTTCATCGGCTATTACTGCATCGTCATGGGGCTTCAGGGCCGCCCGTGGAACGATTGCAGAGGCAAGGAAAAGGACGATCTGCGCGCCCGGTTCGACGCCATCGTCGCCTCGGTTCAGGCAGATGACAGCGCCGTGTCGCTGGGCATCGAGGCCGTGCTCAACGAGATCGGCACAGGGCTGAGGCGATAGATTCCGGGCATCCGCACGGAACTTTCCCCACCACCCTCACGTTTCTCTTCAAAGCAATTGCATAGGATAGGAGAGAGACATGGACCTCATCCGCATCATCGCCGCCGTGATCCTGCCGCCCTTGGGCGTGTTCCTTCAGGTGGGCTTTGGAAAACACTTCTGGCTCAACATTCTGCTGACGCTTCTGGGCTATATCCCGGGCATCGTTCACGCCGTCTGGATCATCGCCCGTACACCCGAAGAAAGGAGGGTCTGACGCCAGAGACGCTCCGTCTTCTTCTTGGCGCAAATACTCAAGGGAAAAGGCCGCCCCGAAGAACGGCCTTTTCGGAAACTCAAATGCGATGAAACGCTTAGCCGACCAGTTCGATGCCGGAGAAGAAGAAGGCGATCTCTTCGGCGGCGGTTTCCGGGGCATCGGAGCCGTGCACGGAGTTTTCCCCCACGGAGAGAGCGAATTCCTTGCGGATGGTGCCTTCGGCGGCGTCGGCCGGGTTGGTGGCGCCCATGACTTCGCGGTTTTTTGCGATGGCGTTTTCACCTTCGAGGACCTGCACCACGACCGGCTCGGAGATCATGTATTCGCAAAGCTCATCATAGAACGGACGCTCCTTGTGCACGGCGTAGAACGCCTGAGCCTGAGCCAGCGACAGTTGAATGCGCTTGGACGCCACGACGCGCAGGCCGGCCTCTTCGAACTTGGCGATGATCTTGCCGGTCAGGTTGCGCTTGGTGGCGTCGGGTTTGATGATGGAGAAGGTACGCTGGATCGCCATGGGAAAAGCCTCTTGGATCTCGATTTGCAATGGAAACAGGCGCGCATTTTCGCCACGCCCGAAGATTGCGCGCCGGATAACACGGGCAAAGCGGTTTGAAAAGCGGTGATTGACCTTGCCCGCGCGCTCAGGCATGGGAGCGGCATGTTGAAAATCCGCGATATCACCTATTCCGTCGAAGGCCGCACCCTCATCGAGGAAGCGTCCGTCACCATCCCCACCGGCCACAAGGTCGGCATCGTGGGCCGCAACGGCGCGGGCAAGACCACGCTGTTCCGGCTTATCAGGGGCGATCTGGTCCTTGAAGGCGGGTCCATCGAAATCCCGACGCGGGCCCGCATCGGCGGCGTGGCGCAGGAGGTGCCGGGCAATGAGGTCTCCTTGCTCGACACGGTGCTCGCGGAGGACAAGGAACGCGCGAGCCTGATGGCCGAATCCGAGACCGCCACCGACCCGCACCGGATCGCGGAAATCCAGACCCGTCTCGCGGACATCGACGCATGGTCCGCCGAGGGGCGCGCTTCCTCGATCCTCAAGGGGCTTGGCTTCAACGACGAAGAAATCCTGATGCCCTGCTCGGCCTTCTCCGGCGGCTGGCGGATGCGGGTGGCTCTGGCGGGCGTGCTGTTTTCGCAGCCCGATTTCCTTTTGCTCGATGAGCCGACCAACTATCTCGACCTCGAAGGCGCTTTGTGGCTTGAGACCTATCTCGCCAAATATCCGCACACGGTTCTGCTGATTTCCCACGACCGCGCGCTTCTGAACCGCGCCGTCGGCGCGATCCTGCATCTCGAAGGCAAGAAGCTCACGCTTTACACCGGTGGCTATGACGATTTCGCCCGCACTCGCGCCGCCCAACGTGCGGTTCAGGCGGCGACCGCGAAGAAACAGGAGGCCCACCGCGCCCACCTGCAAAGCTTCGTGGACCGGTTCAAGGCGAAAGCCTCGAAAGCGAAACAGGCGCAGTCCCGCGTCAAGATGCTTGAAAAAATGGAAACCATCACAGCACCCGAAGACGCCGCGCGCATGGTGTTCACTTTCCCGACGCCCGAGGAGCTTTCCCCACCGATCCTGCGGATCGAGGGCGGTTCCGTGGGCTATGACGGCAAGGCGATTTTGCAACGGCTCGATCTGCGCATCGACCAGGATGACCGCATCGCTTTGCTCGGTCGCAACGGCGAGGGCAAATCGACGCTCTCCAAACTGTTGTCCGACCGCCTCCCTGCCATGGGTGGCGATATCACCCGACACAAGAAACTCCGCGTCGGCTTCTTCGCCCAGCATCAGGTGGACGAGTTGCATCTCGACGAGACGCCGCTTCAGCACCTGCGCCGGGCCTTGCCGAACCTTGAGCCCACGAAACTGCGCGCCCGCCTCGCGGGCTTCGGCCTTGGCGCGGATCAGGCGGAGACCGAGGTCGGGCGGCTTTCGGGCGGCCAGAAAGCCCGCCTGTCGCTGCTCTTGGCCACGCTCGATGCGCCGCACCTCTTGATCCTCGACGAACCCACCAACCACCTCGACATCGAAAGCCGCGAGGCGCTGGTCGAGGCGCTGACCGAATACACTGGCGCGGTGGTCCTTGTGTCGCACGACATGCACCTTCTTTCGCTCGTGGCCGACCGGCTCTGGCTTGTGAAAGACGGTCGCGTGACACCCTATGAGGAAGACCTCGAAGCCTATCGCCGCTTCCTGATCCAGGGCGATGAGAAGCCGAAAGAGGCCAAGGCAAAACCCGCGCCGAAGGTGAAAAAAGCCACCCGCGAAGAGCTGATGGCGTTGCGCTCCGAGGTTCGCAAATGCGAAGATCGGGTGGAAAAACTCACCGAGATGAGCGAGAAATTACAGGTCAAACTCGCCAATCCCGATCTCTACGAGGACAAACAGGCCGCCGTCGTCTGGCAAAAGAAATATGCCGAGGTCTCGGAGGCGATGGACCGCGCGGAGGCGCTCTGGATGGCCGCGCTCGAAAAGCTCGAATCCGCCGGAGGCAAAGGATAAGCCATGGAGCTTCAGGTTCTGATCACCGCCTTCATGACGCTCTTCGTCATCATCGACCCGATCGGTCTTGCGCCCCTGTTCGTGGCGCTGACCCAAGGTGCGAGCGCGCAACACCGTCGTGCCATAGGGCTGCGTGCGGTGCTGATCGCCTTCGGCATCCTGACGCTCTTCGGGCTGTTCGGCGATCATGTGCTCACCTTCGTGGGCATTTCCATGCCCGCCTTCCGCATCGCGGGCGGGCTTCTATTGTTCCTTACAGCGCTCGAAATGCTCTTCGAGAAACGCAGCAAGCGCCGCGAGGAACACGCCCAGCACCCGGAACATCAGCCGGTCGAGGACCCGTCTGTCTTCCCGCTCGCCACGCCCCTGCTCGCCGGACCCGGTGCGATCACCTCGATGATCCTGCTCATTGATCAGGCGGAGGGCGTCCCCGGGGTGCTCATGATGCTCGGCGTGCTGATCGCGGTTCTGGCTGTCTGCCTCATGTTCTTCGCCCTCTCGAACGTCATGGAGCGCGTGCTCGGCGCGACCGGCATCAATGTGGTGACCCGTCTCATGGGCATGCTGCTGGCCGCTTTGTCGGTGCAATTCGTGGCCGACGGCATCAAAGCGCTGTTCTTTGCGGCCTGAAACGCAATTTGTCCCACTGACAAACCACGCGGGCGATCCTATCTATATCCAATGGATCAGATGGACACTGCCCGCATTCTCTATCTCTCGCTGCTCCTCGGAGCGGTCGGGTTCTATTACGTCGTCGCCAATCGCAAGCGCATGGGCCAGATGGTGCGGCATGCCGTGCTCTGGGCGCTGATCTTTATCGGCGCGCTGGCTGCGGTGGGGCTTTGGCAGGACGTTCGTCCGAGGCTTGCCCCCGCGCAAATGAGCATGGGCGACGGCATGGTCACCGTCGACCGCGATCATTCCGGGCATTTCTCCGTCATGGCCGAGGTGAACGGTGCGCCGGTCGAATTCCTTGTGGATACGGGGGCCTCGAACGTAGTGCTCTCGATGGAGGACGCCAAACGCGCCGGTATCGACGTGGACGATCTCGCCTTCACCGGCCGGGCGCAGACCGCCAACGGATCGGTGCGCACGGCGGCGGTGAGGATCGACACGCTGGAGATCGAGGGCATCACCGACGGCCGCGTGCGGGCCTATGTCACCGATGGCGAGCTGTTCGGCTCGCTTTTGGGCATGGATTACCTGCAACGTTACGAACGCATCGAGATCAGGCAGAACAAGCTGATTTTGACGCGGTAAAGGGGCTTTGCCCCTCTTGGCTGGCGCCAATTCACCCCAGGATATTTGGGGACAAAAGAAGGCGGGTCAGCCCTTCTTGCTCTCCGCCTTCTTCTCCCACCGGCCGCTTTCTTCGGACCAGTATTGCGCCTCAGTTCCCGCGTCGGTGAGGGTTTTCCACTGCACCCGCGCGTGTTGCACCGCTTCCGCATCGTGCCCGTCGAAAAGGATACAGGCGCGATCAAGTGCCGCGATTTCCCCGGCGCTCAAATCGGCCCCGCCGACGCTCATCACACAGGCGGGTGAATTGCCGCCCGCCCCGGTGGTCAACAGCACGGGCTGATCCGCGTCATGCGGCCCGCCCGCCATGCCATGCGGCAGGAACCCCTCGCGCAGCCAGAGCGCCTGATCGAGCGCCCGAAGCATCTCGTCGGAGCGTCCGCGCACCTCCACGCGCCAGCCTGCGGAAAGGGATTTCTCCGAAAGCGTGGCCAGCGTTTCCGCCAGAGGCGCGCGGGTCAGGTGGTAGAAATAGACTGCGCCCATAAGGCCTTAGTCCTTCATGTTCATTTCGTCGATCATCCGGTTGAGCGCCAGAACGCCCCAGCCGGTCGCACCTTTCGGTGCCAGAGCCGTGCCGGAGGCGACCGAGGCCACACCCGCGATGTCGAGGTGAATCCAGGGCGTCTCATCCTTCACAAAACGTTTGAGGAATTGTGCCGCCGTGATCGCCCCGCCCCAGCGCGTGCCGACGTTTTTCATGTCGGCCACGTTGGATTTCAGAAGATCGTCATAGCCCTGCCCCATCGGCAGACGCCACGCGCCCTCGCCCTCGGTTTCGGCGGCTTTCAGGAAGGTGTTGCAGAAACCATCGTCATTGGAGAACACACCGGCGTTTTCCTGCCCCAGAGCCACCATGCAGGCGCCCGTAAGCGTGGCGAGATCGACCATGGCCGTCGGCGCGAAACGATCCTGCGCGTACCAGAGTACATCGGCCAGCACCAGACGCCCCTCGGCATCGGTGTTGATGATCTCGACCGTGTCGCCCTTCATGGATTTCACCACATCGCCCGGACGCGTCGCCTGACCGTCGGGCATGTTCTCGACCAGCCCGACGAGACCAACGACATTCACCGGAGCCTTGCGCAGGGCAAGCGATTTCATCACGCCCGACACAGTGGCAGCCCCGCCCATGTCCATGGTCATGTCTTCCATCCCGGCGGCGGGTTTCAGGGAAATCCCGCCGGTGTCGAACACCACACCCTTGCCGACAAGCGCCAAAGGCGGCTCCTCGCCACCGGCCTGCCATTGCATCACCACCATCTTGGTCGGCGTCACCGATCCCTGTCCGACCGAGAGCAACAGGTTCATGCCCAGCTCGGCCAAACGGTCTTCCTCGAAAACCTCGACTTTGACACCAAGCTTTTCCAATTCGATCAGGCGCGCGGCGAATTCCGTGGTGCTCAGCACGTTCGAGGGCTCGGAGACCAGATCGCGGGCAAAAAACACCCCCTCGGCCAGTGCCGTCACCGTCCCAAGATCCACTGTTTCGGGTTTCGCCACCGCCAGCGTCACCTCCGGGGTCACCGGGGCGTCTTCCAGGGTTTTGTGCGCGGTGAAACTGTAGTTCCGAAGCATCAGCCCGAGCGCCAGTTCCTCCACACGTTTGAGACTGCCCGGCAGAACCAGAGCGCCGTCCTTATCCAGCGCCGCGCCGATGGCGGCCCCGGCCTTGCGACAAAGTTCCACAGAGGCCTGATGACCGAGTTTCACCACCTGTACGGCAGAGGCCGCCATGCCCACCGGATAAGCGAGGTCTTTCGCCTCAGATTCTTTCAGCTTTTCGAAGGCCGGGCTTTCGACGAACCGCGCCAAAGCGCCCTTCGTGAGCCGGTTGATCCGCCGCGCCGCCGGGCTCATTTTGCCATCGGGCGTCACCATTACAGCCACCCGTCCAGGGGCGGTGGCAATGGCCTCGACGTCGATGTCTGTCACGGTGATCTGGGCAAGCGCGGTCATGGCAATTCCTTTGTTCAACTCGGGTTCCCTCATAGGTAGCGGCCCCGTCCCGGACTGACCAGTGCGAGATTACGCCTTTCGCACGGGTTTTCGGCTTTCTCCCCGCGCGCGCTGCGGATAAAGTCCGCCCGAACATAAACGCCAGTATCGGGACCAGTGGTTTGGGGAGATTCGACAAATACATGCTTCAGCAACTGCTGATGCTGTTCGGATTCTTTTCGTTGCTTTTGGCGCTGGTGTTCTGGGTAAACAAGGCGGTGGGGCTTCTCGACTGGCTGATGGGCGACGGGCAATCCGCCTCGACCTTTCTGCGCCTCACGCTTCTGTCTCTACCGACGATTCTCGTGAACCTCCTGCCAATCGCCGCCTTTGCCGCCGTCGTCTATGTCACCAACAGGCTGTCGTCGGAATCGGAACTGGTGGTGGTGCAGGCCGCCGGATATTCGCCCTATCGTCTGGCCCGCCCTGTCCTGATCTTCGGCATCATCGTCGGACTGATGGTCGCGGTTCTGGCGCATTTTCTGGTGCCGATGTCGCAGCGCGAACTGGACCTGCGTCGCGCCGAGATCGCTCAGGACATCACCGCGCGGCTTTTGACCGAGGGCTCCTTCGTCCACCCGGTCAAGGGCATCACCTTCTACGTGCGCAACATCACCGCGGCGGGCGAGCTTGAGGACGTCTATCTCTCCAACAGCCGCGAAAAAAACCAGCGCCAGAGCTTCATGGCCTCGCGCGCCCTGATCGTCAAAGACGACACCGGGCCGATGCTTCTGATGTTCGACGGCATGAGTCAGACCTACGAGATCGCCGAACAGCGCCTCTCCGTCACCCGCTTTGACACCTTCACCTATAGTCTCGCCGGTCTTCTTGGAGATACGCAAACACAACCGCGCTCGATCCGCTCCACCGACAGCCTCACCCTGCTCATGGCCTCGCCCGCGCTAGAGGCGGAACTCAACCGCAGTCCGATGCAGATCGTCGCCGAGGTGACCCAACGGATGAACAAGGCCGTGCAGGGCGTCGTCATCTGTCTCGTGGGCTTTGCGGCCTTGCTGATCGGCGGGTTCTCGCGCTTCGGGCTCTGGCGGCAGATCCTTCTCGCCATCGTGTTGCTGGTCATCGTGAAATCCCTCGACAACAGTTTTGGCGGCGCGATCGACCGCAATCCCGGACTCTGGCCGTTGCGCTATCTCGCCTCCATGCTGGCTGTGATCATGGCGCTCGGGCTGATGTGGAAGGCTGGCCACCCACGCCTGCGCCGCCGCAAGGACCGCGCCGCCGGGGAGATGCCGACATGAGGCTCGATCTCTATTTCGCCCGGCGTTTCCTGCGGGCGCTTCTCATGGTGCTGGCGATGTTCGCCGGGCTGATCCTCATGGTCGAAAGCCTCGATCAACTGCGTGATCTCGCCGATCTCAATGTTGGCGGAACGGCAGTGCTGCACATGGCGCTTCTACGGGTGCCGCGCACGCTTTATGAAATCCTGTCGATTATCGTGATGATCGCAACATTGGTGCTGTTTCTCGGCCTCGCGCGTTCCTCGGAACTGGTTGTCGCCCGCGCAGCGGGGCGCTCCGCCATGCGCTCGCTCGTGCCGCCGATCACCGTGGCCTTCCTGTTCGGTGCACTCAGCGTCGCCGTGTTCAACCCGATCGCCGCCACCACCGAACGCGCCTACGAGCGTCAGCAAACCGTCATGAGCAAAGGCGAGGCTCAAGTGTTTTCCGTCTCCGACGAAGGGCTCTGGCTGCGCGAAGGCACGCCGAGCGGCCAGATGGTGGTCCGCGCCACGCGCTCCAATCTCGACGGCTCGCAATTGCAGGACGTGAGCTTCGTCGGATTCGCACCGGATGGCACCCCGCTCTACCGAATCGAAGCGCAAAGCGCCGAGATCGAGAACGGGCAATGGCTTTTGACCGGAGCCAAACGCTGGCCGCTGGAAGGGGCCGCCAACCCTGAGGCGGCCGCCACCGTGCACGACCAACTCACGCTTACCACCTCGCTTACGCCTGAGGAAATCCGCGACCGTTTCGGCGCCCCCGAATCCGTGCCTTTCTGGGAGCTGACCAGCTATATCGACAAGCTCGAAGTCGCCGGCTTTTCCGCTCGCTCCTATCGCATGTGGCTGCAAAGCGAGCTGGCCCTGCCGTTTACCTTTGTCGCCATGGTGCTGATCGCCGCTGGCTTCACCATGCGCCACACACGGCTCGGCAACACCTCCTCGCGGGTCGTCATCGCGCTGCTGCTGGCCTTCGGCTTCTATTTCCTGCGCTCCTTTGCCATCGTCATGGGACAGAACGGCTTGCTGCCGATTTCTCTGGCCGCCTGGGCACCGCCGCTTGCCGTGATCTTCGCTTCTCTTGCCCTTCTGTTGCATTTGGAGGATGGATAGGGACATGACCGCAGCCTGCCCGGCCCCTCTTTTCCGCTTCGCGCGCCCGTTGCGCGCCCCGCTTACGGCCTTCGCCCTGAGCGCCGCTCTGGTCGTGGGTGGCCCGGCAATGACGCAGAGCAATTCCGAGCCGCCATCCGCCCTCATGGCCGACAGTGTCAGCTTCGACGGTACGTTTCTGATCGCGACCGGCGCGGTCGAGGTGCTGCGCGGTGACACAAGGCTGACCGCGACACGCATCACCTACAATCAGGAAACCGGCGCACTCACCATAGACGGCCCGATCCGCCTGACCGAATCGGGCGGAGAGACCGAGATTCTCGCCTCCTCGGCGGAGATCGACACCGAACTGAAAAACGGTCTTCTGATGTCCGCGCGCATGGTGATCGACCGCCAGATGCAACTGGCCGCGGCCCGGCTCGATGTGGTCGAAGGACGCTATACCCGGCTCGAAAAAACCGTGGCCTCGACCTGCGAGGTCTGCGTCGGACGCCCGGTGCCGCTGTGGGAAATCCGTGCCAGCGAAGTGATCCACGACAACGAGACCCGTCAGCTTTATTTCACCGACGCGCACCTGCGCATCGTCGATATTCCGGTGCTCTGGTTGCCCCGTTTCCGGGTCCCCGACCCGACGGTGGAACGCACCAACGGCTTTCTCATCCCGGAAATCCGCACCGATTCGACATTGGGTACCGGCATCGAGATTCCCTATTTCATCACTTTGGGAGATCACCGCGACCTTACCGTCTCGCCCTATCTCGCGACCCACACCACAACACTGAACCTGCGCTATCGTCAGGCTTTTGTGCACGGCGATCTCGAACTGAACGGTGCGATCAGCTCGGACGACACCCGCAACGGGCTGCGCGCCTATCTCTTTGCCGAAGGCAACTGGCGGCTCGACAACGGGCTGAACCTCGGCTTCGATCTGCGCGCCACGTCCGACATCGCCTATCTGCTCGATTACGGCTATTACGACGGCGATTACCTGCCCTCCAAGGTCACGGTCAGCCGCTATCGCGAGGACGAGGCGATCGGCGGGCAATTCGTCTATTCCCGCAGCCTGCGCGACGCCGATGTGGTGATAGAGGACACGCTGCCCTTCCTGCTGGGCGAGTTCAGCTATGAACATCTCTACCAGCCCGCACGCCTGCCCGGTCAACTCAGCTTCGGGCTCAGCGCCTCGACGTCCTACCGCGACTCAGAAGCCGATATCGAGGGCTATGACGTGCTGCGCCTTGGCGCCGAAGGGCGCTGGAGCGGCTCGGCGGTCTTCGGACCGGGGCTGAAACTCGAAAACGCCGCCGCCCTGTATGTCGATGGCTATGTGCAGCAGCAATATTCCGCCTATGAAAACCATGTTACGCAATTGACCGGCAGCGCAGAGACCCGGTTGAGCTGGCCGCTCACGCGGGTGACCGCCTCGGGCGCTTCCGAGCTTCTGGAACCGCTCCTGCAACTCGGCTGGGCCGATACCACCGGCGGCGATGTGCCCAATACGGATTCGCGTTTCGTCGAATTCGACGAGGGCAATCTGTTGACGCTTGCGCGCTTTCCCGGTGCCGACCGGCGCGAAACCGGACTGACCGCCGCCGCCGGCCTGCGCTTTTCCCATTACGGCGAACGCGCGGATTATGGGCTCACCCTCGGTCGTGTCCTCAACCTCGAAGACCATGACGCTTATTCCGTATCCTCCGGCCTTTCCGGTCAAAGCTCCGACTGGCTTCTGGGGGCGGGGCTGCGTTTTGCGAACGGCTTTGCCGCAAACACCCGCGCACTCGTCACCGAGGATGCCGAGATCACCAAATGGGAGACCCGTCTCGACCTGAGCCGTCCGCGCTACTCGATCGGATCGAGCTATGCCTATGTCATCGCCGACGCTTATGAAGACCGCGACACGGATCTCAACGAATTCGGCTTCGACGGATCGGTGAAACTCGCACAGAACTGGAGCGCCACGGCACAATATCTCTACGATTTCAACGAAGACGAAGCCACCCGTGCGGGTCTCGGGCTGCAATTCCAGAACGAATGCACGCGGCTCAAGCTCGAACTGACGCGGCGCTATTGGGACACCGATTCCCTCGATCCGACCACGCGTGTGGCGTTTTCCGTGGGTTTCGGCGCCTTTGGCACGGGGGCGCAAAAGACCGGCTCATGCGCCTTCTGAGCCGTGCCGTGCCCGAGTGCTGCGTTCACAATCGGGATATTCCCCCTGCACCTGCCGCCTGCGCACAAGCAATCCGCTTGGCCCGGACCGCGAAACCCCTTAGAAAGAAACCGACATCTGAACAAAGCCCCGAAACGGGGGCGAGGGGAAAGTGGGCATGGGAGTGAGCATGACACGCAAAATCGGGGCTGATCTTCTTGCCATGGCAAAAAACCGTCTGCTCAAATCGGCACAGGCCACCGGGCTCTGCGGCCATATGATCCGGGGCGGAATTCTCGGCCTGGCGCTCGCCCTCCCCGGGCTCGCTTCGGCCCAGAACCTTTTCGCGCCCGTCGCCTATGTCAACGACAAGGTCGTGACCGGCTACGAACTGGACCAGCGCATGCAGATGCTCTCGGTCCTGGGCGGTGCCAAAGGCCGCGCCGCCACGCTTGACGCGCTGATCGACGAGCGGCTGAGACAGGAAGCCGCCGATCGCGTGGGCTTCCAACTCACTGACGAACAGGTTGCCGCCGGGATTGCCGAATTCGCCGCCCGTGGTGATCTGAAACCGGAACAGTTTCTGTCCCTGATGGCCCGCAACGGTGTCGCCGCTCAGACCGTACGCGATTTCGTCGCTTCTGGCCTGGTCTGGCGCGAATACGCCCGCGCCCGTTTTGCCTCCAAGGCGCAGGTTTCCGAGGCCGAAATCGACAAGGCGTTGCAAAGCAATGGCCCTTCCGGCGGGCTGCGCGTGCTCCTGTCCGAACTTTTCCTGCCCGCCCGCACGCCCGAAGAAGCGGCGAAATCGGCCGAACTGGCGAAACAGATCGCCGCCAATCCCTCGATCCCGGCCTTTGCCGCGGCGGCTTCTCAATACTCCGTCGCCCCTTCGCGCGAGCAAGCCGGACGGATGGATTGGGTGTCCGTCGGCGATCTGCCGCCGCCGCTGCGCGCCGCCGTCATGGGGTTGAAACCCGGCGAAGTCAGCGCGCCCCTGTCCACTGGCAATGCCATCGGCATTTTCCAACTGCGTTCCGTTGCCGAAACCAATGCGCCGACACCGCAGGCCGATGCCATCGAATATGCCGCCTATTATATCGCGGGCGGACGTTCCGAGGCCGCGCTCAAACGCGCCGCCGAGGTGAAAGCCAGCGTCGACACTTGCGACGATCTTTATGGTATTGCCAAGGGACAGCCCGAAAGCGTGCTCGAAATCGACACCCTCCCGGTGAGCCAAATCCCCAACGATGTGGCTTTTGAGCTTGCGAAGCTCGATCCCGGTGAGGTCTCGACCGCACTGACCCGCACTGACGGGCAGACGCTTGTTTTCCTGATGATGTGCGGACGCTCTTATGCCGCGGCCGCCGATGCCGATCGCGACGCCGTGCGCACACAGTTGCAATCGCAGCGCATCGGGGCGCTCGCCGACAGTTTCCTTGCCGAGATGCGCGCCGACGCCAATATCGTGATCCCCTGAGAGCCACGCGAGACATCGACATGAGCCAGACTGATCCCCTAGCCCCCATTGCCCTGAGCTGTGGCGAACCGGCAGGGGTCGGTCCCGAACTGGCTGTGAAAGCGGCCAAGCTGTTGGCCGGGACGGTGCCATTCTTCTGGATCGGCGATCCGTGCCACTTGCCGAAAGATGCGTTGTTCGAGGAGATCGCCAGCCCCGCCGAGGCGCTTGGGATCGCGCCCGGCGCCTTGCCCGTGCTGCACCATGACTTCCCGGCGGAGGTGCGCCCCGGCAAGCCCGATCTCGACAACGCCCAAAGCGTGATCGACGTGATCCGTCGCGCCACGGCGCTCGTGCAGACTGGCGAGGCCTCGGCACTTTGCACCGCACCGATTCACAAGAAGGTGCTGAAAGACGGCGCGGGCTATGCCTTCCCCGGTCACACGGAATTCCTCGCCCATCTCGGCGGCGTGGAGCGTGTGGTGATGATGCTCGCCTGTACCGAGCTGCGCGTCGTGCCTGTGACCATCCACATCGCGCTGCGTGATGTGCCCGAGGCCT
Source organism: Celeribacter persicus (assembly GCF_003050785.1). Lineage (GTDB taxonomy): Bacteria > Pseudomonadota > Alphaproteobacteria > Rhodobacterales > Rhodobacteraceae > Celeribacter > Celeribacter persicus. The sequence continues at coordinate 168,323 of NZ_QAOH01000002.1, forward strand.
TCACCCCCGAACTGCTCGAAGAGACCATTCGTATCACCGCCGCCGACATGGACCGCTACTGGGGCTATGCCAATCCGCGCATCGCGATTGCCGGTCTCAATCCCCACGCGGGCGAAGGCGGGGCCATGGGTACGGAAGAGATCGACTGGATGATCCCGCTGATCGACCGGCTCAAGGCGCAGGGTTTTGATCTCACCGGCCCGATGTCGCCCGACACCATGTTCCATAGCCGTGCCCGTGCGGGCTATGACGTCGCCCTTTGCGCCTACCACGATCAGGCGCTGATCCCGATCAAGACCATCGACTTTTCCGGCGGCGTCAATGTGACGCTCGGCCTGCCCTTCATCCGCACCTCGCCCGATCACGGCACCGCCTTCGACATCGCGGGCAAGGGCGTGGCAGACCCGTCGAGTCTGATCGCCGCGCTCAAGATGGCGCAGGACATGGCGCTGACCGCCCGGAAGGCACGCTGATGGCCACCGTTGACGGACTGCCGCCACTGCGCGAAGTGATTGCACATCATGGGCTTGTGGCCAAGAAATCCCTCGGCCAGAACTTTCTGCTCGATCTCAACCTGACTTCGAAAATCGCACGTCAGGCGGGCGATCTGAGCCAATGCGACGTGCTCGAAGTCGGTCCCGGTCCCGGCGGTCTGACCCGTGGGCTTCTGGCCGAAGGGGCACGCAAAGTGTTGGCCGTCGAGAAAGACAGCCGCGCCATGGGGCCTTTATCGGAAATTTCCGCCGCTTATCCCGGTCGTCTCGAAGTGATCAACGCCGACGCTTTGGAAATCGACCCGCTGGAGCGTCTGACGCCCCCGGTGCGCATTGTCGCCAACCTGCCTTATAACGTCGGCACCGAGCTGCTGGTGCGCTGGCTGACCCCGCCTGAGTGGCCGCCCTATTGGGCCTCTCTCACGCTGATGTTCCAGCGCGAGGTGGCCGAGCGCATCGTCGCCGAGCCGGGATCCAAAAAATACGGTCGGCTTGCGATCCTCGCGCAATGGCGCACCACGCCGCGCATCGTCATGGAACTGCCGCCGGAAGCTTTCAGCCCGCCACCGAAAATCCATTCCGCCGTGGTCCATCTCGACGCCCTGCCCGCGCCGCGTTTCGAGGCCGACCCCAAAATGCTCGAACGTGTTGTCGCCGCCGGCTTCAACCAGCGCCGCAAGATGCTTCGCGCCTCGTTGAAGGGCCTCGCTCCCGACATCGAAGACCGGCTCACGGCGGCGGGGATCAAACCCACGGACCGCGCCGAACAGATTCCCATCGAGGGGTGGTGTGCTTTGGCCCGCGAGATGGCGAAAGGATAAATCATGTTCTCCCATGTCACACTCGGCGCGGATGATCTCGACAAGGCCGTCAGGTTCTACGACGCGGTTCTGGGAGAGATCGGCATGCATCAGAGGGTGGTCGAACCGGATGGCGGGCCGGAGGCCCGCTGCTGGGTCCGATCCGAAGCACCCTACCCGCGCTTCTACGTCTCCGAACCCTTCAACAAGGCCCCCGCAAGTTCCGGCAACGGCACGATTCTGGCCTTCGTCGCACCGTCCCGTGAAGCCGTCGACCGTGCCCACGCCGCAGGCCTCGCCCATGGCGGCACGGACGAAGGCGCGCCGGGCCTGCGCCCGCATTACGCACCCGATTATTACGGCGCCTACCTGCGTGACCCGTCCGGCAACAAAATCCATTTCGTGCATCGCAATGAGCTGACCGCCAGCTTCGGCATCGCGCCATAAGTTCATGCGCAATACCCTCGCCACCTCTCCGTTTGCCCTGATCGCCCTGATCGCCACTCAGAGCTTCTGCGCTCTGTTTTTTCTCCTAGATGTCATCACGGACTTGGGAGAGATCGGCGGCAAGCCCACCTCGCATCTCCTGGTCGAAGCCCTGGCCTCCGGCACGCTTGTGCTCGCAATCCTGATGGAAGTGCGCATGATCCTGAGCCTCATGCAGCGCAAGGCCCGACTTGAAGACAGCCTGAAAGAAGCGTCCCGCGCCGTGTTCGAGGTGATCGAGAGCCATTTCGAGATGTGGAGCTTGTCACCGTCGGAGCGCGATGTCGCGAGCTTTCTCGTGAAGGGCTTTTCCATCTCGGAAATCGCCGAACTGCGCGGCAACAAGGAAGGCACGATCAAGGCCCATCTCAATGCGATCTATCGCAAATCCGGCACGCGCAACCGGGCAGAGCTGATGTCCGTGCTGATCGATTCGCTGATCTAAAGCGTTTTGCTTTTTATCTGAAACAGGGAAAAAGCAAAACGCAGTGCATCGTATGAGCGGTGCGAGCGCTTCACATTAAATCTGTGATTCAGATTTAATGTGAAGCGCTCTAGTGTCACCCCCGGCTTCGCCCGAGGTTGCATAACGTAAAAACCCCGCACGAAAGGCGGGGTTTCTTTGTTTCGAACCTTACAAAACGCTTATTCGGCAGCCTGCGTGGTGTCATCGCTCGACGTGGTTGCGGGAGCCTGCGTCTCACCTGCATCCTGTGCGGCGGCAGCGGCCTCCGCCTCTTTCTCGGCCTTGGTCTTGCGCGGTTTGCGCGGAGCGCGCGGTTTTTTCGGCTTCGGCTGATCCTCTGGCGTCTCGACAAGCCCCGTATCGGAGTTCTCGGAACCGGTCTCGCTCTCGACAAAGACCAGATCGGGCTGGTCGCCTTCGCCCACAACCTGTTGCGCCTGTTGCTCGTCGCGCCGGCGCTGACGTTCGGCGCGCTCGGCCTCCTGACGATCGCGGCGTTCCTGTTGCTCGCGCTCCTGCTGCTCGCGCTGCGCTTCCATCTCTTTCTGCGCTTCGCCCAGCATCCGCAGGTAATGTTCCGCATGCTGCTGGAAGTTCTCGGCCGCCACACGGTCGTTCGAGAGCTGCGCATCGCGGGCGAGCTGGTTGTATTTCTCGATGATCTGTTGCGGCGTGCCGCGCACCTTGCCCTCGGGGCCGGAGCTGTCGAAGACACGGTTGACGATATTGCCAACGGAACGGTTGCGGTTGTTCTTGGACCGCGAACGGTTTTTCGAGGATCTCATACGGTGTTCTTTCGAGCCTATATCTCGTTAATCGAGCCTGTGTGCCGGATTCTCGGACCGGCTTTTGAAGCTGGCTTGTCTGTCCCAATGCGCTCCCGCTCTGTCGGGAGCCCTCAACGTCAAAGCTGTGCAGGGTAACTGCGTCGGGGAGCAACCTCCCGTCTGGCGCACCTTTCTGTAACCTTGTCTTATCAGGCATTACAAGCAGTTTTTACACGTTACCGGTACCATTTTGCGGCATTTCGCCGGAAAAATATCGCGAAACCGCAGAGTTCTCGCTGTTTGGGCCGTATTTGGCGCAAATGCGCTACCAATCCGCTAAGACCGGCAAGAAACCGGGAAGAGATTGCGAAAAGGCCTGTCGTTTTCCTATTTCGCGGCATTGCGCGGATGCGGATTCGGGGCCTGCGCCCGCACCACCCGGTCACGCCCGTCGAGATCGGCGATTACCCGCACGCCCTTCAGCCCCTCGGCCAGAAACAGGTCCGACACCGCAGCGCCCTGCGTCGGGCCGATTTCGACGATCAATCGCCCGCGTGGCGCGAGATGTGTCCGCGCGCCTTTGGCAATCGCGCGATAGGCCGAAAGCCCGTCCGCCTCATCCGTCAGCGCCATGCGTGGCTCATGCGCCAGTTCCGGGGCGAGAGAGGGCATTTCATCAAGAGCGATATAGGGCGGGTTCGACACGATCAATTCGAACCGGCCCTCGATCCCGTCCCACCAATCGGCCTGTTGAAAACCTGCGCGCGTGGCAAGCTCCAGCCCTTCGGCATTCGCGCGCGCCACATTCAAGGCAGCTTCGGACAGATCGGTCCCGAGCCCCTTGGCCAGAACCTGTTCCGCAAGCAATGTCAGAAGAATAGCCCCCGATCCCGTACCGAGATCGAGCACGGAACTGAATGGGCGGGACAAAGCCTCTGCGATCAGAATCTCAGTCTCCGGGCGCGGGTCGAGCACATCGCCGCTCACCTTGAAGCGCCATCCGTAAAACTCCCGGTAGCCCAGAATATGCGACACCGGTTCGCGCCTCACCCGCCGCCCAATCGCCGCCTCGAACGCCGCCCGGTCCCCCTCCGGGATCGCATCCGGCATCACCAGCGTAAGCCGCGACGGCGCCACGCCCAGCACATGCGCCATGAGCAAACGCGCATCCCGGGCGCCACCTTCGATCCCCGCTTCCGCGAGCCGTTTCGTGCCCTCGATGAGCGCGGCCTGAACCGTCATCCCGCCATCTCCGCCAGCAAGCCCGCCTGATGATCCGAAATCAGCGCGTCGATCATCTCGTCGAGATCGCCGCCCATCACCTGATCGAGTTTGTAGAGCGTCAGGTTGATGCGGTGATCGGTCATCCGGCCCTGCGGGAAATTATAGGTGCGGATGCGTTCGGAACGATCCCCCGAGCCGACCTGCGATTTGCGGTCCGCCGAGCGTTCGGCGTGGAGTTTCTGCCGCTCCGCATCGTAAAGCCGTGCGCGCAGCACATTCATCGCGATCTCGCGGTTGCGGTGCTGGGATTTTTCCGAGGAGGTCACCACGATCCCGGTCGGCAAATGCGTGATCCGCACCGCCGAATCCGTGGTGTTGACGTGCTGCCCGCCCGCGCCGGAACTGCGCATGGTGTCGATGCGAATGTCCTCGGGTCGGATCTCGATATCCACCTCCTGCGCCTCCGGCAGGACCGCCACAGTCGCCGCAGAGGTGTGAATCCGTCCGCCGCTCTCCGTCTCCGGCACGCGCTGCACCCGATGCACGCCGCTTTCGAATTTCAGCCGGGCAAAAACGCCCTCCCCCTCGACATTGGCGATCACTTCCTTGATGCCGCCCAGCTCGGTCTCCGCCAGTTCGATGATATCGAAGCGCCAGCCCTTCGCCTCGGCATAGCGCTGGTACATGCGCAGCAGATCGCCCGCGAACAGGGATGCCTCATCGCCCCCGGTGCCGGGCCGGATTTCAAGGATCGCGGAACCGGTGTCGGCGGCATCCTTCGGCAAAAGTGCGATCTGAAGCGCCTCTTCCGCCTCCGGCAACCGTGCTTTCAACTCTGGCAGTTCCTCTTCCGCCAGCGCCTTCATCTCCGGGTCCGACAGCATCGCCTCGGCCTCCGCAATATCCTCGCTCAGTGTCTGGTAGGCGCGGATTTGCGCCACCACCGGCCTGAGCCCGGCATATTCACGGCCCAAAGCGACAATATCGCCTGTCCCCTGCGCCATGGCGGCTTCAAGGAATTCGAAACGTTGCAGAATCTGCTGGAGACGGTCTTGAGGTATCATGAGGCGATCTGTTGCGCTGAAAACCGAGGCGGGTCAAGATGGCCAAGCTAAAACCCCGCCGCTGCGATCCACGCATCCGCGCGCCGCCCGTTCACCCCGAAATCCGATTTTCCGAAGCGTAACCGCGCGAGGATCACCACCTCCGCGCCACTCTCGTCTGAGCGCGCGGAGATCGTGGTGAAATCGGGGAAACCCCAGAAAGCCGAGCGCGTACGGTAGGTCAGACGCCCCTCCTCGACCGAACCGGCGACGCGCCGTGTGCGCGGTTCGGTTTCGGCAATCGCCGCCAGCCGCGAGAGCGCCTCTTCCGGTGACAGCGGCACGCTCACCAGCCGTTTTACCCCTCCGGGCGCGGGATCGGATGCGGCAAACGGGTCGATATGCCAGCGCGCGCCATCGGTCGGTGCAAGGCGGATAAACCCCTGCAACGCAATGAACCCGATGATAATCGCCCAGATCAGCATTTTCATTCTTTCCGCCGCGTCCAGCCATAGAGCGCGATGATTTCCATCGCCACATGGGCACCCGCCACCGCCGTCGCCCCCGTCGTGTCATAGGGCGGCGAGACCTCGACGACATCGCCGCCGGTCAGGTTCACCCCCGCCAGATCGCGCAGGATCGCCGCCGCCTGCCAACTTGCCAGCCCGCCCCAGACGGGCGTGCCGGTGCCGGGTGCAAAAGCCGGGTCGAGACAGTCGATGTCGAAGGTCAGGTAACAGTTGCGGTCGCCCACAATCTTTTTCACCTCACTCGCCACCCAGGCGGCCCCGCGCTCATGCACAGTCCGCGCGTCGATGATATTGACGCCCAGAGTGTCCGGATTATCGGTCCGAATGCCGATCTGGACCGAGGTCTTCGGGTCGATGAGGCCGGTTTTCACCGCCTTGTAGAACATCGTGCCATGGTCGATGCGGGTCAGGTCGTCATCCTGCCACGTATCGGAATGCGCATCGAAATGGATGAGGCTGATTGGCCCGAATTTCTCCGCATGCGCCTTGAGGATCGGGTAGCTGATGTAATGATCGCCACCCAGAACGAGGCTCCCGGCCCCTGCGGCCAGAATGCCCCGGATGTGATCCGTCAGCCGCTCGGGAAACTCGGAAACCATCGCGTAATCAAACGCCAGATCGCCGTAATCCACGATATTGAATTCATCCAAGGGCGAATAACCCCAGCCATAGGGCGCGTCAAAAGGCTGCAAACTGGACGCCTCGCGGATCGCCCGTGGCCCAAGTCGTGTGCCGGGCCGATTGGTCACCGCCTGATCGAAGGGCACGCCGGTGATGGCGAGATCAACACCGGTGAGGTTTTTGGTGTAACGGCGACGAAAGGCGGAAAGCGCACCACCGAAGGCATTTTCATAGGCCAACCCGCGCCCGGAACCGGTAAAGGCCACATCGATCTGATGTTTCGCGTCTTCGAGCGCCATATCCGGCTCCTCCCCCTTCTGTCTTGCCTCACTCTAGCGTTCCCGATGGCCAAGTCCATCGGATGTTACGGTTCTGAAACATCAAAGCCCCCCGTCATGAAGACGAGGGGCCTGAGATGGTCGAAATGGACCATCGGGGGGGAACGTGACTTCGGATCGTCGGATCAGAAGCGGAAGCTCACGCGCGCACCGAGCGTGGTCGCGGAGAGGTCTTCACCGCTGTCGTCGAATTCGTCGAATTCGTTTTGCAGCAGTTCGGCACCCACGGTCATGCTGTCGGTCACGGCGTAATCCATGCCGATACCGTAGACATAGCCGGTGTCATTGTAGGAGCTGCCGTTGATATCGGCGTTGGCATAGGCCGCACCGACCACACCGTAGACCAGAGCCGGCCCCATGTCGTAACCGGCACGCAGTTTCAGACGGGTCAGATCATCGAGGTCCGAAGTGTCGTTTTCCAGTTCCGTGGCGTTGTACTCAAGTTCGCCACCGAGGACGAAATCGCCGAAGTCGTAATCATAACCGCCGTACACGCCGTAGGTCATGTCATCGGCGTCATCCAGCGCGTCGGAGCCCCAGCCATAGCCAAGCGTCGCACCGACGTAACCGCCGGTCCAGTCGGTGCCGGAAACCGGCATGACGGGGGCGGGAGTGATCACCGGCTGTTCGACGACCGGCTCGGAATAGCCACCGGCGAAGGCCGGAGCAGTCAGAGCGAAAGCGGCCAGAGCGAGTGCCGGGGTTGCGATACGTTTCATGTTCATTCTCCTTGTACTGCCTCGTTCAGAGGTGATGCCTTGATCGACATCTCAACGAGAGACATAGACAAAACGTTCCCGAAAAACAGAGGGGAGGAAGTCACGCCAGCGTGAGGAAACCGTGAGGTACCCTAAATCGGTGAAAAGCTGCCGAACCGGTCTTCAGGACAGGCAAGAACTGGCCGAAGGGAAAATATCCACAAGAAATTCGACCGCTCAGGCGTCGGAATTCTTCTCTTCGAGCGTAAGCCACTCTTCCTCGGCTGCCATCAGCGCCTCTTGCCGCTGCGACAGCATCTCGGTCGCCTTTTTGAACTTCACCGGCTCGCGTGTGAACAACTCCGGGTCGGCCAGAAGCTCACCGAGCTTGGTAATTTCCGCCTCAAGGCGTTCGATTTCCGCAGGCAAGGCTTCGAGACGGTGCTTTTCCGTGAAAGACAACCCGGACTTTGCCGGTGCGGTCTTCTGCGCCGGTTTCTCCGCTTTCGCCTCGGGCTTTGTCGCCGCTTTCACATGCGGTTTCTCACTGGAAAACCCGCTGTCACCGCGCTGCGCCAGATAATCGGACCAGCCGCCAGCATAAAGCGTCGCGGAACCATCGCCCGGAACCGCCACTGTCTGCGTCGCCACCCGGTCGATGAAATCGCGATCGTGAGACACCAGAAGAACCGTCCCCTCGAAATCCGTGAGCAATTCCTGCAACAGATCGAGCGTCTCGATATCGAGATCGTTGGTAGGCTCGTCGAGCACCAGCACGTTCGACGGCTTTGCCATGATCTTCGCCAGCAAAAGCCGTGCCTTTTCGCCGCCCGAGAGAGACGCCACCGGCGCGCGCGCCTGGGCTTCGGAAAACAAAAAGTCTTTCAGGTAACCGACCACATGTTTCGGGGTGCCGCGCACCATGACCTGATCGGCCTTGCCGGAGACCGAAATCTCCTTGTCCGAGGTCATCGCCTCCCAAAGCGTCAGGTCTTCGCGAATATTGGACCGCGTCTGATCGAACACCGCCATGTCGAGCTTCGTGCCCAGTTTGATGGTACCCGTGTCCGGCCCCATCTCACCCGTAAGCATCTTGAGAAGCGTCGTCTTCCCCGCCCCGTTCGGCCCCACGAAAGCGATCCGGTCACCGCGCGCCACCTTGATCGAGAAATCACGGACGATCACGCGATCACCGAAGCTCTTGGAAATGTGATCGGCCTCGACCACCCGCTTGCCGGATTTCTCCGCCACTTCGAGTTCCATCGCCGCCGTGCCCTGACGTTTGATCTGGCTCGCGCGTTCCGCCCGCAAATCCTGAAGCGCCCGAACCCGGCCCATGTTGCGTTTGCGCCGCGCCGAGATGCCTTCAACGGCCCACCGCGCCTCCGCCTTGATCTTGCGGTTCAATTTATGCCGCTGCTGGTCTTCTTCATCCCAGATCTTGTCGCGCCATTCCTCGAACGCCTCGAAGCCCTGCTCCTGACGCCGCACCTCGCCCCGGTCGATCCAGAGCGTCGCACGTGTCAGGTGATTGAGGAACGCCCGGTCGTGGGAGATCAGCACAAAGGCCGTTTTGGTCAGTCGTAGTTCCTCTTCGAGCCAGGCAATCGCTTCGATGTCCAAATGGTTGGTCGGCTCGTCCAGCAGCATCAGCCCCGGAGCCTCGGCCAAAAGCTTCGCCAAGGCCGCCCGCCGACGCTCGCCGCCCGAGGCGGTGGCAACCGGCGTGGACGGGTCGAATTTCAACCCCTCGGCCACCATGTCGACCTTGTAGCTCTCCGCCGCATCGAGTTGCGAGGCCGCGAAATCACCCAAGGTCTCGAACCCCGACAAATCCGGGTCCTGCTCCATATAGCCGACCGTGATCCCCGGCCCCAGAACCCGGCTGCCCCGGTCCGTCTCGACAAGCCCCGCCATGACCTTCATGAGCGTCGACTTGCCCGAGCCGTTCCGGCCCACAAGAGCGACCCGGTCGCCCTCCTGAACAACGAGAGACAGCCCGTCAAAGACAGGGTTTCCACCAAAGGTGAGCGAAATGTCGGAGAGTTGTAAAACCGGTGCGCGTGCCATGCCGCACCGCTACTCGGGTGCCGCAAAAAGGTCAATGATCATGTCATGTGATGCGCCGCGTCACAAAGCGACGTTGGACAGCCCGGCTCCCTCTTTATAGCTTGTCCTCATGTTCGATTATTCCCTGCTCCACTGGACCACCTTCTTCTCCGCTGTCCTCTTGCTCAATCTCGCGCCGGGGCCGGATTTCGCCTTCATCCTCGGCCAGACGCTGCGCGGCGGCAAGCGTGCGGGCTTTGCCGCCATGTTCGGTATCTGGATCGGGGCGATGGTGCATGTGGTGATGGCCGCCGCCGGATTGTCGGCGATCCTGATGACCTCTGCCGTCGCCTTTTCCATCGTGAAATGGGTGGGTGTCGCCTATCTCGTCTGGCTCGGCATTCAGGCGCTGCGCTCGGACGGCAGCGCATTTCTGAGCGACAAGGACGTCGCGGGCCCGCGCCTCAACCCTTGGGCGATTTTCCGGCAGGGCGTCTTCACCGACATTCTGAACCCCAAGGTCGCACTGTTCTTTCTGGCCTTCCTGCCACAATTCGTGGTCGAAGGCGCAGGCCCCCTGCCAGCGCAACTCTTTCTGCACGGCACGCTGATCATCGTCACCGCCGCCCTCGTCGAGCCGCCGCTGATCCTCATGGGCGACCGCCTCGGAGCCGCCCTGCGCCGGTCTCAGACCTTGGGCAAATGGATGGAACGCTCTCTTGGCGCGATTCTCATCGCACTCGGACTGCGCCTTGCGCTGGAAAAGCGCTGAGCCTCACTGACCGGCCCTGTGCAAAACTGTATGGCATCGGATCAAGGCATTTGGCAGCGTTTCCTGCTATAAGCTCCCCATCGGCAACCAAAAGCGTTCCGTCACAACTCTGGGCCAGAAACTTGGCGCAGCACCGCACCTTCTGATGTCTCAGCGTCAAGATGTAACGCTTTATTATCGGGAGGACTGATCATGAGATCGAAAAACTGGCTTCCGACGTCCTGGCTTGGACATAAAGAGGCCGAAACCCCCTTCGCAACGCTCCGGGATCAAATCGAATCCCTGTTCGACGATTTCAGCGAAGGTATGTCCCTTCCTGACCACACGTTCGCCATGAACAGCAACGTCAGTGAAACGGACGACGCAATCACCGTCACCGCGGAGCTTCCCGGGATGACGGAAAACGACGTCACCGTCTCGGTCAGCGGCAATCGTCTGACCATCGAAGGTGAAAAGAAAACCGAAACCGCGTCCGATGAGGACAAGGACGACAAGACCGCCCGCGCCTATCACCGGATCGAACGCTATTGCGGCAGCTTCCGGCGGGTGATGAGCCTGCCGTTCGACGTGGACCCGGACAGCGTGGCCGCCGAAATGAAAGACGGCGTGCTGACGCTCACCCTGCCGAAACCGGCAGAGGCCAGGTCCGAGGCGCATAAGATCGAGGTCAAACACGCGGCCTGATCGTTCAAATATCACGAACAAAGGCCCCTTCGGGGGCCTTTGCGTTATCCGGCGACCGAGCGCAGCAGTTTCTTGCGCGCGGGCGGGATGGATTTGATTTCCACCCCCGTAAACACATGGATCGTGTTCAGATCGCGGTCCACCACCGCGTGATCCGACACCCAGCCTCCCATCATCAGATAAGTCTTGAGCAAAGGCGGCATGGCCCGCGCGGCGCGCTTGGCATCCGGCTTGCGCCGCAGCCGCGCGGCGAATTTGAACACGTTCGGCGCTTTCACCTTCGGCAAAAACCGTTTCGGCCCTAGATGACGGTGTTTCAGCATCGCCAAAGCATCGGCATGCAGCGCCCAATCGGCACCGTGAAAGGACGAACAGCCAAACAGCAGTTCGACATTCGCCTCGTCGACATAGCGTGTCATCGCCCCCCAGGCGATGCGCAGGATGTCCGGGTCGTGACATTCCGGGTGAATGCAGAAGCGCCCCATCTCCAGCATCCGGCCCTCATACTCCGCAAGCCCCTCAAGCCCATAGAACTGCGCCGAATAGCTGCGGGAGATGTCCGCCCCGCCCGCAAGATCGAGAAAGCGGTAGGTACAGACGAGCCGCCCCGTCTTGCGCTCCTCGATCAGGACATGACGGCACAACCCGTCAAAATCGTCCGCCTCAAGCCCGTCAAGGCGTTCGGCGGCCCCGGTTCCGGCCACGAAGGCGAGATAGCGCAAACGCTGCGCCGCTTCGATATCCGCGCGGGTTTGCGCGAAGCGCACCGTATAACGGCCTTTGAGCAGGTTGAACATCGCGAAGGCTTCCTTCCGCTTTCACCAATATCATACCATAAGACTATGGGGTCGCCTCTTCATGCCTGCAAGAGATGACGATTTCTTGACGTCTTGTCACAAAGCCACAGCCAACTATCTTGCCCCTGAACAAGACAAAGGAGCACGCCATGCCGAGAATCGAAAAAACGGATGCCGAATGGCGCGAGGAGCTGGACCCGGAAACCTACCGCGTCACCCGCCAGCACGGCACCGAGCGCGCCTTTTCCCATCCGGGCTTTCCGAAAGCGTCGGGGGCATTTACCTGCGCCTGTTGCGGGGCGGAACTGTTCCGGCAGGAGAACAAGTTCGAGTCGCATTGCGGCTGGCCGTCCTTCGATCGCACGAAAGAGGACGCACCGGTGGGCGAGACCCGCGATACCTCCTTCGGCATGATCCGCACCGAAGTGCATTGCGACGACTGCGGCGCGCATCTGGGCCATGTCTTCCCGGACGGGCCGCGCGAGACGACGGGGATGCGCTATTGCATCAACGGCGTGTCGATCCGTTTCGTGCCGGACTGAAAAACCGCGCCCGACATCGCCAAACCTGCCCTTTAAGGGTTTTCCGATGGCGAAAATACTCAAAATAAAAGCCGCCCCGAAACCATCGCGGGGCGGCTTTTTGTGTCGGCTCTCTGCGCAGGCTTACTGCAAAAGCTGTTCCGCAGAGATGTTGCCAAGACCGCCAAAGAGCTGTTCGAGGAAGGTCACGCCCTTGATGTTGTCGTCTGTCACACGACGCTCCAACACCACCACGCGGCCCTGTTCAAGCCCGAAGCGCTCAATGTTGCTGACCACGCCACGGCTGTCGAAAGATATCGCGACCACCTGCCGGTCCACCTCTTTCGGCTCGAACGCGCCGTAGTGGCGGAATTGCGAGCGCACGTAATACCAGCCGGAATTGTCGCGAATCCCCTCGATCCCCGGCGCGCCGATCACATCGGCCACCGTATCCTTGGTATCGACACCCACCACGACCTGCGCCAATTGCTCGGACGAGGGCACATAGCCATGGTTGCGGAACTGCGCCACACAGGCGCTCAGGGACAGGATCAGCGCCAGCCCCAGAAGAGCTTTCGCCACGATTGCGGCCCCTCGCGGGAAAATACGGTCGGACATATGCCCCCTCTTGCCTTGTGTGCTTGCGCCTCGTATCCGTATCCGGCTTATAGAAACAGCGCCCGACGATCAAGGAGACTTCCACAATGGGACACGACGGCCTGCACAGCTGGGGCAGCCCTTTGCACCTACGCGATCTTTCCGACGCCCATGCCCATTCCTTCCGCCTGGTGCCCTCCAGCGAAGATCTGGAGGAAATGGCGACAACTCTGGGCCTCAGTTCGGTGCGGAAAGTGAAATTCGAAGGCCGGATGATCCCTGTCGGCAAACGCGACTGGCGGCTCGAAGGAGAACTCGGCGCCACCGTGGTGCAGCCCTGCGTGGCAACCCTCGTGCCGGTGACCACCCGACTCGATGTGCCTGTGAACCGCACCTATATCGCCGATCTGCACGAGGAATTTCACCCCGAACAAGAGCTTGAGATGCCGGAGGACGACACCGTCGAACCTCTGCCCGCCACCCTCATCCTCTCCGCCGTCGCCGAAGAGGCTCTGGCGCTCGCCGCCCCCGATTATCCCCGCGCACAAGGGGCCGAGCTGGGCGTGACACAGTTCACAGAGCCGGGCAAAACGGCAATGAGCGACGAGGATACGAAACCTTTCGCAGCCCTCAAGGCGCTGCGCGACAAGATCGACAAAGACGGTGGAGAAAACGGCGAATAACCGCCTCTAAAACACCGCAAACAAAAGACTTGCATGGAATCGCAAAGCGAGTATGTTCCCGGCCTCGCTTCCATGCACGTCTTTGACGCGTCTCTGACCGGGGACGGACGAGGGCGCAGACGGAAATTATGGTGCAAACCATGGTTTACACTCTGCCCGCGAAGGCCTATGAAGCGCCAAAGTTTTCACCGGGTATGAGGCCCGGACTTGTATCAGGGGCCCAAGGCCCCGCCCACCAGAGGCACGGGATCGCAAGACCCCCTGCCCGTTGCTACCGAGGTTGAGACATGGCTGTCCCTCAGAATAGAGTTACCCGCTCCAAGCGGAACATGCGCCGCGCCCACGATGCTCTGGTCGCCGGCAACCCCGCCGAGTGCCCGAACTGCGGCGAGTTGAAACGCCCCCACCACGTCTGTGGCGCTTGCGGCCATTACGATGACCGTGAAGTCGTCGCTCAGGCCGACGAGATCGACCTCGACGAAGACGCGGCGTAAGTCCGATTCCCCGACTGGCGTTCTGATGAGCATGAGCCCGTCCGAGACTTCTTCCGGCACCTCTGCCCCGGCGATCACGGGACAGGGGTCCGAGCATAAAGACACGGACAGCAGGGCCACGGACAACAAGGGCCGTCTCGGCGCTCGTGAGGGGATTCAGGTCACGCTTTCAATCGACGCCATGGGTGGCGATCGTGGACCGGCGGCGGTTGTCGCCGGTATTGCACGTTCTGCGTCCAAAAATCCCGCGCTCAGGTTTATCGTCCACGGCAACGGGGCCGAGCTTCAGAAGCTCATCCGCAAACGCAAGGTCCTGCGTGATCGCGTCGAGATTCGCGACGTGCCGGGTGTTGTCACCATGCATGACAAACCCTCGACGGCGATGCGCCGCACCGACACGTCAATGCGCTCCGCCATTGACGCGGTGAAGGATGGCGAGGCGCAGGCCTGCGTCTCCTGTGGCAACACCGGCGCGCTGATGGCGACCTCGATGATCCGCCTGCGCAAGCTGGAAGGTGTCAACCGCCCGGCCATCGCCTGCCTCTGGCCCTCGCGCAATGTGCAAGGGTTCAACGTCATGCTCGACGTCGGCGCCGACATCCGCGCCGATGCCCAGGATCTGCTGCAATACGCGATGATGGGCGCCTCCTATGCCCGTAATGGGCTTGGCCTTGAGACGCCGCGCGTGGGCCTTCTGAACGTCGGCACCGAGGAGCACAAGGGTCGCGCGGAGTTGAAAGAAGCCAATGAGCTGATCGAGAACGCTTCCGGCATTGGCGGCTATGAGTTCAGAGGCTTCGTCGAGGGCGGCGATATTCCCGGCGACCGGGTGGACGTGATCGTCACCGACGGGTTCACAGGCAACATCGCGCTCAAGACCGGCGAAGGCACTGCGAAGCTCGTGGGCGATCTTCTCAAGGAGGCGTTCAAGGCGACACCGCTGTCGCGCATCGCCGCCCTGCTCGCGCTCACCTCGCTCAAACGTCTGCAAAAACGAATCGATCCGCGCCGTGTGAACGGCGGGGTCTTCCTCGGGCTCAGGGGCACCGTGGTCAAATCCCACGGCTCGGCCGACGCCACGGGCGTCTCAGCTGCGATCAAACTCGCCTATGAGCTATCCGCCTCGGGCTTTACCGATCGTTTGGCGGCACGGGTTGCATCCGCCGTCGCCACATCGCAAAATGACGGAACGTCATAAATAACATAAGGCCTTGTCCATGACAGTCCGGGCAGTCGTCGCTGGTGTGGGACACTATCTCCCCGCCCGCGTGGTCGAGAACGCAGAGTTCGAAAAAACCCTCGATACCACCGATGAATGGATCCGCACCCGTTCCGGGATCGAGCGGCGTCATTTTGCCGCCGAAGGGGAAACCACCTCCATGATGGGGGCCGAGGCCGCGCGCGCCGCGCTCCGGGACGCGGGGCTTGAACCCTCGGACATCGACGCGGTGATCGTCGCCACCTCGACGCCGGATCTGACCTTTCCCTCGGTCGCGACGATGATTCAAAACGCGCTCGGCATGTCCTGCGGCTTTGCCTTCGATGTGCAGGCGGTCTGCGCGGGCTTCATCTACGCGCTCTCGAACGCCAATGCCCAGATCGTCTCCGGTCAGGCCAAACGCGTGCTCGTCATCGGGGCCGAAACGTTTTCGCGTATCATGGACTGGGAAGACCGCTCGACCTGCGTGCTCTTCGGCGATGGCGCGGGCGCGCTGGTGCTGGAGGCCCGTGAAGGGGCCGGAACACCGCAGGACCGCGGCATTCTCGCCGTCGATCTGAATTCCGACGGTCAGTACAAGGAGATGCTCTATGTCGATGGCGGTGTCTCCACCACCGGCACTTCGGGCAAACTCCGGATGCAGGGCAATGCACTCTTTCGTCAGGCGGTGCAGAAACTCGCCGAAACCGCCGAGACCGCAATCAGCAAAGCCGGGCTGACCGATGCCGATATCGACTGGATCGTGCCGCATCAGGCCAATATCCGCATCATCGAAGGCACCGCGAAGAAACTCGGTCACTCGATGGATCGGGTCATCGTCACCGTGCAGGATCACGGGAACACCTCCGCCGCCTCGATCCCGCTTGCCATGTCGGTCGGCAAGGAGCGCGGTCAAATCAAGGCAGGCGACCTTTGCGTCGCCGAGGCGATCGGCGGCGGGCTGGCCTGGGGGGCGGTGGTGTTGCGCTGGTGACGTAGGGTCATCTTAGCCGGCGCTTGGCGGCAGGTTCCGGCGCCTCAACTGCCCGAGCCAAGTCATTGATATTGACGCAAGCTTACCAAACTGCCACTCTCCGGGACAATCGTTCCGCAGGGGGAGAAAAATGACCAAGACCTTGACCCGCATGGATCTCAGCGAAGCCGTATTTCGCGAGGTCGGCCTGAGCCGCAACGAATCCGCAGCGCTCGTCGAAAGCGTGCTGGCGCATATTTCCGACGCACTCGTCGAGGGAGAAACCGTCAAGATTTCGTCCTTCGGCACCTTCTCGGTACGCGCCAAAGCCGAACGTGTCGGGCGCAACCCGAAGACCGGCGACGAAGCTCCGATCCCGGCCCGCCGGGTTCTGACCTTCCGTCCTTCGCATCTGATGAAGGACCGCGTGGCGGCGGGCAACAAGTCGTAAATCCGCTTAAAGGTTTGATCTACAATGGATAAATCACCGGACGCCTTCCGCACGATCAGCGAGGTTGCCGATTGGCTGGATACGCCCGCGCATGTGTTGCGGTTCTGGGAAAGCCGGTTCACCCAGGTCAAACCGGTCAAACGCGCGGGCGGGCGGCGCTATTACCGCCCCTCCGACATGGCGCTTCTGGGCGGGATCAAGAAACTGCTTCATGACGATGGTATGACCATTCGCGGCGTGCAGAAACTGTTGCGGGAGCACGGGGTGAAATATGTCGCCTCGCTCTCGCCGGTGATCGAGGGCGTCGAGCCAATCACCGCACCAACGCCCGAACACAGCCCGATTCCCCCTGTGCCGTCCGCCCCCATGGCTGAAATGGTGCCGCAGGACGATTTCGAACCGACCGAACCGGAAAAACGTGTGATTCCCTTTGCCCGCCCGGACACGACCACGCCGCCCACAGCCGAGGTCGCATCAGAGGAACGAAGCGAAGACCTCACGCCGGAAGCCTCCGTCGCGAACGCACATGACAGCGAGACGCCTGCCGCTGCTCCGGCACCGGTTGCCGGAGGCCGGGCCGGTCAGACCTCCTTCGACTTCGACCACGGGCCAATGGCTGATCTGTTCGAAAAACCCGATCCCATCGAAGCGGATGAAGACATCACCGAAGATGACATCGAATTCGACACGACCGCCGAGAGCGCGACAGACGACGCCGAAATGACGGCGGAGGACGAGGCGATTCTCACAGCGGGCATCGGCACAATCGAGCCGGAGATCGCAGAGGAAACGAGCGAAGAACCTTATGTCGCAACAGATTTTTCCCCGGCTGAAGCCACGGCTTCGGTTGGCCGTGAATTCGCCCTGCCGGAAGACCCCTCGGACGACGACGATATTACAATCATGTCTCCGGGCATTGTCGGTCAGTTGAACCATCGCAAGTTGTGTCATGTGTCGCAGCATGAAATCGCCGCGCTGTTGAGCCGCGTGGAAGCCCTACGGGCGCGCATTGCCGGGTGATCTCATCGCGCCCGGAATTTGCCCTGAAATTTACGGGGGATGAGCCAAATTAACGCTTGCCCCTGCTACGGAAATCACTATGTAAGGGGTCCACGTCGGGCTATAGCGCAGCCTGGTAGCGCGTCCGTCTGGGGGACGGAAGGTCGCAGGTTCAAGTCCTGCTAGCCCGACCAAAACACCTCAAAACCGCTCGCAGCCTCTGGGCTTGCGGGCGGTTTTGCGTTAAAGCTTTCGGATCGGAAACAAGGGTTTGAGGACCCGGGGAGGACGACATGGGTGTTTTGGCCGATCATGCCATTCGGGACATGCTGACACGCGGCGAGATCACGGCCAGCCCGGCGGTGATCGACGCACAGGTGCAGCCCGCCTCCCTCGATCTGCGCCTTGGCACGCGCGCCTGGCGGGTGCGGGCCTCGTTTCTGGCGGGCGAAGGCCGCACGGTCTCCGAACGCCTCTCCGAGTTCGAAATGCATCAGATCGACCTGACCGATGGTGCTGTTTTGGAAAAGGGCTGTGTCTATGTCGTGCCGCTGATGGAACGCCTCGCCCTGCCCGAGGGCATTCAGGCCGTCGCCAATGCCAAAAGCTCGACCGGGCGGCTCGATCTTCTGACCCGACTGATCACCGACGAGGGCGTCGAATTCGACCGCATCGCGCCCGGTTACGATGGCCCGCTTTATGCCGAGATTTGCCCCCGCTCCTTCTCCGCTCTCGTCCGCCCCGGCATGCGGCTCAATCAGGTGCGGTTCCGTGCCGGACAATCGGTGCTGAACGACGCAGAGCTTGAGGCGCTGCACAAAGAGAGCCCTCTGGTGAACGGTCATGCGGTGATTGATCAGGGCCTTGGCTTTTCCGTCGATCTCAAACCCGCTGAAGGCACGCTCGTCGGTTATCGCGCCAAGCCGCACACCGGGGTGATCGACCTCGACAACATCGGCTTTTACGACCCGGCGGAATATTGGGAACCGATCTATTCCAAAACCGGCCAGATCATCCTCGATCCCGGCGCCTTCTACATCCTCGTGAGCCGTGAAGCGGTGCACATTCCGCCCGATTACGCCGCCGAAATGGCCCCCTATCTGGCCATGGTCGGCGAGTTCCGGGTGCATTACGCGGGCTTCTTCGATCCGGGGTTCGGCCATGCCGGGGCTGGCGGCGCGGGTGCGCGCGGCGTACTCGAAGTGCGCTGTCACGAAGCGCCTTTCGTGCTCGAACATGGGCAGATCGTCGGGCGTCTGGTCTACGAGCGGATGGAAAGCCGCCCCGACCGGCTTTACGGTGCCGATCTGGCGTCGAATTATCAGGGGCAGGGGTTGAAATTGTCGAAGCATTTCGCCTCTTCAACAAAATGAAATGCAAATCCGTGTCATTGCCGTTGGAAAAGCGCTCAGGCGATCCATCGGCTAAAACATGCCACATATGGTAGTCACCCTGCCCCTGCGCACAAAAATTTGCTCGTGCCAAGGAACATTCGGACACACTGGTTTGTTGATACTCCGTACTGCGCAGCATGGCTGTGCGATGAAACAGGAGTAAAACATGACTTTCAAACTCAAGACGCTTGTCACCGCCACCACCACCGCGGCTCTGCTGTCGGCTCCGGCCTTCGCCGCGATGACGGCGACCGCGACGACGGATCTGAACTTCCGTGCGGGTCCGGGCGCCCAATACAAGACGCTCGGCACGATCGGTGCCGATGAAAGCGTGACTGTGGAAGGCTGCATCGGTGCGGGTGACTGGTGTAAAGTCGAAGTCAATGGCCAAAGCGGCTGGGCCTATTCGCCCTACCTGACGACCCCGGTGAACGATGAGCCGGTATTGATCTACCAGAACCAGAAACAGCTCGATATCGAGACCGTGACCTATGACGAAACCTCCACCGGCGAGGCCGCTCTGGCAGGCGGCACTTTCGGCGCGCTGGCCGGGTCTCTGATCGTGGGTGGTCCCGCTGCGATTGCCGCCGGTGCCGTCCTTGGCATGGCGGGCGGAGCCGCCGCCGACCCCGATCCGGTGACCGTGACCTATGTCACCGAACACCCGGTTGAGCCGGTCTGGCTCGACGGTGAAGTCGTGGTGGGCGCCGGCATTCCGGACAACATCGAGACCTACGAGATTCCGGACAGCGATTTCCAGTACATCAATGTGAACTCGGAAACCGTGATCGTGAACCCGGAAGACCGTCGCATCGTGAAAATCATCCGCTGATACAACCCTCAGCGTTTCTCTGATCACGGGCCCCTCGCACTGGCGGGGGGCCTTATTATATTGTCACAGCCGTAAAAACCGGGCTTCGGGCCCCCGAAGCGGAAGGTCCTTATGAGGTGTTCTTACAATGAACACGTCGTCAGACTGTGAAAGACCAAAATCCGAGCAAGGGATCAGAACCGCCCGATCCGGCGCGACAGGCGGGAGATTTTGCGCGCATTCTGCACGGTCTTCTTTGCCTGTCCCGCTAGGCGCTTTTGCGCTTGCTGCTCTTCTTCGGGCGTCAGCTTCGCATCCTGCCCGGTCTTGGCAGAGCGTCGCTTTGCAAGGTGTTTGGTTCCTGCATCTATCCCCACGTCGACACCCTTGTTCACAAAGGTGCGGATCGTGCGATTGATGATCATCGAGATCAATCTGTCCAAATTCATGACGGCAGGCCTTCCGATTGTGGTCTCTATGTCATTTGCGATGTGTCATTCGCGATCCCGGTTACTCCCGGAATAAGGTCATTCCACGGCGCGCATGAGGAAACATGAGGAAAGAGGTGGTTTTCTTAAGCCTCATCCTCGAACAGGTCGTCCTGTTCCTCGTCCTCGTCGCGTTCCTCATCGAGGCCCGGCATCGGACGGCTTTCCAGAAGCCCCGCTGCCCGCAACTCCTTGACCCCCGGAAGATCGCGTGCCGTCTCCAGACCGAAATGATCGAGAAACGTCGGCGTCACCACATAGGTCACCGGACGTCCCGGCGACATGCGCCGCCGCCCGAAGCGAATCCATTCCAGCTCGATGAGCTGATCCAGCGTGCCGCGCGAAACGGACACGCCGCGGATTTCCTCGATCTCGGCGCGGGTGCAGGGCTGATGGTAGGCGATGATCGCCAGAGTTTCAATCGCCGCCCGGCTGAGTTTGCGGGTCTCGACCGTCTCTTTTTGCATCAAAAAACCGAGATCGGGCGCCGTGCGGATCGCCCAGGCATCCCCCACGCGCACCACACGCACGCCACGCCCCTCATAGCGCTTCTGCAACAGTTCGAGGGCCGCTTTCGGATCGCAGCCATGCGGCATCCGCCCCGCAAGATCGGTCAGGCTCACCGGATCGGTGGAGGCGAAAAGTACGGCCTCGACCATGCGCTCCTGTTCGGCCAAAGGCGGTGCCTCGAACAGGCTCTCCTCCTGATACTGCTCTTCAGCCATGGTCTCTCCGTCTTGCTTTGATCTGGATCGGCGCAAAGGTTCCGCCCTGTCGAATCTCGATCTGCCCCTGTTTGACGAGTTCCAGCGAGGCCGCAAAGGTCGCCGCCGTCGCTGAGCGGCGTTTCTTCGGGTCGAGCTCCCACCCCTCTGGCAGATAAGACGACAGGTCCGCCCATTCGACCGCGTATGGGATCAGGTAACGCAGCTTTTCCAGCGCCTGTTCCATCGACAGGATCGCCTCGCGATCAAGCACGAAGGGGCGGAACTCGTCCTTGGTTCTGACCCGCGCATAGGCCTGCATCAGATCGAGCAGGCTCGCCGTATAAGTGACATTGCGCAGGCGTTGTACCTCTTCGGGAATGCCGCGCACGAAGAAATCCCGGCCCTTCTGATCACGCGCCATGAGTTTCGCCGCCGACTCGCGCATCGCCTCCAATCGCTGAAGCTGGAAGGCCAGGTGCGCGGCCAGTTCCTCGCCGGACGGCCCCTCGTCCGTTGGATCGGGTGGCAGCAGCAGGCGCGATTTCAGAAACGCCAGCCAGGCCGCCATCACCAGATAATCGGCAGCCAGTTCGATCCTGAGTTCCTTCGCCTTCTCGACGAAGAGCAAATACTGCTGCGCCAGATGCAGGATCGAGATTTTCATCAGATCGACCTTCTGCGTGCGCGACAATTGCAGCAAAAGATCGAGCGGCCCCTCGAACCCGTCGACATCCACGATCAAAGCCTCGGCGGCGAGGCGTTCCTCGACCGTCAGGATGTCGGTGATGTCGAATTGATCGGGATCGGCCATAAGGGCCCCTTACTCTGGGCTTACAAAGTTAAAAACTCTTCTGCCAGCGCGTCCGTGTCAATGGGCACATAGGTGGGACGGCTGTCCACCGCCCGCTCGGCACGCGCCTGCGCCCGCGGATTCATCTCTCCGAGCGCCGCGATCTCTTCCATCTCCGCGAGATCGCCGTTGCAATGCAGCACGAGATCGCAACCCGCACTCAATGCCCTCTCTCCGCGCTCGCGCAGCGTGCCTTCAAGTGCCCCCATGGAAATGTCGTCGGTCATCAGGAGCCCCTGAAAACCGATTTCTTCACGGATCAGCCGGATCGCCGCCGGGCTTTGTGTCGCCGGGCGCTCGGGGTCAATCGCCTCCATGATGATATGCGCGGACATGCCCATGCTCAGATCGTTCAGCGCCTTGAAAGGCGCGAAATCCGGCTCAAGATCCGCCAGAGAAGCCGTTACCCGTGGCAGGCCCTTATGGCTGTCCACCGTGCCCCGCCCGTGCCCCGGCAGGTGTTTCATCACCGGCGCCACACCGCCCGCCGCCATGCCTTCGACCAAAGCGCGCCCCATACAGGCGACCACTTCGGGGTCTTCGGAAAAACACCGGTTGCGCAGAAAAGGATGGGTCTCGGCACGGGCCACGTCGAGACCCGGCACGCAATTCACATCAATGCCGACTCTGTGCAGATCCTCCGCCAGAAGCCGCCCGCGCAGCCACATGGTCCGCCCCGGATCGCGCGCCTGTTGCACCTGATCCATGGGCGGCAGGAATTCGCGCCAGTGAGGCGCGCGCATCCGTTGCACCCGCCCACCTTCCTGGTCGATCAGGATCGGCGCATCACGCCCAACCGCCTCTCGCAAAGCGCTCGTGAGAGCGCAAAGCTGTTCCGGCGTGTCAACATTGCGCGCAAAAAGTATAAATCCCCATGGGTTAGAGGCCTTAAAGAAAGAAACTTCGGAAGATGTAAGGGCAAGTCCCTCACATCCAAGAATAAAAGCGCCCTGCCCCATGGGTGTTTCCAGCGCTTAACGCTGAACCGTCGGCGTACAGGCCGCGTTCATCGAGGTCATCGCCGCACAGAACCGGTTGGCATCAGAAGCATCGGCAAACCCATAGGCACGCAGGCGGTAGAACGTCTTGCCCCCGCTTTCCGCCCGTTCGATCACCCGCGTCTTGCCGTCCATCAGATCGCTGAAACGCCCGGTCAGACGCTCCCATTCGGAACGCGCAATATCTTCGGACTGGTAAGCGCCGAATTGCACCAGACGACTGCCCACGGGCACTTCTTCCGGGGCCATTTCCGCACTCTCGGCGGCCCCAAGGGCGGCGAGAATATCACCGGCCACACCGTCGAGGCTCGCGCTACTTTGCTCCGTAGCCAGAGAGGCCAGACGCACCGGGCGCGGTTTCGGCATCGGCACGGCCTTCGCGTCGGCAACCGATGCCTCATCAAGCATCTCCGGCTCGGCCGCCGCCACCTCTTCGACACCTTCGAGTTCGAGCGGGTCTTCCTCCACCGCCACCTGTTCGAGTGGCGCAGAGCCCGGTTGCACAGCATAAGCGGAACCGGACGGCTCATAGGAACTCAGCACCGGCTGAATATTGGCCATCGGCTGATCCTCCTCGGTCAGCGCCGCGGTAGCGGGGGCCAGAACATAGCGGTCGGCGGGTGGCGCGGCAGACCCGTCCGCGGTCACGGAATTGACCGCAAGCCCTTGGTGCA
Organism: Celeribacter persicus; assembly: GCF_003050785.1. Taxonomy (GTDB): domain Bacteria; phylum Pseudomonadota; class Alphaproteobacteria; order Rhodobacterales; family Rhodobacteraceae; genus Celeribacter; species Celeribacter persicus. The sequence continues at coordinate 191,930 of NZ_QAOH01000002.1, forward strand.
TCGCCAGTTGCCCCCCCGGATCGTCAGGCAGAAGGCGTGCAGCCCCTTCCATGGCACGGATCACCGGCACACCGGTCACATCGCGCACCATGAGCTTGTAACCCCAGATGCCAAGCCCAAGGATCAGCACCAGCGAGACAATGGCACCGCCCCATTGTGCCGGGCCAAGATGAGGCCGCTCGGAAACTTCGTCAGACAACATCTCCGTGGTGTCGTAGACATAGGCGGGACCGGCATCGTAAGAGGCGCGCGGGTCCTGAAACCCGGTCGCGGTATGACGCGGTGACTGTTGCTCAAAATGCACATGTCCATCGGCGAAAAGACGATCCGCATCCGGTCTTTGGCGCAGTCCGGGGTGCTCATAAGCGGTGTGCGGCGCACCGCGCGTCACCTGCGGCTCCGGTCGCTGCCAGTGATTTTCATGGGAAGAATATTCGTCCGCCTGCGGCGACGCATAGCCCATACGAGGGCCGTTCGGCACGTCCTGCATCCTTTTCGCCTCGCTCGTTTCCCGCTTTGTTTCCCACGGGTTATCATCTGCTCTTAAGGGGCCGCATGAGGATCTTTTGCCCTCGTTATCAAACGGCCCCTTTTGGGGGTTTTCGGTCTTTTTGAAAGCGCAGCCTGACGGTTCAGCGCATTTCTTCGGCCGGTGTCACCCCAAGGATACCAAGCCCTGCGGAAATCACAACGGCCACGGCACGCGGCAGGGCGATTTTTGCCGCCGACAGGTCCGCATCGTCCTGCAGGAAGCGCAGCGCCTCATTCTCGTTGCCCTTGTTCCAGAGTGCGTGGAAGTCGGAGGCCAACTCATAGAGGTAGAAGGCGATCCGGTGCGGTTCGTGGCCTTTCGCGGCGATCTCCACCTGACGCGGGAAGTCGGCGAGCTTACGCGCCACGGCAATCTCCGCCGGATCATCGAACTTCGGCGTGTCGCTGAGCGTCACGCCCTGCTCCGCAGCCTTGCGCAGCACGGAACAGACCCGTGCATGGGCATATTGCACATAGAACACCGGGTTGTCTTTCGACTGTTCCAGAACCTTGTCGAAATCGAAATCCAGCGGCGCATCGTTCTTGCGGGTCAGCATGATGAAGCGGGTCACATCCTTGCCCGCCTGCTCGACCACATCGCGCAGGGTCACGAAGGTGCCTGCGCGTTTCGACATTTTGAACGGCTCGCCGTTCTTGAACAGCTTCACCAACTGGATCAGCTTGATGTCGCAATCGACCTTGCCATCGGAGAGCGCCGACACCGCCGCTTTCATCCGTTTGACATAGCCGCCGTGATCGGCACCGAACACGTCGATGATGCCGTCATAACCGCGCTTCACCTTGTCATAGTGATAGGCGATGTCCGGCGCGAAATAGGTCCAGGAGCCGTCGGATTTTTTCACCGGACGGTCCACATCGTCGCCATGGGCGGTGGACTTGAACAACGTCTGCTCGCGCGGCTCCCAATCCTCCGGCGTCTTGCCTTTCGGCGGCTCAAGCACGCCTTCGTAGATCAGCCCCTTGTCGTCGAGCTCCTTCAAAGCGGCCTCGATCAGCCCGGTGCCGTAGAGCGATTTTTCCGAGAAGAAATTGTCCATGGTCACGCCGAGAGAGGCGAGATCGGCGCGGATCATCTTCATCATCTCGTCGGTCGCGAATTCGCGCACCTCGTCGATCCACTGCTCTTCGGGCGTGTTCAGGAGCCGCTCACCGTATTTGGCCTTAAGGGCTTCGCCCACCGGTTTGAGGTAATCGCCCGGATACATGCCCTCTGCAATCTCCGGGTTCAGCCCGTTGGCCTCACGGTAGCGCTCAAAGGCGGAGCGGGCCAGCACATCGACCTGCGCACCGCCGTCGTTGATGTAATATTCCCGTGTCACGTCAAAGCCCGCGAAATCCAACAGGGATGCGAGCGCATCGCCGAACACCGCGCCACGCGTGTGCCCGACATGCATCGGCCCCGTCGGGTTCGCCGACACGTATTCGACGTTGATCTTCTTGCCCGCACCCATGGTGGAGCGGCCATAATTCTCCGTGCTCAGCACGGTTTCCACGAGCCCGGACCAGACGCCTTGCACCAAACGCAGGTTGATGAACCCCGGCCCCGCCACATCGACCGTCTCGATACGGGGATCGGTGGCGAGTTGTGCGGCCAGCTTCTCGGCAATATCGCGCGGCTTCGCTTTCGCGGGTTTCGCAAGAACCATCGCGGCATTGGTCGCCATATCGCCATGCAGCGGATCGCGCGGCGGTTCCACCGCAACGTTGGCAAAATCGAGCCCCTCGGGCAGAACGCCCTCGGCGGTCAGCGCCGCAAGGCTGTCGATCACAAGGACACGGATATCGGCGAACAGGTTCATGACGTCTCTCTAACTTATAGCTTGGCGCGGGTTTACCACGCGTATGGCGAAGGTCAACGGGATTGACCGTCCGCGGGCTTCTCGCTCCGTTCGTCACCCTGATCCTCGGCACGTTTGCTCTCGCTTTCCGGCGGTACCAGCGCTACAAGCTTGACACCCGCGCTCATCCGCCCCCGCGCCGCATTCAGCCGCAGATCGGTGCGCCGCCGCTTCAACGCCTCTCGCGCACTCTCGCGCTGCTCCTCCGGCAAGGCCTCGATCGCCGCCTCGGCCCGGCGCGGGAACAAAAGCTCCGCATCCTCCTGCAAAAAGCGCTTGAACACACCGCCAGAGGCCAGACGCCCGATCAAAAGCGCATGCGGGCGCTCCTCTTTCCACTGATCGAAGCCGTAATCCTCCGTCAGAGGCGTGGCGGTGATGCGCCAGCCTTGTTTCATCAGATCTTCCAATTCGCCAAAGGTCTTGCCACCGCCGAAAGGCCGCCCACCCAGTTGCGAAGGTAGAGAATGCCGGGCCCGCGCGCCCTTTTCCCGCGCGATCTGCCAGACCTGATCCCGACCGAATTCCGACCCGAAATCGGTCGCGACCAGCGTGTTGTAGGCGTCATTTTCCGTCGCCGCGATCAGGGTTTCAAATGACAGGATTTCCAGACTGTCCTCCGCCGCCTCACCGAGAAGATCGCCATAAAACACCGGCAGGCCCGCCGTACGCGGGCGCAACAGCCGGGCGTGGTTCGGATCGGCGATCAACACCGGCACCTCTTCGCGTTTCAAAAGCTCGCCCAAGGCGGTGGTGAACCGCGACCCGCCAAGGATCAACACACCAGGACGGCCTTTGGACGCGAGGCCCAAAGCACGGGCCAGAGGGGCCAGCGTGAAGCCGTGCAGCACCACTGTCGCCAGCACCAGAACGAAAGCCAGAGGACCGATGACCGCCCCGTCGCTCACCCCCGCCGCCGCCAGACGCTCGCCGAAAAGCCCCGCCACGGCCACGAGAACGACACCGCGCGGACCGGTCAGGGCGATCAGTATTTTCTCATTGCGCGGCAAACCCGTCCCAAGCAACGAAATCAACACGGTCAAAGGCCGCGCGACAAGGATCACCAGCGCAACAAACAGCCCCGCGCGCCAGGTAAGCTGTCCGAGAGAGGCGAAATCCATCGAGGACGCGAGAAGGATGAACACGCCGGAGACCAGAAGCACCGTCGCGTGCTCTTTGAACCGGCGCAATTCCTCGAAAGACGGCAGGTCGGCATTGGCGATGATCAACCCCATCACCGTCACCGCCAGCAACCCGCTTTCGTGCAGCATCATGTTGGGAAAGGCGAAGGTCGCCAGAAGCGTGGCGAACAACACAGGCACCTTCATATATTCCGGCACGAAAGCCCGGCGGAAGGCATAGGAAATCGCCGCCCCGGCGACGATGCCCACCGCCATGGCTATGGCGATCCCGACGCCAAGCTGCGTGAGCGCCGCCGGCAGACTCTCCGCCTCACGCCCCACAAGCACAAACTCGAATGCGAGCACCGCCGCCAGTGCCCCCACCGGGTCATTGACGATGGCCTCCCATTGCAAAAGGTTCGCCGGGCGTTTCTGCAACTTGGCCTGCCGCAAAAGCGGCGCGATCACCGTCGGGCCGGTCACCACCATGATGCCACCGAACACCGTCGAGGCCTCCCAGCCCAGCCCCGCGCCCCAGTGCAGCGCCGCCGTGGACAGAAACCATCCAAGAGGTGCGCCGATCACCACAAGCCGCATCACACCTTTTCGCGCATCGCCCAACTTGTGCAGATCGAGCGTCAGCCCGCCCTCGAACAGGATCACCGCCACCGCGAGCGAAATCAAAGGCTGCACCAGCGTGCCCAGATCGCGCGCCGGGTCGAACACACCCAGCACAGGCCCCACGATCAGCCCGGCGGCCAGCATAAGAACGATGGCCGGCAATTTCAGCCGCCACGCCAGCCATTGCGCGCCCACGCCCAAGACGCCAACGAGGGCAAAGGCCTCCACTGCGCCAAGTCCCGTCACTGTTTCCGTGGCCATGCCGCGTCCTTCTTCTTGGTCCAAATACTCAGATCAGGTGCAGAGCCGTTCGTATTCCTGAATGGCGAAACGGTCGGTCATCCCGGCAACATAATCAAGAACAAGACGTGCGAGTTCCGTATCGCTTTGCACCCCGTCGACCTCATGGCGCCATTCCGCCGGTAAAAGTTCCGGCTTCTCCATGAACAGCGGGAAGAGCGCGTTGATCATTTCGGTCACGCGTTTACGTTCCTTCACCACGGAAGGCGCACGATACATCCGCTTGAACAGAAAGGACTTAATTGCCTTGAGATTCTGGAAGAACGGTTTCGAGAAACGGATGATGGTCCGGTCCATGTCGCGGATGTCTTGCGCGCATTCTGGCTGCGCGCTTTCCAGCCGGTTGGAGGCAATCGCGATCACATCCTCGACCATAAGCCCGAAAATTCGCCGCAAAGCCTCATGGTCGCGCCGATTGCGCTCAAGCCCCGGATAGAGCCGGTCAACCTCCTCATAAGCAGGCCCGGTGAGCGGCAATTCCATCAGGTCCTCGGCGGTGAACAGCCCGGCGCGCAACCCGTCATGCAGGTCATGATGGTTATAGGCCACATCGTCGGCAATCGCCGCCACCTGCGCCTCGGCAGAAGCGAAAGTATGCAACTCAAGATCGAACTGGTCGTTAACCTCCTTGAGCGCATAAGGCAGCGGCGCATCCTCGGGATGTTTCTTCTTGTCGGCATAGGGCCCGATGATCGGCCCGTTGTGCTTGGCGATGCCCTCAAGGCTCTCCCATGTGAGATTCAGCCCGTCGAAGGTCGCATAATGGCGTTCCAGCTTGGTCACGATCCGAAGCGCCTGGGCGTTGTGATCGAAACCGCCGTAAGGTTTCATGAGAAGTTCCAGCGCGTCCTCGCCGGTGTGCCCAAAGGGCGAATGCCCGAGATCATGCGCCAGCGCCACCGCTTCCGCCAGCCCTTCGTTCAGCCCCAAAGCCCCCGCGAGCGTGCGCGCCACCTGCGCCACCTCAATGGAATGCGTGAGCCGGGTGCGGTAATAATCGCCCTCATGTTCGACAAAGACCTGCGTCTTGTGCTTGAGGCGACGGAAGGCCGAGGAATGGATGATCCGGTCGCGGTCGCGCTGAAACGGCGAGCGGAAGGTTGAAAGTTCTTCCGGGTAAAGCCGCCCGCGCGTTTCAAAAGGCTGGGTCGCATAGGGTTTCAACATCTGTTCTTCCCGGAAGTCGCCGCTCCCGTCCTTGTCGCTGTTCCTTCCGAGGACTATATTGTGCCCAGCCCTCCGCGACAAACAGATGACGCGGGAAATTCACAATAACCGGCTGTTTTTTCAGCCTGAACGCCCGGGAAAGACACCATGGCCCTGACCCTGCCGCCGAAAGTCACCGACCGCGCCTATGCACGGCTGGCTGAAATCAACGAAATGACCGGCGAGAACAAGGCGCTCCGCGTCGCCATTGAAGGCGGCGGCTGTTCCGGCTTTCAATATGACATCACGCTCGATGAGCCCGCCGATGACGATGTGGTTCTGAAAGGTGATGGCGGTATTGTGGTGATCGACCCGGTCTCCCTGCCCTTTCTGGAAAATGCCACCATCGACTTCACCGAAGAGCTGATCGGCGCACGTTTCGTGATCGACAACCCGAACGCCACCGCATCCTGCGGCTGTGGCGTGTCGTTTTCGATGTAAACGTCACCTCAACCGTATGTGTCTCCGCTTCGCTGCGGCCCTATGGTGGCCCCGCGCAGGATCTTTTCCCCGCTTGCATTAAGCCGCATGGCCTGATCAAACCCCGACATGGAACATGTCGACACGATCATTCTGGGCGCAGGCGCTGCAGGGCTGTTTTGCGCAGGCTTTGCCGCCGCCAAAGGCGCGTCGGTGCTCGTGGTCGATCACGCCAAACGCCCGGCGGAGAAGGTGCGCATTTCCGGCGGGGGGCGCTGCAATTTCACCAATCTTTATGCCGGGGCCGGGAATTATATCTCCGGCAATCCGCATTTCGCCAAATCCGCGCTGGCGCGCTACACGCAATGGGATTTTATCGACCTCTTGGCCCGCCATGGCATCACATGGCATGAGAAAACTCTGGGGCAACTGTTTTGCGACGGCAAATCCGCGGCCATTGTCGAGATGCTTCTCGCGGAGGCCCGCGCCGCCGAAATCCGTCTGGAGACGACCGTCGATGAGATCGTGCATGACGGAAGCAGCTTTCGCCTAACGCTTTCGGGGCGTCCCGTCATCTGCCGCAACCTCGTCGTCGCCACCGGTGGCAAGTCGATCCCGAAGATGGGCGCGACGGGTCTCGGCTATCAGATCGCTGCACAATTCGGCTTGCCGGTGACCGAAACCCGACCCGGCCTTGTCCCCCTGACCTTCGCCCCGCATGAGCTCGACTGGATCGCTCCACTGGCGGGCACGGCAGTCGAAGCACGGGTCTGTGCGAATGGCACATCGTTCGATGAGGCGCTTTTGTTCACCCATCGCGGGTTGTCCGGGCCTGCCGTCCTGCAAATCTCGAATTACTGGCGCGAAGGCGATGCGATCACCGTCGATCTCCTGCCGTCTCTCAATGCTTTCGAGGTCCTGAAAGCGGCCCGCACGGAGAACGGTCGTCGCCAGATTCAGACCGCGCTTGCCACACTGTTTCCCGCCAAACTTGCACAGGCACTCGCGGAGAAATTCGCCCTCACCGGAAATCTTGCCGACCAGTCGGACAAGGCGCTGCAAGCGCTCGCCGAGCGGCTGCACGGCCTCACGCTCAAACCCACCGGGTCCGAAGGCTACCGCACCGCCGAGGTGACACTTGGCGGCGTGGATACCGATGCGCTGTCGTCCAAAACCATGGAAACGAGAACCGTTCCGGGTCTCTATTTCATCGGCGAGGTGGTCGATGTCACGGGCTGGCTCGGCGGCTACAATTTCCAATGGGCCTGGGCGTCCGCAGCCGCGGCCGGACGGGCCATTGCCGACAAGGGCTAAGCCCCCTACAAAGGGGCAAAAGAGGGAGAACCCCGAAAAAAGGAGACCTCATGAAAATCGCCAGCTTCAACATCAACGGCATCAAGGCCCGCGTCGGCGCGCTCACGGATTGGCTGAAAGAGGCCGAACCGGATGTGGCGATCCTTCAGGAAATCAAATCCATGGACGAAAATTTCCCGCGCGAGATTTTCGAGGACATGGGCTACAATGTGGAAACCCATGGTCAGAAGTCCTTCAACGGTGTGGCGCTCCTGTCCAAACTCCCGCTCGAAGATGTCACCCGCGGCCTGGCCGGTGCAGAAGGCAACGGGCGCGACGGCGGCGATGACGAAGAGGCGCGTTATATCGAAGCGACGGTGGTCGGCGACAAAGGCGCGATCCGCATCTGCGGGCTGTACCTGCCCAATGGCAACCCGGTCGATCTCGACAGCACTGGCCAACCCGTTCCGGGGTCGAAATACGACTATAAACTCAAATGGTTCGACCGCCTCACCGCTCGCGCGCAAGAGCTTCTGGCAGAGGAACAGCCCTTTCTCATGGCGGGCGATTACAACCTCATCCCGCAGCCGGAAGACGCCAAACGCCCCGAGGCGTGGAAGGACGACGCGCTGTTCCGTCTCGAAAGTCGCACGAAATTTCGCCGCCTCACGGCGCTCGGTCTCTATGACGCGCTGCGCCTGCGCAACAGCGCGCCGGAGACCTTCACCTTCTGGGACTATCAGGCGGGCGCGTTCCAGAAAAACGACGGCATCCGCATCGACCATTTCCTGTTGTCGCCCCAAGCCGCCGATCTTCTGACCGATTGCCAAATCGACGCCCATGTGCGGGCGAAGGACAAACCCTCGGATCACGTCCCGATCTGGGTTGACCTCGATCTGTAATGCAAAAAGAGGGGCGCAACGCCCCACTTCTTTCGTCTTCAAATATCCTCCGCGAAGCGAAGCGCGTCAGCGCTTTTCTCACTTCTTCGGCGGTCGCTGCTTTTTGACCTTCGGCGCGTCTGCGCGGTCTTTGCCAAGGTGTTTACGCAACCGCGAGGGCGTGGATTTTGTCTTGTTCTTGTATGGGTTCTTGTCCGACTGCGAGCGGAAGAACAACCGGATCGGCGTGCCCGGCATGTCGAAATCTTCGCGCAAACCGTTGATCAGATAGCGTTTATAACTGTCGTTCAGCTCCTCGGGGTGCGAGCACATCACCACGAATTGCGGCGGGCGGGCTTTCACCTGGGTCATGTAGCGCAGCTTGATGCGCCGACCGCCCGGTGCGGGCGGCGGGTGCGCTTCGGTCATTGCGCCCAGCCAGTTGTTCAGGCGCGAGGTCGACACGCGCCGGTTCCAGACCGCGTGCGCCTGAAGGATCGCTTCCTGCAACTTGTCCAAATTCTTGCCGGTCATCGCCGAGACGGTGACAAGCGGCGCACCACGCAGTTGTGGCAGGAGACGTGCGAACTCTTCGCGCAGCTCGCGCGCCTTATTCGACTTGTCGTCCTCAGTGTCCCATTTGTTGACCGCAACCACCACCGCGCGACCTTCGCGCTCCGCGAGATCGGCAATGCGCAGGTCCTGTTGCTCGAACGGGATAGACACGTCGAGCAGAACTACCACGACCTCGGCGAATTTCACCGCGCGCAGCCCGTCGGCGACGGAGAGCTTTTCGAGCTTTTCCTGCACCTTGGCCTTCTTGCGCATCCCTGCCGTGTCGAACACGCGCACCGGCGTGCCGTTCCAGTCCATGGTCACGGAAATCGAGTCACGAGTAATCCCGGCCTCTGGCCCGGTGAGCAACCGATCTTCGCCCAGAAGCTTGTTGATCAGCGTGGATTTGCCCGCGTTCGGACGTCCGACAACCGCGATTTGCAGCGGCTTGTCGCGGGTGAACTCGCGAGACGCACCGCCCACATCTTCGCCCTCGCCCAGTTCCTGTTCTTCCTCGGTCAGTTCGACATCAACCTCCGGCGCTTCGGCGGCGGCCCGTTCGTCAAATTCTTCGGCCAACGGTTGCAGCACGGCATATAGCTCCGGCATGCCCTCGCCATGTTCGGCGGAGAGGCGCAGCGGTTCGCCAAGGCCCAGAGAGAAGGCTTCGAGAAGACCGGATTCCCCCGCCTGCCCCTCGGCCTTGTTCGCCGCGAGGATCACATGTTTCGCCCGCTTGCGCAGAATGTCGGCGAACACCTCATCGGCGGGCAACACACCCGCACGCGCGTCGATCATAAACAGGCAAATGTCAGCCATATCCACGGCGCGCTCGGTCAGCTTGCGCATCCGGCCCTGAAGGCTCTCGTCGGTCGCCTCCTCAAGCCCCGCCGTGTCGATCACGGTAAAACGCAGATCGCCAAGGCGCGCCTCGCCTTCGCGCAGATCGCGCGTCACGCCGGGCTGGTCGTCGACAAGCGCCAGCTTCCGGCCAACCAGACGGTTGAACAAGGTCGATTTTCCCACGTTCGGGCGGCCGACGATGGCAAGTGAAAAAGACATGAAACGCTCCGGAGTTGACCCTGCGGGGTATACCTTTTTGCATCCGCCTGTCCAGAGGAAACTCTGCGATGCGCCTTCCGACCGGCCTCAGCGCGCCTCGGACAGCGCCATGCGCTCGGCCACTCCGATCAGGCGGATCTCATCGGGTTTCTGGCGCGGCGGCAGGTGATCGAGCGATGTCCCGGAGGTGCGTACCTCACACATATCGCAGCCAAGTTGCGCGCCAATGGCCCTGATCTGCGCCTCCCTCTCAGCCTCAGGCGTGTCCTGCCAGGCCTCGGGATGCGCAATCGCGCCAAGATCATGAAGCGCCCGCCCCGCCGCAGCAAAGGACAAGGTCCCGAACATCGACAGCGCCGCGCGACGCACGCCCGCCGGCGACCATGCGGTCTCGTCACAGGCCACAACCCCGACCCGCGCCGCGCCATATTGCGACAGTTGCCGGGCCTGCCACTCCGCCTCGATCGCGGGTCGGCGCTTGATGATCGCAACGGTCTTTTCGGAAAACCAACTCACCAGAGACACCGCATGAAAGGCCGATCCATCAACCCCAACGATCACATCCGCCGCCTTGTATTGCCCGATCTGGTCGCGGAAACTGTGGTCCTGCGGGTGATAAATTTCAAAACCTTCCGCGACGAGCAGCCGTTCGAGCTTGTCCTCCTCGATCAGAGAGCCGTGGGCCGAGTCCAGACCGCTGCGGGAAATGTATATCTTTTTCGCCCCCTGCGCAGGCACATCCGCGGCAAAGCGACCGACAATCATGTCGCGATATTCCGGCGCTCCCAACATCAGATCGAGTGCCCCGCTGCCCTGTTGCGGCACGGTCAGCCGCGACAAGCGCACCGGTCCGTCGGGCCAGATCAGCGGTGGCAGTTCCAGCCCGCAAAGCTCGGCAAACTCCTGCAATTGCCGCTCCACGATCTTTTCGTCGAGCTTGCGCGGTTTTAGCATCAGCGCCCCGGTAAAGGCCTTGTCCTGCATGCGCAGATGCCAGAGCCGGGCGGTGCTTTCGAGAAGGAAATGGCCGAAGCCTGCGGGATAATGGCCAAGATAAAGAAAATCCCCTTCCAGAGAGGGGATCTCTTCGGGCAGGGGATAGTCTTCGGGTATGATCGTCGCCCGGTCTTTCGGGTAGTGCCATCCCGTCGCATATGGGTGTTCGGAGCCATCAGCGCTACGCACTCCGCCCCAGTATCTCCAGGTGGCCTTGCGCCTTCGGTTCGGCAGAAACAACGCCCGTTCCAGAACGGCAACCTTATCCCTGATCGACTGGTCCGGTGGAAGATCGAGCTGTTTCATTCCGTTACATTATTTACCGCATCACCAATCAAACCGAACACAACCGCTCAACGCAATGCCGCAAGCGATCCGTCCTCAAGCAGAAGATACATCACCCCGTTCACCACGATCGGGTCGGAGGCTGCGCCTTTCGGCAAGTCGACACGCGAGACCAGCGCGCCAGAGACCGGATCGAACCCGCGCAAAACGCCATCATCCGAAGCCACCCACATCTTGCCACCTGCAGCCACCGGGCCGTAATGGGCGAAGACCGCCTTGCGTTTGCGCGCCTTATCCGTGGTGTAATAGGGCAGTTGCACACCCCAGATGCGATCTCCCGAAGAGGCCGACAGGCGCACCAGCTCGTTGCGGTCGGTAACGATGAACACAGAGCCCCCCACCACCGAGGCCGGGCTGTAAGCCCCTTCATCTGCGGTCCAGACGCGCTCGCCCGTTTCCATCGAGAAGGCCGCGTAACGCCCGGCCTGGTTCCCGACATAGAAGCGATTGCCGACAATCACCGGATCGGAGGTGATGTCGGAGACATTGGCATACACAACGCCCTTGCGTTGACCGGCAAGAGAAGCGGACCAGTAGCGCACGCCGCCCTGACGGAACACCCCGTAGAGATCGCCCGACGAGAACGGCAGCACTGCGAATTTGTCACCGATCGCAGGCGAGGTGGCACCCGCACGCGAGGTGATGGATTCGGGACCGGCAATCTGCCATTTCACACGACCGTCCGTGGTCTGCACCGCCCAGACCTGACCGTCGCCCGCAACCACATAGGCCAGACCGTCATAGACAGACAGCCCCGCCGCGCCCACAGCTTCGAGACGCTGACGCCAGCGCTCCCCCCCGGTCGCGACATCGAGGGCAACAAGGTCGCCATAACCCGTGGTGACGTAGAGCGTGTTGCCGGAAATCGCCAGAGCGCCGCCGAAAACCTTGCCACTCTTCTCGCCCGCAGGCGTCAGATCGACGGACCAGACCTGCCCGCCCGTGCTGGCGGAGACCGCCGTCACGCGTGCCGCCGAATCCATCGCGAAGACAATGCCGGACGCGGCCACCGGATCGACCGTCAGGCGCGCCTTGCGGGTCTTGCCCTGCCCGATTTCCGCAGTCCAAAGGAGGCCCGGCGTACCAGAGGTAAACGCGTTATGGCCGGAAGCGTGCAAGCGCCCTGCCCCGGTCATCGTCCAGGCATCGCGCGCCACCGGCGTGCCCAGAGAAATCTTCTCGGCGCGGTTCACCACCGGCCCGGAGCTTGCAGACGACAGCACGGAACCATCCCGTGGATCGAGCCGGGTGCCCTGCAAAATCTGCTCCCGCCCGGCACCACAGGCCGTCAGCGCCAGCATCGCCATGAAAAGCCCAGCCTTGCCCGTATGCCCGATCATCCCTGCACTCCCTGCTTTAACCCAACGCAATCCCGCATCCTGCACCTGATTGACGCAGCCGTTATTCGGCGGGATCGGCCCCAAGGGCCACCATCATCTGAGCGGCGCGCCGACGCAAGGCATTACTTGCATCCACATCCTGCGAGATCGCGCGATAACCGTCGATCGCCGCCTGTTTATCGCCCATCTCCGCCTGCGCTGCGGCGATCTGTTCCTCGGCCAGCAACCGATACGGCGCACCCGGACTGGCGATGCCCGCCAACTGGCTGATGCGGTCTTCCGGCGCAATCTCTCCGGCGCCGATCATGGCCGTCTTGAGCACCGCGAGATCGCGGTAGGCCGGATCGAGCATGTCATCGGCCGCCAGCGGCGCAAGAACGGCCAGCGCGCCCTTCACATCCCCCGCCGCATGCAACTCGCCAGCCCGCAGCATGGCGACGGCAATCCGCGCCTCACCCGTGGTCGCCACATTGGCCAGCGCCTCTGCCCGCGCTGCGGGCGTCTCAGCACCCAGAGCAGCAGTGATCGCATCGCCCGTAGCCTGTGCCGCCGCGCGCTCTTTCGCCTTGGAATATTCGGTCCAGGCCGCGCCACCCACCAGCGCCAGCACCGCCACGATGCCGATCCAGCCGTATTTCTTCAGGAAAGCATAGAACTTGTCGCGGCGGACCTCTTCGGTCACCTCCTCGATAAAACTATCGGTATGGCTCACTCTCGCCCCCTGACCGCGCCGTGCGGGATGGTGTTTCAAACGTCTGCCCTCTCTTACCCCGAACTTCGCAGGAATGCCAAGACCCGCGCGCAACGCCTGTTTCACGATCCGGAAGGGCACACTGTGCAGGATTGCTCAGCTTTGGGCAAAAGTGGCCACACTTCGGCACGAAGATAGAAAAAAATCCCCTATTGGGCGTTTTTATCCATCCTCTCCCCTTGTGATAAGGCAAGGTCTTGCCCATCTTGGCCGCAATGTTAATCCTATTAACTCTCACGACTGTGATCCCGACAGTATCGCGCGCCGTCCTTTGTGATAAACTTGGTACGACATGCGATCCGGGGCACGCCGAGAGGACGACAGGACCCAGGACAGCCCGCCCAGAAAGGGCGCCATAAGGACAGCAGAGACACATGCGCATCGCCTCCCTTCTCATCGCCCTACTCGTGACCGCCGCGCTCTACCTGTTCATCTTCGAACGCGACCGGCTGAATAGCACCCCGGCGGACGCCCCCGGGACCGCGCAGTCCGAAGCCGAATTCGCGCCTCCCGCCGAAAAGGCCCGCTCGGAGGCCCATGCGGTTTCCGTCGTCGCCCGCCATTCACTTGCCGAGCCTCTCGACAGCACCGTGGTGCTGCGTGGTGAAACGGAAGCGGCACGCGAGGTCACGGTGACGGCGGAAACCACTGGCCGAGTGGTTAACGAGCCCCTGCGCAAGGGCGCACAGATCGAGGCCGGGCAGCTTTTGTGCCAGATCGACCGGGGCACGCGCGACGCCACACTGGCACAGGCTCAGGCGGCGCTGGCTGAGGCAGAGGTTGCCCTGGGCAACGCCCGCAAACTCGCGGCGGGCGGCTATGCTTCCGAAACCCAGATCCTTTCCGCCGAAGCCGGTGTCGAAAGTGCCCGTGCCGCCCTCGCACAAGCCGAGCGCGACATCGAAAACCTTGAAATCAAAGCACCCTTCGGGGGACTTCTGGAAAGCGACACGGCGGAACTCGGGACGTTTTTGTCGGCGGGCGCGGCCTGTGCGACGGTGATCCAGCTCGATCCGATGAAGCTCGTGGGATATGCACCCGAGACCGAGGTCGATGAAATCAGGATCGGCGCGCTCGCCGGTGCCCGGCTGATCTCCGGCGAAACCGTCACTGGGCAGGTCACCTATCTCGCCCGCTCCGCCGATGCCGCCACCCGCACTTTCCGCGTCGAGGTCGAGGTGCCGAACCCCGATTTCGCCATTCGCGACGGCCAGACCGTCGAACTGGCGATCCGGGCCGAGGGCGAGAAGGCGCATCTGGTGGCGCAGTCTTCTCTGACGCTCAACGATGACGGGCTGATCGGGTTGCGGCTTGTCGGGCCCGACAATCTTGTGATCTTCGCGCCCGTCAAGGTGCTGCGCGACACGCGAGAGGGCATCTGGGTCGCCGGGCTGCCCGAAGAGGCCGATATCATCACCGTCGGACAGGAATTCGTGCGCGAAGGCGTGCTGATCGAGCCGCATTTCGCGGACACCACCGAGACGGAGACCGAACAATGACTGGCCTCGTCGACTGGGCCGGGCGTCACGCCCGGATGATCCTCGCCTTCGTGGCGCTCACCCTGATCGCGGGCGCTTACGCCTATGTCAGCCTGCCGAAAGAGGGCGAGCCGGACATTGAAATCCCCGGCCTCTATGTGTCGGTTCAATTCCCCGGAATTTCCGCCGAGGATGCCGAGAAGCTCTTGGTCAAACCGATGGAAACGGAGCTGTCCGATCTTGATGGGCTCGACACCATGTCGGCGACAGCGGCGGAGAATTACGCGGGCATCTGGCTCGAATTCGAATTCGGCTGGGACAAGACCAAGATCATCGCCGACGTGCGCGACCGCATGGGCCGGGTGCAGGCGGATTTCCCCGATGGGGCGGACAATTACATGATCTCGGAGGTCAATTTCTCCGAATTCCCGATCCTTATCGTCAACCTCACCGGCCCGGTGCCCGAACGCACGCTGGTGCAATATGCCAAGCAGATGCAAGACCGGCTCGAAGGGCTTGAGCCCGTGCTGGAGGCACAGCTTACCGGACATCGCGACGAGATGCTGGAGGTCGAAATCGACCCGCTGCGGCTTGAGAGCTACAATGTCACGGCGGGCGAGTTGATCAGCGTCGTCACCAACAACAACCAGCTTGTAGCGGCGGGCGAGATCGAGACCGATCAGGGCACCTTCTCGGTGAAAATCCCGTCGAGTTTCAGCGATCAGCGCGACGTCATGGCCCTGCCCGTCAAGGTCAATGGCGACCGGGTGGTGACGCTGGGCGATCTGGCGGACATTCGCCTGACCTTCGAGGATCGCGAGGGCACGGCACGCTTCAACGGCGAAACCACCGTGGCCTTGCAGATCGTCAAGCGCAAGGGCTACCCGGTGATCGACACCGTGGCCGTGGTGAAAGAGGCCGTGCAGGCCGAGTACGAGAGTTGGCCCGAGAGCCTGCAACAGGCGATCACGGTCGGCACCTCGAACGACCAGTCGACGCAAGTGTCTTCGATGGTGAGCCAACTCGAAGGCTCGGTTCTGACCGCCATTGCTCTGGTGATGATCGTGGTGCTGGCCGCGCTTGGCATCCGTTCGTCGCTTCTGGTCGGCTTCGCAATCCCGACCTCTTTCCTTCTGTGTTTCATCCTTCTGGGGCTGATGGACATCACCATCTCCAACATCGTCATGTTCGGCCTGATCCTCGCCGTCGGCATGCTGGTCGACGGGGCCATCGTCGTGGTGGAATATGCCGACCGCAAGATGGACGAGGGCGAAGGCCCGATGACCGCTTTCGTCGAGGCCGCGAAACGCATGTTCTGGCCCATTGTCTCCTCCACCGCCACCACGCTCTGCGCCTTCCTGCCGATGCTGTTCTGGCCCGGGGTTGCGGGCGAATTCATGGGGATGCTGCCGGTCACGATCATCTTCGTGCTCTCCGCCTCCCTGATCGTGGCGCTGATCTACCTGCCGGTCATGGGCGGCGTCACCGGGCGTATTGCACGGTTCTATAGTCAGATTTCCGATCTGCTGCACGATCACACCTCGCGTGCGCTGCGGCTCAGCCTCGCCGCGGTCTCGCTTGCCCTTCTCGGCGCAGGCATGTTCCTATTCCTGCGCGAGATCTACCTCGCCGCGCTTGTGCTGATCTTCCTCGGCGGTTCGCTCAGTTCCATCACCCTCGGTTCGTTGCGCTGGCAGAAAGCACCGAAACGGGTCGATGCAGGCTACAAACGCACGCCCTTCGGCCATGTGATCCAGTTCATCACCGCTAATCCGGTCATGCCTCCCGTCACCATCTTCGCCGTGATCGCGGCAGTTGCATCGGTCTTTATCTATTACGGCTCGCACAATAAAGGCGTCGAGTTCTTCGCCGCTACCGAGCCCGAACAGGCGATCATCTATATCAAAGCCCGCGGCAACCTCTCAGTCGCGGAAAAGGACGCGCTGGTGCGTCAGGCCGAAAACATCGTGCTGAGCCAGCCGGGCGTCGACAACGCCTTTGTCTTCGCGGGCGACGGCGGGCTCAACGCCAACACCGGCGGGGGCGCCGCGCCGCGTGACACCATCGGACAGATTCAGGTCGAGCTAATCCCCTGGGACGACCGCCCGACTACGACCGAGGACGGGTTTCTGTTTTTCGAGAACACCCATGTCAGCGCCGAATATGACGGCGATTACGTGTTGGCCCAGCTCGAAGAAAAACTGGCACAACTTCCCGGCATCTACACCGAGACGCTGAACCTCTCCATGGGACCGGCCTCCGCCAAACCCGTGCATCTGCGGCTCAAGGCCGACGATTTCGACACACTGGAACAGGCGACCGAAATCGTGCGCGCCAAGTTCGAGGAGACGGCCGCACTGGCTGATATCGAAGACACCCGCCCCCTACCCGGCATCGACTGGCAGATCGACGTGGATGTCGAGAAAGCCGGTCGCTTCGGCGCCGATGTGGCGACCGTCGGCGGCATGATACAGCTCGTGACCCGCGGCATCCTTCTGGACACGATGCGGGTCGACAGTTCGGATGAGGAAATCGAGATTCGCGTGCGCCTGCCCGAGGAATTCCGGGTGCTCTCGACGCTGGACACGCTCAAGGTCCGCACCAACGACGGGCTGGTGCCCCTGTCGAACTTCATCACCCGCAAGCCGGTGGCAAAACTCGCCTCGATCTCCCGCGTCGATCAGCAGCGCTATTACGATGTGAAAGCGGCGGTGGACAGTGGTATGACCCGCGAGGACGGTGTGACGATCACCGCCACCGAGCGGATCGAGACCCTGACCGACTGGCTGGAAAGCGAAAACCCTCTGCCTCAGAGCATAAGTTGGGAATGGACCGGCGACGATGAAGAGCAAAAGGAAACCGGCGCGTTTCTCGGCAAGGCCTTCGGTGCCGCGCTGGCACTCATGTTCATCATTCTGCTGGCGCAGTTCAACTCGCTCTACAACTCGGTTCTGGTGCTTCTCGCGGTCGTCATGTCCACGGCGGGCGTGCTCATCGGCCTCATGGTCATGGACATGACCTTCGGCATGATCATGACCGGCACCGGCGTCGTGGCGCTGGCCGGGATCGTGGTGAACAACAACATCGTGCTGATCGACACCTATCAGGAATACGCCCGCTACATGCCGAAGATCGAAGCGATCATCCGCACCGCCGAAGACCGCATCCGCCCGGTGCTTTTGACAACGATCACCACCATGGCGGGACTCACGCCGATGATGTTCGCGGTCTCGCTCGACTTTCTCGGCGGCGGTTACACGATCAACTCGCCCACCGCGCAGTTCTGGACCAACCTCGCCACCGCTGTCGTCTTCGGCCTCGGCATCGCCACCGTTCTGACGCTGGTCTTCACGCCTGCGATGCTGGCGGCACGGGTCTGGTTCTGGGTCTTCGTCCATCATGCCGTCATGCGCTTGATGACCCACATGGGCATCCAGAGTGCCGCCGCCGAAGATTACCGGCTGCGTCGCGAAGCCAAACGCGCAAAGAACCCGGAGTTCGTCTGGACCACCGGTGCCGACAGTTGGGCCGCCCCCGAAAGCTTCGATGCGGAACGCGTTTCGCAAACCGTTCAGAGACAGCGCCCGGTGGAGCAGCCTCCTGCGACACCCGAAAGTGTGATAGAGGTGGAACCCGAGCACCCGGAGACAGGGCGGATCGGGAAAGGCGGCAAGGACGCGGCGGAGTAAGGCTCAGACCTCGCGCGTCGCGGTCAGGATGAAACACATCGGAATCTGCGCCGCGCGACCGGCGTAGATGTCATATTCCGGCTCACGGTTGCTGTGCCCAAACTCTTGCAAGCTGTCGATCCGCACCCCCGCGCGGGCACAGGAGGTCACGATCTCCCCCATCGTGTGCAGGAACCAATAGCTCGTCGCCCCCGCGCCATGATCCTGCCCGTCATATGTGATTGCCGCGTCCTGCACCTGCGGCTCGGTCCGGAAATAGCTGAAGCTCGGCTCGTGCGGGCGCTCTGCATCCGGATCGAACATTTCCATCACCGGATGGGTCTCGTAGATCACAAGCTGCGCGCCGGGGGACATCAGGGAGGCGACGATCTCGAAAAACCGCGACAGATCGGGCATCCAGTTCAAAACGCCAATGGTGATCAGAACCAGATCGAAGGTCCCGATCCCCTCGGGCAGATCGTAAATATCGGCAGTGATGAGCGCGGGGGCCTGCCCCGCCGCCGCCGCAAGACGCCGCCCCTGATCGAGGAACCGTTCCGACTGGTCGATCCCTGCCGCCGGGATCGCCCCGAAGGCCGCCAGAGACAAAAGTTCGCGGGCATTGTTGCACCCGATCTGCACCGCGCGCCTGCCCGTGAGATCGAGCGCGCCGAGCGCCTTCGTCATCGTCGCGTCAAACACCGAAAACCCCGGCTCTGCGGCGGCTTTCAGAAGCGCCTGCCACTCCGGGCCGGTCTCATGGAAAGGTGCCGAGGCATCCCACGCAGCCTTGTTTGCGGCGGTCACGTCTTGGCGGGAAAGTCCTGACTTGTTCATCGGAGCCTCCAGTTTGCACCCGCATTGTAACCACGATTGTAAGAATCCATAGCGAGTATCGAGAGGAAAAGATCTTTGGAAATAGTCATTTAGAAATTCCTTCCCGTCTGTCCCGCAACGTTCGCCAGTCTATAAAATTACTCGGCATCAGCCGTTGCTCTTCTGTTTGTTCATCGCCGAATTCGGGTTGCTGTTCAGGCGGTGTGATGTAGTTCGCATGGACAAGCCACCCCAATACCCCCCTCGACCACCCCCTCGGTCACCGGTTCCCGCGTCACTTCCACGGTCACTGCCTCAAGCGCGGAGCCCGCACCGAAGCTGGCGGCGAGATCATCCGGGTCGACCAGTGCCACGCTCGTCGGGTCGGCAATGTCGGAAAAGGTCACCAGCCGGGGCCACCGCGCGCGCGGCACGTCCAGCGGCCCGGTCTGATCCCGGGCGGCTTTGCTCAGCGCAAGCGCATAGCGGGGATAGCCTCCATCGCGGTCGTATTGCACCGCATCCGCATCGGCCAAACTCCCGCGCAATATGGAGCTTTGCCCGTCGATCAGCGCGAAAAGATACCGCCCTTCGCCAAGCTCCGCGACGACGGCCTCTCCTTTCAGATCGTTGTGCCAATTGTCGCCGCCGGGCACAAAACTCCGCATAACGTACTCCGGATGGCGCCAGGTCACATGCACCACACTCGACGCCGTCTTTGTGCCACCGGGCACCGAGAAATGCAGCGTCAGCTTCTGGTTCCATGACACATAGCGCTCACAGCCGGACAAGGTAAAACACATCAGGAGCAGGAGGAACGTGATCGGACGGGTCATGAGACAGACCTCTCGCAAAGGCTCCTGCGGCACCACGTGCGGCGCACATGCGGGAGCGTCCCGAAGGGCGGAGTAACAACAGTGTTCAAAACAAGATCGTCCATACCCGGACCTCGCAAAATAAACGTCACTATAACAGGGCGGAAAATCCGGCCAGACGATAACCGGATTACGGCATAAATCCCTATCCTGTTCAATGCATTATCGAAAAAACTGAAGTGCCTTAGCGCGGCAAAGCCTCGCGCACCAACCCGAACCCCGCGCCGTCCTTATGCGCGCCCTCGGAGAGCACCCGTTTCCAGCGCCGCGCCCCCGGCTGGCCCGCGAAAAGCCCGAGCATATGCCGCGTCACCTGAGCAAGCTTGCCACCCGCCGCGATATGTCGCCCGATATAGTCCTCCATCGCAAGGGCCACGTCGTGACGGCTGAGCGGGTCGGTCGTATGACCGAAAATCCGCTGATCGGCGGTGCCCAGAATATCATAAGGCTGATGATAGGCCGCACGTCCGACCATCACGCCGTCCATAGAACGCAGTTCTTCTTCCACGGTTTCAAGACTTTGCACACCGCCATTGATCGACAGGTGCAATTCCGGGAAGGCGCGTTTCATCTCATGCACCAACTCGTAATCCAAAGGCGGAATGTCCCGGTTCTCCTTCGGAGACAGCCCTTCGAGCCAGGCCTTGCGCGCATGTACCGTGATCCGGGTGACGCCCGCATCGCGCATTTTCGTGAGGAAGGCCGGCAGCACCTCGGACGGCTCCTGATCGTCCACCCCGATGCGGCATTTCACCGTCACCGGCACCACCCCCGCCGCCTCTTGCATCGCCGTCACGCACGCCGCCACGAGATCGGGCGATTTCATCAGAACCGCCCCGAAACAGCCAGACTGCACCCGGTCCGACGGGCAACCGACATTGAGGTTCACCTCGTCATAGCCCTGCGCGACACAAAGCCTCGTCGCCTCCGCCAGTTCTTCGGGCTCCGATCCGCCAAGCTGCACCACCACGGGATGCTCCTCGGCATTATAGTCGAGCAAATGCAGCGCTCCACCGCGCACAAGCGCTGGCGCCGTGACCATTTCCGTGTAAAGCAAAACCTCCCGCGACATCAGCCGGTGAAAATACCGGCAATGACGATCCGTCCAGTCCATCATCGGGGCGACGGACAGGCGGGCGGCCGAGAGTGTGTCTTGTTTTGTATTTTTTTCAGCCACTTCAAAGCACCTACAGTTCGTCTCGTTACCGCTCGTTATGGACCAAATACAATCTCGTGGACCAAACGGGGAGACCTTTATGGACGCGATCACCACACGCAAACGCAAAGATAGATGTCATAGTTACAGGACACATGTACGAGTGATGCGCGAGGGCACCGTCTAGCACGACACGAAGACTTTTGACAGACGCCCCACTTCGACCGCCTGGATAAAGCAGCGCGAGGAAGAGTGTGCAAAGACTGCTGCGCAGGAAGAGCTGAACGCATTTGGTGACCGCCAGTTGTTTTTTGTCGCCGGAGCAGATAGCACCAAACTGACTGAATGGCCTCCAGCAAAATCCGCGACAGCTCGGTGATCGCAGAGCAGACAGCGCACAGTTCTGACATAAGACATGTTCCGACCAACAAGGCACGTCTGTCGCCACGGATGTGAAAGCGAATGCCCAAGCATATAGACTCACAGAACATCGTCGAAACCCCGTCCTTGCGGGCATTGGCACTTGCACCTCTACAGCGCCTCTTTAGCGCCAGACCGGAATTCATTGACACCTTAGAAAAGACGGATCTCGCGCACGCGGCACATCTCGGGCCCTATGATCTGATCCCGCTTCTGAGCTTTTTAGAGCTTCTGGAGGAGCTCTCCAAACGGTTGCAAAACCCTGTCTTGGGCGCGGAATTGGGGCAAAGCCTGTCAGCCCCGGACCTCGGCCCCGCAGGGCTTCTGATGCTGCAGTCCGCCACCATGCGGCGTGGGATCAACCGCTACGTCCTCAGGCTATCCGCCCTGCAAAGTGCGTCCGATATGCGCTTTGAACCGATGGGGGATCTGTTTTCCCTGAGCTATCAGATTACCGGCCTCGGGCGCCAGATCTGGCCCCAGGATACGGAATTGTCGCTGTCATCGACCACACACCTGATCCGGCAGAGCTTTGATTCCCGCTGGGCACCGCTTGAGGTGCATCTCGCCCATGTGCCTCCTGTTGGCGTCGAGCGGCTGGAAAGGATCTTTCGTGCTCCGGTTCGGTTTGGACAAGCCGCGAACCGGCTTCTGTTCGCGCCCGAAGATTTGGATCTTCCCTATCGCGACGAAGACAAACCCCTCATCGCCGTCATCGAGCGCCACATCGAAGACCTACTTTTGTCGCAGGCTGCCGACGCCCCGATGCAAAGCCGGGTGGAAAGCGTCATCGCACATCAGTTGGGACAACAACCCTGCACGCTGGCCTCGGTCGCGGCCATGCTGGGCCTGTCGCCGCGCAAACTGCAACGGCACCTTGCCGCCGAAGGCACCAGCCTGCGCACAATCCTGCGGGACCAAAGGATGCGGATCGCTGAAACACAGCTCCAAGCCCCCGGCGCACGTATGTCCGATGTGGCCCATGCCCTAGGCTATGCAGACAACACCGCCTTCTGGCGTGCCTATCGCAGTTGGACGGGCGAGGCGCCCTCCACGCGTCGGTCGGGTTAAAACAAGATGGCATAAATTATCGAATTTTTGTCGCTATCTGCAATTCCCAGAACAGCGCGCCCCGCGCACAATTCTGCGAAAGAACGATACGCACGAAAGATAAAATGACCTACCTCTCCTCCCTCCCCGACTGGACCGTCAAACACCCGCTCGACCCGATCACGCCACAGGAAATTCTGCGCCTGAAAGAGATCCTTGCCGAGGCGGGTTTTGGCGGCGAGACGATGCGCTATTCCTACGTCATGCTGCGCGAGCCCACGCGCGAGACGGTCGACACTTTCCGCCCGGGCGCGCCAGTCCCGCGCGAAATCGGGGCGCTTCTGATGGATATGGAAAGTCAGGCCTTGACCGAGGTCGTGGTCGACATTCCGGCGGGCACGGTGATCTTTGAGCACGCGCTGGACCCGGCCAAAGACGGTTGGGGCCCCGTGCTCGATGAGGATTACGATGCCGCCGCCGAGATCTGCAAATCCGACCCCCGCTATGTCGAGGCCCTGGCCAAGCGCGGGATCACCAAGCTCAACAACGTCTTTTGCTGTCCGCTGTCGGCCGGTGTCTTTGATTACGGCGGCGAGACCGGCAGGCGCATGTTGCGAGTTCTGAGTTTTTACTATCCCGACGCAGACAAACGCCATGAGCTTTGGGGCCACCCTGTCGACGGCGTCGTTTGTCATGTCGATCTCGATACCCGAGAAGTGCTCCGGTTTATTGACACCGGCTATGAACACATCCCCGAGGAAAGCGGCGATTATATCGCCCCGTCGATTTCCCCGCGCGAGACGATGAAGCCGCTGAACATCCTGCAACCCGAAGGCGCGTCCTTTACAATGAAGGACAATATTCTGCGCTGGGAAAACTGGTCGATCCGGACCGGTTTCAACGGGCGCGAGGGGCTGACGCTGCATGACATCACCTTCCGCGATGGGGCCGAAGACCGCTCGATCCTGCGCCGCGCTTCTGTGTCGGAAATGGTGGTACCTTACGGCGAACCGACCCCGAGCCACGAGTGGCAGAACTATTTCGACGCCGGGGAATACCAATACGGGCGGCTTGCCAATTCGCTGGTTCTGGGCTGCGACTGTCTTGGGGAAATTCATTATCTCGACGCCGTGGTGGTGGACGATTTCTGCAACCCGTTCGAGATCAAGAACGCCGTCTGCATTCATGAAGAGGATTACGGCACGCTTTGGAAACACAGTGATTTCATCGCAAAACGATCCGATGTGCGCCGCCAGCGCCGACTTGTCGTGTCCTTCTTTGTCACTGTGGGCAATTACGATTACGGGTTCTACTGGTATTTCTACCTCGATGGCACGATCGAGCTGGAATGCAAGGCAACCGGCATCGTTTTCACCTCCGGACGCCCCGAAGGAGACTACGAATGGGCCACAGAAATGGCCCCGCGCCTCGGCGCGCCCCAGCACCAGCACCTGTTCTCGGCCCGACTCGATTTCGCCATCGATGGTCTCGACAATCTGGTCGAGGAAATCGATGTGGCCAGCGTTCCGATGGGCGACGGGAACCCCGTTGGCAACGCGTTCCGCCGCGTGATCACGCCGCTGGAAACCGAAGCCCAGGCGCAACGCGTTGCCAAGGGCGAGGTCGGGCGGATCTGGCGGATCAATTCGTCGCATCGCAAGAACCGGCTGGGCGATCCTACGGCGTATGTCATCGCACCAGAAAACTCGCCCCTTCTGATGGCAGACCCGCGCTCCTCAATCGCAGGGCGTGCGGCATTCGCGACCAAGACGCTCTGGGTCACCGCCTTTGATCGAGATGAGATGTGGGCCGCGGGCTACACTCCGAACCAGCATCCCGGAGGCGCGGGCCTGCCGTCTTACGCTGCGGCCAATCGCTCGGTAGAGAACACCGATCTTGTGGTCTGGCATACTTTCGGCATGACCCATTTTCCGCGGATCGAGGACTGGCCGGTGATGCCGGTCGATTACACCGGTTTCCGAATGCGGCCCGAAAACTTCTTCGACCGCAACCCGACGCTGGATGTACCGGCCGATCCGAACGGCGCGCAGTGCTGTCGGTCGAACAAGACCCGCTGTCACTAAGGCCACGACGATGACCAGCTATCACATCGCCCTGCTGGCCCTGGCCTCTGTCGGAACGGCGGCCTGCGTCCTGACCCGGCAGGGTCGGGGCCGGATCGAGCCCTTGCTCGGGCTTGCCGCGATGACATTTGCGATGAGTGGCAGTCTGCCGCTCATCTGGCTGGGCATGGTGCTTTTGGTCGGTCTGACGGCGCACAGCTTTGTCGCAGCGACATCCGCGCTCGAAAGCTTTCATATGCTTTCACATCTCTCGATGACACTTGTGATCGGCGCGCTTTTCCTTCTGAACGGCGCAGGGGTGTGCGGAGACACGGCCTTGCCCCTTCTGAGCCCTCAGGGGATCACCCCCGCGCCTCTGAGCCTCTGGGCCGTGACTTTCGTGTACCTGACGCTCCTGACGCTGGCGATCTACGCCCTGCTCGCGCTTTTTCTGACCGTAAGCGCATTCCACATGCGCCAACGCCACATTCTTGCGGAAGTCGCACCGATGTGTCTGGCAACGGTCGGAATGGCTGTCGGGTTTTCCTGAACTCACCTCTACTGTGCACCATGCAAAATGCGCGTTTCCCTCCGGTATCGGGCATTTTTTGTGCAGCTCAAGTCCGCATGCGAGATTTCAGCAGAAAATCTTTGACTCCCGTACAGCTTTTCCTGAAATGTCCATTTAAAGATAATAATGTTCACAATACGGACAAATCACATGCTCAGCACAAAAGACAATCAAGACCTCTCGCTCATCGGACCCGGCACACTCATGGGCAATTTCATGCGCCAGTTCTGGATACCAGCCTGCGCCTCACGCGAGCTTGAACCCGATGCGGCGCCGATGCGGCTTATGCTGATGGGAGAAAAGCTTGTCGCTTTTCGCGATAGCGAGGGGCGGGTCGGCGTGCTCGATCATCTCTGCCCGCACCGCTGCGCCTCGCTGTTCTTCGGGCGTAACGAGAAAAGCGGCTTGCGCTGTGCCTATCACGGCTGGAAATTTGACGTCGAGGGCAATTGCCTTGAGATGCCGAACGTCCCGGACAAGTTCGATTTCTCCCCCAAAGTGAAGGCCAAAGCCTATCCGGTGCGCGAACGCAACGGGCTGGTCTATGTTTTCATGGGCGACCCGGCCAGCATCCCCCCCCTGCCCGAAATCGACGCGCTGATGCTACCGGAAAACGAGGTGGACATCTTCCTCATGCAGCGCGAATGCAACTGGCTGCAATCGGCCGAGGGTGACATCGACACCTCGCATTTCGGCTTTCTGCACCTTGGTCTCGTGGATGACGAAGATGTCGATCACGACAACATTCACGCGGCCTCCGTGCTCGACCGTGCGCCGGAGTATTTCTGCAAGGACGCCCAATGGGGCACCACCTATTGCGCCTTTCGTCCCGCGCCGCAGGACGATATGACCCATTACCGCTTTTCACACTTCCAGTTCCCGTTCTTCACCCTGTTCCCGGACGGCACCTTTGAAGACAACATGGTCGTGACCTGCAACGTCCCGATGGACGACACGCACACGATGGTCGTCGTTGTCACCTATAAGAAACGCGAAGAGGCCCTGCGCACCCGCAAGGATGGTTCGGCCATTCCGGGGCTTGAGATCGACGCCGCCGGCACTGGGGTTCCGATGATCCCCAATGACGCCGGTTGGTTTGGCCGGTTCCGTGGCGAACGCCGCGCCTCGAACGATTACCTCATCGACCGCGCAGCGCAGAAAAGCGACAATTGGAGCGGCATCGAAACCGTCGTCGGTCAAGACCAGGCCATGGTCGAAAGCATGGGGGCCCTCGTCCCGCGTGAATTCGAACATATGGCCCCGAGCGACATCATGGTCGCCCGGACACGCCGACGGCTTTTGAAAGCTGCACGCGCCTATGCCGAAAAAGGCGTCCTGCCCGAGGTGCAAACCGATGTCGCCCTGAGCCACAACCTGCGCTCCGGCACCTTCCTTGCGCCGAAAAATCTCGATTGGGTGGCCGCCTATAAGGAAAAGGTCGCCGAGATGCAGAAAGTGTGAGGCGATCATGGTTCAGATCACAATCCAAGACAACATGGGCGTCACCAAAGAGGTGCTTGACGCCGAGGACGGCACCAACCTGATGCGGTTTTTCGTCGAGAACGGCGTCGATGGCATCGATGGCGACTGTTCGGGCTGCATGTCCTGCGCCACCTGCCTTGTGCTGGTGGCCGAGGAACACCGCGATCTTCTGCCGCCTGCGTCCGAAGAAGAGGCGGCCACGATCGCGGCACTGACGGAGCACACGGTCGCGGAGGGCTATCGCCTGTCCTGCCAGATCGACGCGCCGAAAGGTTTGGCCTCACTCACCCTCACCGTGACGGAGGATGAAGATGTATTCTGACGGCTTCGTCATCGTCGGGGCCTCTTATGCGGGCGTGAGTTTTGCACTCCATGCCCGCAAACTCGGCTATACCGGCCCGATCACGATTTTCACCGAAGAGGCCAATGTCGCCTATGACGTGCCCTCGATCTCGAAAAAGCTTCTGCCAGGCACCGGCGACGTACCCGTGTTCAAAAGCCCGATCCTGTTGGAAAAAGCCGACATCACGGTCAGGGCCCAGACCAGCGTCACAGCCATCGACCGGGTCGACCGCGCCATCACTCTGAGCACAGGGGAACGGGTTCCCTTTGACTATCTCGTGCTTGCCACCGGAACGAAAGCCGTCGTTCCGCCGCTGTTCGACGGGCTTTCCGGGGTTTACGTTTTGAAAACGCTGGAAGACGGCGAACGCCTGCTGGCCGCACTGGACGTCGCCACACGGATCGCTGTGATCGGCGGTGGCGTATTGGGCGTGGAAGCCGCCTATGGCCTGCGCCAGCGCGGGTTGGAAGTCGTCCTTTACGAACGAGCTCCGGCCTGTCTGGGCCGCCAGGTGAGCCCGGGGCTCTCGACCCGGATCGAGGACAAGCTCTCCGCAGAGGGCGTCGTGCTTTACCCTGGCACTTCGCCGGACACGGCCCGCACCGAGGGCAACGGGATTGTGCTGGGTACCATGGGTGTAGAAAGCCGGTTCGACGCCGTGCTGGTCTGCGCAGGTGCCCGACCGAACACCGATCTCGCCCTTCAGTCCCGGCTCCCGAGCGCGCAGGGAATCCTTATCGACCGTTGGTTCCGCACCGGCGACCATCATATCCTTGCCGTTGGCGATTGCATCGAGCCGGAAGAGGACAGCACCTTTGAGATGAATTGTCTCTCCGTGCAACACGCGACCGAAACCGGCAAACAGGCCGCCGAGGCCCTGATCCGCGATATCCCTGCCCGTCCGGTCGTTCCCACTTTCTGGTCCGCTCTGGGCGAGGACATGATCAAGATGGCTGGATATTACGATCAGCGGACGTCGGTCGACCCCGCCCCCGACAGCCCCGGCCATGCGGCGACCCAGTCGCGTGACGGAACGCTGCGCTTTGTTGAAGCACTAAACGACAATATGGCCTATGTAAAAGCCCTGAAAGATATGAAGACGTGAGGCGCATATGGCGGAAGTCAGTTCATTCATCAAGGGGCTCGACATATTGCGACAGCTCGCACCGGAACCCGAGGGTAAAACCGCCGCTGAAATCGGTGAGACCCTCGGCATTCCGCGCACGACGGCAATCCGGTTTCTGAACACGCTCTGCCGCCACAATTATGCGACCAAACAGGGCTCGGCCTATTTCCTCGGACCGGCGGCGCTGACGATCAGCCTCAATTACATGCAACGCTCGGATCTTGTGCGCAGCGCGACCGAGGCCTGTCAGATCGCGGCCAGGGACATGGCCATGCCGATCTCCTTTTTCATCGCAGGTGAAGACGGGGTGGTGATGCTGGCGCGCGCCAATGAAACGGCGGGCAATCTGTACGATCTCTCGGTCGGCTCCAAACTCAACCTCGCGTCCAGTGCCGCCGGGGTGGCCGTCCTGATGGAGCGCCACCGCGACCTGTCGCCGGCCGGGATCGCCGAGCGCTATGGCGATCCCCGGCTGGAGTCCAAAATCGCGGCCGCCCGGGATCAGGGCTATGCGGTCAGTCAGGATGAGGTCACCGTGGGCTATACCGCCCTTGCTCTGCCGGTGCGCTCGGACAACCGCCGCGGCCTTGGCGCTTTCCATGCCGTTTACCGGACCCTACCTGCGGGCGATCCGGACCCCTCCCGCGACGATATTCTTGCCGCGCTGCAACGGGCAAGAGACCTGTTTTTGGCGCTCTGACACACCCAGACTGAAAGAAAGACCCAAGATGCTTGGCCTGAAATCCGACCCGTGGTTCGAGAACGGACAGAAAAAGGCCGTTCTGGCCTCTGACGCGATGATCGTCGCGCCCAGCCCGCAAGCCACGCTTGCCGGTTACGATATGCTGCGTGCCGGCGGCTCGGCCATGGATGCGGCAATTGCCGCCATGGGCGTGACCAGCGTGGTCGAAGCTTCGCAGGCCGGACCGGGCGGCGATTGTTTTGCGCTCATTTTCGATCCGAAATCCGGGCTTCACGCCTATAACGGTTCGGGCCGGCCCCCCATGGCGCTGACCGCCGACGCCCTGCGCGCAGAAGGCCATCAGGTGGTGCCCCGGGTCAGCCCCCATTCGGTGACGGTCCCCGGCGCAATCGAGGCCTGGTGCCGGCTGCACCGGGATTTCGGGCGCAAGGATCTGGCGGACGTTCTCGCCGCCGGGATCCATTATGCCGAAGACGGCTTTGTCCTTCATCCGCGCGTGGTGCGCGACTGGCACGAAAGCCGCGATCTTCTGATCGCCCGCCCAGAGACCGCCCGCCATTTTCTGAAAAACGGCCAGCCGCCACAGATCGGCGACCGCTGGGCCCTGCCCGGCTATGGCGCAGTTTTGCGTTCGGTGGCCCATCAGGGACCCGACGCTTTCTATCAGGGGGCCTTTGCCGAACGCCTGGTGGGCTTTCTGCGCGATCTTGGCGGTGCTCATACCCTTGCGGATTTTGCCGGTCATCAGGGCGAGTACGTTCCCCCGGCCTCGGTCGACGCCTATGGGCAAAGCTTTTATGAATGCCCACCGAACGGCCAGGGTCTGTCGGCCCTGGCACTCATCCGCATGGTCGAGACTGCCCTGTCGGACACAACACTGAACAGTCTTGATGGTCATCACCTTTTGTCCGAGGCCAGCAAAATCGCCTTTGCCCTGCGCGACGATCTGATTGCTCAGCCCGAGGCCATGACCCGCTCCGTCGACGACATCCTCTCCGATGCTGCCCTTGCCCGGATGCTGAACCATGTGAGCAGCGACACGGTGCGCCCGCGACGCCCGGCCACCGATTACCTGCCCGAGCACAAAGATACCTCCTATGTCACCGTGGTGGATCGCGACGGCATGGCGGTCAGTCTGATCTCTTCGGTTTTCACCGATTTCGGCAGCACATTGGTCGAACCGGAAAGTGGCATCATCCTGCAAAACCGCGGGGCCGGGTTCTCTTTGATCCCCGGTCACCCGAACGAACTGGCCCCGGGCAAGCGCCCGCTGCACACGATCATCCCCGGAATGGCGCTCAAGGATGGCAAGCCCAGCCTCAGCTTCGGCGTGACAGGCGGAGATTATCAACCGGTGGGTCATGCTGTGCTGGCGCAGGGCATTTTCGCCGAAGGACTCGACCCGCAGGAAGCGCTGAACATGCCGCGCAGCCATTGCATGAAAGACCAGATCAGTGTTGAAGAGGTGCTTGCCCCCGAGATCCGCACGGGCCTTGCCGAAAAGGGGCATAATCTTGCTCTCTCGACCCACCCGATCGGCGGCGGCCATGCGATTTTTGTCGATCAGACCCGTGGGGTTCTGGTCGGCGGCACGGACAGCCGCCGGGATGGGATCGTCGCGGGTTACTGAGCCTCGACCATGTGACAGGCCACCACTTGCCCACCCGTCTGAATTTTCGGCGGGCGGGTGCTCCGGCATAACTCGCTCGCCATCTGGCAGCGCGGCGCAAAAGGACAGCCGGTGCCGGCGTTGCGATCGAAACTGTCGGGCAGCACGATCTGCTCTTTTTCCATGCCCGGATGGCTGCGCGGGATCGCCGAGATCAGCGCCTTGGTATAGGGATGTTTCGGGGCGTGTATTACGTCGCGCGTCGGACCGATTTCGACGATCATCCCCGCATACATCACCGCCACGCGTTGGGAGACATATTCGACCACCGCCATGTCATGGGTCACGAAAAGCATGGCAAGTCCCAGATCGCGCTGCAAATCCAGAAACAGGTTCAGCACATCCGCCTGAACCGAGACATCCAGCGCAGACACCGGTTCATCGCAGATCAAAAGATCGGGTTGCAGGGCGAGCGCTCTGGCGATGCCGATCCGCTGCCGCTGTCCACCCGAAAAATCGCGGGAGGTGCGGTCAAGCTGATCCGGGCGTAATCCGACCCGCGACACCAGATCGAGAATGCGTGCTTTCTGCTCTACCTTGGGCAGTCCGGCATTCGCCATCGGTTCGGCCAGAATATTGCGCACCGGCATCAAGGGATTGAGCGACGCATAGGGGTCCTGAAACACCATCTGCATATGTTCGCGGATCTTACGCAGATCGGCTCGGGTTGCATTGGTCAAACGGCGTCCGTTGACGAAAACTGTCCCGTCATCCACCTCGGTCAGCCCCATGATCGCACGTGACAGCGTGGTCTTGCCACAGCCGGATTCTCCTACAAGGCCAAGCACTTCGCCTTTTTCAACCGACAAAGACACATCGTCCAGCGCATGGACAAAACGCGTCTTGCGCGTCTCAGGGTCGCGGCCGGTCGCATAGGCTTTTTTGAGACCGACGACCTCAAGCGCCTTGGCTTGCAACGTCACGGCAGGCTTTGGGGCGGACTGGCTCATTCTGGCTCCTCGGAATTGTGACAGGCCACGCTCTGGTTCTCGCTGGTGGTCGACAGCGGCGGCACATCCTTAAAGCAGAATTCGGTGGCGTGCTCGCAGCGACCGGAAAAGATGCAACCCCGTCGGCCTGGTTCAAAATGTTCGACAATGCCAGGAATGCCCGCGATCCGGACATGTTCGTCCTCTTGGCTTGCCGTCAGGCTCGTCCCCAGACGGGGCATCGAGGCCAGCAGCGCCTTGGTATAGGGGTGGCGCGGACGATCGAAAATATCTTCGACACGCCCCTCCTCGACCTTATAGCCCGCATACATGACGACCACCCGATGCGCGATCTCGGCCACGACACCGAAGTCATGCGTAATCAACAGGATCGCCGTGCCGTTTCTTTCATTGATCTCCCGCAAAACCGACAAAATCTGCGCCTGAACCGTCACATCGAGGGCCGTCGTGGGCTCATCAGCAATGATCAGCTGCGGTTCGGCGATCAGGGCTAGCGCGATCACCACCCTTTGCCTTTGCCCGCCCGACAACTGATGCGGATAGGCCCGCATCTTGTCCTCGGGATACGGCAGATTCACCTGACGCAGGATATCGAGTGCCCGCGCCCGGGCCACGCGGGGGCTGAGCCCATAGTGGATTTCCAACGGCTCGGCCACCTGGGCCCCGATAGTCATCGTCGGATTGAGCGCCGTCATGGGCTCTTGAAAAATCATCGAAATCTCGCGCCCGCGAATCTTGCGCATCTTGCGTTCCGGCAGGTTCTGAATCTCACGACCGTTGAGCTTGATCGTGCCTCCCTTCACGCGCCCGCGTCCCTCCGGCAACAGACCGGAAATGGAATAGGAGGTCGCGCTTTTCCCACAGCCGGATTCACCGACCAGCGCAACGATTTCCCCCGGCTGTATCTCCAGATTCAGCCCGTTGACCGCGCGCACAGCGGAGGCGCCGGAGCCGAATTCGGTCACAAGCCCATCAAGCGACAATAGCGACATGACACACTCCTTTAGCGCGAAGACGCCAGAAAACGTCGGTTGAACCCGTTGCCAAGCAGGGTGATCCCCAGAACGGTCAGGCTCAGCAAAATGCCGGGAAAGAGGATCAGAGACGGGTGGATTTGAAAGAAAAGCTGGCCGTCGGCGATCACATTCCCCCAGCTCGGAATCTCAGGCGGAACGCCGGCGCCGAGGAAAGACAGCATGGATTCCGTGATCATTGCACTTGCCGCCACAAAGGTCAGCTGCACCATGACCGGGGCGATGATATTGGGCAGGATATGGCGCCACAGAAGCATCGGCAGCGTCGTGTTCATGGTGATCGCAGCCTCGACAAAGGGCTTTTCGCGCAGCGACAACACATGGGCGCGGACCACCCGGGTGACCCGCGGAATTTCGGTGATGGTGATTACGAACAGGATGTTCATCAGGCTCGGCCCGGTCAACGCCATCATGGCAATCGCCAAAAGGATCGGCGGGATGGACATCAACCCGTCCATGACACGCATGATGACCCCGTCCGTGCCCCGCAGAAAGCTGGCAACCATGCCCAGAAACAGCCCCGCCACACCAGTAATGACAGCGACCGTCACCGCCACGATCAGCGAAATGCGCCCGCCATAGAGCGTCCGGCTCCAGACGTCCCGGCCCAGCATATCGGTGCCAAACCACGCCTCCGCCCCCGGAGCAAGCAGGCGTTTGGCCGGGTTTAGATGGGTCGGATCGACCGTATGCCAGAGCGGCGCGCCTATGGCGGAAATTGCAATGAGGGTCAAAAGCAGCGCCCCGAGCCAGAGCGGAGGGTTGCGGCGGATTTCAGAAACCAGACGGCGGAAAAACATGCGATCGCCCCTGTTAATAGGTGATGCGAGGGTCAAAGACGACATAGCAGATATCCACCAGTAGATTGACGAGGATGTAGATCAGCGACATCAGGACAACGACGCCTTGAATGACGGGGTAATCCCGCTGAGAAATCGCATCGACGGTCAGCCGCCCCAGCCCCGGAATGGCAAAAACGGCTTCGGTCACGACAACCCCGCTGACCAGCGCGGCAAAGGTCATTCCGACCACCGTCACGATCGGCACGGCGGCATTGCGCATCACATGTCGGGCCACAAGGCGCGACATGGACATGCCTTTGGAGCGTGCAGTGCGGATGTAATCCTGATCCAGCACATCGATCACCGCATCCCGGCTCACCCGGGCAATCCAACCGGCAAAGACCGGGGTCAGCGCGAGCGACGGTAGAAACATTTTCGACAGGAAAGGCCAAAGCCCTTCAGAGATCGGGGTGAATCCCATCACCGGCAGAAGATGCAGCTTGAGAGACAAGCCCCAGATCAGCAAATAGGCCAGCACGAAAACCGGCACGGAAAAGCCGAACACCGCCAGCCCTTCAACCAGCTTGTTCACAAGCCCACGCGGACGCAGCCCGCCCCAGATGCCCAAAGGCAGACCAATCCCGACAGAGAGAACCATCGCACACACCGTGAGCGAAAGCGTCGCCTCAAGACGCTGTCCGATCAGCGTCACCACCGGCAGTTTGGTCAGGATCGAGGTGCCCAGATCTCCGGTCATGATCCCGCCGAGCCAGTGCAGATAGCGCAGGATGAACGGATCGTTCAGCCCCATCTGATCCCGGATCGCGTCGAGATCGGCAAGCGAGGCCTGATCCCCGGCAAGGACCCGCGCAGGATCGCCGCCCGCCAGCGCCATCAGGGAAAAAATGACAAAGGACACCACGAAAAGCGTAGGCACGGTCGCACCGATGCGTTTCAGAATGTAGGTTAGCATGGATATGTCTTCCGTCGACCGTTTGGGTCTCCGGCGCGGCCGTCACCGCGCCGGAGGATATCAGAGCATCACTCTTTCGTGGCACCCCAGAAGACCGGTGTCGAGGTCTTGTAGTTGAAGCCGACAAGCGAGGTCCGCATCGCCACCGGCTGTGAGAACACGCCCCAGAGCAGCGTTGGCAGGCTTGCCTGCGCCAGCACGTTGATCTGATCGACCATGTCCTGGCGTTTTGCAGGGTCGGTTTCACTGGTGAAGGCATCCTGAAGGGCGCGCATCTCTTCGTCACAGGACCAGCCGGCGTAGTCCATGTTACAGTTGTTGTTCAGGTAAAGATGCGCCACCGGCGACGAGGTGTCCATCGCCGAAAGATAGGAAATAAAGGCCGACCAGCCCCCCTCAGATACCGGGGCTTTCGAGGCGCGGCGTTCAAAGAGCGTGTTCAGATCCATCACGTCGACACGCACGGGAATACCCGCCTCGCCCAGTTCCTGCTTGATCACCTGAGCGGCGTTCACCGCCAGATCGTCATCACTGGTCAAAAGTACCATTTCCTCACCGGCATACCCGGATTCGGTCAAAAGCGCCTTGGCCTTGTCTAGATCGCGCACTTTATATTGTTCACCGCCTTTATGGGCCTCGAATGGCGTGCCGCAGGAGAAGAACGACGTACAATCAGGATCCTGATCCTCCGGAGACACACCTGCCCCGGTCATGATTTCACCACGGTCCAGCGCATAGGCCACGGCCTGACGCACCTTCGGATTGTCGAACGGCGGCTGCAAATGGTTGAAGCGCATCAGGCCGATGTTCCCGGCATTGGGGCCCGGATCAAGCACGTCGATATCGGGATTGGCACGCAGCACCGGCAAGAGATCGAAGGGCGGATATTGCAGGAAGTCGAGCTCGCCGGTTTGAATCCCCGCAATCTGCGAGGCGGCATCGGAGACCGACACCAGTTCGATCGGCGTCACAGCGGTCTTGTCTCCGAACATGCCCGACGGCGCCTCATCGCGTGAGACAAAATTCGGGTTCGGTTTGAAGACGGCCTTGCTGCCCGGCGCGAATTCGTCTGCGATGAAAAGATACGGGCCAGAGCCCAGAACCTCGGTATTCGCTTCGGTCACGGGCTTGTCGGCCAGCGCTTTCGGCATGATAAAGGGCACCGGCGAGCCTTCTTTCGAGAGGGCATCCAGAACCATGCTGAACGGCTTGGCCAGTTTCAGCTCGACAGTCAGAGGATCGAGCGCCGTCAGGCTTTCTGCCGCCGCCATCATCTGACCGCCCAGCCCGTCGCGCTGGCTCCAGCGGGTGATAGACGCCACGACATCGTCCGAGGTCACCGGCGTCTCATCCGACCAGATCAGCCCGTCGCGCAACACGAACGTATAGATCAGCCCATCGTCGGACACGGTGTAGCTGTCCAGCATCTGTGGCTTGATTTCGCCTTCGCCATCGCGGGCAAACAACGTGTCATAGACCATAAAACCAAAGGTTCGGGTGGCATAGGAAGACGAAGAGATCGGATCGAGCACCTGCAGGTCACCCCCCAGGACCGCCCGGATCTCATCGGCGCGCGCCGCGCCGCTCAACGCCAATGTGGTCACCGCCATGGCAACCGACGCAGTCAACGTCTTTTTCAGTGTGTGCATGGTCATTTCTTATCTCCTGTTGGATGGATATACGGCGGTTTTTCCCGCCAGGTCTTTTCCTGCAGTCTACACTTTTCTTTTTGTTTTGCGTATTTTTCTTATAGGAAATTTATCATCATTCCGTGAAACCCCTCATTTTGACCAAAGGGGCACGGTCTGCGATCAAAATAGGGGCAGTGGCTGTTCCTCCAGACCGGCCGCCCATGTGGCGACCTCAGCGGTTGGACGATCCTCAAGCACCGCCTGCACCACACCTGAAGCGATCAGGGGGGCCAGCTTGAAACCGTGACCGGAACAGGCCGAAATCGCAAAGCCGCGGGCACCGGGTTGAACAAGTCGGAATGTTTCATCATCCGTCACAGTGTAAAAACAGGCTTTCGGATCGATGATCCGGTAGTCGTCCACATTGCGATAGGCCTTTTGCATCGCAGCCCAGATCGGCGCGATATCGTCATCGGTCGCCATCCGGTCCTCATCGGGATTCCCCGTCAGCGAAAAGCGATGATCCCCGATTTTAAGCCGTGTCCCGCAACGCGGCGGCAGACAGTAAAGCCCCGCCTCCTTTTCCCGGACCACGACGACGGGGGCGCTCTGCCAGCTCTTCATCAGCGTCGGCGGCGGTGCCAGATAGAGGACGGCCTGACGCGAGGGGACGGCGACACCGTCAAGCTCGGGCACCAGACGACTGATCCACGCGCCCGCTGCGACAATCACCTTATCGGCCTCCTCAACCCCTTTGTCAGTCGTGATTTTCCCAGCTTCGGGGTCTACGGACTGCACTGGGGTAAAAGCGTTGAGCTCGACGCCCATCAGGGTCAGATGCACCACCAGATCAGTCAGAATCCGACGCGGAAACAACAGGCCCGAACCACCCACCTCAACCGCACGGAAAATGCCATCGGGGTTCAGCACCGGTAAACGATCCGCCACCTCAGTCGCGCTCAGCTCCTTGCAGGGGACCCCCAGTTCAGCCAGCTGGCGGGTGGTGTTGTCATACCAGTCGTCTTCGTGCCGCAGCACATAAATACCGCCTGTCTCTTCGTAATGTCTGACACCCAGATCGGCCCAAAGCGCATCCCAAGCGCGAAACGCATCCGGCATCAACCGGGCATAACCATTGAGCTTGCCATAGGCATGGCGGTTGATCCGGTGTTCATCGAAGGACGAAGACACCGGGTTGGGGATCGGCCCCTGATCAAAAAGGCGGACTTTCACGCCACGCTTCGCCAGCGCCCAGGAGAGGCTCAGCCCCATGATCCCGGCGCCGACAACGATCACGGTTTCGACAGACGTTTTGCCCGACATTCAGGCCTCCTTCACTTGCGGGTAATGGGCGCGGAGATAGTCCGCCGTATATTTTCCTGAGGTGCGGTCCCCCTCGATGGCCAAAGCGTCGCGCTGCTCCGGCGCGCCATAGCCTCCGGCTCCGGCGGTTTCGACGGTCACCGCCTGTTCTGGCGAAACCCCGGTCAGGCCGGGTTTGGTGTCCATCGGCTGACGACCGGCATCACTGTCCAAAAAGAACCCGCCCTTGCCGCCTTCCGCCCCACCGAACACGCCCCATGGCGCGTTCAGAAAGCGTTCGCCCTGCCCGGTGAAAACCGCAGTATGACCGACCGGACGGATCGTCCGGCGCAAACCCAAGCCACCGCGATACATCCCCGCCCCACCGGAGTTTTCAACGAATTCATAGGATTCGACCAGCAAGGGATATTCCGTCTC
This sequence comes from Celeribacter persicus, assembly GCF_003050785.1. Classification (GTDB taxonomy): domain Bacteria; phylum Pseudomonadota; class Alphaproteobacteria; order Rhodobacterales; family Rhodobacteraceae; genus Celeribacter; species Celeribacter persicus. Next base: position 229,741 of record NZ_QAOH01000002.1, read on the forward strand.
GATCGCTTCGACAGGCAGGTTCGACGTGTTGATCAGATGGACCTGAACCCCATCCTTGCCGTCTTTTGCAGCCCGGCCACCAAAGCCGCCGCCAACCGTTTCGAGATAGACGTAATCCTTGCCGGTCTCGGGATCGCGCCCAGAAAACACCACCATGGTATTGGCCCCGTTAGCCGCCCCCACCGCTTTGTCGGGCAGCGCCGGCGCCAAGGCGCCCAGCACCACATCGATGACTCGCTGACAGGTATTGGCCCGCCCCGCCACCGCCGCCGGGAAAGCGGCACGCAACATAGACCCTTCGGGAGCCTCGATCTCGATCGCATCCAACATCCCCTGGTTCGAAGGAATATTCGGATCGAGAAGCGCCCGCATCGCGTAGACGACCGACGATTGCAGCGCCCGGAACGGCACGTTGATATTACCACGCACCATCGGGTTCGAGCCCTCGAAATCACATTGAATCCGGCCTTCATGGGCCGGATCGCCCACGGTGACCGCCAGACGGATCGGTATATTCATCGCCCCGAACCCGTCATCATCCATGACGTCCTCGAAAACATAGCGACCCGGCGGAATCTGCGAGATGGCATCGGTCATCCGGGTATAGGTTCGCGCAAGGATCTGTTCGAAAGCCTGCTCCAGCGCCGAGATCCCGTGGCGTTCGGCCAATTCATGAATGCGGCGCTCCCCCAATCGGCAGGCTGCAATCTGGGCGTTGTAATCGCCGCGCCGCTCTTCCGGCACACGGGCATTCAGAAGCACCAGATCGAAAATGTCCTCATTCACCCGATAATCCGTCAACAACCGCACCGGCGGGATACGAAGACCTTCCTGATAGATTTCGGTCATGCCCCCCGACATCGACCCCGGCGCCATACCACCAATATCGGCATGATGGGCGATGTTGCACATGAAGCACAAAAGCTTGCCATCCACGAAAACCGGCATGGAAAAATTCACGTCCGGCAGGTGAGAGCCGTCTGCAACATAGGGATCGTTCGAAATGAAAACATCCCCGGGCCTGAACGCGTCGAGCGGATATTTCCGCAACAGCGCCCCGGTCAGCCCCAGCATGGAGGACAGGTGGATCGGCTGTGAACGTTCGCACAGGCTGATCATCCGCCCCTTGGGGTCGATCAGCGCCGTGGAATGGTCATTGCGCTCCTTGATGTTGGTCGAGAAGGCGCTTTTCATCAGGGCGATATAGGTCTCGTCCGCCACGGAACGCAGGCCGGACAGGATGATTTCCAGCGTCACGGCGTCCAATTCGGACGCATCGGCAAAGACGGGAGAGGTGATATAATCGGGTGCGGTCATTGGTCGATCTCAATGATGAGGGACGCGTCTTCGGTCACCCGGGCGTGATCCCCCGGGAACAGAACCGTCGTTGTGTCGAGCTGTTCGATGATGGCGGGGCCCGCGATTTCCTGCCCGGCCTGGAAGCCGGTGCGGTCATAGACTGGCGTGTCCACGGCACCGGATCGGTCGAACCAGACGTCGCGGCGCTCAAAGGGGTCCGGCACGCCACCCTCACCCGCCTCAAGCATACCGAACCGTGCGGCCGCATTGTGCCGCCCCGACGCAGCAAGCTGGACCGAAGTCACTTCGATCTCCGCCGTCTTATTATCGAAACCATAGGTCTGGCGATGCGCCTCGGAGAAGGCGTCGCGCAAGGCGCCGAGATCGAAAGGTGCCTCAGGATCGAAGGCCACCGGGATCTCAAAATTCTGACCTGCATAGCGCATGTCGAGCCGCGCTCGGATCACCCGCCCCTCTGTGCGCACCTCCTGTGAGGTGAACCAGCCATCGGCCTCTGCCGAGAGCACCGCCCAGGCGGGCATCAGCCGATCAGGCAAGGACGCATCCAGCGCGCAGTGCAGCGGACGCACGAAATGTTCCAACTGATCGGCAACGATCAGCCCCTGCGCGCAGAGAATCCCCGGATGCGGCGGCACGACCACACGCGGAATACTCAGCGCCCGCGCCACCGCCGAAGCGTGCAGCGGGCCCGCGCCGCCATAGGCGATCAGCGTCAGATTGCGCGGATCATAGCCCTTCTCGACCGAAATCGCCCGAATGCCACGCACCATGTTCACCACCGCGATGTCGATGATCCCAAGCGCTGTCCAGATGTGCGACAGACCGATCTTTTCGGCCAGATCCGTAACCACGGCCTCGGCCAGATCCCGACGCATCGGCATATCACCGGCCAGAAGCCCCCTCGATGACAACCGCCCCAGGATGACATTGGCATCCGAGACCGTTGGCAAATCGCCGCCCCGGTCGTAACAGGCCGGTCCGGGGAAGGCCCCGGCACTTTGCGGCCCGACTTTCAAAAGCCCGTCACTATCCACCCAGGCAATCGAGCCGCCGCCCGCACCGATGGCGTCGATATCGACCGAGGGCATCCGCACCGGATAGCCTTCGACCCAGCGTTCATTCACCGTGCGCGTCTGATACTCCCAGATCAAAGCCACATCCGAACTTGTCCCGCCGATGTCGAGGCTGATGGCCGCCGGCTCGCCCGCGGCCTTCAGCTCATGCACCGCACCGGCCACCCCGGCGGCGGGACCGGACAAGGCGGTCCGGATCGGGAATTCGCGCGCCCGCGCAGCGGTGATCAGCCCACCGGAGGATTGGTTGATCCCAAGCGGTGTCTCTCCCGCAAGGTCGCGCACCCCGGTCTCCAGACTTTCGAGATAGGCATCGAGCACCGGTTGCAGACAGGCGTTCAGCACCGTGGTCGACAGCCGCTCATATTCACGAAACTCCGGGCGCACCTCGCTCGACAGGGATACGGGAACCCCGGGCATCGCCGCTTTCAGCGCAGCCCCCAGAGCCTGTTCATGCGAGGGGTCGAGATGCGAAAATAGCAGACAGACCGCCACGGCATCGGGTTTGCTTGCCGCCACCTCTGTGACCACCCGGGCGATTTCCTCCGCCCCCAGCGGGGTCACAATACGACCGCCCCGGGTAATCCGTTCTGTCACTTCGAAACGCCGCTCCCGCGGCACCAGAGGCATTGGGAAATCTTTCTGAAGATCGTAAATCTCCGGTCGCACCTGTCGCCCGATCTCCAGAAGATCACGGAACCCTTTGGTGACGATCAGACTGACACGACCGCCCTTGTTCTCGATCAGCGCATTGGTTGCGACCGTGGTGCCATGGGCGATCCGGTCGAACGCCATGGGATCGAGCCCGAATTTCTCGCAAAGCTCCATGATCCCGGCAAGAATGGCCTGCGACGGATTATGCGGCGTCGAGGGACGTTTGTGATAACAGGTCCGCCCTTCGTCAGGATTATGTGCGCAAAGGTCGGTAAAGGTTCCGCCGACGTCAATGCCAAGTGTCCAGCTCATCTTTCCTATCCCGCTTATACCGAAACGGCGCCGAAGTCGGCAAAATCCGGCAGGCCCGCGTCCGACAGATCCCGCGAGCACAACGCATCGTAACTGATGCGGTCCACCGGCCCTTCCGTCGCGATGACCAGAACCCGCGATTGTGACGTCAGCCCGATCCTGGCGCGTCGCTCCTCATCACGGCTCACCGCAACCAGACCGGCGAGCCCCGCGATCCCACTGTCACCGATCTCGACCGGCGCATCACCGAATGCGCCCTCACGGACGCCCTGCATGGTCCAGATCGCCATCGTGTCGGGGATCGACATATAAGCATCCGTGCCGAAAGCAATGACCGGCCAGGCCACGCCCGAGACCTCGCCCACGGACAGGCCGGACATGATGGTATCAAGGTCTCCCCCGATCAGAACCGGCGAACCGGCGCGTGCGGATGCGATCAGACAGGCGGCCTCGACCGGCTCCACAATGATGAATTTCGGCGCATCAGTGCTGTTATCTCGCTCGCGCAGCCAACCTACCACCGCAGCCGCCAGACCGCCGCATCCCCCCTGAATGAACACATGGGTCGGCATATCGCACTGAGGCTTCGCCCCGAACATCTCTTCGAGCATCACACCGTATCCCGCCATGACATTGATCGGGTTTGGATTTTCGTTATTGGCCGTGTCAGGCACCAGCAACCAGCCGTTTTCGCGGGCCATTTTATCCGCCGTCGCGGTGCTGAGATCGTAGTTTCCGTCAACCCGCACCACCTCGGCACCCTGTGCTTCGATCAACTCCTGTCGGTTCTGCGACACTCCGGCATGTAAAAAGACGATGCAGCGCACCCCCGCCTGTTTCGCCCCCCAGGCTAAAGACAACCCGTGGTTCCCGTCCGATGCCGTCACAGCGACCAGATCGTTCAGAGGTCCTTCATGTGCCTCCAATGCACGTTGCAGCGCATAGGCACCGCCAAGCGCTTTGAAACTGCCGATCTCAAAGCGATCCCCTTCGTATTTACAGAGAATCTCCTGCACGCCGCAGCGTTCGGCAAGTCCGGCGAAATCCAGAACAGGGGTCGGCCTATACCCGTCCCACTCGGTGATCCGTTCGACCGCCTCGCCTGCCAGACCATGCCCAACAATACGCTGAAGCGCTACGGGATAGGGCTGCCCTTTCTGCCGCAGGGTGCTGATATGGATATCGGGGCAAGGCAAACGATTGGCCACTGGATTCTCTCCTGATTAACTTTCTTATGCTTTAAGCGTTTTTTTCGATTTTGAAAGATTTTTCTTATAGGAAAATTATAGAAATTCATTTGGTTGCATTTTCACTTGGAAAAAAATATCTTTCTGCGTGAAATTTCAGCAAAGTCGGCCAATTCACCCGGCCTGCGTCGGGAAGCCCCCGCTTTGCGATCAATTGTGTTAAGACAGGAAGTGCCCTGCACGCGACAGGCATCGGGCAAGAACAGGCGACAAGACGATGAGCAATAAAGAACTGACAGAAAAGCTCGGCACCCGGCTTCGTGAATGGCGGACCGTCCGAGGGCTCACCCTTTCGCAGGTCAGCGAGTCCACAGGGGTGGCCCCCTCCTCGCTTTCAAAGATCGAAAACGGTCTGGTTTCAGTCTCTTACCATACGCTCAAGCGTATCTGTGACGGGCTTGGAATGCCGATCGAGGACATCATCAACCCGCAACACCGCACCATCGCACCCGGGCGCCGCACCGTGACGCGCGATCAGGACGTGTCCTATTTCTCCTGCCCGCAATACATCTACGGTGTCCACGGCACCGATATCTCCCGAAAGGAAATGATTCCTTTGGAAATGGAAGTTCTGGCGCGCAGCCCGGATGATTTTGACGCCTGGAACCGCCACGAGGGAGAGGAATTGATCTATGTCCTCTCCGGCGAGATCGAAGCCCATACCGAATTCTATGCGCCAACCCGGCTCAAGGCGGGGGAGAGCATGTATTTCGACAGTTCCATGGGCCATATGTATGTTTCGGTCGGCGATCAAAACGCCCGCATCCTGTCGGTCTGTTATGATCCCAGGGCAGCTCAGGACAATCTGGACGACTTCCTGAAGGCCACCCCAATGGAAAATAAAGATTAGAACTGAGGCCGCGCCCGCAGGGTCACAGACCCGGGCGCTCCGGTTTGGGCAGGCGATCAGGGTCTCCGTAGCGGATCGCCGCCGCGCCACGTTCCCCGATCATCATCGCCGGCGCATTGGTATTGCCAGAAACGATAGAGGGCATCACCGAACAATCGACCACCCTGAGCCCGTCGAGCCCACGCACCCGCAGATGTTGGTCGACCACCGCCATCTCGTCCGTCCCCATTTTACAAGTGCCGACCGGGTGGTAATCAGTCTTGGCCATGTCTTTGACATAGCGTGCAACAGCATCGAAGCCCTGTGCTTCGGGACCCGGAAACACCTCGCCGTCATGGAGATCCGCAAAAGACGGCGCGTTCATGATCGCCCGCCCCAGCTCGATCGCGGCAACGTTGTGGGCGATGTCGTCCGGGTGAGAGAAAAAGTTAGGATCCACCTTCGGCGCGTCTTTCGGATCGGTCGAGGCCAGCCGCACCTCGCCGCGGCTTTTGGGCCGCACATAGGAACAGAGCACGGTGACCGCATGTCCCTCAATCCCCTGATGCGAATCAAGCGCAACCGGCATGAAATGCAGCTGGACATCCGGCCAGTCCTCGTTCCCTTCGGAGCTGTAAAACGCCCCGCCTTCGCAGGCATTCGACGTGGCAGGACCGGTTTTAAACATCATGTATTCAAGCCCGTGCACCGCCATATGCAGGCCTTTGTCATGCCCGGTGTAAGAGATCGGCTCTTTGATTTTCACGCAGACATAGGCATCGACATGGTCATGGAGATTCTTGCCCACCCCCGGCAGATGATGCACCGGCTCGACCCCATCGGAAGCCAGCTCCGCACGGTCTCCAACCCCGGACAGCATCAGAAGTTTTGCGGTGTTGATCGCGCCAGCTGAAAGAACCACTTCCTTCTTCGCAAGGATGCGCTCCACCCCCTGATCCGTAACGATCTCGACCCCGATGGCACGCGTCCCCTCGAAGATCACCCGCTTGACCAGCGTCTCCGTCCGCAGCGTCAGGTTCCTACGCCCCGCCATCGCCGGATAAAGATAAGCATGTGCCGAAGAACAGCGCTCGGCATTGCGCTGCGTCACCTGATAGAGCCCGGCCCCGCTTTGCGTTTCACCATTGAAATCAGTATTGTATCTAAGCCCCGCCTCTTGCGCTGCACGCACGAAAAGCCGCGATAGCGGACTGGGAGAAATCTGATCGGACACACCAAGCGGACCACCGGCGCTGTGAAACGCATCGACAAGCCGCTCGTTATCTTCGCAGGCCTTGAAAAAAGGCAGAACATGATCCCAGGACCACAAATCGTTGCCCGCTTCGGCCCATGCGTCATAATCGCGCCGATTGCCACGGATATAAACCATGCCGTTCACGGCGCTGCCGCCCCCGACCATTTTGCCCTGCGCCATCGGCACGGAACGACCGTCCGCCGCGCCCTGCGGTTCGGTCATCCATTCCCAGCGGTGCTTGTCACTTTGCAGCTTGGCAAACCCCGCGGGCCAGCGCACGAAAATGGAATCGTTGTGACGACCGGCTTCAATGATCAGAACCGACGTCTCCGGATCTTCGCTCAACCTTGAGGCGACGACACAGCCAGCAGACCCTGCGCCAATCACGATATAGTCGAAGTCTTTCATTGGCTCGGCCTTCCCTATTGTCATACCAGACAGACACCGCCGGTCGTATTGACGGCTTGTCCCGTCATGAACCCTGCCCCATCGGAACAGAGAAACAGTGCCACCGGCACCACATCCTCAACGCTTTCCAACCGCCCCATCGGGGTCATCGCGACGTATTCTTCGCGGATATGATCGGCAGAGACGCCGCGCCGCGCCATGTCCCAGCCGATTTCCCGGACCTGCATACCCGTCTCGGTAAAGCCCGGACAGATCACATTGGCGCGCACGCCCATCGGCGCCACTTCTCTGGCCAAAGACTGGGTCCAGCCGATCACCCCCGCCTTCGAAGCCGCATAGGCGCCGAACAACGGCGGACCGATCTTGCCAGCCATCGCAGAGATATTCAGAACACAGCCATGCCCCTGCGCCGCAAAACGTTTCATCGCCTCAGCATTGGTCAGCCAGACCCCTCGCAAGTTGGTGTCGATCGCAGCATCCCAATCCGTCTCGGTGATCTCAAGCACGCCGCCCATCGACGACACCGCCGCAGAACAGACAAGAATGTCGAGCACCCCGATCCCGGCGAAGCCTGCCGAGACACTCTCCTTGTTGCGCACATCCATGAGAATTTTGCGCTCCGTCGCCAAAGGCGCGGCCTGAAGTGCCTCCGCGTCGATATCCGCGATATAGGTCTCAGCGCCTTGTGCCTCGAACGCCCGCGCAAGAGCAAGGCCGATTCCGGCTGCGCCGCCAGTCACAAGGACAGTTTTCCCACCAAATTCACAAGTCATCAAAGTGCCAATCTGCATGATTTTCGGCAATATGATATTGTCATTCAAAAATTTGCAAGTTTTTTTCGTATAGGAAAAATATTTCCCAAGATAAATACAAGCTCTTATCCGAACAAATGGCTTGAAGGTGCTCAAGGGAGGTTTTCAACTATGCGCGGCCCGCCCCTGCCACAAGGCGGCAGGAACAGACCTGAAACGCAAAGGCAGGCCGATCAGAGACGCATGGTTCAACCCAGATGACGCCGCACCAGCGTCTGAACACGGGCAAAGGCGGTCTCGGCAGCGGCAATCGCGCGGACCTCTTCCGCCTCGTTCAGCACGACCCCGTTCAGCGTCTCCTTGAAGGCCTTCCAATAGGGTGCGCGCCCCTCGGGCGGCTCGGCCAGATGCCGCGCGCCATGGGCTTCGGACAGCCCCATCTTCTTGGCGTATTTAAGCAGGAAAGCCGCGCCGAGGTTCGATCCCTCGACCACGTAGAGCCAACCCAGAGCTTCGGGGACGCCAAGGCCTTCCGGGCTGGCTGTCGCGGGGGCTTCGTCATAGTCCGGGGCCTTCAACCCGAGATCGGCCAGATCCTGGCCCACCGCCTCAAGGCGACAACGTCCTGTCAGCCCCGGAAAAAGACCCGCCAGATCGGATTGCTCATAGAGCGGCGCGACATCGCGGTGAATGCCGTGTTGAACCGCGAGAAAGCGACCGTAGTTCTCGACGCTCTCGAATGGTTTGGCTGCCATGATCGACTGATCGAGCTGCTCATGTGTCGGATGCGTCGCCGCGCGCAGACGGTCGGAAAGGAGTGCGGGGATGGTGGTTTGTGTGTTCATGTCGAGCCTGTGAGAAAGGAAAAGAAACCGGGCGCGGCGACACGCCCGGCCATGGGATCAGAAGGTGGTCGTCAGACCGACGCGGAAGGTCCGACCGGGCGCAGGAACGGCATTGGCATATCCGCTGCCGATATCGAGATAGTATTGGTCGGTCACATTCTCGACGCTGAAGTCGATGCTGAATGTCTCATTCACCTCATAACTGCCGAAAAGATCGACCGTCGAATATGGAACATTGATGTATTCCACATAGTTGTAAGGTTCGCCGTTCATCCAGTAAGCCGTGTCGAAAGCGCTTTCGGTCACCTTGGTGTAACGCACGCCCAGATCCAGCTTTTCTTGCATGAAGCGCGCACCAAGCGTCAGCACATGCATGAATTCCGGGGCGCTCGGGATACCATAGGCATCATTGATGCCTCCGGAGAAGCCGGGATGGCAGCCGACGATATCGTTTCTGGAAGGCGAGAGCGGGGAGCCGCACAATTCCGCTTTGGTGTAGTGGGTCAGGCTGTACTCCGTATAGACCCGGCCCATATCGTAATTCAGCGCCAGTTCGATCCCGCGATAGGTCAGGCTCGGCATATTGGCAAACCCCGGAAAATAGCCGTTACCGCTGATGTAGTCCGTATATTCCTTGTCGAAGTAGCTGATCTTGGCGCCAAGGAAATCCCCGCTGCGCCACAGATCACTGCCACTATAGGTCAGGCCGATTTCCCAACTGCGCAGTTTCTCCGGTCGGATTGCCGCGCCATCAGCATTCGAGTTGCGCAACAGCTCCTCGCGCGCAGTCGGCGCGCGCCAGCCGTCCGCGAAACTGGCGAAAGCCTGTGCACCCTGCCAGGGCAGAGATGCCGTCAGGGCGAAATTATAGCTATTGCCCGAACCATCGGAATTCATCACCGAAGACGCATTTGTGCCCAAGGTCGATGACGGGTCCCTCTCCAGTTCATAGCGGTCATGACGCACCCCGGCCTGAGCGGAGAGCCAGGGAGTAATATCCGTGTTCAGATTTGCGTACAGACCAGTTGTTTCCCGCGTCGAACCGGTCACATCGCGCGACCCATCGGAACCACCGCCACTGGCCGTTACCCTGTCCCGCATGAATTGTGCGCCGAAGGTCAGGCTGCTGCTGCGTGAAAAGAGATCGAAACGGCTGGTATTTTCCACTCGAATCCCGGTCGTCTCCGTTTCCGAATCCTGACCGATTGCAGCCCGGTACTCGTCAATCGTGCCACGCCAGACATCCACGCTCAGATCAATCAGAAGACTGTCCTGCGGAACCCAGTTCCAATGCAACCCGTAGGTTTCCTGATCCGTCGTGCTCGGAGCGTAATAGGGCGTGTAGCGCGCAATTTCGTAATTGGTTGCCCGGAAGCTGCCATACCAGCTGTCGTATTTGCTGTATTTCAGTTCCAGCGTCTGATCGTAGCCAAGATCAATTTCCGATTTGACCAGATAGCTTTCCGTTTTACTGAATGTCCCGAAGGCCTCGCTGTCGGGATGGAAAATCGTCAGGTCGTCATACCCATACATGTACGACCCATCCGCGAAATAATACGTCCGGGGAATTTCACCATTCGAACCGGTTTCGTAATTGCCGTTTTCGCGACGAGCATACCCGAAGGTAAAGGCCAGCCGATCGTTCGGCTGCCATCCGGCCAGGAGCGAGGCGGCATAGTCGTGTCCCGGAACACCTTCCCGATAGGCCGGATCAAAAGCGGCATATGCTCTTCTGTGGGCTTCCCCGAGGCAATAATCCGGCGCCGTGTCCGTTCCGTCACAAGAATCGAACCGGCTTCCGTCACCATCGGCCTGCCCGAAGGACAGCCGGGTTCTGATCCCCCAGGCCTTGCCCTCTTTGATCAGATCATCCGCGGAATATGTTGCCATCGCGATCCGCCCACCGATGGCGCTGCCCCCGGTCATGGCGGTGGATTTGTTGACCTCGTAGCCCGCTATGAAATCGGGATCGAGATAGAATTGCGTCGAAGTCCCCCCGTAACCTTTGTAGACCGAGGAGGAGTTTTCCATTCCGTCCACGGTCAGGCTCACCCGCCCCATGCCCTGAGCGCCGCGAATGTTCGGGTCGACGGACATGGTCGAGTGGTTGTTTCCCGCAATGACCCCCGGCACGCCGTCGAGAATATCCCCGGTGCTGCTCGGAGCGACCCGTCCCAGCATTTCGCCGTCCACGGTGAATGTCGCGCCGGGCTCGGAATAGGTGGCCTCAGAGGAAAAGCCCCCGTGGACCGTGATCGGATCGAGCATGATACCATCGACGGGAAGATCGGCGCTCCCGGCCTGTCCCGTCGCGCCACCGGTGATGCTGACCGTGTTGGCATTGGTGAAGCGATAGCTCAGCCCGGTGCCGGAAAGCAGGCGGCTCAGCGCCGCGCGCGCGCTCAGAGGTCCGTTCACCGCCGGGCTTTGCAGCCCTTCTGTGATCCGGTCGTCAACGAACACCTGCAACCCGCTGATGCGCGAAAACTGTACCAGCGCGCGCGAAAGCGGCTGGGCGGGAATGGCATAGCTTTGTTGTGCGGCAACATCTTGCGCCATGGCGGGCTGGATGGCCACGGGGCCAGCCAGCGCCGTACTCAGCAACAGGATTGTCGCGATACGGCAGGTCTGCCCATGTCGCGTGCCGTCTTTCTTTCGGGGGCCTCTCATCCGATGGTCCTTCCTCGTTTTCATTCTGTCCCACGAGGCGCTTCACGCGCCTTCACAAGGTCTGACCCGCGAGAAAAGAAAGGTAATTAATAATTTCTTATATTTTTTATCAGCTATAGAGAACAGAGAGGCCGGCCGGCAGGTCGACCCGCTTCAGTCCCAATGTTTCGGTGATGGTCTCAAGCGCCGCTTCCGGCGCTTTGGCATTGAACACGGCGGTGACGGGAATCTCTGCAGTCGCCGCGTTCCACACAGAAATCTTCCCGCCGCGATAACGCGCGATCTGATCGAGCACGTCGCGCAAAGGCGTGGCACGGAAGACCAGCCTGCCCTGTCGCCACGCACCGATGTCGGCGCTTTCGACTTCCGCAGCCGGATAGAGCCGCTCTGCATCGAACCTCGCCTGCCAGCCCTGCTCCAGTCGGATCTCCCCCCGCCGATAAACACGCACGGACACCGCATGTTCGGCCACGGCGACCTGCCCCCCGCCTGTCCCGATGTTCACGTTGAAAGCGGTGCCGAGCGCGGTGATCTGCACCCCCGACGCCTCGACGACAAAGGGCCGTTCCCTCTCCCCGGCCACGGTGAAATAGGCCTCGCCCGCCAACAGGTGTACGCGGCGGGATTCCTCGCCGAAGTCCACCCCTAGCGCCGAACGTCCACCGAGATTGACACGCGATCCGTCCGCCAGAGTGATGTCGCGCATTTCTCCGGCAGTGGTTTTGTAATCGGCACCGAATTCCGGTCGCGTGACATGCCGGCCCGCCGCCCCGGCCATCCCTGCCCCGACAAGCACCCCCAGAGCGTTGCGCCGCGTGATCCGCCTGTCACGCTGCCGGAGCGCGGCAATCTCCGTGCTGACCGGATCGAAACTGTCCCACAGGGCTTCGGCCTCCGCCCAGGCCGCACGATGCTGCGGCCCCTGCCCGAGCCAATGCGCGAAGGCGGCACGATCCGTTGCGTTGCAATGTTCGTCGCCCAAACGGACAAGCCATTCCAACGCCTCGCGCAACAAGGGATTTTCACTGGTTTCCTGTGTCATGGTGTTTCAGGCGTATGGTCTCTACCGATACAGACACGCCAGATTTCAGACCTCATTAAAAGTTTTCCACATTTCGCAAAATCATTTCATCGCCCGGCGCAGGTCTGCCAGCGCGTTGACGATCTGCACCATCACGGTGTTTCGGGAAATCTCCAGCTTTGCGGCGATCTGGTCATAGGTCAGACCTTCGAAACGGTGCAGGATGAATATCTGTCGCCGCCGGGGAGGCAGGGCGATGATCGCTTTCAGGATGTCGTGAAGCGTTTGTCGCGAGATCAGGGCGATTTCGGGGCTGGGATGGTCGTCTCCGATCGCCTCGATCACATCCCGCTCAAACGCGATTTCAATACCCTGGCGTTGGTGACGCAAATGGTTCAGCGCCAGATTGCGCGCGATCCGCGTCAGATAAGCTTCATATGAGGCGATCCCCCCGCCCGACCTCGCGCCCGTTTCGCTGGCCAACAGGCGCAGGAAAGTATCCTGCACCAGTTCGTCGGCCGTGGCATGGTTCCCCGTCAAACGCATGATCAGACGCCACAAGCGTCCTCGCTCGGCGACATAGATCTTGTCGAGATGAGAGGTTGTCACCATCGGTCCGAAAGCCAAAAGGGGAAAGAGATCGGGCTGTCGGAGAAAGATGGCTGCCAAGGCCCCTAGTGCATGTGACCTGCGATAGCAAGATTCTTGTGATGGCTCGCGTGATATGTGGTCTTGGCTGAGGTGCCATTGCAACGTCTGAAAATCTGCGCAAATGCGAGATCAACACAATTTCGCTGCACCGATCAACAGACCGGCGCAGCGATCATTTTGATAGCCAGGGCAGACTCTATCAAAACTCGCGTTTACGGCTCTGAATCTCGCCTTCGGGCCGCACATCGTCATCCGGCGCCGCAGCAAAACCATGTGCAGGCATAAGGATTCCGAGGTGGCGATAGGGAATATCCGAAAGGACGGTAAAACGCAGTTGATCACCCTTGTCGAGCATGTAGGCGTCGCCCGGCTCGGCAATGAATTTGCCACTGACCCAATCGCCCATACTGTAAGAAGACCAGTATTCCACCTGAATCTTACCCTTCAGGGCGATATGGAGGCCTGTCGCCCAGACGCCATAGCGCGGGGTGACGGATCCGGCCGCGTAGTCTTCGACCAGCACATGACAGGCCGGATCCCACAGCTTGCGCTTGATCGCGAGATCAATACCGAAACCAGCCGAAGGCTGCATCAGCTTGCTCATTTCGTCTTCGTCGACCTCAAAGACGCTTCTCATCAACTTCATGGAATGGACTCCTTTTCATTCATTTCGTTTGGGGAGCAGGCACAGACCTCGACGTGGAAAAGCATCCGGATCGACCGCGACCCGGTCAGAAGAGTTTCCTGTCAAAGCCCTTAACCCATCGAAAATGCGTGGTTTTCGCGACTTAAGAACCAAGCGTATCGCTTCAGCCTTTCGATGCTGTGTCCCTTGAGATCACTATAACGAGGGGCGGCCAATCCGACGTTTGATGAATCGGGAAACCAGCTTTACGACCACCGTTCACATGCACGCCTGACAAGGGCTTGTATCGTTCGGACTCTCTCCATAACGCATACGTTGCACCAATCATCTCAAGCGAAATTCCTGCATGTCGACAGACATACAAAAGGACCGGAACCGATTTGCCGGCTCCGATCCCATCATGTTGGCAGCGTTTCAGACGTGGTCGTCTTGTTCCCGCTCAGAGAACCGTCAGCCCCCTGCTGTTTCGAGGCAAGCCGCACGCAGGCGTGTAAGCATCTCGCCCAGAATGTCGGGAGCGGTCGAAAAATTCAGACGTATCCACCCTTCGTAGCCTTTGGCAAAGCCCTCTCCCTCACTGAAGCCCACTCGCGCAGTGTCGAGAAAATGCGCTGAGGCAGGTCGGTCGAGCCCAAGCCCACGGCAATCTATGAAAGCCAGATACGTGGATTCAGGCAGGTGCAACGACAGGCCGGGCATCGCGGCAACGGCTTCGGCCACCGTTTTCCGGGCGGTTCCGAGATAGCTCATCGTGGTGTCGAACCATTCATCTCCATCGGTCCAAGCGGCCGTGCTGGCGTCGATCGCCGTGATGGCGGGCTTGCCCATGAGCGCCTTGGGAATGGTTTTCTCGAAACGGTCACGCAGGGCCGGAGCCCCGAAATGCATCAGTGCGAGACGCAAGGCCGGGGTCGTGAAGGATTTCGTCGCCGAAGTTGCCGTGACGGTCCGTGCCGCAGCCCCCGACGACAGGGTGGCAAGCGGGATATGCCGAAAGCCCGGATAGACAATATCGGCATGAATCTCGTCGACGAAAACGATGAGATCGTGCTTCTCCGCAAGTTCGGCAACGGCGGACAATTCCTCGACCGTCATCACCCGACCTGTCGGATTGTGCGGGTTGCACAAAAGGATCATCCGGGTGCTGTCGTCAATCGCGGCCTCCATCGCCTCGAAATCGAACCGAAACCCTTCGGGAGTCTCACTCATGGGACAGTCGATCAGCCTGCGGCGGCTGTCCGTGATGCAGGAGCGAAAAGGCGGGTAGCACGGGGTCGGCAGAAGGATTCCGTCCCCCTCCTCCGAAAAGCTCAACAGGGCTGCGACACAGGCCTGCATGACATCGGTCGCCACCACCACATCCGCAGGATCGACCTCCCAGCCATGACGGCGCGCGGCCCACCCGACCCAGGCCTCCGCGGCGATCCGTTCCGCCGGGATCGCATGACGTCTGGGATAGCCGTAATCGCGCTGACGCACAGTTGCCTCGATGGCCTCCTGAACCACATCGGCGGCTTTCAGGTCCATATCCGCGATCCACGCGGGCACCACCGTGTCCGGAAAGCGTTTCCACTTGGAATTGCGGCGCGAACGCAGGAATTCGGCATCGAGAAAGAGATCGTCTTGCAGGTTCATCGGGAAGCTTCCGGAAATAGGGAATGAAAATACAGGGGGCCGCGCCCGGCAGCCCCCGGAACAACCGTCACTCAGCCGGTTTCATGTCGAACGCACGGAGCCAGTCGTCCGGACGCGCTTTCCAGTCGACCCCCTTGCGCACCGCATAAGTCGTCGGCTGGGAGTAGAGCCACAGCATCGGCGCGTAATCCCGCATATGCACGGTGATTTCCTTGACCAGCGCGGCTTTCTCTTCCTCGGTTTCCGCGGCGAGATAGGCTTCGTAGAGCTTGTCGTAGTCCGGGTCCTTGGCCTGGTTGGAGGCCCCGGCGGAGCGGAAATAGATCAGGAAACCACGCGCCGACATGTCATAGGCGGCATAGCCCAGAAAGCGCATCGGCCCGGCTGTCTCGGCATTGTTGCCAAGTTGGATCAGCGTCTGAATCGGCATCTGTTCGATCTCGACCTTGATCCCGACCTGACCGAGCTGCGCCGCCACGACCTGAGCGATCTGATCGCCGGCGACATAGGCACCCGTCGGAACCTGAAGGGTGGTGGAGAACCCATCGGGATAGCCCGCTTCCGCCAACAGCTCTTTCGCCTTTTCCGGGTCGTAGGGATAAGGGTCCAGATCCGGGTTGTAGCCGGTATAGATCGGGCTGAAGACCTGCCCGTTCAACACAGAGCCATAGCCGCGCAGCAGGGCCTTGACGATGACCTCCTTGTCGACCGCATAGTTCATGGCCTGACGCACAAGCTTGTTGTCGATGCCTGGTGTGGTGGTGTTGAACCACAGGAACACAGGACATAACATGCAACGCAGCGACAGTGCCGTTTCGGACGGGATTTTCGAAATCGTCATCGACAATCCCCCCGTCAACGCCGGAACGCAGGCGGTTCGCGCCTTCGTACTTGAGGCCTTGCAAGACGCGGCAAAGAGCGCGGCACAGGCGGTGGTGATCCGTGGGAAAGGCGGTAATTTCGTTGCAGGCTCGGACCTGCGGGAATTTTCCGGTCCTCTCGCCGCCCCGCAATGGCCCGAGGTCTTCACAGCCATTGCCAACCTGCCCATGCCGGTGATTGCCACCATCGAAGGCGCCGCCTTTGGCGGTGGTTATGAGCTTGCACTGGCCTGCGATGGCCGGATCGCAAGCCCGGACGCCATACTGGGACTGCCGGAAGTGGCTCTGGGCATCGTGCCCGGCGCTGGGGGCACCCAGCGCCTGCCCCGCCTGACAGGACGCTCTGAGGCGATCCGGCTGATCTGTGGCGCGGTCCGGGTTCCGGCCGAGGAAGCGCTCAGACTCGGGATGATCGACCGGCTGGCTTCGGAAGACCTGCTGTCAGAGGCAAAAGATTTCGCCCTGTCCCTGCCCGGCAAGCAACCGCTCGATGCAAAGCCCGTTCCCGAGGAGCCAGATCAACAGATTGAAGAGGCCGCAGCGCTTGCATTGAAGAAAGCGCGCAGCAACCGTGTGGTTCGGGAGGCGATTGCACTGATCCGCAGCGCCGGTCAGGGCGATGTTACGGAAAACCTCGCCCGGGAACGCGAGGTTTTCCAGACCCTGCGCACCGGCGACGAAGCCGCAGCGCTGCGCTATCAGTTTTTCGCCGAACGCACCGCCGCCAAAAGCCTGCCCAAAGCCAGCCGGGCCGCGCGCCTGTCCCGCGTCGGTGTCCTAGGCGCGGGAACGATGGGGGCGGGGCTAACCGCAAGCTTGCTGGCGGCAGGGAAATCCGTGACGCTGGTCGATATTGCAGAAACCGCACTGGAAAAAGGGCGCGAAACGGCAGTTTCCGCGCTCAATCGTCTTCTGGCCCCCGATGACATGGCCGAAGCGATGGCCCAGCTCCGAACCAGTTCAGAACTCGGCGCGCTCTCCGAGTGCGAAATGGTTATCGAGGCCGTGATCGAAGATGCCGGGGTGAAAACAGCCGTGCTTCAGCAGCTTGGCACGGCCCTGTCCCCCTCTGCGGTTCTGGCGTCCAACACCTCCTATCTCGACATCGCAACCCTCGCCAAGGCAAGCGGTCGCCCGGACCGCTTCCTCGGGTTGCATTTCTTTGCGCCCGTCCCTCAGATGGCGTTGGTCGAAATCGTGCCGCTCCCCGAAACCCTACCGGAGGTATGCGCAACAGCTGCCCGGCTGGTACGAGATATGGGCAAGATCGCCGTCAAGGCCGGTCCTTGCGAAGGGTTTCTCGGCAACCGGATTTATGCCGCCTATCGCGCCCAATGCGAATTTTTGGTCGATGAGGGGGCGATGCCATGGGACGTCGATGCAGTGCTCCGGGCTCAAGGGTTTCGCATGGGTGTGTTTCAGGTCGGCGACCTGTCCGGGCTCGACATCGGCTGGGCGTTGCGCCGCAAGCGCGATGCGACCCGCGATCCGGCGGAGCGCTATGTCGATATGCCCGACACGCTCTATGACATGGGCCGGCTCGGGCGCAAGACCGATGCCGGATGGTATCTCTACAACGCGGACAATCCGCACGGCGCGCCCGATCCCGAAATCGAGGCTCTGATCCGCGCGCGGCGTCGCGCCGGACAGAGCGTCCCTGATGCTGAGACGATCCGACGTCGCGCGATGGGGGCGATCCTGAACGAAGCCGCGCTGGCCTTTGCCGATGGCACCGCGAGTGCCGCCTCCGATATCGACGTGGTTCTGGTCAACGGCTACGGCTTTGCCCGCGACAAAGGCGGTCCGCTCTGGCAGGCCGCCCGTCTTTGCGCGACCGAACGCATGGCGATGATCGACGCGGTTGCCGTGGCCAACGGCCCCACCTTCCGACGCGGCCCGGTCGAAGATTTGATCGCCGCCCTCCATTGACCCTGCCTTTCGCTTTCATCAAGGAACAGCCAGATGGCCAAATTTCACAGCACCGAGATCGCCGATTTCATCGCGACCGTGACCATCGACCGACCGCCGGTCAACGCACAGAACCGGGAGATGCGCGAAGAGCTCATCGCCAGTTTCGACGCTCTGGGAGAGCGGGAAGACGTGCGTGTGGTGATCCTCACGGCCTCCGGCAAATTCTTTTCCGCCGGTGCGGATTTGAAAGAACGACAGACCTTCACAGGAGCACCGGGGGAATATACCGCGCACAACCGGATGACGCGCGAATTCTTCTATGCCGTCCGGGACTGTGCCAAACAGGTGATCGCCGCCGTGAATGGTCCCGCGATCGGGGCGGGGTTTGCACTGATGCTGGCTTGCGACATTATGTATGCTACCGAAGACGCGTTCTTTTCCATGCCCGAGATCGACGTGGGTCTGGCCGGTGGCGTCAAATTCATCTCCGAGCATTTCGGCAAATCGCGGACCAATGCCATGTATATGACCGGGCGCCGCTACCCGGCCTCCGAGCTTTACCGGCTTGGGATCATCGAGGCCGCCCTTCCCGCCGATGAAATGTGGCAGGAGGTCCGCAAGACCGCTGCGAGCATTGCCGCCAAAAGCCCCTATGCCATGGGCCGGATCAAGGTCTCCCTCGGAGTGATAGATGAAATGCCTGTGCGGGAGGCCTATCGCTACGAACAGTCGATCACCGTCGATCTGGCGAAAAGCGAAGATGCCAATGAGGCGCAACGCGCCTTTCTCGAAAAACGCAAACCGGTCTTCAAGGGGCGCTGAGGATCAGGGCGGGTCGCAAAACTCCGCGCGCTCCCTCCGGACTTGCCCCGTCCCGTCACAAAGGCGACATGGCGATCCCAGACAAGTAGAATCGTGGCGCAGCGTCTCGTCTATGTTGTGTTGCGCCGCCATGAAATTCGCCTATTCCAGTCCTTTCAACACGCACGTTGCAATAGCGTGTGTCGGGGGCAGACCTTGTTTCCGACGAAGGGCTTCACGTTACGGATGTGTGATGCCGGTTTATCAGGACACGTTGCGACGGCAGCACGATTCGATCCGCCCGGAGCCGCATATCCACGCGGCGCAACTGACGATGTATTTCCCGGAAACGCGCACCCCGAATCCTATTCGGCCTAAATTTCATTTATGATCCGGATAAATCATATTGAGAATCCCCAAACAGCATAAAATTAAACCTTCGAAAAAAGAAATATTAATGCTTTGTTATTTATGAATTTTATAAGAATCCCCACAAAACAAACAAGTCAAAACTCACGATCTTCACAAAAAATCCTTGCACTATTTATTTTATATTTAAAAGTATACCAAGAAACATAAGAGGGCACCATGCCACGCCGAAGCCGCACAAGCTCCCCCTTGGCCGACCGGGTTTACGACGGTCTGCTCGACGATCTGACCAGCCGCCGTCGCGGAGCCGGGGATCGTCTGGTCGAAGCCGAGATCGCCCGCGAGATGGACGTATCCCGCACACCGGTGCGCGAGGCGCTTTCGCGGCTTGAAAACGACGGGCTGATCACCGGAACACGACCGGGCGGCTATGCCATCATCACCCCATCCATCGACGACATCCGCGAGATTTTCGACATCCGTCGGGCGCTCGAACCCATGGCCTTCGCCAGTGTGGTGCGCGGCGGCGATGCGAGCGGAGATATTGCGATCACCGAGGCCCTCGCCACACTGCGTCAAGCCCGCACGATGCCGGAAGCGATCCACGCCAATATCGGCTTTCGTGGTTTCTGGATCGAACGCATCGCCAACCGGCGGCTGCGCGAAACACTCAGACGTTTCGACATGCAGGTACAGATCGTCCGCGCCGCGACGCTCTACACCGAAGAGGCCCGCACCACTGCCCGTGACGGCGCCGCCCGTCTCGCACAAACCTATCTCGACCGCGACGCAGAGGCCGCAGAGACCGCAATGCGCGCCTTCGTCGAAGACGCCTTTCGCTATTTCGAACGGGCCGATGCGGAAAACCTTCTGCATACCCGCACCGAAGACCGTCCCGTTCCGGGACCAAATCAACCCAAACAACAATCGGCCAACGATTGACCCCCTGCCCACGCAGAGCAACAGAGAGGATACCATGTCCAAATCCCGTCTTTTCAAAACCCTCGCCTCGGCGGCACTGTTTGGCCTGTCCGCCATGGCCGCCCAGGCCGAGGATGTGATCCGCGCCGTGACCTTCACCCCGGCGCAGGTCTCTTTCTCGCAGAACTTTCAAAAATTCGTCGATCTGGTGAATGAGCGCGGCAAGGGAGTCGTGCAGATTCAGGTGATCGGTGGCCCCGAAACCATCCCGCAGCCGCGTATGGGCGAGGCGCAGAAGAACGGCATCGCCGATATGTTCCTGCTGCCCGCCGGGCTCTATCTCAACATCGTGCCCGAGGGTGAGGCCTTTGCTGGCTCCAACCGCGATCCGATGTCGGTGCGCGCAGATGGCGGCATCGACCTGATCAACGGCATCTTCCACGAGAAAGCCAACGCCCATGTGCTCGCCCATGTCGATGGCGGTGCGGGCTTTCACCTCTGGCTGACCAAGAAACCTGGCATCACCGAAGACGGTCAGGTCGATCTGACCGACATCCGCCTGCGCTCCTCGCCGCTCTATCGCGCCTTCCTCGAAACCCTTGGCGCCACCATCGTCGTGCAACCCGCCGCCGAGGTCTACACGTCGCTCGAACGCGGCGTCGTCGATGGCACCGGCTACCCGATTTCGGGTCTTCGCGACTATGGCTGGAACAAATTCCTGAAATACCGCCTCGATCCGAGCTTCTTTCAGACCGATGTTCTCATCACCATGAACCTCGACGCCTGGGAAGGTCTCTCCGATGAGGCCAAGAACATCGTCCAGCAGGCCGCCATCGACCACGAGAAATCCTCTTTCGACGCCAATATCGTGCTGAACGAAGAGGAAGGCAAACTTCTGGCCGAAGGCGGGATCGAAACCATCACCCTCACCGGTGAACAGGAGACCCTGTTCCTCAAGACCGCCTATGACATCGCATGGGCCCGCCTGAAAGAGCGCGATCCGGCCAACCACGATGCCCTCAAAGCGATCTTTTTCGAAGAGATCGAATAAGCCTCACAGCTCACGCGCGCCCGCCTGTCCGGGCGCGCCTCTCCCCTTTCCCGAGCCCCTGCCCCGAGGATCTCCCATGTCCGCCGCCCTGTCCCTGCTCGATGCGCTGTCCAAACTGATGTTCTGGATCGCCTGCGCTCTCGTCGTGATGATCGTTTGCGTCGTCACCTATGACGTCGCCTCCCGCAACCTCGGCCTGCCCACCGCCATCTGGGCGGTGAACTCCGTCGAATATGCCATGCTGCATATCACCTTCCTGTGCTTTCCATGGCTGGTGCGCACCCGCGGCCATGTCTGCGTGGAAGTGCTTCTGACCTACCTCCCCGCAGGGCTGCGCCGCCTTTGGCAGGCGGGCCTTCAGATCCTCGCCGCCCTGATCGCCTTCTATCTCATGTATCACAGCGGCAAATCCTTCTTCGAAGTGCTCACGGACGGCTCCTATGAGGTCCGCGCCTTCGATGCGCCGATGTGGATGCTCTACGCCTCCATGCCGCTTGGCTTCGGCCTCGGCGCGCTGCAATTCCTGTCCTTTTTCCCACGTCATGAAAGCTTCTACGGCGCCCCGCCAGAAGCCCATGCCGGTCTGTAAGGAGACACGCTCATGATGGACTGGACCCTCTCCATTGCGATCCTGATCGGCGGGCTGATGCTGTCGATGGGGATCGGCCTTCCCGTCGCGCTCGGATTTTTCCTGATCAACGTCGTTGGCGTCTTCCTGTTCATGGGAGGCGCACGGGGCATCGACCAGATGATCTCGAATGCCACAATGGCGGTCTCGACCTATTCGCTCGCCCCCGTGCCGCTGTTTCTGGTCATGGGATCGCTGTTCTTCCACTCGGGCCTCGCGCGCCGGGTGCTGGACGCGATCGACGTGCTGATCGGTCGACTGCCCGCCCGCCTGTCTTATCTCACCGTCACCTCCGGCACGGTTTTCGCCGCCCTCTCCGGCTCGTCTCTGGCGAACACCGGCATGCTCGGCTCGCTGATGGTGCCGGAGATGATGAAGCGCGGCTATAAGAAACATATGGCCATCGGACCGATCCTTGGCTCCGGCGGTCTCGCCGTGATCATCCCGCCCTCGACCCTGGCGGTGCTCTTCGGCTCTCTGGCCCGTATCGACATCGGCGCGCTTTTGATTGCCGGGCTTCTCCCCGGCGTGGTGCTCGCCTTCCTCTATGCCGGACTGATCTTCGCCCAGGCGAAACTCGATCCGGAGGCTGCGCCGAATTACGAATACACTCCCCTGCCACTGATGAAACGCCTCGGCATTTTCGCCCGCGACGTGGTGCCCATGGTGGTGATTGTCATGGCTGTGGTCGGCTCGATCCTCACCGGCGTCGCCACCCCCACCGAAAGCGGCGCGCTCGGCATCGTCGCCGTTGCGGTTCTGGCCCTGCTGTTTCGTGCCCTCGACTGGAAGGCCGTCACCGACGCCATTCAGGATGCCGCCCGTGTGACCGGCATGACCTTCCTGCTGATCACAGCCTCTTCGACCTTTGCCCAGCTTCTCGCCTTCTCCGGCGCGTCCTCCGGGTTGGTCCGCTGGGCCACCTCGCTCGACATGGGGCCGACGCAGACGCTTCTGGTCATGGCGTTGATCCTTCTGGTGCTCGGCATGTTCATGGATCAGGTCTCGATGATGCTCATCACCCTGCCGATCTTCGTCCCGCTCGCCATGTCGCTCCAGTTCGACATGGTCTGGTGGGGCCTGATCATGCTCCTGATGCTCGAAGTCAGTTTCACCACCCCGCCCTTCGGCCTCCTGCTTTTCGTCATGCACGGGGTCAGTCCGCCGGGAACGACATTGCCTGAAGTGGCCCGTGCAGCCCTGCCTTACATCCTTTGTGTCTTCCTGCTGATCGCCCTTGTGATCCTGTTCCCGACGCTTGCCACCTTCCTGCCGTCGCTGATGTGATGACGGGTCCCCGCGCGCCCGCGATTTCCGCTCTCCTCCCCGCGGGCGCGCGCCAAATTCAGAAAGACCTTCCCGATGAGTTTCCGAGACCGCCTCTCCTACGCCCCCGATGCTGGCACCTATCACGACGGCGCCATGCGCTATATGTTCATCAAGCCCGAAGCCGTGATGGGCATCCTCCACGCCCTGCCGCCCGAGTTGCGTCCAACCGTGATGGAGGCCATGGCCGAAAGCGTTTTTGTCAACGGCGGCAAGTCGGCACAGACTTACAAAGCGCAGGGTGCCGAGGCCGCGCAGGCGCTCCTGGATGTGATCCGCGAGACCTCCGGTCAGCTCGGCTGGGGCCACTGGACCCTGACGCTCACGGGCGCGGCGCTAACGGTCGAGGTCGAGAATTCACCCTTCGCCGAGGGGTTCGGCCCCTCAGACATACCGGTCTGCGCGCCGATCCGCGGCATGCTCCGCGCGGTCTCCGGCATGATTTTCGGGACGCCTTGCGAAGTGACTGAGACCGCCTGCGCCGCCATGGGTGCGACCCGCTGCACCTTCATCGCCAAACCTAAGGAGGTCTGACAGATGGCCGAGCAAACTCCGACGCAAATCCGACAGTCGTTTCTGGACCGTTTCGGCCCGCAGGTCATCACCGTGGGCGAGGACATCCCGGCGAAATATCACCACGACTGGGCCGGATTGCCCCCGGTCACTCCGCTGGTTCTCGCGCGTCCCTCAACCACCGAAGAGGTCTCTCAAATCATGGCCTATTGTCATGAAAAGGGCGTTGCCGTGGTGCCCCAGGGCGGTCTCACCGGCATCTCCGGCGCGGCCCAGCCGGATGCGGGATCCGTGGTCCTGAGCCTTGAGCGGTTCAACCGGATCGAAGAAATCGACACCGCCGCAGGAACACTCACGGCGGGCGCGGGCGTGATCCTTGAGACTGCACAAAAGGCCTGCGAGGACAAGGGCCTGATGCTCGGCATCGACATCGGCGCGCGCGGCTCCTGCCAACTCGGCGGCGTGCTCGCCACCAACGCGGGTGGCAACACCGTGATCCGTTACGGCATGGCCCGCGATCATGTTCTGGGCCTCGAAGTCGTGCTGGCCGACGGCACCGTCCTCGACGGTATGAACACCATGCTGAAGAACAACGCGGGGCTCGATCTGAAACAGTTGTTCATCGGCACCGAGGGCCTTCTCGGCGTGATCACCCGCTGCGTATTGCGCCTGCATCCGCTGCCGCCCGCGCGTGCCACCGCCTTCGTCGGATGTGCCGACACGGCCTCTGTCATCGCGCTGCTCACAAAGACGAAATCCACCCTCGGTCCGATGCTGTCGAGCTTCGAGGTGATGTGGCCAAGCTTCTTTCACTACATGTCGAAAGCCACCGGATTGGGCTCTCCGCTTGAGGGCGAACACGGCGCCTATATCATCATCGAAGCCACAGGGTTCGACGCCGAGAGCACCCGCACCGCGATGGAACACCTGTTCGAGCAGGCCTTTGCGGAGGACCTTGTCGAAGACGGTGTGCTCGCCAATTCGGTGAAGGAAGAGCGCGCGCTCTGGGCCGTCCGCGAAAGCCCCGCCGAATATGAAACCGTGCTCGGTCCGGTCATTCCATTCGATGTCGGCATTCCGATCTCGCGCATGGGCGAAGCGGTCGACACCCTGCAAGCGGGGATCAAAGCGCTCTACCCCTCCGCCCGCGCGCTCTCCTATGGTCACATCGGCGATTCCAACCTGCACCTCGTTGTCAACGTGCCCGAATTCGGCAAGGACCAGCCCGACGGCCCGATCAAGGCCTTTGTCTATGACACGGTGCGCAAGCTGGGCGGTACGGTCTCGGCAGAGCACGGTATCGGCGCGATCAAACGCGATTACCTCAGCTATTCACGCACGGAACCCGAGATTGCCCTGATGCGCGCGATCAAGGACCTGATGGACCCGAAAGGCATCCTCAATCCCGGCAAGGGCTTTGATCGGGAGCGGGATACATGAGCCTGCGCGACAAGATCAGGAACCACCAGCCGCTCCGCGGCATCTTCCTCGGCCTGCCCACCCCCATGGCGGTGGAGATCGTCGCGGGGGCCGGGCCGGATTTCCTCTGCATCGACACGGAGCACAGCCCGATCGGGCCGGACCTCTTGACCGATATGATCCGGGCCTGCGACCTTGCGGGCATCCCCGCGCTCGTGCGCACCCGCTCCGCACAAGCCTTTGACATCGCCGCCGCACTGGATGCCGGCGCGGCGGGTGTGCTGATCCCGCATGTCTCCGATCCGGAAACCGCTGCCGCCGTGGTCCGTGCCGCCCGCTTTCCGCCCGAAGGCTGCCGTGGCGCAGGTCCTGCGCGCTCTGCAAAATACCTGCGCGACATTCCCGGCTCCATCGCCCGCGCCGCACGCGAGACCGTGGTCGCGATCCAGATCGAAACCGTCGCCGCCGTGGACCGGGTTGCCGATCTCCTTGCCGTACCCGGCCTCGATCTCGCCTTCATCGGCCCCGGCGACCTGGGCGTGGATCTTTCGGCCCGTCCCGAGCGCGAAGAAAGTCTGGAGACACTGATCGGCACCGCGCTCTCGGCGACCGAGGCCGCTCAGATTCCCGCAGGTATTTTCACCGCCGACCGCGAGGCCTCGCGCAACTGGCTGAAGCGACTGGCATTCGTCATCGAAGGTTCGGACGCAATGCATCTCTCAGAGGCGACGGACACGGCCTTCGCCCCGCTCTGATCAACCGGCTTCCTGCAAGCGATGGAACCGGGCATGGGCGTAGACCAGCGCCTTGCCCGCTTCCGGTCGCAGCCGCGCCTCCTCGATGCGACCGATGAACACCCGATGACTGCCGTTGTCGCTCTCCGAGGTCACGGTACAGGCCAGCGAGGCCAGCGCAGTGTCGAGCGACGGCAGCCCCATGTCGAACTCCGACCATGCCCCTTCCGCGAATTTCTCAGCCCCGCGCACGCCGCCCGCCCCGGCAAAGCGCATCGCCAGAGCGTCACCGTCCTCGGCCAGAAGCTGCACGGAGAACTGCCCCGCGCGGGTGATCTCGGCACAGGCCTCCACCTTGCGGTTCACACAGATCAGAAGGCTCGGCGGCTCATCGGTCAGCGAACAGACGGCGGTGGCCGTCAACCCGCGACGCGCCGGACCCGCCCCCACGGTGATCAGAGTCACCGCGCCGGGAAACAGCGCCATGGAGGTGCGAAAAAGCTCTTTGGTGATCGCCATGTCAGCGTTCCTTATCTTCTTGTGTCTTCGGTCAGGGCGCTCACGATCACGCCGCGCAGCCATGTGATCCCGGGATCGGCGGCGAAGGAGTCATGTACCCAGAGTTTGATGTCGTAGGACGGCAGGTCGAAAGGCAGATCGCGGGTCGCGAAACCTTCGAGCCGTGCGGCAATGGATTGCGGGAAGATCGCGACATAGTCGGTCCGCCGTATGATCTCCGGCACCACGGTGAAATGGTCGAGCCGGGCCTTGACCCGATAATGAACACCCATCTGCTGTAACAGTGTGCGCCCCATCTGATAGCCCGTCGCCGCCCGGCTGACATCGAGAAACGAGAGACGGACGAAGCGCTCCTCGGTCAGGGGCTCGGCAAGCACCGGATGTCCCTCACGAAACAGGCAAACCAGACGGTCAGTGACCAGCAACTGCCCCTGGCACGGGGCCTGTTCGAGATCGGGCAGATAGCCGAGCGCGAGATCGGCCTGACCGCTGCGGAGCGCCGATTCCATCTCTTCGGGCGGCACACGAAACGAGGTCAGCTCCACATCCGGCGCTTGCTTTTCCAGCACGGACAGGATGCGGGCCAGCGAAAAGAACTCCCCCGTGTCGGTCATCGCGATGCGAAACCCGCGGCTTGAGGTGGCGGGCCGAAAACTGCCGCTGTCCTGAAGCGTCTGTTCCAGAAGCGAAAGCGCCGCCTCGAACGGTTCGCGCAACCGGGTCGCGGCCTCCGTCGGCTCCATCACATTGCCCACCCGCAGGAACAGCGGATCGTTGAACTGCTCGCGCAGCCGTTTCAACCCGTGCGAGATCGCAGGCTGCGTCAACCCGAGCCGGGTGCCCGCCACCGTCAGGCTGCGCACATCCCAGATGGTCAGGAACACCTTGATCAGGTTGAGATCGAAACGGGTCGGACGCGGGTCTGTCATAAGATCAGCGGATCACATTCGGCACGAAATGGAAAGCCGATTAGGCCCTCAGGGATAGCCGCGCGGCGGCTCAAGCCCCGCAAGCACCCGCCCTGCGGCCTCGATGGTGACCTCAGTCACCGCGGCGTGCTGGGTGACCACCATGGCGTCGCGCAGATGGCGCTGCATCGGGTTGTGTTTCGAAATCACCCCCATGCCCGCGATTGTATAGCAGCGCTGCACCACCTCGGCCCCACGCTGCGCCGCATTGGTCGCACTCAGCCGCAGCATGTTGTTCTCCTCAAGCGATACCGGATCACCGCGCATCAGACTGTCCCAGGCCTGCTCTGCGGCATCGTAGAAAAATGCCCGCGCACCGCGCAGTTTCGCCTCGCATTCCGCCAATCCCTGTAGGAAATAAGGCCGGTCGCAAAGCCGGGAATGTCCCACCGCGATCTTCGCCGCGCCAGAGACGGATGTCGCCGCTTCAATGGCCGCCCGCGCCAGACCGAGGTTGCAGGCGGCATGAACCTGCGCCTGATAGGCCATGGCGGGGTATCTGTAGAGTGGCTCGTCGATCACGCCAGGCGCGCCGCGTTCGCAAATCCAGAGATCGGAATAGAACTTGTCCGTGACCGTGGTGTCATGGCTGCCTGTGCCCTGCATGCCGGAGACCTCCCAGGTCTCGATGATCTCCACCTCATCCGCCGGGCAGACCGCCATCATCACGGTCGGCGGCGCGTCGGGCTCGGAGCCCTGTGGCACGCCCTCGATACCGACGCCGATCCAGTCCGCCCCCATGCAGCCGGAGGCGAATTTCCAGCGCCCGGAGACATTCCAACCGCCCTCCACGCGCTCGGCTTTATGCACCGGGTGCAAACCTCCCGCGAAAACCTGATCCGGGCTGTCCTTGTACATGATCGCTTGCGCCTCTTCCGGCAGAGCCGCCGTATAGGTGTTTGCCGAGCCAAAAGCCGCGATCCACGCCGCCGAGCCGTCTACCGTGCCGATGGCATCGACCATCTTGAGGAAATGATGCGGCGCGATGGCGTCGCCACCGAATTTCGCGGGGGTCGCGGAGCGGAAAATCCGCGCCTTTTTCATCAGATCGACAATGTCACGCGGAATGTGGCGCAGGGTTTCGAACGTTTCACGCCGCGCGGCGATCTCCGCCAGAAGCGTCTTGAATTCCGGGGTTTCGGTGAGCGTCGCCGGATCGAAAGCAACCTCGGGTTCGCGGAGCTTGGCAGCGGGAAGGGTCATGTGCGTGTCCTTTGTTTTGTCCCTCTCATGACAGCGCAAATCATTTCATAACTCAAATTTATTATCATAATTTTACGAATAGAAATACCTAATTTATATGGCGTTATCTATTGTTATAAATACAAAATACCCTTCACCCCGTTCGGAGCGAAGGGCAGACTTGCTTTGACCCTCATGCAATTCTTCAGAGAATGCCGGTCTCTTTCGCCACACGCCGATAACCCGCGCCAGCCGTAAATCCGCCGTCGATGACGAAATCCTCGCCGGTGATGAACGCGGACGCATCTGAGGCGAGAAACAGCACGAGCTGAGCCACCTCATCGGCCTCCCCCGCGCGGCTCATCGGCGTCATCCCGATCATCGGGCCGAGGTGTGGCGAGTTGCGATTGAGATCGGTGACGATCAGACCGGGACAGATCGCATTGACACGAATGCCATCTTCGGCAAACTCCATCGCCGCCGTCCGGGTCAGCCCCCGGATCGCCCATTTCGACGCCGTGTAGGCCGGGTCGTAATGGCCGGAAAAGGCGCTGTTGGACGAGATGTTCACGATAGAACCGCCCCCCGTCTCCGCCATTAGAGGCGCGGCCAGCTTCACACCGATGAAGGCGCCTGTCGCGTTGACTTCGACCACCTTCTTCCACTCATCGACAGACATATCCGTGATGGTCTTGCGGTTGATAATACCCGCGTTGTTCACGAGGATGTCGAGCCGCCCGGTCCAGTCGCGGATCAGCGCCAGAGCCTCCAGCCATCCGGCCTCGGAGGTCACGTCGAGCTTGAGGAATTTCACATCCCGCCCTTCGGCAGCGAGGCGCGTGGCCAGAGCCTCGCCCTCATCCACCAGCACATCGCAGATCAGCACAGAAGCCCCCGCCGTGGCGAGCAATTCGGCCTCGACCGCACCCTGCCCGCGCGCAGCACCTGTGACCAGTGCCGTCTTGCCGGAAAGATCGCTCATTGCGTCCTTGAGTTTCGCGAAATCGCTCATGCCTGCACCATCCTTTGTCTTTGTTCACCGAGGCCCGTGGCCCCGAGCGTCACCACCTGACCGGGTTTGAGAAACACCGGCGGTTTCATTCCAAGCCCAACCCCCGGCGGCGTACCGGTGGCGATGATGTCACCGGGTTCCAGCGTCATGAATTGCGAAATATAACTGACCAGCGTGGCAACACCGAAGATCATTGTGCGGGTGTTGCCGGTCTGGCGGCGCTCACCATCGACGTCGAGCCAGAGGTCGATATTCGCGATATCGGCAATCTCATCTTTCGTCGCCAGCCACGGACCCACCGGGCCGAAGGTGTCATGCGACTTGCCCTTGGTCCATTGCCCGCCACGCTCCGACTGAAACGCCCGTTCGGAGACGTCATTTACCAGAACATAACCCGCCACATGGTCGAGCGCTTCGGCCTCGGACACATATTTCGCGCGGGTGCCGATGACGACGCCCAGTTCGACCTCCCAATCGATCTTTTCCGAACCGCGCGGAATCTCCACATCGTCATTCGGCCCACAGATCGCGTTCGACGCCTTGGCAAACAGGATCGGCTCCGCAGGCGGCTCCTTGCCGGTTTCCTTGGCGTGATCGGCATAGTTCAGACCGACGCAAATGAATTTTCCCGGACGTGCAATTGCAGACCCGAAACGCGGGTTGCCCTCGACCTTCGGCAAGGACGCAGGGTCGAGCGCGGCCAGAGTTGCAAGCATCGAAGGGGCCAGAGCGGCCCCGTCAATGTCGGACAGATGGGCGGAGAGATCGCGGATCGCGCCCTCCCCGTCCAGCAGGCCGGGCTTTTCGGCCCCGGCCTCACCATATCGCACCAGCCGCATGATCAGGCCCGACGGTAGCCTTCCAGCGCCTCGTCCGGCACATCCGGCAGGTTGGTCACAAGGTTGTCCGGCGTCCGGCAGGTCAACCAGACCAGTTCTTCGGTCGTGGACATGTTCACCTCGACATGCGGCATGAAAGGCGGCACGAAGACGAAATCGCCCTCATACATGTCGATATATTCCTTGTAATCCTCGCCGAAATAGATCCGGCCATGGCCCTTGAGCACATACCCCCCGGTTTCGCATTCCTCATGATGATGCGGCGGAGAGCGGTGGCCCGGCTCATTGGAAACGCGGCCGAACCAGATTTTCGTGGCCGGCGTGTGCTGCGGGCTGACGCCGGATTTACGGACGCATTCGCCCGACTGCAACGTGGACTCGTCGAGCTCTCCGGCCCGGGTGACGACGGGAACGACTTGATCGCTCATTATGGGGATCCTCCCTGTGGAATGTGGCCTTTGGAATGTGGCTCGTTCCCGCCCGCCTTCTGCGTGCGGGAACAACATGAGCCAGCTTGCATATTTTATTTTAAACTTCAATCTTTTTTATTCTGGGAATTTCATCAATCTCCAGATGCAAAACTTAAGAGAGTCGCCGCAACATGGGGCTCCACCTTTTCAAAATCACCCAAAATACCGACTATGCAGGCGCAGAAACAGAAATTTTCGTCTATAATTTATGCAAATGCATAGAATTTTCCTCTTTGCATTTCGAGAATTTCTCTTTTCTTAATTTTTGGACTTGAAGTAAAAAATACATGCGCTTGCATACATCTAGCCCAAAACGCGACCAAAACAAACCATCAGGGAGCACATGATGACCACTCAGGACACCCTCGCACAGCTTGCGACCGGCCTGCTTTCCGGCGCAATCAAGGTGATCGACTGCGCCGCCGTTCTCGGCCCAAACACCCCGCTTCTGAAACTGCCGCCGGAGATCGCCGACGACACGCCACCGATCGAAATTCACAAAATCTCCGAATATGGCGACCGGGGGCCGTTCTGGGCGTGGAACTGGCTGAAACTCGGCGAGCACTCCGGTACGCATTACGACGCGCCGCATCACTGGATCACCGGCAAGGATTACCCGGACGGCGCGGTGGACACGATCGACCCGCAATATTTCGTCGCCCCCGCCAATGTCATCGACTGTTCAAAAGAGGCCGCCGCCGACCCTGATTTCCTTTTGACCAAGGACGCGCTGATCGCCTGGGAAAAAGAGCACGGCGAAATCAAGGAGGGCGAATGGGTGCTGATGCGCACCGACTGGGATCAGTATAACGAAGATGCCGACAAATTCCTCAATGCCAATGAGACCGGGCCGCACACGCCGGGGCCGTCCGTCGATTGCATCGAATACCTGATGGAGAAAAAGGCGCTCGGCTGGGGTACGCAATGTGTGGGCACCGACGCGGGAGCTGCCGGTGGGTTCGAACCGCCCTACCCGGCGCATAACCTGTTGCACAAGAACAACCGCTATGGCCTCGCCTCGCTCACCAATCTCGACAAGCTGCCGCCCAAAGGCGCGATCTTCATCACAGCTCCGCTCAAGATCGAGAACGGCACCGGCTCGCCGGTGCGCGCTCTGGCGCTGATCGCAGAGTAAGGGAACGCCGCGCATGACCGCCCCAAAAACCACTCCGGACATTGCGATCATCGGCTCCGGCATCAACGCGCTCACTGCGGGGGCGATGCTGGCCAAATCCGGCAAGAACGTCGCGATCTTCGAACGTGAAGACGTCGCGGGTGGCTGTATGCGCAGCGAAACCTTGGCCGAGGGGGTCACATACGATCCCCTCGCCACAACCTTCGTTCTTTGGGTGACCGGGGCGGCGCACGGGGTCTTGGGCGAGGACCTTGCGCGTCATGGCGTGGAATTCTGCGCCACCGATACGCCCACGGGCGTCCTGCTCCCTGATGGCAGGGCGCTCACCTACAAAATGGATCGCGCCACCAATGTCGCGGCTTTCAATGCGTCCCATCCCGGCGATGGCGACCAACTCGCCGCCGATCTCGACGCCTTCGCAGCCGACGCGGAATTGCTGTTCGGACTGATGGGCGGCGATCCGTGGTCGAAATCCACCGCCAAACTGCTCGCCAAAGAAGCGTGGAAACGCAAACCACACGGGCTGGCGGCCACCATGGGCGGCGCATTGCAGCCCATGCGCGGCTGGCTTGAGACCTCGTTTGCGTCCGATCTGAACCGCGCGCTCTGGGCACCGTGGTGCCTGCACGCGGGACTTGGTCCCGAGGCGTCGTTTTCCGGCCAGATGGGTCAGGTGATCGGCTTTGCCCTCGAACTCGCAGGAGCACCTCTGGTGAAAGGCGGCGCGGCCAATATGGTGCGCGGGCTGATCGCCATCATCGAGGAGCACGGCGGCACGGTCACGACCGGGGCCGAGGTGGCGGAAATCGTGATCTCGAACGGCACCGCGACCGGGGTGAAACTCGCCTCCGGCGAGGTGGTGAAAGCGGGCAAGGTGCTGGCCTCGACCACCCCGAACCAGCTTTATGAAAAACTCGTCCCTGTGCCGGAGCGCTGTAACGACCTGCGCAAATACCGCTACGGCAAGGGCGATTTCCAGCTGCATTACCTGTTGAACGGCCCCGTTAAGTGGAAAACGGAAGGGCTTGAAAGGGTGCAACTTCTGCACATCACGCCGGGATTGGACGGGGTATCGAAAGCGGGCAACGAGGCCGAGCGCGGCATGTTGCCCGAGGTGCCGACGATCTGCGTCGGCCAACCCTCCGCCGCCGATCCGACCCGCGCGCCCGAGGGCCAGTCGGTGCTCTGGCTCCAGCTCCCCGAAGCGCCCCGCATCGTCAAGGGCGATGCCAAGGGCGAGATCGACGCGCCCGCTGACGGCCAATGGACCGAGGCCCTGCGTGAGACCTATGCCGACCGGATCGAGGCCATTCTTGCAAACCACATCGGAGGCTTCCGCGACCAGATCGTCACCCGCCGGGCGGTGTCACCTGCCGATCTCGAAGGCTACAATATGAACCTTGTCGGCGGCGATCCTTATGGTGGAGCCTGCAACCTCGAACAGTTCTTCCTGTGGCGACCGTTTGCCGGCAGCAAGCGCCACGACACAGGCGTGAAGAACCTCTATCACATCGGCGCCTCGACCCATCCGGGACCGGGTCTTTCGGGCGGATCGGGTTTCCTGACCGCAAAGGAGCTGGGCGCATGATCGACCGGCCCGAGGAGCTTGAGGAGTTCACCCCCTACCTGATGAACCGCATCATGGCGCGCTACAACAAGGGCGTCGAGGCGGCTTTGAAAGAGGTTGGCGTGTCGGTCGCCCAAATGCGGGCGCTCGCCGTTCTGGCCGAGGGCGGTCCTTGTACGATCAACGAGCTTTCCGTGATGACGGTGATCAAGCAATCGACGCTCTCACGCACACTGGATGCGATGGAGGCGGCCGGGCTGATCCGCCGTGAGGCCGGGGAGAACGACAGTCGTATCCGCAAGATCCACCTGACCCAAACGGGGAAAGCCGCCTATCAGGCTGCCTGGCCCGCGATGGAACACATGCGCGACACGATGCTCGCCGCCCTCTCGGAAGAGGAACGCGAGACACTCAAACACATGCTGTCGCGGGTACTGCACGACATCCGTCACCACGATTTTTAAAGACAAAAGCCCACGCAAGGGCAAACGCACCACCGCCTGTGACACAGGCAAACCCATCAAGGAGACCACCGATGGCCGAAAGATCCTTCGCCAAGGAAGTCCAGAAACTCAAGAAAGGTAACGGGGAGGTCTTCACAGGCGAAGGCATCCTCGGCATCACCAAGGCATTGCTCGAAAACGGTGTCGGCTATGTCGGCGGCTATCAGGGCTCGCCGATCTCGCACCTGATGGACGTTCTGGCGGATGCACAGGAAATCCTCGGCGAGCTGGGCGTCCATTTCGAGGCCTCCGCCAACGAGGCCACCGCCACCGCCATGCTCGCGGCCTCGGTGCATTACCCGATCCGCGGCGCCGTGACCTATAAATCCGTCGTGGGGACCAACGTCGCCTCCGATGCTTTGTCCAACCTCGCCTCGGGCGGCGTCACCGGCGGCGCGCTCATCATCGTCGGCGAGGATTTCGGCGAAGGCTCCTCGATCATGCAGGAACGCACCTATGCTTTCGCGATGAAATCGCAGGTCTGGATGCTCGACCCGCGCCCGAACCTTCCGCGAATCACCAAGGCGGTGGGCGACGGTTTCGACCTCTCGGAAGCCTCGAACACGCCGGTGATGTTGCAGGTCGGCATCCGGTCCTGCCACGTCCACGGCCATTTCACCGCGAAGGACAACAAGCGCCCCGCGATGACCGTCTCGGACGCATTGGAGAACCCGCGCCGCGATCTCAACCGCATCGTCCTGCCGCCCGCGACCTACCTGCACGAACAGGAAAAGCTCACCAAACGCCTGCCCGCCGCGCAGAAGTTCATCATGGAGCGCGAGATCAACGAGCGCTTCGGCAAGGAAGACGCCAAGGTCGGTCTGATACTTCAGGGTGGCAGCTACAACACGGTGATCCGGGCGCTTAACCGGCTCGACCTCGCCGATCTCTATGGCGACACGGACGTCGACATGCTGGTGCTGAACTGCATTTACCCGCTGGTGGATGAGCAGATCATGGACTTCTGCGAGGGCAAGGACGCGGTTCTGGTGATCGAGGAAGGCCACCCGAATTACATCGAACAACAGATCGCCACCATGCTCTACAAGCGCGGCAAAACCGTGAAGCTCGAAGGCAAGGGCATCCTGCCGATGGGCGGCGAATACACCGGTCAGGTGATGGTCGACAGCCTCGGGGCCTTCTTCGCGCAATACGCGCCCTCAATGCTGCCGGTGGCGAAAACCGCCACCAACGAAGAGCCCGTCGCGATCCCCGATCTGTCGAAAACCCTGCCGGGGCGTCCGCCGGGGTTCTGCACCGGCTGCCCGGAACGACCCATTTTTGCCGCCACGAAACTGGTGGAGGAAGAGTTGGGCGAGCACCACATTTCCTCCGACATCGGTTGTCACCTGTTTTCGATCATGCCGCCCTTTGACATTGGTGCGACGACCATGGGCTACGGCCTCGGCCCCGCCTCCGCCGCCGCGTTTCACAACGAGAACAAGAAGGGCCGTCGTTCGATCTCTTTCGTGGGCGATGGCGGGTTCTGGCACAACGGTTTGACCAGTTCGGTCGGCAACGCGGTGTTCAATAAATCCGACAACGTGATCGTCATCGTCGACAACTTCTACTCGTCCGCGACCGGGGGGCAGGACATCCTGTCGTCCCGCGCCGTCAACAAAACGAAACAGACGCAGAACTCCATTGTCGAGGCCTGCAAGGGCATGGGCGTGAAATGGGTGCGTCAGGTGGATCGCACCTATGACGTGACCAAAATGCGCGACACGTTGAAAGAGGCGCTGACCACCGAGGAGGAAGGCCCGAAAGTCATCGTCGCCTCTTCCGAATGCATGTTGAACAAACAGCGCCGGGTGAAGCCGGAGATGGCCAAGGCCGCCAAGGAAGGCAAGCGCGTCGTCAAGCCGCGTTTCGGTGTCGATGAAGATGTCTGCACCGGCGATCACGCCTGTATGCGGCTTTCGGGTTGTCCGTCCCTGTCGGTGAAGGACACCGGCGATCCCCTGCGCGACGATCCGGTGGCGGCGATCGACCAGACCTGTGTCGGCTGTGGCAACTGTGGCGAAGTGGCGGATGCCGCCGTGCTCTGCCCGTCGTTCTATCAGGCAGAGGTCGTCACCAACCCGACCGCGACAGAGAAACGCCGCGCCGCGCGCGCCTCGAAAATCATCTCCTGGCTGCAAAGCCGCCGCGACGCGAAACGCGTGGCCTTTGCCTGAGGACACATACCATGAACATGCAAGCCAAACCCATCATCGCCCGCCGCTCTCCCGGTCCCGACGGGGAAAAGGTCATCACACTCGCGGCCCTTGCTGTCGGCGGTCAGGGTGGTGGCGTTCTCACCAACTGGATCGTCGATGTCGCCGAATTGAACGGCTATAACGCGCAAT
Source organism: Celeribacter persicus (assembly GCF_003050785.1). Classification (GTDB taxonomy): domain Bacteria; phylum Pseudomonadota; class Alphaproteobacteria; order Rhodobacterales; family Rhodobacteraceae; genus Celeribacter; species Celeribacter persicus. Next base: position 266,156 of record NZ_QAOH01000002.1, read on the forward strand.
CCACCTCGGTCGCGGGCGTGGCGCAGCGCACCGGTGCCACGATCTATTACGTCGAGATGTGCCGCGATACGGGCCGCCAGCCGGTCTTCGCGCTCTCGCCCGCCGTGGGCGATGTGGACATTCTCATGGCCTCCGAGCTGATGGAAGGCGGGCGCGCCATCATGCGCGGGTTTGTGACCCCCGGTCGTACCACGCTCATCGCCTCCACCCACCGTATCCCCGCCGTGTCGGAGAAAATCGCCCCCGGCGACGGACGCGCCAACGGGCCGGAGGTGATCGCCGCCATGGACATCGCCGCCGATCATGTTGTGGCGTTCGATATGGAAACCGTCGCGAAACAGGCGGGATCGGTGATTTCCTCGTCGCTTCTGGGCGCTCTCGCAGGCTCCGGCGCATTGCCTTTCCCCCGCGAAAGCTATGAAAAGGTCATCCGCAAATCGGGTCGGGGTGTCGAGGCCTCTCTGCGGGCCTTTGGTGAGGCTTATGAAATCGCAAAGGGCAACAAACCCGCGCCGGTTTTCGAAGAGACCCCGGTCAAGCCCGTCCCGGTACTCAATGTGCCCAACAAGCTCAAAACCAAATGGACCGCACTTGAAAAGCGCCTGACCGCCCTGCCCGCCGAGGTGCAGGAGATGGCCGGTCTCGGTCTCCGGAAGGTCGTGGATTATCAGGACGTGGACTACGGCGCACAGTTCCTCGATATGCTGGACGAGATCGTGGCGCTGGATGCCGCCCCCTATGAGATGAGCGTCAGTGCCGCAAAATATATCGCCCGCGCACTCTGTTATGACGACATCCTGCGCGTCGCCGACATCAAGACCCGTGCGAGCCGGTTCGAGCGCGTCAAGGATGAGGTCGTGGTGAAGGACGATCAGGTCCTCATGCTCACCGAATATTTCCACCCGCGCTTCGAAGAATTCACCACCACGCTACCGAAGGGCTTGGGCAAATGGGTGCAGAGCAAAAAGGGCTTCGAGGCGTGGTACAGCAAGCGGTTTGACAAGGGCCGCCGCATCCGCACCGACTCTTTGCGCGGCTTCCTGATGCTCTGGCTCGTCTCCTCCCTGCGCCCGATGCGCCGCCGCCTCCTGCGCCATGAAAGCGAAATGGCCCATGTGGATCGGTGGTTCGCGACTGTGAAAGACGTGGCCAAAACCGACCGGGCGCTGGCCACCGAGGTTCTCGCCAATTACCGGCTGATCAAGGGGTATTCCGATACCCACGCACGCGGGCTTTCGAAATTCTCCCGCGTCATGGGCGCGCTCGACATGCTCAAAGGCCGCCAAGACGCCGCCGACTGGATGCGCCGCCTGCGCACGGCTGCACTCGAAGATGAAAAGGGCACGGCGCTCGATGGAGCGCTTGCCACGATCAAGAGCTTTGCGGGGTGAATCATGGATGAAATCGTCCTGATCGGAGCCGGGATCAACGGACTTGTCGCCGCCGCCGAGCTGGCGGTGCGCGGCAAGAAGGTTCGTATTCTGGAACGCGGCCCGACCCCCGGCGGTGCGGTGCGGACCGAAGAGCTGACGCTTCCCGGCTTTCGCCATGACATAGCTGCGATGAACCTGTCGATGTTCGCAGGCTCCGCCTTCATGGCCGCCCATGGCGACGAGATGGCGAAACACGGCATGGAATTCGTTCCCATCCCCCGCCCCTTCGCGCAGGCGATGGAGCCGGGCGATTACCTTGGCGTCTCGACCGATCTGGAGGAAACCCTCGCCACCTTCCATTCCGAGACCGACAAGACGACGTGGAAGCAGATGATGTCGGATTTCCCCGCACAGGCGGCGGTGATCGGCGGGCTTCTCGGCACACCGATGCGACGTGGGCCGCTGTTGAAATTCCTCTGGAAGACGTGGCGGCAGATCGGCACAGCGAAAATGCTTGAGACCATGCGTTTCCTGCTCACCTCGCCGCGCGCATGGTTGGAAGACACGTTCGAAGACCTGCGCCTGCGCACCGCGCTTTCGACATGGGGCCTGCACATCGACTTTGCCCCGGACATCGCGGGCGGCGCGATTTTTCCTTATCTCGAAGGCATGGCCGGACAAGCCATGGGTATGGTGATCGGCAAGGGCGGCGCGGATGTGGCAACGCGGGCACTTGTGTCGATGATCGAGGCCCATGGCGGGCGGATCGACTGCGATACCGAGGTGACCGAGATCCTGCACGCAGACGGTCAGGTTACGGGGGTGATCGCAAAGGATGAAAAGATTGAAACCTCAACCATTATCGCCTCCCTCGCGCCGAAACACCTGCTGCGACTGATCGGTGGCTCTTCCGGCAATGCGCGTTACGATCAGGGCCTCGCCAAATTCCGCCACGCGCCGGGAACGATGATGGTGCATCTGGCGCTCGATGCGCCGGTGCCGTGGATCGCGGAGGCGCTCCAGGACTATGCTTATGTCCATATCGGACGTTCCATCGACACGGCCGCCGCAACCTATACGCAGGCGATGGCCGGGCTTTTGCCGGAAACGCCGCTGCTGGTCGTCGGACAACCCTCGCTCTTCGACCCGACCCGTGCGCCCGAGGGCAAGCACACGCTCTGGGTGCAGGCGCGCGTCCTGCCCGCAGAGATCAAAGGCGATGCAAAAGGCGAAATTTCCGCGAAAAACTGGGACGAAGCGAAAGAAGCCATGGCCGAGCGTGTGCTCGATCTGATCGAGGAACAGGCCCCCGGTTTCCGTAGCCACATTCTCGCCCGCCATGTGGTCTCGCCCCTCGATCTGGAAACGGAGAACCCCAATCTCGTCGGCGGCGATCAGGTCTGCGGCTCGCATCACCTGACTCAGAACTTCCTGTTTCGCCCCGTTGCAGGCTTTGCCGATGGACACACCCCGATCAAAGGGCTGTCACTGATCGGAGCGGCAAGCTGGCCCGGAGCCGGCACAGGCGCGGGATCGGGTCACTTTGCCTCACAGATGATCAAATAGGTCGAAAATCCGGAAAAATATGCCTGACTTGCATCTTTATGCTTTAAATACAAAATAACTGGACCCAAAGTAAATCCGACAATCGAGTCCGGAAAACGGACCGGAGATCGCCAACAGGAGAGACACGAAATGACTGCCAAAGGACAACTGACACGGCGTGGATTCATGGGCGCTTCCGCCGCCCTGACCGCCCTTCTCGCCTCCGGTGCGCCACTTCTGGCGCAGGACGGCACAAGCCTGACCATCGCCTATAACATCCCGGTGCAAAGCTGGGACCCGACCACGGGTCCGGCGGCGGTGAACCCGGTGCTACAATCCGTCTATCTGGCGGTATTCGACCGCTATATCGCACAGGCTCCCGACCTGTCCTTCGGTCCCGGCCTTCTGACCGAATGGGGCTTCAACGAGGATCAAAGCAAGATCACCATGACCGTTCGCGAGGGTGTGAAATGGCACAACGGCACCGATCTGACGCCCGAAGACATCGTCTGGTCACTGGAGCGCGCCGCCAATCCCGAGACCGGCAACCCGATGCAATTCGTCTGGGGCAAGATCGGCAATTTCTCCGTGGACGGACAGGTGATCACCGCCGACGTGCTGGAATTCGAACCGGCGCTGTTCAAATGGATGGCCTTCCTGACTGCTTTCGTTCTGCCGAAAGCGTACTATGAAGAGGTCGGTGCGGAAGGGTTCGAGAAAGCCCCGGTCGGCACCGGCCCCTATATGGTCGACGCGTTTGAGCAAGGCGCTTATGTCCGCCTCAAAGCCTTCCCCGAGTATTGGGGCGACGCACCGGCGTTCGAGACCGTGACGATCAAATTCGTAACCGATGCGGCCTCGCGCGTGGCCGAGGTGGAAAGCGGCAATTCGGACGTCACCGTGAACATCCCCTACGAGGAATACGATCGGTTGATCACCAAGGACGGGCTCACGGGCGAGGCCGTACCGATCACCGACATCGGCATGATTTTCCTCAACGACGTGGGACCGATGCTCGACAAGAACGTGCGCCTCGCCGCGCATTACGCCATCGACAAGCAACTGATCATAGACCGGCTGCTGCGGGGCTACGGCGTGCCGATCTCGACGTTGGAGGCACCGGGCTATGCGGCTTATGACGAGAGCATCGTCGTCGCCTATGACCCTGAAAAGTCGAAAGAGCTTCTGGCCGCTTCCGGTTATTCCACCGACAACCCGGTCAAGTTCACCATCCAGACCACGCGGGGGCTCAAACCCAAGGATTACGAGATGGTGCAGGCCATCGTCGGCATGTGGCGCAAGGTCGGGATCGAGGCGGAGATCGAGGTCTACGAAATCGCCAAGCATTACGAGTTGCGCGCCACCGACCAACTGGCGCCCGCCGCCTTCTACAACTGGGGCAATTCCATTGGCGATCCTTCGACCGCGACCGGGTTTTCCATGTTCGGCCCCTCGCCGCATGCGGTCTGGGATACCGAGGATCTTGTGAACATGATCGCGCCGCTCTTCTCCGAACGCGATGAGGCGAAGCGTATTCAGGGCTACAAAGACGTGTCGCGCTATATCGCGGAAGAGGGCTATGTCATCCCGCTTCTGCAATATGTGATGCCCATCGTCTTCTCCAGCGCGGTCTCGGTCACGCCCTACACCTCCGGCGATCTTCTGCCGCAGGCGATTACCCCCGCGAGCTGATCGCGAAACTCTGCCCGGTGGCTGCTCCCCTTGCCACCGGGCTTTTTTCCATGAAGAGACCGATATGCTTCTCAAGACCGTTCTGACCCGGCTTGCGACCACGGTGGTGACACTGTTCGGCGTGGCCGTGGTGGTGTTCACTCTCGTGCGCGTGGCTCCGGGCAATCCCATCGCGATGATGCTGCCGCCCGGTGCGACCGAGGAGGACATCGCCAATCTCACCCGGCTTTACGGCTTCGACAAGAGCCTGCCCGAACAGTTCGTGATCTGGCTCGGCGGGGTGTTGCAGGGCGATTTCGGCACCTCGATCACTCTGCGCCAGCCGGTCATGGAGCTGGTGCTCGGTCGTCTGCCCGCCACTTTGGAACTGTCTTTCATGGCGCTTGTCATCGCCGTGGCGCTTGGCGGCACCATCGCCGTGATTGGCGCGCGCAAACGTGGCACCGGAACCGAGGTCGGGCTCGATCTCACCAACGGCGCGGTGCTCTCCGTGCCGGATTTTCTCTGGGGGCTGATCTTCGTGCTGCTGTTCGGCGTGCTCTGGCCGGTACTGTCGATCTCGGGCCGAGTCGATCCGCGTCTCGACATTGATTTCACGACGAATTTCTACGTGATCGAGGGGCTGTTGCGGGGGCGGCTCGACGTGGTCGGCTCGACACTCTCGCATATGCTGATGCCCGCCATGTCGCTTGCCCTGCCCCTCGCCGCGATGATCGCACAGCTTCTGAAACAGTCGCTCAAGGAAGTTCTGCATCTCGATTACACCACGCTCGCCCGCGTGCGTGGATTTTCCGAGACCGCCGTGATCCTGCGAGAGGCGCTGCGCAACGCGGCTTTGCCTACACTGACGCTGATCGGCGTGCAATTCACCTTCCTCATTGGCGGGACCGTGATCGTGGAGCGCATCTTTGCCTATGAGGGCCTCGGCAACATGGCGATTGATGCGGTGATCAACCGCGATCTGCCGCTCATTCAGGGCATCGTCATCCTGTTTGCCGCACTGTTCATCGTGATCAACCTGCTGGTCGATCTGTCCTACACCCTCCTGAACCCGAGGCTGCGCCATGGCTGACATCACCGCCCCCCGCGCCCGTCGCATTGGGCCGATCAACCTGCGGCTCTGGTTGCCGCTTTTCTGGATCGCCCTCGTCATCGCCGCCGCGCTCTTTGCGCCGCTCATCGCCCCGCACGATCCGCTGGAACAAGACCTGATGCTCGAACGTCTGCCACCCTGGTTCGTCGCGGGCACAGAGCCGGGCTATTGGCTTGGCACCGACAGTCTGGGCCGCGATGTACTGTCGCGGATGATCTTCGGGGCGCGCATAGCCCTCATCGTCAGCTTCACCGCGGCGCTGGCCGCCTGTCTCGTGGGCACGACGCTCGGCCTGATCGCGGGCTTTTTCGGCGGCTGGTGGGATCGGGTGATCTCTCGCCTCGTCGACATCTGGATGGCCTTTCCGCCGGTGCTCTTTGCCGTGCTTCTGGTTGCGGTTCTGGGCACTGGATTGGGCTCCGTGATCCTCGCCATTGCGGTGATCGACTGGACCCGGTTCGCCCGTGTGATCCGGGCCGAAACGATGGTTCAGGCACGGATGGATTACGTCGACAGCGCAAGGATCGGCGGTGCACACCGGATGACCACGCTGATCTCGGAGATTCTGCCCAATGTCCTGCCCTCCGTCATCGCGCTTCTGACGCTCGAAATGGGTATCGCGGTGATTGTCGAGGCGATCCTCAGCTTCGTGAACCTGTCGATCTCGTCCGACGATCCGACCTGGGGTGCGATGATCGCTGAAGGCCGTGGTGCGATCCATTTCGCCTGGTGGGTGCTTCTCTTTCCGCTGATTGCGCTCTTCCTGACCGTGCTGAGTTTCTCGACGCTCGGCGAAGGGCTCAAACGTCATTTCGATCCGGTGCTGCAATGAGTTCTCTTCATGCCCATACGCTTGACGTAATCAAGCTCAACATCGCCCTGCCGAACGGTCATCGCCTGTTGCGCAACGTGTCGCTCACGCTGGAACCCGGCGAGGTGCGCGCGCTCGTGGGCGAAAGCGGCGCGGGCAAATCGATGATCGGCAAATCCGTCCTCGGCATCCTGCCACCCAATGTGGCGATCACCGAAGGGGAAATCCTGCTCGAAGGGCAGCATCTCAACATGATGACCCCGCCCACACGTCGCAAGATCGTGGCGCAATCGGCAGCGCTGATCCCGCAAGACCCGCTGACCGCGCTCAACCCGGTGCGCAAAATCGGGCCGCAGATCATCGACCCGCTGGTGCGCATTCAGGGCTGGAATGCCCGAGAGGCCGAGACCCGCGCACTCGATCTCCTCGACCGGGTACATATCCGCGATCCGAAACGGGTGATGCAGAGCTATCCGCATGAGCTTTCAGGCGGGATGCGCCAGCGCGTGCTGATCGCCGCCGCCTTCGCCCCCTCACCGCGCCTCATCGTGGCGGATGAGCCGACGACGGCGCTCGATGTGACGGTGCAGAAACAAATCCTGCGGCTTATTCGCGAGCTGCAACAGGAGACGGGAACCGCCGTATTGTTCGTCACGCACGACATGGGCGTGGTCGCCAAGATCAGCCAGAAAGTCACGGTACTCTTCGCCGGCAAGGTGATGGAGGATGCGCCAACGCGGGAGGTCTTCACCAATCCGCAACACCCCTACACCCGCGCCCTGATCGCCGCGACTCCGAGCTATGCCGATCTGGAGCGTCCGTTTTCGCCCGTGCCCGCGTCTCTCATTGCCGATCTGCACGCCCAGATCGCGCAGGACGATCTGCTCTACAGAGGAGGCCGGATATGAGCGCCCTGTTTTCCGTTCGCGATCTGCGCCTGTCCTTCCCGGATCGCGCACATAAACCACTCTTCGGCCCTGCTCCCCGTAACGAGGTCCTGAAAGGCTTCAGCCTCGACATTCCCGAGGGTCGGATCACCGGAATCGTCGGCGAGTCCGGCTCCGGCAAATCGACCTTCGGGCGCGTTTTGGTGCGGCTTCTTGAACCCGACAGCGGACAGGTTCTGTTCGACGGGCAGGAGATCGGCCATCTGGACGAGGCGGCGCTGCGTCCCTTGCGTCGCGATCTTCAGATGATCTTTCAGGACCCTATGTCGTCGCTCAATCCCCGCCACAGGGTCTGGCGGATCATCTCTCAGCCGATGAAACGCTACGGGCGCGGCGGCACGAAGGCAGATGCGATTGCGGCGCTGGAAAAGGTCGGCCTGCCCCCGACCTTCGCCGAGCGCTATCCGCATGAGCTTTCGGGCGGACAGCGGCAAAGGGTCGGCATCGCACGGGCCATCGCACTTGAGCCGCGCTTCATTCTGGCCGACGAGATCGTTTCCGGCCTCGATGTCTCCTCTCAGGCGCAGGTGCTGTCTCTGCTCAAGACCCTCGCCCGCGACATGGGGCTGACGGTGGCCTTCATCTCTCACGACCTGTCGGTAATCCGTCACCTCTGCGATCATGTGATCGTCCTGAACCATGGCGAGATTGTTGACCATGGGCCGGTGGTGGAGGTGTTCGAGGCCCCCAAATCCGAGATCACGAAAACCCTTCTCTCGGCCATTCCACTGCCGGAACTGGATGACGACTGGTTCGACGAGGCCTGAGACACCGCATCGGAAACGCAAAACACCCGCCCCAATGAGGCGGGTGTTTTCATGTCTGACCACAAATGTTCTCACATCATGTTCGGCACGAGCAAAACGATCAGCGGGAAAGCCAGGATGAGGGCGACACGCAGCACATCCACGGCCAGAAACGCCACAAGCCCACGGAAAATCGTGCCGAGCTGCACATCCTTGACCACGGATTTCAGCACGAAAGCATTCAGCCCGACCGGCGGCGTGATATAGCTCACCTCGGTCACAATCACGACATAGATGCCGAACCAGATCAGATCGAAGCCCTGTGCGGCCACGATCGGATAGAAGATCGGCACGGTCAGGGTGATCATCGACAACCCTTCAAGCACACAGCCGAGCACCAGATAGACCAGCGTGATCACGGCGATCACCATCAACGGATGATTTCCCACCGAAGTCACCAGTGTCTGGATGTCCCGGCTCATGCCCGAGAGGTTCACGTAGTTCGCGAAGGTCAGCGCGCCGAAGAGGATGAAGAACATCATCGCCGTGGTCTTCGCCGTCTCATAGAGCGTCGAGAGTGTCTGCGACAGGTTCAGACGGCCCTGCAAGACCACCAGAAGGAAAGCCCCGCCCGCCCCCATTCCCGCACTCTCGGTGGGCGTGAACACCCCAAAATAGATGCCGCCCATGACAAAGGCGAAAAGCCCCAGCGCGCCTGCCACACCCTTGAGCGCGATGATGCGGTCGCGGAGCGGCAGTTTCTCTTCGACCGGCAGGTCGAAATGGCCGAAGTGGATCGAGATGCGCACCGCAAGCGCGTAGAGGATCACGCCCAGAATGCCCGGCAGGATGCCCGCGAGGAACAGCTTGCCGATGTCCTGCTGGGTCATGATACCGTAGAACACGAGGATCACCGAGGGCGGGATCAGGATGCCCAAGGTGCCGCCTGCCGCAATGGAGGCGGTGGAGAGGCTGTCGGGATAGCCGAATTTGCGCATGTTCGGCAAAGCGATCTTTGCCATGGTCGAAGCCGTCGCCAGAGACGATCCACACACGGAGGAAAACCCGCCGCAAGCCACCACGGTCGCCACCGCCAGCCCGCCCTTGCGATGGCGAAGCCAGGCGTAAGCGGCGGAATAGAGATCGCGCGCGATGCCCGATTGCACCACGAAGTTCCCCATCATCAGAAACAGCGGCAGGATCGACAGAGAATAGCTCCGGCTGTGTTCGAAATAGGTCTGGCCAAGGAGCGAAAACGACGGCGTCCAACCGATGATTGCCGCCGTGCCGACCGTCCCCAGAAGCGCCAGCGCGAAGGAGATCGGCACGCCCAGGAACAACATGATGAACAGGACAAGAGTCCCGAATTCCCAATGAGCAAGCAAGGACATCTCAGTTTTCACCTCTCATCGGGTAGAAGATTTCCGCGAACATGATGATCGCGGAGACGATGCAGAGCACGGCCGAGACGTAACCGATCGGCGCAATCGGAAGCTCCAGCGTCGCCGTGGTGCCGCCATAGCCCGCGACCTGCGTCGCGGTCACCCAGAGCCGCCAGGCGATCATGACCTGCACGCCCGAGGAGAGCAAAAGCACCACAGGGCGGCGGATTTTGTCGACCGCCAGAGGCAGACGGTCGGTGATGAGATCGACGGTGACATGTTCGCGGTCCAGCGTCGCCGCCGGAAGCCCGAGAAAGATCAGCGCCGCGAGCATCAACTCGGTCAGCTCGGTCGCCCCTTTCACCGGATTGTTGAACAGATAACGCCCAAGCACATCCACGACCGTCAGCCCCATCATCGCGATCAGCAGCACCGAACAGGCGATGGCGATCGCACCGTGAATGGGTCGGGCTGCCTTGGGAGGCAGCCCTTGCTCATGCGGTCCGGCAATATTTTCGGACAGGTTGATCATTCTTCGGCCTCGATTTTGGCAATCTCTTCAAAGAGCATGTCATAGGCCGCCTGTCCGTCAATCCCTGTTTCGCTCACCTGCGCCACACGGGCTTCGACAATCGGTTGCAGCCGGGTCTTCAGCTCGGCCACTTCCTCCTCCGTCGCCGCCTTGAGCGTGATCTTGCCCTCCATGGAGGCCCGTCCCTCGGCATCGACCTTGTCCCACATCTCGCCCGCGCGCCGCGCGAAGGCTTCACCCAGAAGCGGTTCGATCAAAGCCTGATCCTCGGGCGAGATCGAATTCCATTTCGCCTCATTCATCACCACAAACATCGCGGTATTATAGAGTCCGCCCGGCACGGTATAGCCGTAGTCGAGAATGTCATTGAGGTTGAAGAAATTGACGGATTCGAACGGAAAGAAGATGCCGTCGGCCACGCCTTGCGAGAGTAGCTCATAGGCTTTCGAAGACGGTCCCTCGACCGGCACCGCGCCCAGATCGGTGGCAATGGAATGCGCCAGCGCCGAACCGATGCGGATTTTCTGACCCGCGATATCTTCGGGCGTCTCGATCGGTTTCGTGGAGAAGATCTCCCCCGGCCCATGGGTGAAAAGCGTCAGAACCTTCACCCCCTCATATTCGCCCGCATCCTTGAGCATCGCTTCATGTACGCGCCAGAAGGCGACCGAGGTGGCCACCGAACTGTCGGACATAAAGGGCATTTCCGCGATCATCGGCGTCTTGAACCGGCCCGGCGTGTAGCCATGCACGGAATAGGCAATGTCGGCCACACCGTTTTTGGCCAGATCGAAGGCGGCGGGCGGCGGCCCGAGCGGCGCGGGCAGCATGTTGATCCTGACCCGGCCTTCGGTGACGCGCTCGATGTCCGCCATCCACGGCACGAACAGTTCAGAAACCTGCGGGTGGGTCGGCGGCAGCCAGCTGTTCATGGTCAGAACCGTGTCGGCCTGAGCCACCCCGGCGTAAAGTGCGATGGACGCCGCCATTGTGGCGATCTTTTTGAGTTTCACGTTCATTTTCACATTCCCTATTGGTGAGTGATGGTGTTAAGACGCCCGTTACCGGACATTTTTCTTTTAAATGGATGTGGCGGACACGAAGTGACGCCGCAGACCGTCAGACCGATTGATCGAGGGCCACGCATGACGACCACCCCGACCGAGCAGACACAGGACAAGCAGACGCCGGAACATTTCCGCGACAGCTGGCCGTATTTCTGGATCAACCGCGCCAATGCCTATTACACGCGGGCACTGGAGAAGCGGCTTAAACCGCTGGGCGTGGATGCGCCGCGCTGGCGGGTGCTGATGTCGCTTTACCAGCAGAACTTCATGTCGGTCTCCGAGATCGCGGAATTCTCCACGCTCAAGCTCAACACCACGACTAAAATCGTGCAGCGCATGATCGGCGACGGGCTTGTCGAGACCCGGGTACGCCCGACCGACGGGCGGGTGACCGAGGTCTGTCTCACCGCGAAAGGCGACGCGCTGCGCGCCCGTGCGCTGGTCGAGGTCGACCGCATCCGCGACGAGAGTTTTTACAACACCTCTCCCGCCGAGCTTGAAACACTCAACGAAATCCTCGCCAAGATCTCGAAAGATCTTGCCCGGATGATCTGAAAAACGCCACGCCGCGATGCGCATCAGTGCCGCTCCGTCACCAGATGGTGATAATCGCGGCTGAACCAGACAAGCCCATGCCGGGTCTCGCTGGCCAGCCGCACCGCCTCGACCTGACAGAAGAACACGGAATGCGTGCCCTCCTCCTGGCGTCCCGTGATGCGGCAATCGAAAGCGACATTGGCATCCGCGAGGAGCGGCGCCCCGGTCGCCTCCGTAACCCACTCGCCAAAGGAGAAACGGTCCACCCCTTCGACATAGCGGGCAAAATGGCCAGACAACGCCTGATGCTCGGCGGCCAGCACATTGACCGCCAACACGCCGTTCCCGATAAACTTGTCATGGGCATAGGCGCTCTTGTTAATGCAGACCAGAAGCGTCGGTGGATGATCCGTCACCGAACAGACAGCAGAGGCCACAAGGCCATGTTTGCCCGCTGGCCCGTCCGTGGTGATCAAATTCACCGCCGCCCCGAGCCGGCTCATGCCTTCGCGGAAATCAAGCTGGGTTTGCGTCAGTTCCGTCATGGCTCAGATATCCAGCACCAGTTTCGGCCCCTTGGCCCGTGAGCAACAGGCGCAGATCACGTCACCGTCTTCGCGCTCTTCCTCGGTGAGGAACTGATCGCGGTGGTCGATCTCGCCCGAAAGCACATCGGTCAGGCAGGTGCCGCAAACACCCTCTTCGCATTTCACCTCGATCTTAATCCCTTCGCGCGCCAGCGCCTTGGCAATCGTATCATCCGGCCCCACGGTGATGGTCACGCCCGATTGCGCGCATTCGACCTCGAAGCTGTCGCCCGAAAGCTCGACATCGGCAGAAAAATATTCGCGGTGGACATTGGCGGTGGCGTGCCCCGCAGCCTCTGCCGTGTCGATCACCCAGTCCATGAAACCCTGCGGGCCGCAGACGTAGAGATGGGTGGACGCATTCGGCGCAGGAAGATCGCGTTTCAGATCAAGCCGTTGTTCCGCATCCTTGTCGTCGAAATGAAACACCACCTTGTCAGTAAACCCGCAACCTTGCAGCTCGTCCATGAAGGCGGTGACGCCCTCGGAGCGGGTGCAGTAATGCAGGGTGAAATCCTTGCCGAGCGCATGGAGACGCTTTGCCATCGCGATCATCGGCGTGATGCCGATGCCGCCACCGAAGAGCACCGTGGTTTCCGCCGTCTCATCCAGCGGAAAATGATTGCGCGGGCCTTCGACGGTGAACACGGCACCCTCAAGCGCCGTTTCATGCACCTTCACCGAACCGCCCCGGCTTTGCGGGTCTTTCAGAACGCCGATCTCGTAGAACCCGGTCTCTGCCGGATCGGAGCAGAGCGAATACTGCCGCCACATATCGAGATCGGGCAGGTAGAGATCGAGATGCGCGCCTGCCTCGAACGGGACAATTGGGCCCCCCGCCTCCGGTGCAAACCGGATGCGGGCAATGTCGCCACGGTCGTCCATGCGGGCGATGACTTTGAGTTTCTGTGCGTTATCGGCCATCGTTACCTCACATAAAGCCCGCCGTTGACGTCCCAGCAGGCACCGTTGACGAAGGCCGCCTCGGGGCTCGCGAGCATCACCACCATCTGCGCCACGAACTCGGGATCGCCGAGTTTCTGCACCGGAATATTGGCAATCGCCTTGTCGATATTCTCGCCCAGAACGCCGCGCACCATCGGTGTGTCCATCGGACCCGGCGCGATGGCATTGCAGGTGATGCCGAAGGGGGCGAGATCGCGGGCGAAGACCTTGGTCAGCGTCAGGATCGCACCTTTCGAAGCCGCGTAATGCGCACCCGTCGCCGTGCCGCCGTTCTGCCCCGCAAGCGAAGCCATGTTGACGATCCGGCCATAACCGCGCGCTTTAAAATGCCGGGCAAAGATCTGGCTGCCCGCAAAGGTGCCACCGGCGTTCGTCGCCATGATGTCGTTGAACGTGGCCGGGTCGATCTCCATCAGCGGCTGCGCCATGGTGCGGGCGGCGTTGTTCACCAGCACTTCGACGGAGCCATAGCGCTCGATGCATTTGTCGAGCACCTCCTGGAAGTCTTCCGGTTTGGAGACGTCCAGCGTGGCGGTGATCGCGGTTTCGCCCGCAAGATCGAGTTCGGAGGCCAGAGCCGTGGCCTCCTCCCCCGGGTCGATGTCGGCGATCACCACGCGGTAGCCCGCTTTATGCAGGGCCCGCACGACGGACGCACCGAAGCCTCGGGCACCGCCGGTGATGACGGCGGTTTGGATTTTTTCAGGAAGAGGTGCCGCCATCAGAACAAATAGCTGAACGAATTCAGCATCCCATCGGAGTTGAGGAGACGGACGATTTTCTCATGGAGTTTGAAACCGTCCCCGGTCACTTTCAGCGTGTACCAGGCATCGCCCGCCCAAATGCGTTGGCGGCCGAATTTGTCCTCGACCACATGCTCGGCGCATGTGACCTTGATCACATCGCCCTCGGCCGCCTCGATGCGAAACCGCGACAGCGTGCGAACGGTCTGCGCGGGCGGCGCGGACGAGATCGAGAAACCGCGCTGGAACCGACCGATCCGGTCGCGACGCATCTTGTCGTTGTCGTAGCAGAGGTTGAGCTGATTCTTGTAATCCTCGCCCTCGCCCATCGGCATGATATAGAGCCCGTCCTCGGTCCAGAGCTCCAGCCAGTCGTCGTATTCCTTGGCATCGAGCATCGCGCCCTCGGCCCAGATGAAGGCGGTGACATCGGCCAACAGGGATTTGCTGTCGATCTTGCTCATCTCGGTCATTGCTCCATCATCCTTTTCCACATTTTGTAAGCGGCGCGCATACCGGTCTCCGCTGAAATGTGACCGCGCGGGCCATACTCGCCCGGCTCCTCATCGACCATGCCACGGTTGACGAGGATCGGCAGGTCCTCGGCCCCCTTGGTGCCGCGCTGCACCCGTTCCCAGACTTCTGCGTCATCGGGAGAGCCGAAGCCCATCGGCCCCTGAAAGTGCTCGTGCAGACGCATCCGCGCCTGATTGGCCGCCGCCGGGCCACCGTCCATACCGATGGCGATGTGACGAATGTCGGTTTGTTCGACATTGATCGGGGTCAGCACACGGAAGAAGGCCAGAGAGAAGGACACGTTCGGGAAGAGGTTGAGGTTGAACCCCGCCCCGCCCACAGCGCGCACGATCTTCTTGACCTGATCCTCCGGGTAGCCCTCGGCGCGGATTTCCTCGGCCAGTTCCTCGAACCGCTCGGGGATCGGCGCGTCGAGACCCTCGTCGAGGTCCTCAAGCTCGGGGATCATCATCATGATTGAATGCCCGTTGCCGAGATCTTCGACCCAGCCACGCCCCTTGTCGAGGAAATCGAACATCTCCTCCGTCGCACCGTCGAGCGTTTGCATGAAGCTCTTGTGCACGATCGGGAAGTGATAGGCATCGGTGGTGTTCTCAAGCTGCACTTTCCAGTTCATCGGAACGGAAAACTGATGCTCGCCCAGCACTTTCACCGGGAAACCACCGCCCTGTTTCATGAACAGGTCGATGTACTTGCGCACGCCCTCGCCGAGGAAATCCTCAAGAGGCTCGATGTCTTCTCTGAACGTCGCGAAGACCATGCCGTTATAGGCCTCGGTCCGCAGTTTTTCCAAACCGTGCTGGGCCTTGTCGAAGTCGTCGCCGTATTGCTCCGGGTAAGGCAACGCGCGGAGCGATCCGTCGAGTCCGTAACCCCAACCGTGATACGGGCATTGGAAGGACGACGTCTTGCCCTTTTTCACCTCGCAGACGGTCGCGGCGCGGTGGCGGCAACGGTTGACCATGCAGTGGATCTTGCCCTTGCGGTCACGCACCACGATCACCGGCTCAAGACCGACCTGGCTGAGTTTGAAAGACCCCTTGTCGGGAAATTCGCTTTCATGCGCGACCCAGACCCAGGTGTTCTTGAAGATCTTCTCCATCTCCAAAGCGAAGAGGTCAGGATCCTCGTACATTTCGGTGGCGACCCTGGCGTTGTTCTCGTCGTAGAGCGCGTCGAGATCGCTGAACTTCGGCATATCGAGAGACATGTCGTCCTCCTTACATTGCGGACTTAAAGCTGCGGGATTTCGAGGGCGCGCCCCATGCGCGCCTCGACGGTCATGTATTTCCAGAGCCGGTCATTGCCCTCGCCCACCACAATGGTGCGCAACAGGTTGCAGGCGGCCATGACATCCTCGCGGGTCGGGAAATCGGCCATGATGTACCAAGTGTAGGGAAAGCCCACGGAGGCGCCGACAAAGGTCTGGTCGTCGTCGAACGTGCCGACGATCTCGACGCCCTCCATCTGGTCGATCTTGAACATCAGCTCTTGGGTCGCTTTCCAGACCGGTCCGATCTGGTCGAACGGCAGGCTGAAAAACGCGGCGTGATTGTTGAAGCACAAAAGTGTGCGGATCGGTTTCTTATCGCTCATCTCTCTGGTCCTCTCTGAAGGAAAATCTTTGGAATATGCCTCGGAAGGTTATGGGTAACCGGGCATCGTCGGCTGATCGAAAAATCCGGCACCGGCGGCGGTCCATGTCCCCTCGCCCATGAAGGCGTGCTGGGCGACACAGGCTGCATCCACCATGCAACGCCCAAGCGTGTGCCCGGTCATCATCACGCCGGAGCCACCGATGACAAAGGCGATGCGCGCCGCTTCCGCCCCGTCTCGCGCGGCCTTAGTGGCGACAAGGCGCAGACGGATTTTCATGTCCGGGCTCACGTCGCCCGTGGTTTTCAATTCGTCCCACGCCGCCTCGATGGTGTCGTAAAACGCCGCGCGCGCGCCCATCAGAAGCCCTTGGGCTTTCGCGAATTCCGCCTGCACATAGGGCCGTGCACCGGGGTTCGGCGCGCCGGTGATGGAGGCGCGCTGGCGAGCATCCTCGACGAGGAAATCCAGCGCCTCGCGCGCCGCGCCAAGCGCCACCACCGCCAACACCTGCGCGGCGAGCGCCATGGCAGGAAAGCGGAAAATCGCATCGTCCATCAGCGGCTTTCCTCCGCGAATGAAGGTCCATTCCGGGGCCACCACCACATCCTCGGCCACCGCGTCATGCGAGCCGGTCGCAGACAAGCCGATGGTATCCCACACCTCATCAACCGTGACCTTGTCACGCGGCATGACGGCGACACGCGGCAGTGGCGTGTCATCGCCCTCGACCTTGATGCCGACACCCACGACCGAAGACCCCATGATCCCCGAGCACCACGGCCAGCGGCCCGAAACCTTGAAACCGCCTTCGACCTTTTCGGCCTTTTGCGGTGGGAACATCGCACCCGCGAACACCGTGTCCGGGTCCTTGGCGTAGATTTGCGCGTAGGTTTCCGGCGGCAGCGCCGCGAGATAGGTCGCCGAGACGCCGAAGGAGGCAACCCAGCCGGTGGAGGCATCGGCGGCGGCAATATCCTCGATCAGCCGACAGAAATCGGCGGGGCTCAGTTCATCGCCCCCGAAGCGTGCGGGCACGAAAGCGCGATAAGCCCCGATCTGTTGCAGCTTTTGCACCATGTCGAGCGGCACATGACGCAGTTTGGTAAACTCTGCCCGGCGCGCCCGGATCTCGTCCAGAACGCCGACATAAGCGGCCTCATTGGCCTGCTCAAAAGCCAGCTTCGTTTGATAGGTCATTGGGTGAGGTCCTTTGACTGAAACAGCGGAATACAGGAGGCGATCCAGCTCGCGATGGCGCAGAGCCCAGCGTCCTCCCCCTTGCGCCCGATGATCTGCAACCCGATGGGCAGACCGGTGTTGGAGCGCGCAGGAAGGGTGATGGCGGGATGGCCCGAAAGGTTGAACGGGCGCTGAAATCGGGTAAGCGAGAGGACGTTCTGTGGGTCCTTCGCCTCGGTGAACGTCGGCGGCACCGTCGGCAGAGACGGTGTGACCAGCGCGTCATAATGTTCGAGAAGCGCGTCCACCTCGGCGGTGAAACGGGTGCGGACCTCTTCGGCCTCGGCACGTTGCACCTCTGTGATCTTTTGCGCATTGGCGAGACGTGCCGCGATGTCCGCCCCGAACGGCGCGCCCTGATCGAGCAGCGGCCCGAACTCCTGCGCCATTTCATGCGACATCACCACCATGCCCGCGTCGAACGCCGCCTCAAACGAGGGCAGGATTTCATAGGGCATGTCCGGATAGGCGTCCATCAGGGCATAAACCAGAGGATCGCCCACCTCCGCGTCCACTCCCTCGGATTTGATACGGCCAAGCTTCGGCGCCAGAGACAGGGTTTCGGATTTAAATGTCGGGTCGATCGCCATCATGCCTTTGGTGAGCATCTCCATGTCACGGGCCAGAATGCCGGGGCAATCGAGTGAACTGTCCCTCGGCGTCAGCCCCTTGCGACTGATCCTCCCATAGGTCGGCTTGATCCCGATCACGCCACAGCAGGTCGCGGGCTGGCGTACGGAGCCGCCCGTGTCGGTGCCCACGGCAAAATCGCAAAGCCCCGAAGCAACCGCCACGGCGGAGCCCGAAGACGACCCGCCCGGAATGCGGTCCGGCCAGTTCGGGTTGACCGGCGTGCCGGTGAAGCCGTTGACCCCGGTCATGCCAAAGGCGATCTCATGCATATTGGCCTTGCCCACGATCCGGCAGCCTGCCTTCAGAAGCGCATCGACCAGATCCGCGTTTTGCGTCGCCGGGGCCTGCATAGCGAAAGTCTTCGAGCCGCAGCCCGTGACGGTGCCAGCGATATCAATGCAATCCTTGACGACCACGGTCGGCCCGTCCCCGCCAAGGGACAGCGCTCCGACCAGCGTCGCGGCGCTGGGAGTATGTGCGTTCATCTTGTGATCCCTGTTGGGCTTTTCTTGTGCCGTTCTCGCGGCTCTTTACGGTAAGTTTCACGCAAAAAGTCGATACGTCAAGTGAAAATTGAAATAAATCCTTTACCCCAACAATCTCTTTTCGTAAAAATCATTTACAGTAATTTTACCGCTTTAAATCCCAGCACGCCTCGCCCGAAAACGATCAAAAACTATGCAGGGCTTGTCTCGAAAACAGGGAGCGCGACTCGCGCCTCATCACCGGCAAGAAAGGACGCACATGTCACAAGACGCCACACAGACCATCGAAACCCTCACCCGCCGCATCGAAAACCTTGAGGCCGCAAACGAGGTCCGCAATGTCCAGATGCGCTACATGTTCCTCTGCGACACGCCGCTGCCCGAATATGGCGTGAAAGACGACGCCGGGCGCATCGACCGGATCATGGAACTGTTCTCGGACGAAGCCGTCTGGGAAGGCGTCGGTGAGTATTATGACGGCCAGTTCGGCCGCGCCGTGGGCAAAGCCGCCGTCCGCCGCCATTTCGAAGGCTTCTGGGGCGGCAAGACCGATCCCGCGCTCATTCTCAATTGCCATTACGTGACCTCCGAACAGATTCACGTTGCGGACGACGGGCTGACCGCGACCGGGCAATGGGTCCACATGCAGCCCTGGCTGTTCTCCGACGGCAAAGCGCTCTTGCGCTCCTCGCGGCTCTTCAACGCCTTCAAGAAATGCAAGGACGGCAAATGGCGCTACACGCGCAACCGGACGGAAAACGTTTTCGTCGCCCCCCTGCCCGCGACATGGGCCTCCGACTACCCGTCGAAATCCGTGCTGATGAAACCGTAACAATCTCAGAGACCACAAAAAAGGGCGCTTTAAGCGCCCTTTTTCATGTCTGCGCCCGCCCTCACCAGAGAGCGAGCTTTGGAAAGACCAGCGTGAGCACCAGAATGCCGATCTGCATTGCCACGAACGGCAGGACCGAGCGATAAATCTGCGTGATCTCCACATCCGGCACGGCGTTTTTCAAGTAGAACAGCGCCATGCCCACCGGTGGCGTCAGGAAGGAGGTCTGGAGACAGATCGCCATCAGGATCGCCACCCAGGCCGGATCGTGCCCCAAGGCCGTGAGGACCGGGAGGACCAGTGGAGCAACGATCAGGATGATCTCCATCCAGTCGAGGAAAAAGCCCAGCAAGAAGACGATAAAGAGAATGAGGATCAGCGTCCCCATCGGCGGCAGCGGGATCGCATGCAGAGCCCCTTCGATCAGTTCGTCGCCGCCATAACCGCGCAGTACGACCGAAAAACACGAGGCCCCAAAGATCAGCGCGAAGAGAAAAGCCGTGGTCAGCCCGGTGCCTTCGCAGACCTCCCGGAAATCCGACCAGGTGAGACGGCGCGACCCTACGGCAATGAGCGTCGCCCCAGCCGCACCGACACCCGAAGCCTCGGTCGGGGTGGCGATGCCGAAGACGATGGAGCCAAGCACGGCGATGACCAGAAGAAGCGGTGCCAGCAGAGAGCCCAGAAGATCGCGCAGGATCTCCCCCGCGCCGCGCCCCTCTTCCAAGGCGCGGGCGGGCGCATGCTCCGGATGCAGGATCGCAGTGATCACCGCATAGACCACGTAGGCCATGGCCAAAAGAAGCCCCGGCACCATCGCGCCACGGAACAGGTCACCCACGGGGATTTGAAGCTGATCGCCCATGACGATGAGCATGATCGAAGGCGGGATAAGAATGCCAAGACACCCGGTCGCGCCCACAACGCCCAGCCCCAGACGGTCGTCATAGCCCGCCCCGCGCATCGCCGGCATGGCGATGGTGGCGAGCAGCACGACGGAAGCGCCGATGATGCCGGTCGAGGCGGCAAGCACCACGCCGATCAGCACGACAGACACCGCCATGCCCCCCGGTACGACGCGCAGAAGCGAATGCATCCGGGTCAAAAGCCGCTCCGCCACACCGGATTTGTCGAGCATCATCCCCATGAAGACGAACATCGAAATCGGGATCAGAGAATAGCTCGACAACGTGTCGAAAATCCGGTTGGCGACGAAACCGATCATCCGGAGCGAGGCCATATCGGCATCGACGGAAAAGTAATCGAGCATGGTGCCAAGCGAGGCAAATCCCACGGCCACACCGCCCAGCACGAAGGCAATCGGGTAGCCGGAGAACATCACCACGAGGAAGGTGGAGAACAGCAGAAAGACGAACAGCACATCCATCTCGGATCACTCCCGATATGTCTTCGGACCGAAGAGGAACAGAAGCGATTTCAAAAGAATCGCCACGCCTTGCAGGAAAAGAAGCGACAGCCCCGCTGCCATCACGCCCTTGATCAGATAGCGCGCGGGCAATCCGGACGGCATGGGCGAACCTTCCTTCAGGTTCCAGGAATATTTGAAGATCGTCCAGGCCGAGCCCGTGACGTACCATAGGAAGGGCAACAGAAGGAACACGACACCCAGCACCTCGACAATGGCGCGCGCTGTAGGCGACATTTTCGCGTGAAAGGCATCGACCCGGACATGCACGTCCTTTTGATAGGCCCAGGCGAGACAGGACATCACCGCAATGGCATTCAGATGCCATTGCAGTTCTTCGAGTTGAATGAACCCGAGGCCAAGCACATAGCGAGAGAAGACATTGACCAGAATGGTAAGCATCAGAAGCGGCAGGAACAGGCTGCCGATGCGTCCGATCCCGGCGATGAACCGTTCGGTGTAGGAGATGAGTGCGTGCATGGTGGATCAGCGCCGGAAGCCCCTGCCCCCGGCGCAACTCTCTTAGCGGCGTTCGGACCAAGCGGCCGTTTTGGCGCGATAGGCTTCAAGCGAGTCCCAGACCCGCTTGAAATCCTCGTCCTTCGTGGTCTGCTCGGCAATCACCTCGTCAAAGGCGGCGTGAAGCCCTTCGAGCACTTCGGGTGGGAAGCTCTTGATCTCCACACCGGCCTCCTCGAAAGTCGCAATCGCATCGCCATTGGCGGTCAGCGTCGAGAGCACGGAGGTCAGGTTCACCGCCTTGCAGCTCTCCTCGATCAGGGTCTTCTGGCTCTCGTCCAGACTGTCCCATTTCGCCATGTTGATGATCAACTCATTCATCGCCGCCGGTTGGTGCCACCCCGGCAAGTAGTAATATTTACCGACATCCTGAAGGCCCAACGTGATGTCGATGGCGGGCATGGACAGTTCGGTGCCGTCGATGATGCCCTTTTCCATGCCCGGATAAATCTCGCCGCCCGGCAAAAGCACGATGGAGGCACCGACCTTGGCCATGGCCTCGCCTGCGAGACCCGCGAAACGGATTTTCTTGCCTTTCAGATCGTCGATGGAGTTGATCTCGAAATTATACCAACCGCCCGCTTCGCTATCCATCAACCCGCAGGGAATGGTTTTGACACCTTGCTCGGCGTAGATCTCGGACCAGATTTCCGCGCCGCCGCCCTCATAGAGCCAGCCGGTGTGAGTGAGCACATCGGGGCCGAACGGGATACCGCCGAACAACTGCACCGCCGGAAACCGGCCCGCCACATAGAGCGGCGAGGTAATCCCCGCATCCAGCGTCCCCTGTTGCACTGCGTCGAAGATTTGTAGCGACGGCACCAGCTTGCCCGCGCCGTACACCGTCACGTCGAGCGAGCCGCCCGAAGCTTCGTTGAGCTTTTCGCCAAGATAGGCCGCATTGGCACCGGAGGCCGGCATGGTCAGCGGCCAGGCGCTTTGAATGTCGAGCTTGGTGCCCCCCGCAAGCGCTGGGCTTGCCAGCGCCGCTGTCACAGTCAGCGCGCCAAGGGTCTTTTTCAGTGTCGAGGTCGTGCGTGCAGTCATCTCAGATCTCCTGTTGGATGGGTCTCCGGTGCGGATCGGACAAACGCAATGCCTGCTGTGCGGTGCACGTCTTCGGCCTCGAAAGACCAGCGGACAGACCTGCCAGAACAGGGGACGACAGGAGTGCGTTTGGCCGGACCATCCGGCATTTTACGTTATTATTACCGTAATTATTGCCAATCTCCGAAAGGTTATGTCAAATGCTTTTCCAGAAAATTGGATGACAAAGCATATAATGCACAAAAAACAGGCGCAGCGAGCGTTACCCCTCTCGAAACGATCAATGCCACAACCAAATCCAAGCACGGCACCCGATGTCTCTGCGTTTCGCAAGGCTAAACTCACGTTATAGAAAGCCGAAAGACAGATGGGTCACGTCGCAGCAGCCCGCAGATCGGACTTGACCCATGCCGCGTACGCGTGGTCTCTCGACCCCAACACATTCAAAAACGCACATCTATTTCGGAGATCCAGCCATGGCCACACGCAGCCGTTCCGCGGCAGGCCTCGCCATTCTCGGAGCCACCCTCGCCCTCACCCTGACCGCTGGCGGTCTGCTCTATCAGGCCGCCACCGGCCCGAAAGCCACCGCCGCCACGCGCAGCCCGAAAGAGCGCGCCTATGCCGTCGAGGTCGCGACGCTCACCGCCGAAACCCTTACTCCGGTGATCACCGCCTATGGCCGACTTGAGGCCGCGCATACGCTCGAACTGCGCAGCGCAGTGGCGGGGACGCTGGTCGATCTGCCGGAGAGCTTTCGCAATGGCGGTCAGGTGGCGGCAGGCGATCTTTTGTACCGCATCGACCCGGCCAAATTGCAAAGTGCCTATGAACTGGCGGAAACCGATGTGGCCGAGGCAGAGGCCAATCTGAACGAAATGCGCGCGACACTGGAGCTGTCACGACTTGAGGCCAGAGCCGCCGAGGAACAGCGCGATCTGCGGACCCAAGCCTACGCCCGCCAGCTCGACCTGCGCGAGCGCGGTGTGGCAACGGCGGCGGAGCTTGAGACCGCATCTCTGGCGCGTGCCGCTGCCGAGCAGACGCTGATCAACCGGCAACAGGTGGTGGCGGGCGACGAGGCGCAGTTGGCACAGGCGGATATCCTTCTGAACCGCGCTCGGATCGCTCTCAAGGAAGCCGAACGCGCCCTTTCCGACACGGAGATGCGCGCACCTTTCGCGGGTGTGCTCTCCGATGTGACCGCCCTGCCCGGCGGACTGGTGTCGGCCAATGAACAACTGGGCGTGCTGGTCGACCCGAGCCAGATCGAGGTCGCCTTTCGCCTCACCGGCAATCAATACGCGCGCTTGCTGAATGACGCGGGCACGCTGCGCAAGGCCGAAATTACCACAGTGATCCAGCGTGGGCGGCAGGAAACCGAGATCCCCGCCAAACTCGACCGCGCGGCCATCGCACTTGACGATGGGCAGGTCGGGCGTCTGGTCTATGCCCGTCTCACCGATCCCGACCCGCGCCTCGTACAACCCGGCGATTTCGTCTCGCTGCGCATCCCCGAAAAACCGCTCTCCAATGTCGCACTCATCCCTGCAAGCGCCGTGACCACCGACGGGCGTATGCTTTTGATCGGCGAAAACAACCGGCTGGAGGAAATCACCATCACACCGCTGCGCCATCAGGGCGATGAGTTGATTGTCTCCGACGTGCCCTTCGGCCAGCAATATGTCACCGCGCGCGCGCTTCAGCTTGGGCCGGGAATCGTGGTGACGCCGGTGGCGCCTGCGCTTGCGACCGAGACCGCGCCCTCCGCCACACCTGCCGCCGCAGCCCCGGCCCCGGCTGCGGACACCATCGCCCTCGATGACACCCGCCGCGCCGCGATCGTCGCCTTCATCGAGGCCAGCGAGAAGATGAAACCCGAGAAGAAGGAACAGTTCCTCGAAGAGTTGAGCCGCCCCGACGTGCCGCGCGCCACCGTCGAGAAATTCGAAGCCATGATCGCGGAGGGCCAGTGATGGCCGCCCCCGCTTCCGGTCTTCTGTCCTATTTTACGCGTCATCGCACGGCGGCGGCCTTTGTCATGGTTCTGATGCTGGCCTTCGGGCTGGTGTCCTCGACGAAAATCCGCTCGCAATTCTTCCCCGACGTGGTGGTCGACACGGTCACCGTCACGGTCGACTGGGACGGTGCCGGTCCCGAGGAGATCGACCGCGCGGTCGTGGCCCTATTGGAACCCGCGCTGCAAGGCGTCGAAGGGGTCGCAAGCTCCACCGCCGTGTCGAAAGAGGGCTCCACCACGCTGACCCTCACCCTCGATCCCGGCTGGGACATGGCGCGAGCGACCGAGGATGTGAAAGCGGCGGTCGAGACAGTCAAGAGCCTGCCGGAGACCACCGAAGAGCCTGTCGTGCGGCGCGGCGTGTGGCGCGACAAGGTGACCGAGGTGATAATCTGGGGCGATATCGGTCCCGCTCAACTGGGCGAGATCGGCGACGATTTCGTCGCCCGGCTCTACCGCGCGGGGCTGACCCGCAGTTCGATCACCGGGGTCGCTGCACCTCAGATCGACGTCAGCGTCTCCGAGGCCGCCCGCGTGCGTCATGACATCGGGCTGAGCGATATATCATCCGCCATCGCGCGACAGGTCGACACGCGGCCTGCGGGCGACGTCGGCGAAAGCGGCGCGCGGCTCACCGCCGGGCGCGAAACCCGCGAGGCGGATGCGCTGCGCGATCTGGTGATCCGGGTCAATGACGATGGCTCGAAGCTCTATCTGCGCAATCTCGCCACCATCGAGACCACCCGCTCGGATGCCGGTCAGGCCTATGCCATCAACGGCTTGCCCGCTGTGTTGATCCGGGTCGACCGCACCGCCGAGGGCGACGCCATCGGCATGGAAGCAACCGTGCGCCGGATCGCCGACGAAATACTGCCCGATCTGCCCGAAGGTGTCTCCGTCCAGTTGATCAACGCCCGCGCGCAGGACATCACCGACCGACTCGATATCTTGATGAAAAACGGCATTTCCGGTCTGGCGCTGGTGCTTGTGGTGCTGTTTCTCTTCCTGTCGGCGCGCACGGCCCTTTGGGTCGCTATGGGCATTCCGGTCTCCATGCTGGCCGCCATCGGCGTCATGTATGTCGGCGGGCTGACGCTGAACATGATGTCGCTGTTCGGCCTGATCATCACGCTCGGCATCGTCGTCGATGATGCCATCGTCGTGGCCGAACATGCCGATTACCGGGCGCGGCGACTGGGGGAAAGCCCCGATCTCGCCCCCGTAAACGCCGTGCGCCGGATGCTCGGCCCGGTGTTCAGCTCCACCGCCACCACGATCCTCGCCTTTGTCGGGCTTTTGTTCATCGGCGGCGAATTCGGCAGCCTGATCGCGGACATTCCCTATGTGGTCGCCGCCGTTCTGGTTGCCTCGCTGATCGAAAGCTTCCTCATCCTGCCACATCACATGCGCCACGCCCTGATGCACGGAGCGAAGGAACGCTGGTATGACTGGCCCTCGCGCCAGTTCAACCGGGGCTTTGCATGGGTCTCCGAGCGCTGGTTCGCGCCTCTCATGACGCTTGTGCTCCGCCTGCGCTACCCGGTGATCGCAGCCATGCTCCTGCTTCTGTCTCTCTCCGCCTCTCAGGTGCTGCGCGGCTCCGTCCCTTGGGCTTTCTTCACCGCGCCCGAGCGCAGTTCTGTCACCGGCAATTTCGCCTTCCTTCCCGGTGCGACCCGCGAAGACGCCCTTGCGCTTGCACAGGAACTCGACCGCGCCACCAAGGCCGTCGGTGCCGCCTATGAGACCGAGAGCGGCATCGACCCTCTGGTGCACATCCTGACACAGGTCGGCGGCACGGCGGCCAAGGGCATTCCGGGGCAGGAAACCATGGACCCCGACACGCTTGGCTCCATCGACATCGGGCTTGTCGGCGCGGATCAGCGGGAGTTTTCCGGACAGGATTTCGTGCGTGAGTTGATGGCGGAGATCAAACGCCCGGCAGGGCTTGCCGTGTTGAGCTTCCGCTCGCAGGGTGTCGGTCCGGGCGGGGATTCGCTCTCGGTCAATTTTTACGGCAGCGACAGCGACAGGTTGAAATCCGCCGCCACCGATTTGATCGCCGCGCTTGGCCAATACCCGGAGGTCACCGGGCTTCAGGACAGCCTGCCCTACGGGCGCGAGGACATCCGCCTAGACCTCACCCCGACGGGCGAAGCGCTCGGGTTCACCACCTCCGAGATCGGCGCGGAGCTGTTCGGGCGGTTGAATGGCCTGACGGCGGCGGAATTCCCGGCAGGGACACGCACCACCGAAGTGACCGTTAAAGTGCCGGAGGCGGAACTGACCGCCGATTACCTCGACAGCACGCTGATGCAAAGCCCGGACGGCCAGTGGATTCCGCTGGGCGAGATCGTCACGGCAAAGAGCAGCCTCGCCTTCTCCACCATCTCGCGCGAAAACGGACGGCAGTTGGTGAGCATCACCGGCGCGCTCTCTGAGGACGATCCGGTGCGCGCCACCGAGATCGGTCGGGCGCTCAACGAAGAGATTTTACCGCAGATCGCCGCACGTTACGATCTCGACTGGGATCTGGGCGGGCTGGTGTTGCAACAGAACGCCTTCCTTGACGAGGCCATGGTCGGTTTCCTGCTCTGCATCCTCGGCATTTATCTCGTACTCGGCTGGGTCTTCGGAAGCTGGACCCGCCCGCTCATCGTCATGGCCGTCATCCCCTTCGGCCTGATCGGCGCGATCTGGGGCCATGCGCAATTCGGCCTCGCCATGTCGCTTTTCACCATCATCGGGCTCATTGGCATGTCGGGGATCATCATCAATGACGCCATTGTCCTCGTCACCACGATTCAGGACAACGCCCGGACCATGCCGATCCTGCGCGCCGCCGTCTCTGGCGCAACAGAACGGTTGCGCCCGATCCTTTTGACCACGCTCACGACCGTCCTGGGCCTTGCGCCGCTGATGTATGAGGAGAGCCGTCAGTCGCTGTTCCTCAAACCCACGGTGGTGACACTGGTCTACGGCCTGACGGTGGGCTTTTTCATCGTGCTGCTTCTGGTCCCTGCACTTCTGTTGGTCCAAAACGATCTGTCACAGCGTCTCACCAGCCTGCGCCATCTGATCCGGGGCCGCCGCATGCCGGAGCGCCTGCGCCGGGCTGCGGGCGGGACGGCTCTGGCGGTCCTCCTGGTCACCCTCGTGCTGATGCTGCCATGGGCACTGACCGGCACAGCACTGATCCCGCTCGGATCGTTGCCTCCCTTGGCCGCAAGCCTGATCGTGACGCTTCTGGTCGATCTGGCGCTTGCCGGGGGCTTTCTCTGGCTCAGTGGCTCACAGGGTCGGGCAAAGGGGGATGACCGCCGCACGCTTTCCCATTAAGATCGCCGAAAACCCTTTTCGGAATAGGCACATGACCCAACCTGTGATCGTCAATCAGATCGACCCGGAGTTCGGCCAGACCCTCTCCGCGCATCCCAGCCAGCCGCGCGTGATCGACCATTTCGACCGGAAACGGCCCTGGGATTTGCCGGGGGACGCCGAAGTGCTGGTCACCCGCTCCTTTCGGTCATGGCTCAAGGCCCCCGAGACGTGCGACTTTCCGGCGCTGAAATGGGTGCAGACCTTCTCCGCCGGGATAGAAACCTACCCCAACTGGTTGATGCAGGGACGCGTGGTGACCAACGGACGCGGCCTGACCGCGCCGCAGATCGCGGAATATGTCATGGCCGCGCTTTTGCTGGTGGAAAAGGATATTTACGGCGCCCGCACCACCTCTCTCGAAGATTGGGGCACACGGGTGTTCGGCACGCTTGAGGGCAAAAGCCTCGGCCTCATCGGCTATGGTGCGATTGGCGCAGCCGTGGCGAAACGCGCCCGGGCCTTCGACATGGAGGTGCTGGCCTGTCGGCGCGGGGCATGGCGCGAGGTGCCTGAGGGGATCACGCCTTGCGCTTCTCCCAAAGAGGTATTGGCGGGCTCGGATCATGCGGTGATCGCCATGCCTCTCACGCCCGAGACGACCGGCATGGTGAATGACGCCCTGCTCGCGCACGCCAAGCCCGGTTTGCACCTGATCAACGTCGCACGCGGCGCGCTTGTCGAGCAAAGCGCCCTCTTGCGCGCGCTGGACGCGGGGCAATTGAGCAAGGCGACGCTCGATGTCACACACCCGGAGCCGCCTGTCGCAGGCGATCCGATCTGGACCCATCCAAAAGTGCTTTTGACCCCGCATGAATCCTACAAAGGCGGCTTGTCGGAGCGTGCGCGGTTCGAACATAAAATGCTCGCCAACCTCGACGCCTGGCTTGCGGGCAAGCCGATGACCGATGTCGTCGACCTCGCCCGCGGTTATTGAATTCAGGCCCCTTTGAAGCTCGGCACGTCGACCGGTTCAAGATCCGCCGGGCTTTCTCCCTCCTGAATTTTCTGACAGGCGACCGGGTAATGGTCGGAGGTGGTGCATTGCGACACCGGATATGTCTCCACCTGATCACAGGCGGCAAGGGTCCCCAGAGTCAATGTGGCCAACGCCACGGGCAGGATGAGTTTTTTCATATCAGGCTCCTCATAAAGAACGTTTCGCCACCCTATGTGGGAGTTTTGACAAAACCGTCAATATGAGAAGTGCCCCAAAATGAACTGATCAGTTCACTTTTTGTGTCATCCAACCCCTTCCCCTTTGTATTCAATCCATTAAAGCGTCCTGCCTCTATGTGATGTCTCAGGTTAAAGGCTGGGCGCTTTAGACTGCGTGGGATCACAGAGGACGGGATATGTCACGGTTTCTGATGGGTTCGGCGCTTATGCTGCTCACCGGCTGTTACGGCTTTGTCGTCGCGTATCAGAACCTCGCGCGATGCGATGGCAGTGCCGCGCCGCTGGTGCCGGCCAGACGTAAAAGCGACGCCTGCCACCATTACTTTGCCTGAGCGGTCTTCTGCGCTCAGGCGATGATCTCGAATTTCGTCACATCGACCATGCCCCGGTCGGTGATCTTGAGCGCCGGGATCACGGGAAGCGCCAGAAACGCCAGTTGCAGGAACGGTTCTTCCAGAGTGACACCGAGAGAGGCCGCCGCCGCACGCAGATCGACAAGATGATCGCGCACCACCTCGAAGGGCTCCAAACTCATCAGCCCCGCCACCGGCAGCGCCAGTTCCGCCAAGACCTCCCCATCGCGGACCACGACGAACCCGCCCTCGATCTCCGACAGACGGTTCGCGGCCAGCGCCATATCGGCGTAATCGACACCGACGCAGGCAATGTTGTGATGGTCATGACAGACCGTCGAAGCAATCGCCCCGGCCTTGAGGCCAAAGCCTTTGACGAAGCCGCTGGCGATATTGCCATTCTTGCCGTGGCGTTCGATGACCGTGATCCGGCTCAGATCGCGGTCCGGGTCCGGTGCCTTGTCGCCATCGACGATGGGCACGGTCTCGCGCAGGTGTTCGGTGATGATCTTGCCCTCGATGATGCCGATCACGTCGACCTCTTCGCGGTTGCCGGTCGCGCGGAAGTCCTCCGGTTTCACCTGTGGCGCTTTCACTGACCCGCGTCCCACCGGCGCGACATGGCCGCGCGCGGCGAAGGCCTCGTCTGTCACCTCAACCCCGCCCGCTAACACTATGACAGCATTGCATTTTTCCAGACTGTCGAGCACCACGATATCCGCGCGTTTACCAGGTGCAATCATGCCGCGATCCTTGAGCCCAAAGGCCTCCGCCGCCGACAAAGTCGCCGCGCGGTACACCGCCAGCGCCGGACTGCCCAGCTCGATCAGCGTGCGAATGACGTAATCCAGATGGCCGTATTCGCCGATGTCCAGAGGGTTGCGATCATCGGTACACAGGCACATATAGGGCGCGGTCAGATGGGTCAGAAGCGGTTGCAGCGCGTGCATATCCTTTGACACCGACCCTTCGCGGATCAAAACCCGCATCCCCTTGCGCAGCTTCTCGCGCGCTTCCTCGGCGGTGGTCGCCTCATGTTCCGTGCGGATGCCCGCCGCGATATAGGCGTTGAGGTCCATACCCGAAAGCTGCGGACAATGGCCGTCGATATGGGCGTCCTCGAAGAGACGGATTTTCTTCATCGCCTCGGGGTCGCGATAGATCACGCCCGGATAATTCATGAACTCCGCAAGGCCGATGCCCGACGGATGGCCCATGACCTCCTTGAGATCATCCGCCAAAAGCTCCGCCCCCGCCGTCTCCATATGCGTGGAGGGCACACAGGAGGACAGTTGCACCCGGATCGACATCAGCGTGTGCTCGGACGCCTCCTGAAAATAGCGGATGCCCGGCAGGCCGATGACATTGGCGATCTCATGCGGGTCGCAGATCGCCGTGGTCACGCCCCGCGGCAAAACACAGCGGTCGAACTCGAACGGCGTCACAAGGGAGCTTTCGATATGCAGATGCGTGTCGATGAAGCCAGGCACGATCACTTTGCCCGTCACGTCGATCTCGCGCTTTCCCTCGTAGCGCTCATAAACCCCCGCGATCCGGTCGCCGACGATGGCCACATCGCCGACGATCAGCTCACCGGTCATCAGGTCAAAGATCGAACCGTTTTTCAAAACGATATCCGCAGGCGCCTCGCCGCGCGCCACCGCAATCCGCCGTTCCAGATCCGCCATTTTCGTCTCCTTCAAACCCTCACCGCCGGCACGCGCTCCACATCCTCGGGCAGCCCCAAAGCCGCCCGTTCCGCATCGCGTCGCGGCACCAGCCAGACAACCCGCGCACCCTTCTCGTAGTCTTGCAGAACAACGTGACGCTGATCCGACAGAAGCCAGTCCTCCGTGCCGTGGCTCACGCCGACGATCACCCGCTCGGCGTCGCGTCGCGCCAGTTCCAGCATCGGCGCGAATTCCGCCTCGGCACAGACCACCAGATCGGCCTCCTGCAAACGCTGCACAGCGCGCAGCGTCAGAAGGTCCGGATCGGGGCTTCCGATCGGCAGAAGCGCCAGAGCGCCCCGCGCATCGTCCTCCGGCGCACCACCCGCGGCAATCGCGGCCTTGATCTTTTCCGCAGCCTCCCGCTCCGCCCCACGGGCAAAGAGAGTGCGCGGGGCATCGTGATAAACCCACCGCCAGAATTCCCGGCGTTTCTCGCGCGGCACCTCCTGCGCCACCGCCTCGCGCAACCGCCCCGCAAGCGCCACAAGCTCCCCCAGACGCGGTTCGAGAATCTCCTCCAGCCGGGTCTTGATCTGACGCGCCAGAACCGGCGCCGCCCCCTCTGTCCCAATCGCCACCACCAGAGGATCGCGGTCCACGATGGAAGGCGTGTTTGCCTCGCAGAGATCGGGCCGGTCGACGACGTTCACCAGAGCACCCGCGTCGCACACGATCTGCGCCATGCGCACATCGCAGTCTTCGTCCCCGGTGCAGACAAACACCAGAGCCGCATTGACAAACAGATCGTCGGTGATCTCGCCCGCATGCTGCACCGCCCTGTTGTCCGCAACCAGAGCCGCCAGTTCCGGGTCGAGTTCCGGCGCCGCCAGAACGATCCGCGCCTCGGTCTTGAGCATCAGCCGAG
This sequence comes from Celeribacter persicus, assembly GCF_003050785.1. Taxonomy (GTDB): domain Bacteria; phylum Pseudomonadota; class Alphaproteobacteria; order Rhodobacterales; family Rhodobacteraceae; genus Celeribacter; species Celeribacter persicus. The sequence continues at coordinate 298,022 of NZ_QAOH01000002.1, forward strand.
CCTTTTGCGCCGCCGTCTCGCCGCCCCCGATGATGACGACATCGCGCCCGGTCATACGCAGGAACATGGGAAAGAATTTCATAGGGTGCGGCCTCTTCGTGGACTTTCGGTCAGAGTTTCCCATCGGGGCGGAAATGACAAGCCTGTCTCTTTCCTGGACCGGCTTTAATCTCATTTTACGCAGCGCTCGCGACGAGAGGCGCTAAATCTCTGGTCAAAAACCTTTTCTTGACAATTGCCGGCCCAGGGTCACCGTTAACCCAAAGACAGCCTGATTATGAAAAGCGTGACATGACTTCCCCGGACACGACCTCACCTGCTCCCAAAGACGACATTCTGGACCTGTTCATCATCGGTGGCGGCGTGAATGGCTGCGGCATTGCCCGCGATGCCGCCGGGCGCGGCCTCAAGGTCGCTCTGGCCGAGATGGGCGATCTGGCGCAGGCAACCTCGTCGGCCTCCTCGAAGCTCTTTCACGGCGGCCTGCGCTATCTCGAATATGGTGAGGTCCGTCTGGTGCGCGAGGCTTTGGAGGAACGCGAGGTCCTGCTCAAGGCCATGCCGCATATCGCTTTTCCCATGCGCTTTGTCCTGCCGATCTCGAAAGAAATGCGGTTTGACGCGGACACACCGATCTCGAAACTTCTGAAATACACCATGCCCTGGCTCAAGGGGCAGCGCCCCGGCTGGATCATCCGCATCGGGCTCTGGATGTATGACCATCTGGGCAAACGCAAGATCCTTCCCGGCACCACGGGCTATGACCTTGCCGGTCGCCCCGAGGGCGCGCCCTTGCAGGACCGGTTCAAACACGCGTTCGAATATTCCGATGTCTGGGTCGATGACGCCCGCCTCGTGGTGCTCAATGCGATGGATGCCCGCGATCTGGGCGCGAAGATCATGACGCGGGCTAAAGTGACCTCGGCGAAACGCGCAGGCGATCACTGGGAGATCGAGGTCGAGGGTCAGGGCATCTTTCGGGCCAAAGCCCTCGTCAACGCTGGCGGACCCTGGGTCGCCGACATCCTCACCGGCGTGATCCGCGCCAATTCGACCGAACGTGTGCGCCTCGTGCGCGGCTCGCATATCGTCGTCAACCGGCTCTACGAACACGAAAAGGCTTATTTCCTGCAAGGTCCTGACGGGCGGATCATCTTTTTCCTGCCATTTCAGCGCGATTTCACCATGATCGGCACGACCGAAGCCCGGCATGAGGCCGACCCGCTGGTGGCCGAAGCCACATTCGAGGAAAAGCGCTATCTTCTCGATTTCGCCAACCAGTATCTCAGGACACCTCTGACACAGGCCGATGTGGTGCATAGTTTCGCGGGCGTCCGCCCGCTCTATGAGGACGGAGCCTCGACCGCGACGGCGGCGACGCGCGAATATGTGCTTTCGCTCGATCAGAACGGCCCGCCCTTGCTCAACGTCTTCGGCGGCAAGATCACCACCTACCGCAAACTCGCCGAAGCCGCTCTCGCCAAACTCACACCGTTCTTCGTCATGACAGAGCCGTGGACTAAGGAAGCCCTCCTGCCCGGAGGCTTCACCTATGGCCATGACATGGAACAGGTGACCTCCCTCACCCTGCAATTTCCCTTCCTGACACCCGAGGCCGCCGACCGGCTCGTGCATCTTTACGGCCGCAACGCCGCCGCGATTTTCGACGACGTGGTGGGGCCAACAGACATGGGGCGCGATTTCGGCCATGGGCTGACGGAAGCGGAACTGCGCTATCTCATCCGCGAGGAATTCGCCCGCGACGTCGAGGACGTGATCTGGCGACGTACCAAACTCGGTCTGCGCCTCAGCGCCGCCGAGATCGCCGCCATCGACGACTGGATGCGCCAGCACGTCCCCCTGCTTGCCGATCTGTAACCGGGTCCTTATCCTCGGCACAAAGGGAGGCATCATGGCAGACACACTCGTCGCCCTCGATCAGGGCACCACATCCACGCGCACGATCCTGTTCGACGCAGATCTCACCCCGATCGCCAGCGCGCAGGAAGAATTCGCACAGCATTATCCCCGCTCCGGCTGGGTCGAACACGATGCGATGGATTTGTGGGAGACCTCGCGACGCTGTCTCGCGCAGGTTTTAACCGAGGTCCGCCCCGCCGCCCTCGGCATCACCAACCAGCGTGAAACCACGGTGGTGTGGAATGCGGACACTGGCAAACCGCTCGCCCCCGCCATCGTCTGGCAGGACCGGCGGACGTCGGAAACCTGCGCCAGGCTGCGCGCAGAAGGCTTTGAGACCGAAGTCACCGCCCGGACCGGCCTCCTGCTCGACCCGTATTTCTCCGCCACCAAGCTTGCCTATATCCTCGACCAGCACGATGGTGCCCGCGAGGCCGCCAAAGCGGGTCGCATGAAATTCGGCACGGTCGACACATGGCTGATCTGGAACCTGACCGAAGGCCGGGTGCACGCCACAGACGCGACCAACGCCTGCCGCACCATGCTCTACAACATCCATGAGGGGCGCTGGGATCAGACCATCTGCGATCGCCTCGGCATCCCGATGGAGATTCTCCCCGAGGTGCGCGACAGTGCCGCCGACTTCGGCGAAACCACCCTCTTCGGCGCAGCGCTCCCCATTCGCGGTGTCGCGGGCGATCAACAGGCCGCCACCGTCGGTCAGGCCTGTTTCACCCCCGGCATGATGAAATCCACCTATGGCACCGGCTGTTTCGCACTTCTCAACACCGGCGCGCATCCCGTCGCCTCGCAACACCGGCTCCTCACCACCATCGCTTATCAGTTGAACGGCACCCCGACCTATGCGCTCGAAGGCTCGATCTTTGTCGCGGGCGCGGTGGTGCAATGGCTGCGCGACGAGCTTGGCGTCATCGAACAGGCCTCCGACACGCTGGAAATGGCACAAAAGGCCGATCCCGAGCAACAGCTCTACCTCATTCCCGCCTTCACTGGCCTTGGCGCACCGTGGTGGGATGCCGAGGCGCGCGGGGCCATCTATGGCCTGACCCGCAACAGCGGGCCGAATGAGTTCGCCCGCGCGGCGCTGGAAAGCGTCGGTTACCAGACACGGGACCTGATCGAAGCCATGCACGCCGACTGGACCGCGCCGCAAGAGACGACACTGCGCGTCGATGGCGGGCTCTCGGCCAACCCCTTCGCGATGCAGTTCCTCGCCGACATCCTCGGCGCCCCGGTGGACCGCCCCGCCAATCTGGAAACCACCGCCTTGGGGGCGGCCTATCTCGCGGGGCTGGCCGTGGGCCTCTGCCCGGCACCGCAAGAGTTTGCCCGAAACTGGCGTGCAGAAGCCACCTTCTCTCCCGAAATGGACAAAACCACACGCGAGATGAAATACAACGGCTGGACCGACGCGATCCGCCGCACGCTCAGTCACTGACGGTTTTCTGATGGCTAAAATACTCGAAAAGGCGGGGATGCCCCCGCCCCTTCTTGTCTTTCACACGCTGTCTGTCACACGAACGAACTTACGAGGTTCTCCAGCCGTTCCTGCCGCCCCGAGCGCGGTTCCGGGTTGATGCCTTCCGAAAGCACCCGCGCCTGAATGCTCTCCAGATCGCCGGTCTTCAGCATCGTCGCATTCTCCGCCTTGTCCCAATCGGCGTAACGCGCCGCGCGGTTGGCCTCCAGCCGCCCGTCTTCCAGCATCGCCGCCGCTGCTTTCAGCCCCCGAGCGCACATATCCATGCCACCAACATGGGCCAGGATCAGATCTTCGGGGTCGAGCGATTGCCGCCGGATACGCGCGTCGAAATTGGTGCCGCCGGTGGTGAAACCGCCCGCTTTCAGCACCTCGTAATACGCGAGCGCCACCTCATGCGGCGCGTTCGGGAACTGATCGGTGTCCCAGCCGGATTGATAGTCATTACGGTTCATGTCGATGGAGCCGAGGATGCCGAGCGAAGCCGCCAGCGCCAGCTCATGCTCGAACGAGTGTCCAGCGAGAATGGCGTGGCCCTGCTCTATGTTCATCTTCACCTCGCCCTCAAGCCCGTAGCGCTTGAGAAAGCCATAGACCGTCGCCACATCGAAATCATACTGATGTTTCGAAGGCTCCTGCGGCTTCGGCTCGACCAGAATAGCGCCTTTCCAGCCCATCTTATGCTTATACTCGACGACCATTTCGAGCATCCGCGCAGCCTGATCCGCCTCGCGCGTCAGATCGGTGTTCAAGAGCGTCTCATAGCCTTCACGCCCGCCCCAGAGCACGTAGTTCTCGCCCCCGAGCTTGATGGTCGCATCCATGCAGGACTTGATCGTCGCGGCACTATAGGCGAACACATCCGGGTCCGGGTTGGTCGCCGATCCGGCCATGAAGCGGCGATGAGTAAAGAGGTTGGCCGTGCCCCACAGAAGACGGGTTTTCGAGCTTTCCATCTTCTCCGCAAAGTAATCGACGATCTCTTCGAGATTGCGTTTGCTCTCAGCAAAATCCGCCCCCTCGGGCCGCACATCGAGGTCATGGAAACAGAAGAACGGCGCTTGCAGGATGTCGAACATCTCGAAGGCCACATCGGCCTTCATCTTGGCCTTCGCCATACCCTCGCCGAACCACGGACGGTCGAACGTCCGCCCGCCGAACGGATCGCCGCCCTCATAGGCAAAGCTGTGCCAATAGGCCACGGCGAAGCGCAGATGGTCCTCCATCCGCTTGCCCATCACTACCTCATCGGGGTTGTAATGCTTGAAAGCGAACTCGTTGCCGCTTTCCGGCCCTTCATAGGCAATCTGCGGGATATTTTTGAAAAACTCTGTCATGTCAGCCCCTTGATAGCTTTTTGTGCAGCCTTGAACCGGGCGAACCCGTCTTCATAAGCCGTCATCAGATCCTGAACCGGGTCGATCGTGGCCTGTATGCGTGGCGTTGTGGCGATCTCCGCCCCGCCGCCCGTGGCCGCCATCATGCCCAGACGCGCCGCCCCGAAAGCGCCGCCGAAATCTCCGGCAACCGGCAGATCGACAGGCACGCCCAGAGCCGTGGCAATCGCCATGCACCAGTAATGCGAGCGCGATCCTCCGCCGACGGCCAGAAGCCGCTCGATATTGGTCCCGGTGGCGGAAAGCGCCTGCGCACAGTCCTTGATCGCGAACGTGACGCCTTCAAGCACCGCGCGCGTGCCCGCCGCCGTGTCGGTCGCATGTTCGAGCCCCGTAAACGCGCCCCGAATGGCCGCGTCATTCAAAGGCGTGCGTTCGCCGCCCAGATAGGGCAAGAATTGCGTCTTGCCCGGCGCTTTGAGCGCGCCCAGATTGGCGGTCAGCTCCGCCGCGCCCTTGCCAACGAACCGCCCGTACCAGTTGAGCGCATCGGTCGCCGCGAGGATCACGCCCATCTGGTGCCACGTGCTCGGCAGCGCGTGACAAAACGTATGGACCGCCGTGGCGGCGTCGGGTTGATAGCCGTCATTGGCGGCAAAAAGCACGCCGGAGGTCCCAAGGCTCACGAAAGCCTGCCCGGCCTTGACCACGCCCACGCCGATGGCCGAGGCGGCATTGTCACCGCCGCCGCCCGCGATGACGCAGGTGGTGGGAATGTTCCATTTGGCCGCCAGTTCCGGACGCAATTGGCCAGAAACCTCAGAGCCCTCGACCAGACGCGGCATGAAGCTGCGGTCCATGTCGGTCGCCGCCAGAAGATCGTCAGACCAATCGCGCGCACCTGTGTCAAACCACGCGGTGCCTGCGCTGTCAGACATCTCACCGACGAAATCGCCCGTCAGATAGAGGCGCAGATAGTCCTTTGGCAAAAGCACCTTTCGGACCTGCGCGAAAATCTCCGGCTCGTTGTTTTTCACCCAGGCAAGCTTCGGCGCGGTGAAGCCCGGAAAAACGATATTGCCGGTGATCGCCCGAAAGCGCGGATCGGCATCGAGCGCGGCAGCCTCGGCATGGGATCGCGTGTCGTTCCACAGGATGCAGGGCCGCAGCACCTGATCCGCGGCATCGAGCAACGTCGCGCCGTGCATCTGCCCTGAGAGACCGATGCCCTTGACGCCCGACAGGTCCGCCTTCTCACCCAAAGCGGCCATCACCGCATCGCAGGCCGCAAGCCACGCCGCCGGGTCCTGTTCCGACCAGCCGTCTTGCGGGCGCTCGTTGCTCAGAGGCGCACCGGCCTCCGCCACGACATTTTGCTCCGCGTCGATCAGCAGGGCTTTGAGACCGGAGGTCCCGAGATCAAGTCCGATATACATGAATGATCCGTATGTTGCGGGCGGGCGTCCTGCCCACCCAAGGTTCAATACGCCTGCGGCGGCTTTTTCCCCATGATGATCATGCCGAGAATGTCCTCGTCCGTGACCTCATTCACATTGACCGTGCCGACCTTCTGCCCGTTCTTCATCACCATCGCCCGGTCGCAAAGCCGCATGACGTTGTGAATGTCGTGCTCAATGAGGAAGATGCCGAGGCCCTGCGCTTTCAGTTCCTCGATGAGTTCGGCGACCATCTGGGTCTCATGCGGGCCAAGCGCTGCCGTCGGCTCATCCATGATCAGGATTTTCGCGTTGAAATAGACCGCGCGGGCAATGGCGACGGATTGGCGCTGACCGCCCGAAAGGGCTGAGACCGGCACTTTGAACTTCTGGAAGTTCGGGTTGAGCCGCCCCATGATCTTGCGCGTCTCCGCCTCCATCGCGGGTTCATCGACAAAGCCCAGAGGCGTCACCAGTTCACGCCCGAGGAACAGGTTCGAGGCGGCATCGAGATTGTCGGCGAGCGCAAGCGTCTGATAGATCGTCTCGACATTATAGCGCCGCGCATCGCGGGTGTTGCGGATATCGGCCTTCTCGCCGTTGATGAAGACCTCGCCGGCATCCTTTTGGTAAGCCCCGGAGAGGCATTTGATCAGGGTCGATTTCCCCGCGCCGTTGTGGCCCAGAAGACCGACGACTTCGCCGGGATAGAGGTCGATGGTTACATGATCCACCGCCTTGACGCCGCCGAAAGCGATGGAAATGTCCCGAAGCTCCACGAGGGGCGTGCCGGTGTTCGGATTGCTGCTCATGATCGTCTCTCCTTACACCTTGATGCCAAGTTTCTTGCGATACTGGATGTCGATCCAGACGGCGAACACGAGAACGGACCCCACGACGATGTTCTGAAGCGGCGCATCGACGCCGACCATCGCCATGCCCGATTGCAACGACTGCATGATCAGCGCGCCGAGGATAGCCCCGTGAATGGTGCCGATCCCGCCCGAAAGCGCCGTGCCGCCGATCACCGCCGCCGCGATCACCCGCAACTCGTCCAAAGTGCCGATGTCATTGGCATGAGACGCCAGACGCGCGGAAGCGATCACCGCAGAAAGACCACAAAGGAAGCCCATCAGCGCGAAAATCTTGACCGTCAGGAGTTTGGTGTTGATGCCGGAGAGTTCCGCCGCATCCGGGTTGCCGCCGGTGGCAAAGATATATTTGCCGAGGCGGGTTTTCTTGGCGAGCATGGTCATGGCGATGGCCACCACGATCAGAACGATCACCGAGATCGGCAGACCGTAGGCCTCGGTATAGCCGTCCGGCAGCACCTCACCGCGCGCTTCGAACATCCGGCGCAGCTTGCCGGTCGGGATGTCATAGGCGTTGAGCGTGGCGATGTAGCCGAGGATCACCGCAACCGAGATACCGCCAAGCGTCATCTCCGCCCAGAGCGGTTTCGTCGGGAAACCATGGGTCTTGCGCGCCTGACGCGCGTTCCAGATCGCGTAGATCGCAAAGGCCGAAGCGAGCAGCCCCACACCCCATGAGAGCGTCGCCCCCAAAGTGCCCTCCGCGCCCCCGAGCACAAGATAGGTCGTATCAAGCGGCGCAATGGTCTGCCCGTCGGTGACATACCAGCCGACATAGCGCCAGATCAGCAAGCCGCCGAGAGTGACGATGAAGGCCGGAATGCCCTGATAACCGATGAGCCAGCCGTTGAACGCCCCGATTAGTGTGCCGATTGCCAGACAGGTCAGGATCGCCAGAGGCGCGATCATCGGGTTGCCATAGTCGAGCCCGACGATCTGCGGCAGCCAGCGCGCCTGCATCATCGCCCCCATGGCGGAGGCAATCGCCAAAACCGCGCCGACGGAAAGGTCAATGTGGCGGGTGACGATCACGAAGACCATCCCCGTCGCCATGATCGCGACCGAGACGGTCTGAACCGTCAGGTTGAAGATATTGCGCGGCGTGACGAACCGTCCGTCGGTAAAGAAATTGAACGCCAGCGCGATGAGGATGAAGGCTCCCACCATCCCGAGAAGGCGCACATCCAGTTCCAACTGCCCGAATACACTCTTGCGCATCGCGGGCAGCCCGGTTTCGGTGCCTGTACCCGCTTCGGCCTTGCCCGTCGCATGATCGGCCGTTTGATCAGCCCCATGATCTATCATTGTCATGATTCCTTTCGCCCCTCCCCGAGGCGCTTCTGTTCCGCCGCGTTCCCGGCGGCATCGACCTGCGCAGGCACACCCGCGCAGGTCCTTGTCCACGGTTCAAATACGGATCAGTTACAGGGCGACGGACCGTCGCTCACCCCCTGGCAAAGCGCATCCTTGGTGATCCAGCCCGCGTCCACCACCACGTCGAGATTGTCCTTGGTGATCGGGATCGGGGCGAGGAACATCGCCTTCATCTCCTTGCCGCCCGGCGTGGTGAAATCGACCGTGCCCGGCACATCCGCCGGCGCCATGCCGCCCGCAAGCTCCACCGCGATCTCTGCGGCGTTCTTGCCCAGTTCGCGCGAGTCTTTCCAGACCGACACAGTCTGGGTGCCGAGCGCGATGCGATTGAGCGCCGCGTGATCGCCGTCCTGACCGGAGACCGGAATACCCGCCATGCCCTGCGCCATAAGTGCGGCAACGGCACCACCCGCGGTCCCGTCATTGGAGGCCACGACCGCATCCACCTTGTTGTCATTGGCGGTCAAGATCGATTCCATGTTGCGCTGCGCATTCGCCGGCAGCCAGGCATCGGTATAGGCCTCGCCCACGATGGTGATGTCACCCGCATCAATCGCCGCCTGCAACACCTCCTGCTGACCGCCGCGCAGGAAGTCCGCGTTCGGGTCGGTCGGAGAGCCTTTGATCATCACGTAATTGCCGGTCGGCTGGGCTTCATAAACGGCCTTCGCCTGAAGACGACCGACCTCGATATTGTCAAAGGTCAGGTAATAGGCGCGCGGGTCCTCGATCAGCCGGTCATAGGCGATCACCGGGATGTCCTCGTCGGTGGCCAGCTGCACCGCCGGGATCACCGCCTGGGTGTCCTGCGCCAGAACGATCAGCGCATCCACGCCTTGAGCGATCAGGCTTTCGATATCGGAAAGCTGCTTGGCCGAGGACGATTGCGCGTCCGCCGAGACATATTCGGCACCGGCCGCTTCGAGCGCCGCCTTGATCGCGCCCTCGTCCGTTTTCCAGCGCTCTTCCTGAAAGTTGGACCAGCTCACGCCCACCGTCAGCCCTTCGGCCATGGCAGATGTGACAAAACCGGCGGCCACAATCGTGGCGGCCATCAGCATGGATTTACGCATGAATTTCCTCCCAAATGTCCACGCCGTCGCCGCTCCTTCTCCTCAAGACGAGCGCACAACGGGTCCGACTCGCTGCCGGATGCCGAAATCATGCCATATTTATTTTGGCTGTCAAAAAAATAATCTCGCCTTTGCATAAAAAATGGGTGTAAATGAATCAAAATCCCTGCGAAAAACTTGAAATTTCATGCTGCAAAGCGGCATTTAATTAGACAGGTAAACTATAAAATGTCCAATATCGCACATGACACAGAGATCGAGACCCAAAGCCCCGGCGGCTGCGGCCCGCTGTTTCCGGCCCCCGACAGCAGCGTGAAATCCACACGCCAGCAGCTCTTCGAGGCGGTGCGGGCGGCGGGGGCGATCTCGCGCATGGACCTGTCGCGCCAGACCGGATTTTCGCCGGCCACCGTGACCCAGACCTCCGCCGATCTGATCGCCAGCGGCCTGATCGAGGAAACCGACCTGCCGCGTCGCGACAGCGATGGCGGTCGTGGCCGCCCGCCCGTGGGCCTCAAGGTGCGCCCCAGCGCCGGGGTGGTCATCGGCGTCAAGATCTCCGACCGCTCGAACTCCGCCGTGGTGCTCGATCTGGCGGGCCGTCTCCTTGGCTCGGCCACCCTCCCCGCGCCACCCACCGCCCGTAGCACCGAAGAAATCCTGCGCGAGGCCGAGGATATCGTGCGTGCAGGGCTCCGGGACGCAGGTCGCGAGGGCGCACGCCCCGACGCCATCGCGCTCGGCCTGCCGGGGATGGTGGATTTCGATCTCGGACGGGTGCTTTGGTGCCCTTTCATGGAAGAGGCCGATATTCCGCTGCGCGACTTGCTGTGCGCCCGTCTCGGCGCGCCTGTGCGGATCGACAATGACGCCAACCTGCTGGCACTGGCGGAGCTGTGGTTCGGCGAAGGGCGCGGGCTCGACAACTTCGCTGTGGTCTCCATCGAACATGGCGTCGGCATGGGTCTGGTGATCAACCATCGGCTGCATCGCGGCGGCATGGGGCACGGGATGGAGATCGGCCACACCAAGGTGCAGCTCGACGGTGCACTCTGCCGCTGCGGACAGCGCGGCTGCCTTGAGGCCTATGTCGCCGACTACGCGCTGGTCCGGGAGGCGCATACCGCGCTCAACCTCAGCCACCAGAATCCGAGCGCCGACGACATGCTGGAAACCCTCTACCGTCAGGCGAAAGAGGGCAATGCGCTGGCCCGGACGATCTTTTCCCGCGCCGGGCGCTATCTCGCCGTGGGGCTCGCCAATGTGGTGACGCTCTTTGACCCCGCGCTGATCCTTCTCTCCGGTGATCGTTTGCGCTACGACTTTCTCTATGCCGAAGAGGTGCTCAGCGAGACCCGCACGCTGACCCACCGGCCCGGACGCCCGCCCACACCCGTGGAAATCCACGCCTGGGGCGATCTGGTCTGGGCCCGGGGCGCGGGGGCGCTGGCGCTCGATTTTGCCACGGAGACACTGGTCGGATGATGCGCACCCTTTTGCTTGCCCCCTTGTTTGCCTGTTCCCTCGCCCCGTCCGGCGGATTTGCCCAGACCATCCCGCAGTTCCAGGACCGCTCCGACGCGCTCCCCACACAAATTTACGCGGGCGGCTGGGAGCATTACGTCGGCGGCGGGCTCGCCGTGTTCGATTGCAACGAGGATGGCCTGCCAGAGATTTTCGCGGCGGGCGGGTCAAGCCCTGCAAGCCTGATGCTCAATCGTTCCGGAAAGGGCGGCGCGCTGACATTCGAGCGCGGTACGCTGCCGGTGATCACCGGGGTGACGGGAGCCTATCCGCTCGACATCGACAGCGACGGAACGCTCGATCTCGCCGTGCTTCGCGTCGGGCAGAACCTCTTGTTGAAAGGGACGGGCGAATGTCACTTCGAAGTGGCGAATGAGGACTGGGGTTTTGACGGTGGCGACCGCTGGACCACAGCCTTTGCCGCCGGCTGGGAAGGCGACAACGCCCGCCCCACCCTGTTCTTCGGCAATTACGTCGACCGCGACAATCCCGAAGGGCCTTTCGAGGCCTGCGACGTGAACGAGTTGCACCGACCTACCCCGGAAGGCTGGCGGAAGACCCCTCTGGAACCCGGCTTTTGCACCCTCTCGGCGCTGATCTCCAAAGGCGCGCGCGGTGTGCAGAGCCTGCGCCTCTCCAACGACCGGCATTACTACGTCAAAGGCGGCTACGAGCAGGTCTATGACCTTCAAAACAATCGCTTTCTCGACGAAAGCGACGGCTGGGAGCGGGTCTCGCTCTGGGGCATGGGCATTGCCGAGCGCGACATCAACGGCGACGAGGTGCCCGACGTGATGCTGACTTCCATGGGCGATCAGCTTCTGCAATTCGGCCAGCCGGGTGGCGGCTACGACCCCGCGCCTTATGACATCGGCATCTATGCCCATCGTCCGCATCTAGGCGATGACGGGCGCGCCTCGACCGGATGGGCAGCGGATTGGGGCGATGTGGACAATGACGGGCGGGCGGACCTGTTTATCGCCAAGGGCAATGTTGAGCAAATGCCGAACAACGCCGCACGCGACCCGAACAATCTCCTGCAGCAAAAGCCCGACGGCACGTTTCGCGAGGTCTCGATCGCGGCGGGGGTCGCCTCCATGGCGAAATCGCGCGGCGCACATCTCGTGGACCTGAATGGCGATGGGCGGCTCGATCTCGTGGTGGTGAACCGCGAAAACCCGATGGAGCTTTATGAGAACGTCACCCCGTCGGGGAACTGGCTCGACGTCAGTCTGACACAGCCGGGCGTGAACCCGCGCGCCGTGGGTGCCATGGTGGAGATCGCCACAAATCAGAGTGTTCAAATGCAGGAGATCACCATCGGCGGCTCGCATGGTTCCGGCAAGGCTGTGCCACTGCATTTCGGTCTCGGCACCGCAAAGACGGCGCGGGTACGGGTGACATGGCCGAACGGGGACCAAAGCGATTGGGTCGAACTTGACCAGTTGAACCGCTGGGTGCAACTGGCGCGCTAAAGCTATTTCTCGAAGGAAAGCCCCGAGGGCACGCGCTCCGGAATGCCCAGACGTTTCGGGTCATCCTCAAGGGCGGCGAGAAACGCCATGAGCGCGTCGATCTGCGCCTCCGGCAGGGTGCGGTCCGACACTTCGATGGCGGAAAGGATCGCCGCGACATCGGCCTCGCTGTTCATCACCTCCCAATCCTCCACCGGCAGTTGCGGCAGGGTGGCATGGAAGCGCTCGTAATTCAGCAGGTTGTCGGCAGGAGCGAGATGGGCGACGAGAAAGCTGCGCAGATCGCTATAAGCCCCCGCATGCCCATAAGGCCCGGTCAGCGTCACATTGCGCAGCGACGGCGTGCGGAAGGCATAGAGGTCTTCGGCACGTCCGGTCACGCGAAACCGCCCCTCGTCGCGGCTGCCCCGTTCGAAATCGAGCGTCTTGCCGGGGCCGAACTGCGGTTGTCCCATGGCGTGAAAATCGTGATCGGTCTGGAACGGACCGGAATGACACGTGGCACACCCCGCCTCACCGTAGAACAGCGCCATGCCCTCCATCGCCGTGTCAGACAACATATCTTCGCCGCGCAGGTAGCGGTCGAAAGCGCTGTCGTCAGAGCGATACTCGAAAGCCATGAACCCCGCAATGGCGTTGGAAATATCGGCGAAATGGATCGGACGCCCTGCCGCGATCTCGGGATAGACCGCCTCGAACTTCGCCTGATACTCCGGGATGCCCGCCACCTTCGCGGCGATCAGGTCCCAGGCCCCGCCCTCACCGGAAAACCGCCCCATGCGAATGGCTTTCGAGAGCGGGTTCTCGCTGACATTGCCGCCCATCTCGTCGGGCGACAGCACAGGGAACGCCGCCTGTGTCGCCAGAATGCCGGACACTTGCTCAAAGAAACCGTCTTCGATCGGTACGCGCAGGGTGCCATCCACGCGCTCGACCCGACCGTCGTGGAACATATGGGTGAATTCGCGCGCACCAAGGTTGTAAAGCGCGGGTGCATTGCGCGGCACCCGGTCCTCCGGCACGTTCGCGGGGTCCGCCACCCGGTCGGGGCCAAGGCCGATCCCGCCTTCCCCCATGCCCAGAGACAACCCGTCGGAGGTGCCAAGACGGGGATGGTGACAGGTCGAACAGGAAATGTTGTCATTGCCCGACAGGATCGGGTCGAAGAACAACAATTGCCCCAACTCGGCTTCCGCACGCGTGACCGGCAGGTAGTCGGCATCCGTCACCGGCGCAGGCAGGTTCTTGGGCAAGTTTTCAGGCAAGTCGAACGCCCCGGCGGCCCCGCCGAGCAGGACAAGACAAAGGGAGAGATCAACCCGCATATTCGACATAGGCGAAAGCCTTTCCGTCCGGCGACCAGGACGGCACGTTCATCGTCCCCTGACCGCCGGTCAGTTGCACCAGTGTCTCGACAGACCGCTCCTTGCCGGTCCAGAGCCGAAGCTCAACCTGAAACCCGGAAGGATGACCAATGGTGCCCTCGGGATAGGCCAGATAGACCACCTGCCCGTCCGGCCCCGGATGCGGGAACCAGTTGACCATGGCGTCCTCGGTCATGCGTTCGAGCCCCGAACCATCGGCGCGCACCCGCCACAATTCGCTTTCGCCCACGCGGTCGGAGTTGAACCAGATCCACTCACCACAGGGCGAGAAATCCGGTCCATCGTAGCGATGCGCCCCCTCGATCACACAGGTCTCGTTCGACCCGTCCGCCTTCGCCGTGTAAATCCCGAACAACCCCTCGCGCACCGCCGTGTAACAGATGGTGCGCCCATCGGGCGAAATGCCATGGAACCATGAGGGTTGCTTGGCCGTCACTTCAATGGGATCGGCCTCATCCAGTCCGAGCGCCATGCGCCAAATCCGCGCCGCGCCGCCGTAAGAATGATCGGTGAAATAGAGCGTACCGCCATCGGGCGACAGCCCGTGATCGTTGTTGAGATTGATGCAAAGCCCCGTGTCGATTTCGAGAAGTTCGGGATCGTCCAGTTCGACCCAGAACAGGCTGCCGTCGCCATTGACGATCAGCGCCGAGCCGTCCGGCACCCAGTTCGGCGCGGCGATCTCCAACCCGGTCTCAAGAACGGGCATGGCCTGCCCCTCCTCAAGATCGTAGATCATCAGACGCGAGACCCAGCCCGACATGGCAACCCCTCCCAGAGCGTGTTTGCCCAAGGCTACACCGTGCCGCGCGCGCCCACAATGGCTTGCATCACAGGGCCTTAAAGCGTTTCGAGTTTAACTTGATTCATCCCATAAAATCGAAACGCCCGCTCCATTTGGACGCTTTAGCCCTTTTCCCCGCGCCCCTCCGACGAGCGCGCCCAGAGGTTGATCTTTTCCTCGTCCGCATGGGCGTCAATCAAGGCCAGTTCCTCTGCCGTGAAACTCAGATTGTCGAGCGCGCCGACGCAATCGACCACCTGCGACGGCTTCGAGGCCCCGATCAGCGCGGAGGTGATCCCGCCATCACGCAACACCCAAGCCAGCGCCATCTGCGCCAATGTCTGCCCACGCGCGCTTGCGATCTCGTTGAGCGCGTTGAGGCTCTGGATCGCGTGATCGGAAAGCATGTTCGGGTCGAGCGATTTGTGCTGGGTGGCACGCGACCCTTCGGGAATGCCCTTGAGATACTTGTTCGTCAGCATCCCCTGCGCCAGTGGCGTGAAGGCGATGGAACCGACGCCCAGGTCTTTCAAGGTGTCCTTCAACCCGTCGCGTTCCACCCAACGGTTGAGCATATTGTAAGACGGCTGATGGATCAGACAGGGCGTGCCGAGATCGTTCAGGATCGCCACCGCCTCCCGCGTGCGCTGCGTGTTGTAAGACGAAATCCCCACATAAAGCGCCTTGCCCTGTCGCACGATGGCATCGAGCGCCCCCATGGTTTCCTCCAGAGGCGTGTCGGGATCGAAGCGGTGGGAATAGAAGATGTCGACGTAATCGACGCCCATGCGTTTCAGCGACTGATCGCAGGACGCCATGAGATACTTGCGCGATCCCCATTCGCCGTAGGGTCCGTTCCACATCTCATAGCCCGCTTTCGACGAGATGATCATCTCGTCGCGGTAGCCCTTGAAATCGCTCTTCAAAATCTCGCCGAACGCCTCTTCGGCGCTGCCCGGCGGCGGGCCGTAATTGTTGGCGAGATCGAAATGGGTGATGCCAAGATCAAAAGCCGTGTGCAGAATCTCGCGCTTCACCTGATGCGGCGTGTCATGGCCGAAATTGTGCCAGAGCCCCAGAGAGATCGCCGGCAGTTTCAGCCCCGATCGCCCACAGCGATTGTAGACCATCTTCTCATAACGTGTCTCTGCCGGAACATATGTCATGGCGCTCTCCCTCACAGCCATTTGTCGTAATCGCTCACCAGAAGGTGGAGCGGTGGCGCATCCTCGTCAATTTGCGAAAACCGCCCAATGGGGTCGCGAAATATGTTGTCGGTGCGGTCGTCGTTCACATTCGACACCTCGCCGATCAGAACTTTGCCACCCTCGCCCCAGAACGCATGCCAGTGCCACGGCTCAAGAGTGACGCTTTCGCCGGGGGCAAGCGCCAAATGCTCGCCCGGCTTCAACCGCCGCAACTGACCGTCGGTCATCACTTCCACCGGTGCGCCCTCATCGAACCCGCCATCTTCCGCGCGGGTCCAGAGTTCCAGCACAAGGGTTCCGCCGCCCCGGTTGATGATGTCTTCCGTCTTTTTGATGTGGTGATGCATCGGGCTGATCTGGTTCTCTTCCGAGATCAACAGCTTCTCAGCATACAAAGGCCCCATGCCCCGCGCCACATTGGCAGCATTGCCGTTGCGCAGCGTAAACAGAAACAGCCCGAGGTGCTCATAATCTCCCTGACCGTAATCGGTGATGTCCCAACCCATCATGTGATCGCGGATCATCGCGCCATCTGTCGCCACACATGCCCTCAGATCTTCGGGCGACAGATAGGCGAAGGGCGGCATCACGAAGCCGAAAGATTTCATGAAGGCATCCGCCTCGCGGATGATCTCGTTGACGGTGGAACGCTTCATGGCTTCCCTCCCATGGTTGCGGAATAAAGGTCTCTCAGGGTGAAATTCACAGATTTTCCTGCCTCTTGTGGCGTAAAGACGATCTGTGCGGGCATCCCCGGCAAAAGCGTTACAGCATTGGCGGAGAACCGCCCCGGCACATCGGCTTCGAGCGCCACGAAAAGAGCAAGCGATTTCGCCTCCAATATCACCGAAATGTCACCGTCTTTCTCACTGATTGTCATGGAGATTTCAGGTTTCAAAAGCTCATATGATTTCCACGGTTTCGGCGCATGGACATCGCCGCCCGCACCGCCGTCATACTGCCATGTGAACACGTAAATTTCATCCTCATGCAGCGTGCCTGCGGGCAGATCGAACAGTTCCAGCGCCTTCGACGGCCAGGCAGACACCTCGACATCCGCCAAAGGCCGTACGCGCCCCGCCATATCGACGGCGGCAACCTGCACCGTCACATCGATATTATCTCCGAAGTCATTGATAATTCTGAACACATCTCGTTTCTCTTCGGGCACAACCACGACCGAGATCGGCGCGTAAAACCGTTGCGCCATGTGATGTGAAAGCTTCCATCCCCCACCATAATCGAGCGTCGACCAACTCGCCACAGGCCATGTGTCGTTGATCTGCCAATAGAGCGTGCCCCAGCACGCGCCCTTTTGCGCCCGCCAAGCGGAGATCGCGGTCTTGAGCGCCAGCCCCTGCTGAATCTGGCTGAGGTAGATCATATCCCCGGCACTTTGCGGCAGGCGAAACTCCCGCATCATCGTGGTCACGATCCGCGCATTGCCGCCCGTATTTTTCTGATGGCTCTCCATCGCGGGCGAGGATGGGTTCAGATCGCCGATCCAGCGCGCATTCACATCGCGCGAGGGAAAGGACTGAAATCCAAATTCAGAAACAAAGCGCGGGCGCACCGCACGATAGGTCTCAAAAGGCTTGTTCTCATGCCAGACATCCCAGACATGCATGTCGCCCGAACCGCCCCTGTGCCAGGCATCGCCGAAATCAAGCGGTCCGAGCGAGGGCGAGGACGGCCACCAGTTCGCCTCTGGATCAACCTCCCTGAGCGCCGCCTCGACACAGCGGTTCAGCCGGTCATAAGCCACCAGATGCCGGTCGCGCGCCGCCCCGCCTTCGGTCAACTCATCAAGCATGCCGATGATCTCATTGTCTCCGCACCAGAGCGCCAGACAGGCGTGATGCGACAGGCGCGCGACCTGCTCGCGCACCTCCGCCGCCACATTCGCAAGGAAATCCGCATCCGCCGGGTAAAGATTGCAGGCGAACATGAAATCCTGCCAGACCATGAGGCCCAGCTCGTCGCAAAGATCATAGAACCAGTCCGGCTCATAGCGTCCGCCGCCCCAGACCCGGATCATGTTCATATTGGCGTCCACTGCAGATTGCAGCAGTTCGCGCACCTTCTCCCGGTCGATCCGGCCCGACAAGGCCTCGGCCGGCACCCAGTTCGCCCCTTTGGCGAACACATCGCGCCCGTTGACCCGGAATTTGAACCCAAGCCCCTTGTCATCGCGCAGCGTTACATGCTCGATCCGCCTGATCCCGATCCGCCGGGTCGCCACAACCGCACCACAGCGCAGTTCCAGATCATGGAGCTTCTGCGCACCCTGCCCGGCGGGCCACCAGAATTCCGGCACCTCGACGAAGAACTTCGCCTCCGCCACGCCGCCCTGAACCACCGCCTCGCGCGTGCGGTCCGCAAAACGCATCTCAACTGTCGCGCCCTCTTCGGCTGCCACCAGATGCGCCCGCACCGTCACGGAAACGCTCTCGCTCTCGATGTCATGATGCTCCTGCACCACCTCGACCCGCGCAAACCGGGTTTCCTTTGTGCTGCAAATACTCACGCCCCCCGTGACACCAAACGGTGCCAGCGCCGGGTTCCAGTCCCAACCGAAATCGCATTGCTGTTTGCGCAGCATGTTGATGTTGGGGATCGGACAGTTGCCCTTGTGCCAGGGCACGTCAAACGGCTGCGCCGCCTGCCGCCGCGCCGCCTCCGCCACGACGGAGCGAAACCGCAGCGTGATCTCATTCTTTCCCGCACGCGCCACATCCGACAAATCCGCGCGCCAGGTGCGAAACGCGTTGTCGGCACTCAGAACGGGGTGTCCGTTCACGCTCACATCGACCTCCCCGTCGAGCCCGTCGAGCACCAGTTCCACCGCCGTTTCACGCAATGTCACCTTGCGCGACAAAACCCAGTCCCGCTCCGCGATCCAGCGCAGTGCCTCGGCATTGCGCGCCGCATACGGCTCCGGGATCAGCCCCGCATCCGCCAGCGCGCTGACCGCATCGAACGGCAGCGGCACGGTCAGATCGTGCCCCTGCCCATCCGAAAAAGCCCATCCCGTCTCAAGATGATGTTGCGAACCCTGTGTCATTCCGTCTCCCGGCTCTTCTGTCTCACGGCTGCTTATGCCGCGTGGGGGCCCGGCGTGCAAAGCGGCACAAGGTCCCTGTTGGCGCTATCAGAAACAAGTTTTGACCCGGCAGTCAAACATCTTTCAAAGCGTTTTGGCTCATCCACTTCCGGCTTTTTGCGGTTGACCGGCAAGGTGCAGCCGGTAAACCCGTCACAGGAATGAGGGCGGTTCTCATGTATCAGATACTGTCGAAACGGATCGGCCAACTGGCGCGGCTGACGGCCTATGCCGGCGGCATCGGGCTTTTCGCGGTGATCGCGGTCACCTGTGTCTCCGTCGCCGGTCGCGCACTCGGTGGGCTCGGCCTTGCTCCGGTGCCCGGTGATATCGAACTGGTGGGGCTTGGCATCGGTTTCGCCGTCTTCACCGCCCTGCCTTATGCACAATATTCCCGCGCCCATGCCCGTGTCGACCTGATCAAACCCGCGCTCGGGGCATGGCCCAACCGGCTCCTCGATCTTGCAGGCGATCTACTGATGTTCGGTTTCACAGCCCTTCTGACATGGCGGCTCTGGCTTGGCATGCTCGACAAGGCCGCTTATGGCGAGACCTCCTTCATCCTGCAAATCCCGCTGGTCTGGGGCTACCGCGCCGCCATGGCCGCGATGGTCGTCGCGGTGATTGTCGCGGGTTTCTGCGTGCTCCGTTCCGCCCGCGCGCTGATCCTGCCGGAGGCCCGCGCATGAGCCGCATCGAGATCGGCCTCTGGTCCTTCCCTGTCCTTCTGCTGCTCATCTTCCTGCGCATTCCGATCGGGGTCGCCATGGCGGTCGTGGGCTTTGGCGGCGCATACCTGCTCAATGGCAACTCCCTGATGATGCTGAGCCAGCTCAAGCATCTGACCTATGGCGAGTTTTCCTCCTATTCCTTCTCGATCATCCCGCTGTTCCTGCTGATGGGTCATTTCGCCACTTTGGGCGGCATGTCTGCGGGACTGTTCAAGGCGGCGGAAACATGGCTCGGCCATCGCAAGGGCGGCGTCGCCATGGCCGCCGTCGGGGCCTGCGCGGGGTTCGGTGCGATCTGCGGCTCGTCTCTGGCCACCGCCGCCACCATGGGCAAGACCGCCCTGCCGGAGTTGAAACGCTACGGTTATTCCGGTCGCCTTGCTTCTGCCTCGTTGGCGGCGGGCGGCACTCTGGGCATCCTGATCCCGCCCTCCCTGATCCTCGTGATCTATGCCATGCTGGCCGAAGAGAATATCGCCAAGCTCTTCCTCGCGGCCTTCATCCCCGGCCTCATGGCCGCAATCGGCTACATGATCTGCATCTCGATCTATGTGCGCATCCGCCCCGATTGCTGTCAAAGCCGCACCCGTGCTCCCTGGCCGGAACGTATCGCCGCACTGATCAGGGTCTGGCCGGTGATCGTCATCTTCGGCATGGTCGTGGGCGGCATCTATCTCGGCATATTCACCCCGACCGAAGGAGCCGCCGTGGGCGCAGCGGGCACCGGCCTCGTGGCCTTGCTCTCCGGCGATCTGTCGTGGCGCGGCATGGGCGAAGCGGTGCTGGAAACCGCCGCCTCGTCGGGCATGATCTACCTGATCCTTCTGGGGGCGAAGATGTTCAACAATTTTCTCGCGCTTTCCGGCCTGCCCATGGCCGCCGCAGGATGGGCCGAGGGGCTGACGCTGTCACCATGGCTCATCCTCACAGCCGTCCTGCTGATGTATCTCGCCTTCGGCTGCGTGATGGACAGCCTGTCGATGATCTTTCTCACCATCCCGGTCCTCTACCCAATCATGGCGGGGCTGGATTTCGGCCTGCCGCCCGGCGAGTTCGGCCTCTGGTTCGGGGTCATCGTGCTGATCGTGGTCGAGGTCGGGCTGATCACCCCGCCCGTTGGCATGAACCTCTTCATCATCAACGCGCTCGATCCTGAGGTGCCGATCTCCGAGACCTTCAAGGGCACGCTGCCTTTCGTCCTCACCGATCTGATCCGCGTCGCCATCCTCGTGACCTTCCCGGTGCTGACGCTGGGCCTTGTGCGGCTGGTGTACTGATACCATTTCAAAAGTGGCATGGCTTTGGACTTTATCGCCTCTTCCTCTCTCGCAGATTTCTGCCATTAACCCCACAGATACAAACAGTAAAACGCCCTCCCGATTGGGGAGGGCGTTTAGATGTTACATTCGTGCGATCTCAGGCCGCGTCGGTTTCGCCCGGCGGGGTCGTCACATCCCCCAAAGCCTTCATCGCCGCGAACTGGCTCAGGAAGACCTGCCCCGTCAGGTCATGCAGGAAATGCGAGCGTTGCAGGCGATCCATCACCGGGCCTTTGACCTCGGACAGATGCAGCTTGATACCGCTGTCCGCCAAACGCTTGTTGACCTCTTCGAGCGCTTCCAGAGCCGAGCTGTCGATCTCGTTCACCGCGGGACACATCAGCACCACATGCTGGATCGCCTTGTCCTCGGCCACCCGGTCGAGGATGTAATCTTCAAGGAAACGCGCATTGGCGAAATAGAGGCTCTCGTCGACGCGGATCGTCACCATCTCCGGCGTGGTCAGCACCTCGTGGCGCTTGATGTTGCGGAAATGCTCGGTCCCCGGCACCAGACCCACCTCCGCGATATGCGGCTTCGAGGTCTTGTAGAGGTGCAGCGCGATGGACAGGATCACCCCCGCCGACACGCCCACCTCAACACCGGAGACCAGCGTCAGAACGATGGTGGCGAGAACGGCAGTGAAATCGGCTTTCGAATAGCCCCAAGTGGTCTTGAGAATCTTGAAATCCACCAGAGACAGCACGGCGACGATGATGGTCGCGGCCAGCGTGGCCTGCGGCAGGAAGTAGATCAGCGGCGTGAGGAACAGCGCCGCGATTGCGAGACCCACGGCGGTGAATGCTCCCGCAGCCGGAGTTTCAGCACCCGCATCGAAGTTCACGACAGAGCGGGAAAACCCGCCGGTGACCGGAAAGCCGCCGGTGAAGGCAGCGCCGAGGTTGGCAGCGCCCAGACCGATGAGTTCCTGATCCGGGTCCACACGCTGACGTTTCTTGGCGGCAAGCGTCTGGGCGACCGAAATGGATTCCACAAAGCCGATGATCGAGATCAGCAGCGCCGGGATGAAGAGCTGTTGCAACAGTGCCAGCGAACTGATCGGCCATGTGAAAGGCGGCAGGCTTTGCGGCACTTCACCGACGATGCGCACGCCGTGCTGGTCGAGGCGGAGGACACCGACGACCAGCGTTGTCACCAGAACGGCAGCCACGGGCCCCGCCTTCGTCACCACATCGGCGAGACGCGGCCCGAGACCGGCTTTTCTCAGGAGCGGTTTGAGGCCCTTGCGCACCCAGAACAGGAAGGCCGTCGCCAGAACCCCGATCACCAGCGTGATCCAGTTGATTTCACCCAGATGGGTCCAAAGGCTTTCGAGCAGATGGATGAGTGTGTGGCCACCCGCGCTGACGCCGAGAATGTGCTTGAGCTGGCTCGCCGCGATCAGGATGCCCGAGGCCGTGATGAAGCCCGCGATCACCGGGTGCGACAGGAAATTTGCCAGAAACCCGAGCCGGAAAAGCCCGAGCCCCACCAGCATCGCCCCCGACAGGAAGGCGAGCGTGATGGCGGCGGTAGCGTACCCCGCCGTGCCTTGCTCGGCCACTTGACCGACGGCGGCGGCGGTCATCAGCGAAACCACGGCGACCGGGCCGACAGCCAGAGCCCGCGAAGTGCCGAACACCGTGTAGAGCATGATCGGCACGATGGATGCGTAAAGCCCCGCCTCCGCCGGAAGCCCGGCGAGAAGCGCATAGGCCAGCGATTGCGGGATCAGCATGATCGTCACAATGATCGCGGCGATACCGTCATTGGCAAAAGCGTTGGCGTTGTATTTGGAGCCCCAATCGAGAATGGGGAGGTAGCGTTTCAAAAGACGCGGATCGAACGACACGGCGTGCCTGTCCTTTCTGTTCTGGTCATCGGGCAAAGAGGATAGGGGCGAAGCTCGCGTCCGCCCCACGCTCTTATTTCGCGGAGACTTTTTCGGGTTTGATCATCCATTCCTTGCCGCGCAACATGGCCTTCCAATAGATCGGCGGCAGGATCTGTTCCTTGAGCCACCAGGCCTTGCGCGTCGGCTTGGTGCCGTCGAGCACCCATTTCGGGAAGGACGGCAGAAGCACACCGCCATAACCAAATTCCGCAAGCACGATCTTGCCCTTCTCCACCGTCAACGGACAGGAGCCGTAGCCATTGTAACCGGCCTGCGGCCCCTTGCCGTCGATGTCGGCGGCCACGTTCTCGGCCACAATCGGTGCCTGCATCCGGGCCGCGGCGGCGGTTTTGGCGTTGGGCGCGTTCATCACGTCGCCCAAGGACCAGATGTTGTCATATTCCTTGTGGCGCAGCGTGATCTGATCCACATCGACCCATCCGGCGGCATCTGCAAGCGGCGAGACCTTGATGAAATCCGGCGCGCTTTGCGGCGGCACAACGTGGATCATGTCGAAATCGACGGTGATCTCAGTCGGCTCGCTGTCCGGTTTTGCCACGGTGAAGGTCGCTTTCTTCGCCGGACCGTCGATGGATTTCAGGTTGTGGAAGAAGTTCAGATGCGCGCCGTAACGCTCGACATATTTCTCAAGTGCAGGGACGTAATCCTTAACCCCGAAGAGCACGCCACCCGCGTTCATGAACTGGATGTCGATGTTGTTCAGGACACCGGCCTCTTCCCAGTTGTGAGCGGAAAGATACATCGCCTTCTGCGGCGCGCCCGCGCATTTGATCGGCATCGGCGGTTGGGTGAAGACGGCCTTGCCGCCCTTGAGCCCCTTCACCAGTTCCCAAGTGTAAGGCGCGAGGTCGTAACGGTAGTTCGAAGTCACACCGTTCTTGCCAAGCGTTTCCACGAGGCCTTCGATCTTGTCCCAATCGAGCTTCAGACCCGGACAGACGATCAGTCGGTCGTATTTCACCACCCGGCAACCGTCGAGAATGACCGCGTTGTTCTTCGGTTCAAACGCCGCCACGGCGGATTTGAGCCAATGCACCCCGCGCGGGATCAAAGACCCCATGGTCTTCGCCGTCGTCGCAGGCTCAAAGACACCTGCGCCGACCATGGTCCAGCCCGGTTGGTAATAGTGAATATCCGCCGGGTCGATGATCGCGATGTCGAGATCGGGCTTGCGCGATTTGAGCGAGGCCGCAACGGCCACACCCGCCGCACCGCCACCGACGATCACAACGTCATGCTTGGCGTCTTCGACGCTGTCGGTCGGCGTCACGCCGCCATTGGCAATCCGGCGCGCCACACCCGTCATGTCGTAACCCGCTGCCTTCGTGGCGGCGAGGATGTCGACCACGGATTTCTCCTTGGCCATCGCCAGCGACCAGAGCGTCGTGGTGCGTGTCCCGGTGCGACAAAATCCGAAGACCGGCCCCGGCAATTCGGTCAGCGCCTTGCGAAACGCGGTGGCGGTCTCTTCCGTCACCATGCCCGGCGTCACTGGCAGGTAGAGGAATTCCAGCCCCGCTTCACGCGCGGCGCGCTCCATCTCCTCATGGCTCGGCTGATCGGCGGCCTCGCCATCCGGGCGGTTACACACCACCGCGCGGAAGCCACGACGTTTGAGCTTTTCCATGTCTTCCGGCTGGATCTGGCCGGAAACCGACAGACCGTCCGTGATCTTCTTGATGTCCATTCGTGCGTCTCCTTTATAGGGGACGAAGTGCCCCCTCAGGCAATCGTCCCGAAAACCGTTGTGACGGCGGAGCGACGCACGAAAGACGCGCGTTTATCCCGCCAGATAGGGTCTCAGACCCCGCATGTCATAGCCCGCGCCCGCCGCCTGCGAGATGATCTCGTCCGGGTCCATCCGCCCCGATTGCGACAGCGCCCAAACGGTCGTCGAGCGCGTGCCCGAGCGACAATAGGCATAGACCGGCCCGTCTTCCTCGCTGAGGATGCGGGCGGTTTCCTCGATCAGTTCTTCCGGGAACTGGCCCGGGAAGATCGGCAGGTAGGCAAAGTTGAGCCCCGCCTCCAGCGCCGCTTTTTCCATGACCTCCGCCTCGAAGCCCGGATCGACTTCCATGTCCGGGCGATTGCAGATCAGGGTCTTGAATCCCTTGTCCTTGAGGATCGTGACCTCTTCGGGGGTAATCTGGCTGCTGACCGTGATCTGGTCGTTGATCTTGTTGAAATCCATCTTGCGTCTCCTGTGCGTGGGACCGGCCCGGCCCCACACGCCTTGAGAGACGAGATCAGAGACCGTTCACCGGAACTTTGAGGAAGGTTCTACCGTCCTGATCCGGCGGCGGCAATTCACCAGCGCGCATATTCACCTGCAAAGAGGGAATGATCAGGCGCGGCATGGCAAGCTGTGCGTCGCGTTCGGTGCGGAACTTGACGAATTCCTCTTTCGACTTGCCACCACCGACGTGGATGTTGTGCTCCTTCTCGGCGCCCACCGTGGTTTCCCATGCGATGTCGCGGCCATTCGGGCCATAATCGTGACACATGAACAGACGCATGTCGTCCGGCAGCGCCAGAACCTTCTGAATCGAGTCGTACAAAACGCCCGCATCGCCACCGGGGAAGTCGGCCCGCGCCGAGCCACCATCGGGCATGAACAGCGTGTCGCCGGTGAAGGTTGCATCGCCCATCACATGCACCATGCAGGCTGGCGTGTGGCCGGGCGTATGCATCGCAAAGCACTGCATCGAACCGACGGAATAGGTGTCGCCATCCTTGAACAGACGGTCGAACTGCGAGCCATCGCGCTGAAACTCGGTGCCCTCGTTGAAGACCTTGCCAAAGGTTTCCTGCACGGTGACGATATGCTCACCGATCCCGATCTTGCCGCCGAGCGCATCCTGAATATAGGGCGCGGCGGAGAGGTGGTCGGCGTGAACGTGGGTCTCGATCAGCCACTCGACCTTGAGCCCCTGCTCTTTCACGTATTTGATGATCTCGTCGGCGCTTTCATAGGTGATGCGCCCGGCGGCATAGTCGATGTCCATGACGCTATCCACGATGGCGCAGGCGTCGGAGTTCGGATCCTTCACCACGTAGGAAATCGTCCAGGTGGCCGGATCGAAAAAGGCTTTGACGTCGGGTTTCACCGACAGATCGACGGGGTAATTGGAACCCATGGTTTTCTCCTCTTCTCTGCACGAAACGGGCCGCACCCTGTTTCATGCCGGTGTTTCAAAATGTCAGACCGCCCGCACGCGGCCTGACCGTGAGCCGGACCAAAGCCCGGCGGTTTCGCAATCGTTACATTTGACGCGCCGCGGTCTGTTTCATGGCAAACTTCGCCGCGAAAATCCCTGCGACAAGTGCGACAAAGAACACCCAGACGTTCAGGTCCGTGGTGCCGAGCGCCGGGAGTGCGCCGCCCGGGCAAAAGCCCGCGATGCCCCAACCGACGCCGAACACGAGCGAACCACCGACCAGTTTCGCGTCGATCACCCGCGAGCTCGGCACGATGAATTTCGGCTCGAAAGCAGGCGTCTCATAGCGTTTGAACAACCAGCGGTAACCAAAGAAACTCACCGTCACGGCGCCCCCCATCACGAACATCAGGGACGGGTCCCAAACTCCGAAAAAGTCGAAAAAATTCAGAACTTTCGCGGGGTTCGCCATGCCGGACATCGAAATGCCGAGGCCAAAGATCAGACCGATCACATAGGTCAGAACCAGTTTCATCTCACGCCCCTCCCAGAACATGCCGGATGACGAAGACCGTCACCGCCGTGGCAAACATGAAGGACAGCGTCGCCACGATCGAGCGTGGAGAAAGCCGCGACATGCCGCAGACCCCGTGCCCGGAGGTGCAGCCGGAACCATATGTCACACCGATGCCGACGATGAACCCGCCGACGATCAGCGCGAGTTTCGACACCGGCACCTCGACCTCGGGCATATGCCCTGTGAAAAGCGCATAAGCCACCGGTCCGGTCATCATCCCGGCCAAGAGCACCGCGCGCCAGGCCCAGTCGGACGAGTTCGCCGGGCTCAGAAAACCCGCGAGAATGCCGGTCGCACCGAAAATCCGGCCCTGAAACGCCATCAAAAGCACCGCTGCCGTACCGATCAGCACCCCACCGAACAGCGAGGCCCATGGGGTGAATTCCGTCGGATTGATCTCCGTCATCATCTGTTTGCTCCTCCCGAACGAAGAGCAGGATCGGGCCTTTGGGCCCCAAAGAGCTTCGTCATTGTGCGTATCCTTTTTTATGTGCGGGTTTTCCCGCTTGTCGACATTTGTATGCGAGCGCTCACGGCCCTGTCGGTGAGTTTGTCACAGAGCCGCCGGTCACAGGGTCGTGAAGGGCGAAACCCCGCCCCCTGTGGCCCAGATCAAAGCTGCACACGCGGCATGGCCCTATGCTAGAGTGCGTCAAACACCCGTCAGGAAATTCCAGTGAAAGCGGCCTAAACATCATGTTTGCAGATATCGTAAACGCGCTTGGGGGTGTCGGCCTTTTCCTGTTCGGCATGATCTGGCTGACCGAGGGGCTTCGGGAACTGGGCGGGTCGGCACTGCGGCATGCTCTGGCGCATTTCACCCGCACGCCCCTTAGCGGGGCGGTGACGGGGGCAGTGACGACAGCGCTGATTCAATCTTCGAGTGCGACGACCGTGACCGCCGTGGGCTTTGTCAGCGCCGGCCTCCTGACCTTTCCACAGGCGCTCGGCATCATCTTCGGTGCGAATATCGGCACCACCGTCACCGGCTGGATCACCGCGATTCTCGGGTTCAAGCTGGATTTGGGCCAAATCACCCTGCCGCTGGTCTTTCTCGGGGCGCTCGCACGCATGTTCGGCGGGCCACGGCTGAAATTCGCGGGGCTCGCGTTGGCCGGATTCGCGCTTCTCTTTCTCGGCATCGACGTGATGAAAAGCAGCCTCGGCGGTTTCGAAGGGCTGATCACCCCCGACGATTTCCCACAGGACGGCATTGTCGGGCGGCTCGCCCTGATCCTGATCGGGATGGCGATCACCATCGTCACACAATCTTCCAGCGCAGGTGTCGCCACCGCGCTCGCCGTGCTGGGCGCGAGCGCGATCAACCTGCCGCAGGCCATGGCGATGGTGATCGGTATGGATGTCGGCACCACCGTGACCGCCGCGCTCGCAACGCTCGGCGGCTCGACGGCAGCGCGGCGCACCGGGCTGTCGCATGTGATCTACAACCTGCTGACCGCGACCATGGCGTTTTTCCTGCTCACGCCCTACAGCGCCTTGATCGCCCTGCCCTCCGTGCCGGTCGATCCGCAGATCGCACTGGTCGCTTTTCACACCGGGTTCAACGTCATCGGCGTGATCCTGATCCTGCCCTTCACGTCTCCTTTCGCGCGGCTCATCACCTGGATCGTGCGCGACCGGGGGCCTGTACTCACCGGCGCTCTGGGCAAAGAATTGCTGGCCGATCCGAATCTCGCCCTCGACGCCGCAACCACGACATTCGACACGCTGGTGAGAGCGCAGTTCGCCTATCTCGCCCGCCGCATCGCGCACCCGCAGGCCACGCGCGACGAGGCCGCGCAGTTGCGGCGTTTACGCGAGGCGATCACGGAGTTGCGTGGCTATGTCGAAGCCATTCCGAAAACAGACGACGCCAGCCGCGCCGCACAACGCGCTACGATCCTGCATCTTCTCGACCACCTGAGCCGGTTGCATTTCCGTTGCACACAGGACAACCGCATCGCCGCATTTTCCAGAGATCGCCGTCTGCGCCGTCTCAGCCGGGTGTTCGCGCAATGCGTGGTGCAGAGTGGCACCGCCGAAGGTCTCAGCATGTCGGAAAGCCGTTTCAAACGTCTGCGCCATCTGATGCGCGATCAGCGTGAGATTTTTCGCCTGCACACCATGGAACAAACGCCCGGGCGCGGTTTGTCTGCCGAAGAGATGAGCCTGCGGCTCGATGCGATGCGCTGGCTCCACCGAGTAAGCTATCATCTCTGGCGGATCAGCTTTCACATGCTGAAACTGCAACAAGGCCGCGCGCCCGCCTCGCCGGGCCGGGAGGCGGCGGTGGACGTTCTGACGGACTGAGGCTTATTCGCCCTGCGCATCCGCACGGGATTTGCCTGCCACATCCATGGCAAGCGTCGCCGCCATGAACTTGTCGAGATCGCCGTCGAGCACCCCTTGGGTGTCGGAGGTCTCGTAATTGGTACGCAGGTCTTTCACCATCTGGTAGGGCTGCAACACGTAAGACCGGATCTGGTTGCCCCAGCCCGCCGAGCCCTTGTTCTCATGCGCCTCGTTGATCGCCGCAGAGCGTTTCTCCAGCTCCATTTGATACAGACGCGATTTCAGCGCCTTCATGGCGATGTCGCGGTTCTGGTGCTGGGATTTCTCGGAAGACGTGACCACGATACCGGTCGGATGGTGGGTGATCCGTACCGCCGAGTCCGTCGTGTTGACGTGCTGACCGCCCGCCCCCGAGGAACGGTAAGTGTCGATACGGATGTCGGCGGGGTTCACCTCGATCTCGATGTTGTCATCGACCACCGGATAGACCCAGACGGAGGCAAAGGAGGTCTCGCGCGTACCCTTCCCAAAGGGTGAAATCCGAACCAGACGGTGCACACCGCTCTCGGATTTCAGCCAGCCATAGGCGTTCGGCCCGGAGATCTTGTAGCCGCAGGACTTGATCCCGGCCTCGGCCCCGGCTTCCTCGAACTGAAGCTCGACGGTGTAGCCCTTTTTCTCCGCCCAACGGACATACATCCGTTGCAGCATCGAGGCCCAGTCGCAGGCCTCGGTGCCCCCCGCGCCCGCGTTGATCTCAAGGAAGGTATCGTTGCCATCGGCCTCGCCATCCAGAAGAGCCTCAAGCTCCTTCTCGGCGGCAGTTTCGGCGAGTGCCTTAAGCGCATTCTCGGCCTCCGTGACAACTTCCTCGTCTTCTTCCATCTCACCCAGTTCGATAAGCTCGATGTTGTCCTTCATCTCCGTCTCGATGGACGTCGCAGTCTTCATCGCATCCATCAGCATCTGACGGTCGCGCATGAGCTTTTGCGCTCGCGCCGGGTCATCCCACAGCGTCGGGTCCTCGATCATCGCGTTGAATTCTTCGAGCCGGTGCGGCGCGGTCTCCCAATCCATGCGTTGCTTGAGCAGCGCCACGGATTTCTCGATCTTGGCCACGGTATTCTGGATTTCAGCGCGCACGGGTCTCACCTGTCGGTCTTCGAAAGTTTGCAGAGAGATACGCGGCAAACGGTCGAGACACAAGACCCGGACCGGGCCCGGCACGATCACAGAACGGTCAAAGACAGATCAACCCGTGCGCTCGTGCTTTTTCAGGCCCTTCTCGATCCAGTTGAGCGCGAATTGCGCAGGTCCACGGATGCCCGCCTCCGGCGCATCGGGGCGATCCTGTTGCACATGAGCGTTCTGCATCAGGCTTTCCATTACATGACGCGCACGTTTGAGTTGATCCACTGTTAGACGTGGCGGGGTGTTATGGGTGACATCCGACAACACAGTCTTATGCACCGCCGAGGCGAGGCTCCAGACTGTCTTGAAACGTAGCCCCTCCAGCTTCGGGTCCGCCGCGATCCGCGCGATGCAGTCAATCAGCGCATCGAAACTGCCGGTATCGCGCCGCTCGCGCAGCATCTCGGCGGCGACGAAAATCTCTTCGGGGGTAGCTCCGGGTTTCAGCCCCTCGCGCACCGGTGACAAATTGTCCAGTTCGCGCGCCCGGTGATGCACTTGCTGACGCACCACCTGAAGCACATTCGCCCCAGCATCGGCATCGAATTCATTGTAAAGGCTGGAAAGCCGCGTGTTCTCCGCCTCAAGTTCCTCGACCTGCGCTTGCGTGGTTTCGAGCTTTTCCTCGACCTTACGCAGCTTGATCTCGAATTCGCCGATTTTGGCGCTTTCGACATTGCGCGTCAGTGCATCGAGTTTTTCCGGGTGACGGATCAGCCAGATCACCACGCCGCCAAGCAAAAGCACCCAGAGCGGCACGTATTCGGTAAAAAGTTTCAGGTATTGGAAAAAGACATCGTTCTCCATGGCAAACCTCAAGGCATTCAATCAATGCCCCGAGGATAGCACAGAATCGCAGCCCGACCTAACCCGCTCTAATAGAGCCCGCCCGACGAGAGCGAGTTGATTGTCGCCTTCTCCGGCACGGTGATGGTGCGCCCGGTCGAGGTCTGGACCTCGCGCGTACCGTCTTCGCTATCGCTCTCGCCCGCCGAGAACAGCGGCAGGTCGGCCCCCATGGCGAAACCGCCATCATAGGTCAGACCGAAGATCGGCTCTTCGCCATCGCGGAAATATTCCGCCACCACGTTCGGACCGGAGGCATCGTCGCTGAGGCGCGCGCCGGTATAGCGGTCGATCTTGATGAAGTGACCGCCCGGCGGCACCTTGAATTTCCCGCCGCCGTATTTCTTCACCGCTTCCTGCATGAAGCTGTTGAACACCGGGCCGCAATAGCCGCCGCCCGAAGCCCCCCGCATCGCGCGCGGCGTGTCGTAGCCGATGTAGCAACCGGCCACGATGTTCGAGGTAAAGCCGATAAACCACGCATCCTTACCGTCGTTCGTCGTCCCGGTCTTGCCCGCCACCGGCACCGGCAGGTTGACCTTGCCGGCGGCCGTACCGCGCTGCACCACGCCCTGCATCATCGACGTGAGCTGATAGGCAGTGATCGCATTAATCATGCGTTCACGGTTCGAAACGATCCTGGGGGCGACGCCGGGATCGAGAGAGGCCACCTCGCAATCCTCGCAGATGCGGGCGTCATGGCGATAGATCGTGCGGCCGAAACGGTCCTGCACCCGGTCCACCAGTGTCGGCTCCACCCGCTCACCGCCATTGGCAAACATCGCATAGGCAGAGACCATCTTGAACACGGTGGTTTCCTCGGCCCCCAGAGCGGAGGCGAGATATTGCCCCATATGGTCATAAACGCCGAAGCGTTCGGCATAGCGCGCCACCGTGTCCATGCCAATCTCTTGCGCGAGACGGATGGTCATGAGGTTCCGCGATTGCTCGATCCCGGTCCGGAGCGGTGTCGGACCGTAATATTTGTTCGACGCGTTCTTGGGCCGCCAGACACCTTGCGGTGTGTTCACCTCGATGGGCGCATCGACGATGATCGTCGCGGGGGTAAAACCACTGTCCAGCGCAGCCGCATAGACGAAGGGCTTGAAGCTCGACCCCGGCTGGCGCGTCGCCTGCGTCGCGCGGTTGAACACCGAGTGCTCATAGGAAAAGCCGCCCTGCATCGAGATCACGCGACCGGTGTTGACGTCCATGGCCACAAAAGCGCCCTCGACCTCCGGCACCTGACGCAGGGTCCAGCGGATCAGATCGCCCTCCCCGTTATCCCCCGAGGTCATGCGCCGGATATGCACTACGTCGCCACGGGAGAAATTATCGCGGAAACTGCCCTTGATCCATTTGATGTCCTCGCGCGGCACCGAAACCTCGCCAATGCCATCCTCGACCATCACGGACATGGAGCCGTCACCGATCTCATTGACAACACCGACATACCATGTGCCGTCGAGCGTGATGTCGCGTGCCACGCGTACACCGGCCAGCGCCGCTTCCCATGAGCCGTCATCGAGTGTCGCCGGATCAATGGTCTTGCCGGTGCCGCGCCAGAGCCCCCGCGAACGGTCGAGTTCCTCCAGACGACGTTGCAGGGAATGGGCCGCCACCGTCTGCATCTCCGGGTCCATGGTGGCGCGGATCGACAACCCGCCCTCGAAGAATTCCTCCTCGCCGAAATCCTTCGACAACTGACGGCGAATTTCATCGGTGAAATAATCGCGCGGCGGCAGGGTTTCACGGTAAGACGGGTAATCGCCGGTCTGCACCGTCTTGATCGGCTTCTCCCGCGCCGTCTCGTATTCTTCCTGGCTGAGATAGCCATTCTCGTACATCTCGCGCAGCACGTAATTGCGCCGCTCCAGCGCGCCGTCATAGTTCTTCGCCGGATTGTAGGAATAAGGCGCCTTGGGATGGATCGCAAGGAAGGCGGCCTCTTCCGGCGCAAGTTCCGTAAGCGTCTTGTTAAAATAGCTCTGCGCCGCCGCCGTGACGCCAAAGGAGCGCACACCGAGGTCGATCTCGTTGAGATAAAGCCCGAGGATCTGGTCCTTCGTGAGCGTCTGTTCCAGACGGGTGGCGAGGATCAGCTCCTTGATCTTGCGCTCGGCGGAACGTGAGCCGTCCAGAAGGAAGTTCTTCATCACCTGCTGCGTGATGGTGGACGCGCCGCGCAGCGGGCCGCCCTTGGCCGCCGTCAGCGCCGCAGAGGCCATGCCCCGCAGGTCATAGCCGTGGTGTTTGTAGAAATTCTTGTCCTCCGCCGAGATGAAGGCGTTTTTCACCAGATCGGGGATTTCCTCCGGCGGCGTGTAGAGGCGGCGCTCCTTGGCGAACTCGTCGATGATCCTGCCCTCGCCCGAATAAATGCGGGAGATCGTCGGGGGCTGGTATTGCGCCAGCGCCTCGTGGTTCGGCAGATCGCGCCCGTACATCCAAAAGATACCACCGATGACGATGGCCAACAGCAACAACCCCGTGGTGATCCACGAGAAAATCGTCCCGAAGAAGGAAAGGATGAATCTGAGCACTGAGGTTTCCTGCAATCGTTCCCACACCCATGCGCCCCGCTGACTCGCTGTCACGGGCACATAACTTGCCCCTCCTTATACAGGGACGGCGCGTTGGTCAAAACATCCCCGGCCAGATCGCGCGCAATTGTGAGCAGAAAGACGCCACCCGTGAACGGTCCCGCTTGTCGCCTCCCGCGCGCGGGCCTATGTCGCGTGACATGAAACCAGAAGACATCCTTCCCACCTACGAACGTCAGGCCCGCGCCTTTGACCTTGCACGCGAGAAAACCCTGTTCGAGCGGCCTTGGCTCGACCGGATGATGGGCTATACGCCCCAGACCGGTGGCAAGCGCAATGTGCTCGATCTCGGTTGCGGCTCCGGGCGACCCATTGCGCAATACCTTTCAGACCGGCGTTGCGAGGTAACGGGTGTCGATGGGGCGGCGGCCATGGTGGCGCTGTTTCGGCAGAACCTGCCGCGCGCACGGGCGATCCATGCCGACATGCGGGGGCTCGACCTCGGAGAAACCTTCGATGCGGTCGTCGCATGGGACAGTTTCTTCCACCTCTCGGTGACGGATCAGCGCGAGATGTTCGCCACTTTCGCACGTCACCTGAACCCGCGTGGCACGCTTCTGTTCACCTCGGGCCCCGAGGCCGGTGAGGCAATCGGCAGTGTCGAGCACGAAACCGTCTACCATGCGTCGCTCTCGCCCGACGAATACCGACAGCTTATGGCCGATCAGGGAATGGAGGTCATCGCCTTCACCCCCGAAGATCCGGGCTGCACCGGGCATTCCGTGTGGCTGGCGCGCAAGAGCATCTGAGCGCCGCTTTCCTGTGCGCTGAACGCACGATCCCCCCGCTTTCCCCTTGCCTCCCGGTGGCGATTTCTTTATGCAGGATTTGTTATATTATAACATAACTTTTCATGCATAGCCTCTATACGCCAAGCTCCAACAAACACCCCAAGGAAAGTCCCTATGCACAAGACTACCATCGCTCTGGCCTTTGCTGCCACCTTGGCCTCTGCACTGTCGCTTGCCCCACAGGCACAGGCCCATGATCACAGCAGCCATGCGCACAATCATGATGCCGAAATCTATAAGGGCTATTTCGAAGACAGCCAGATCGCGGACCGTCCGCTGTCCGACTGGGAAGGCGACTGGCAATCCGTCTACCCGCTCCTGAGCGAAGGCAAACTCGACACCGTGATGGCGCAC
Source organism: Celeribacter persicus (assembly GCF_003050785.1). Classification (GTDB taxonomy): domain Bacteria; phylum Pseudomonadota; class Alphaproteobacteria; order Rhodobacterales; family Rhodobacteraceae; genus Celeribacter; species Celeribacter persicus. The sequence goes on from NZ_QAOH01000002.1 coordinate 332,794, forward strand.
AAGGCCGAACATGGCGACAAGAGCGTCGCCGAATACACCGCCTATTACACCACCGGCTATGCCACCGACGTGGACAGGATCGGGATCGACGGCAACATGGTCACCTTCCATCGCAGCGCCTCTGCCATTGCCGGACAATATAAAAGCGACGGCTATGAGATTCTGACCTATTCGAAAGGCAACCGTGGCGTGCGCTTCATCTTCGAGAAAGTCGCGGGCGATGCAGAGGCCCCGCAATACATCCAGTTCAGCGATCACCGCATTTTCCCCTCGAAGGCCGATCACTACCACCTCTATTGGGGGGATGACCGCGCCGCCGTGCTCGAAGAACTGACCAACTGGCCGACCTATTATCCGGCCGGTCTGAGCGCATCCGAGATTGCTACGGAAATGATGGCGCACTGAGTGCGATCCCGAGGAGGGCGTGGCTGCGCCCTCATCATTTCCTCAACTTGTCCTGAAGCGAGATCTCTTCGTCTTCCCAGCTCGACAGCGCATCGCGGATGGCCCAGGCGGCTTTCGTCCGCCAGGCCGGGTCCTTGAGTCTGGCGCGATCCCTGGCCGAGGACAGGAACCCAAGCTCGATCAGCACCGAGGGCATGTCTGGCGCTTTCAGCACGGAGAACCCGGCTTCGAGCCGCGGGCGTTTGTGCATGCCGACGCTCTCTTCGAGATACTGCACCAGAGTATCCGCCAGCCGGTCGGTGCGCGGGATCGTCTCGGTCCGCGCCATGTCCATCAGTACGGTGGCAATCACATCATCCTGCCCGGTCAGATCAACACCTGCGAGCAAATCTGCCCTGTCATGCCGTTCGGCAAGCTTTTGCGAGGCCGCATCTGAGGCGCGTTCGGCCAGTGTGTAGATCGTCGCCCCCTCCGCGCGCCCTTCGGCGATGGCATCGGCATGGAGCGACAGGAACACATCCGCCTCCGCCTCCCGCGCGAGCGTCAGACGGGTCTCCAACGGGACAAACACATCCTCCGTCCGGGTCAGCGTGACCTCAAAGCCCCCCGCCCGATTCAGCACATCCTGCAATTCGCGCGCGAAGGTCAACATCAGGTCCTTTTCCCGCACCCCGTCGCGCTCCGCCCCCGGGTCGATACCGCCATGACCGGGATCGAGCACCACGCGCAGCGGTCCGTCGCCGAACTTGCGCGTTGGCACGGCCTTGGGCGCATCCTCGCCCGACGGGCGCACCAGCATCGCGTCAGGCGGCGTGCCCGTACCGAGCGCAAACTCGTCTGACGCAGTCGGATCGAGGTTGAGCGTCAGCACCGCCCCCTTGTCGTCGCGGCTCATCTCCGCATGGACCAGCGCATAGGGTTCTGCGAGATCCATCACCATGCGCGACCAGCCGGGGGTGAAGCCACCGACCCGCACTCCGGTAATCCCTTCGGCGGTGTCGAACGCCCCGGTATCGAACCCGGTCCAGTCGACTTCGGAAAAATCGACGACCATGCGGCGGGGATTGTCGAGGGTGAAGATGCGAAACGGCACCGGCTGGCTCAGGCGCAGCATCATTTCGATGCTGTCGCCCTGATCGACCAGCGCCGACGCCGCGCTGTCGGCACGCGCAAGCGCCGTCAGCCCCCCGGATTGCCCCTGCGCCATACCCGGCGCGGCAATCAAGGTGGCCAGAAGAAATACTGCCGTTTTGAAAATCCGCATTACAGCCCCGCTCTTTACCACAACAAAGGTTAACTGCTTCGCCCCGGCCTGCCTATGGGACAGATGCAGCACTGATCAAACTGTGAAGGCGCCCAAACTCCGCGCCGCCATGAACGCCCCGAGCCGTTTCAACCCCCCGCGAATGTCCTCGGTCGAACGGGCATAGGAGAAGCGCAGCGTCTGCGCGCCGCGCACCGGATCGAAGTCGATCCCCGGCGTCACCGCCACGCCCGCCTCGGCGAGTATCGCGTCGCAGAAGGCCTTGCTGTCCTCCGTGTACGCCGACACATCGGCGTAGATGTAGAACGCCCCGTCCGGCGGCGCGATCTTGTCGAAGCCGATCTTCGGCAGCTCTTCGAGCATCAACCGGCGGTTCTCGGCATAGACATCGACCATCGCCTGACATTCCTGCCGCGCTTCGAGCGCACCGAGAGCGGCGACCTGCGAGGCATGGGGCGGGCAGAGGAAGAAGTTCTGCGCGATGCGTTCGATCACCCGCACGTGATCCTCCGGCACAACCATCCAGCCGATGCGCCAGCCGGTCATGGAGAAGAATTTCGAGAACGAGTTGATGACATAGACATCGTCCGACAGTTCCAAAGCCGTGACCGCCCGGCCCTCGTACTGGATGCCGTGGTAAATCTCGTCGGAGATGAAGGCGATGCCCTTGTCGTGGCAGGCCTCAATCAGCGCGCCCATATCCTCATGCCCGAGCATGGTGCCGGACGGATTGCCCGGAGAGGCCACGATCAGCCCGTCGATCCCGTCGGGAATTTCTTCGGGCACGGGTTGCAGGCGGTTCTCCATCTTTGTCGGGATGCCTACTGGAGTGATGTCCAGTCCCGTGAGAATCTGGCGATAGGACGGATAGCCCGGCTCGCCCATACCGACCTTTGCCCCCGCATCGAAAAGCGCCGTGAAGGCGAGGATGAACGCGCCCGAAGACCCCGGCGTGATCACCACACGCTGCCAGTCGAGGCTGACCCCGTACCAATCCCGATACAGCGCTGCGATTGCCTTGCGCAGCTCCGGCAGACCGAGAGCCACCGTATAGCCCAAAGGCTCCGCCTCCATCGCTTCGGCCACCCGCGCCCGCGCTTTCGAAGGCGCACCTGTGGAGGGCTGGCCGACCTCCATATGGATGATATGCCGCCCCGCCTCCTCGGCCGCCCGCGCCGCCTCCATCACATCCATCACGATAAAAGGATCGACCACGGATCGTTGGGAGGTTTTCATGAGACGGCTCCTGTGTTTGACTTCGGCCAACCCATGCCAGCCACCGGAAGGAATTGCAATGCGGCGGATCGCGATCAGGACCCTTGCGGTTGCGCTCATGATGGCGCTGAGCTTCGCCGCCCTGCCGCGGGAAGGTCATGCCGCGACCATCCTGCGCGACCCGGACATCGAATATGCACTGAACCGTCTGGCGGGACCGATCTATGACGCGGCGGGCCTGTCGTCACAGCGCATGAAGATCATCATCATTCAGGACGACAGCCCGAACGCCTTCGTCGCCGACAACCAGCATATTTTCCTCCATTCAGGGCTGATCCTGCGTCTTGAGAGCGCTGCGCAATTGCAGGCCGTGATCGCCCACGAAGTCGCCCATATCACCGGCGGCCATATCACCCAGCGCTACGGTCAGGCAAAAACCGCCTCCACCATCGCAGGACTTGGCCTGTTGCTTTCCGGCGCGGTGATCGCCGGGACCGGCAATGGCGAGGCGGCGGTGGGCCTCGCCATGGGCATTTCCGGCTCCGCGCAACGCGTGCTCAACGGCCATTCGCGCGCGCAGGAAGCCTCCGCCGATCAGGCCGGCATCCGCTATATGGCCCGCGCGGGTGTGCCGCCGCAGGCCATGCTCGACGTGCTCGACATGTTTCGCGGTCAGGAAGTGCTCTCGGTCCAACGTCAGGACCCGTACACCCGCACCCATCCCCTAAGTCGCGAGCGTCTGCGCGCGCTCAAGGGCTATGTCGCGGCGACCCAAACCGTCGCCCCGCCCGATCCGAATGCCGACTATTGGTACGCCCGCGCCCGCGGCAAGCTCGAAGCCTTCATCCGCCCGCCCTCTTTCACACTGCGCCGAGTGAAGGCCTCGGATACATCCGACATCGCGCTGATGCGCCGCGCCGTGGCGCTGCATCGGGTGCCGAAACCGGCGGAGGCAATCGCTGCCATCAACACGCTTGTGGCACAGCGCCCGAAGGACCCGTATTACGCCGAACTTCAGGGACAAATCCTGCTCGAAAGCCGCCAGTTCGACGCCGCTGTCGCCGCCTACGGTCGTGCCGCCTCTCTCGCGCCATCCGAGGCGCAAATCCAATCGGGCCTCGGTCGCGCGCTTCTGGCGCGGGGGCGCGATGCCGATCTCAAATCCGCGATCAAGGCGCTGGAAACCGCACGCGGGCGCGATCCCTACGACACGGTGCTGTTGCGCCATCTCGCCACCGCCTATGCCCGTACAGGTCAGGAGGCAATGGCCGCGCTCTGCGCCTCTGAGGCCCATGCCTTGCGCGGCGATTTCAAGGCCGCCCTGCCGCTTGCGAAACGCGCCTCTGCGGCCTTGGGTCACGGAACTGTAGGGTGGAACCGGGCACAGGATGTGATAGACGCCTCTGAACAGGCCCTCAAACGGAGATAGACCAACATGCCTTTTGCCAAAGCCTTTACCCGCCTCGGGGTTGCGGCGCTTTTCACCGCTTCCACCGCGCTTGCGGCCAATGCTTTTGACATGGCTGAGATGACGGATGCGGAGCGCGAAGCTTTCCGCGCCGAGGTGCGCGCCTATCTTCTCGAAAATCCCGAAGTGCTGATGGAAGCCGTGGACGTCTATCAGCAGCGTCAGGCCGAGGCACAGGTCGCCAATGACGCCGATCTGATCGCCGCCTATGCCGGACCGATTTTCGACGACACCAACGATGCGGTCTATGGCAACCCAGATGGCGACATCGTCATCGTCGAATTCTCCGATTACCGCTGCGGTTATTGCAAGAAGGCCTACCCCGATGTGCAGGCGCTTCTGGAGAAAGACGGCAACATCAAGCTGATCGTCAAGGAATTCCCGATCCTCGGCGACGCCTCCGTTCTGGCCGCGCGCTTTGCCGTGGCGACCAAACTGGTCGAGGGCGACGAGGCCTATCTCAAGCTGCATGACGAGCTGATGCAGTCACGCGGCGATATTTCCGAGGGCGCGCTGCGCCGTCTCGCCAATGGGCTGGAGATTGACGCGGACAAGGTGATTGCGGAGATGGAAAGCGATGCGGTGACGGCGATCCTCGCCCAGAACCATCAGCTCGCCACCGCGCTGCAAATCTCCGGCACGCCGGCCTTCATCATGGGAGACCAGATGCTGCGCGGCTATGTGCCCTATGACGGCATGGTCGAGATCGTCAAAGAGGTCCGCGCCAGTCGCTGAGCCGTTATCTATGCCCTGAAATGAGAAACCCCGCCGGTTTGGCGGGGTTTTTGAGTATTTCGGCCATCAGAAAATCCGAAAGGACGATTATTCCGCCGCGTCCTGCGCATTGGCGGCCTCAAGCTCCGCGGCTTTTTTCTCGACCTGTTCGACGATATGCTCGATCATGCTCTCGTTTGACATTTTGTGGTCCTGTTTGCCGCCCAGATAGACCATGCCGTGACCTGCTCCGCCGCCAGTCCAGCCGACATCGGTCATCAAAGCCTCGCCCGGCCCGTTCACCACGCAACCGATGATGGAAAGGCTCATCGGCGTCTTGATATGCTCAAGGCGCTTTTCCAGTTCCTCCACGGTTTTGATCACGTCAAAGCCCTGACGCGCGCAGGACGGACAGGAAATGATATTCACACCGCGATGGCGCAGACCCAGAGATTTCAGAATCTCATAGCCGACCTTGACCTCTTCGACCGGATCGGCGGAGAGCGACACGCGCAGCGTATCGCCGATACCCATCCAGAGAAGCTGGCCCATACCGATGGCGGATTTGATCGTGCCGGACATCAGCCCGCCCGCCTCGGTGATCCCGAGGTGGATGGGCGCATCGGTGGCCTCGGCCAGTTGCTGATAGGCGGCGGAGGCCATGAAGACGTCGGAGGCTTTCACCGAAATCTTGAAATTGTGGAAATCGTTGTCTTCGAGGATTTTGATGTGATCCATGCCGCTTTCGACCATCGCGTCGGGGCACGGCTCACCGTATTTCTCCAGAAGATGCTTTTCGAGCGATCCCGCATTGACGCCGATACGGATCGAACAATTGTGATCCCGCGCCGCCTGAATCACATCCTTGACGCGTTTCTCATCGCCGATATTGCCCGGATTGATGCGCAGACAGGCCGCGCCCGCCTCCGCCGCCTCGATGCCGCGCATGTAATGGAAATGAATGTCAGCGACGATGGGCACCGGGCTTTCGCGGCAGATTTCCTTGAGCGCGGCAGAGCTTTCTTTGTCCGGCACGGAGACCCGCACGATGTCGGCGCCCGCCTCGGCGGCGCGGATCACCTGATCCAGCGTCGCCTTGACGTCATGGGTCAGCGTGTTGGTCATGGTCTGCACGGAAATCGGCGCATCGCCCCCCACGGGCACATTGCCAACCCAGATCTTGCGACTCACACGACGGTCTATGTTGCGCCAGGGACGGACAGGGTTGTGCGACATGGGAGCCTCTTTTTGCGAAACGCGTTTGAGCCTTTAGATAGGCTTCTGCACTCTGGGGAGCAAGCACGCTTCGCCTGTTTTACCGGCCTTTGGCCTGCGACTTATTCCGCGTTTTGTGCGACGCGGAACATTTCCGCGACGCTGTCATTTGCGGCCAGATCGACGGATTGGTAGCTGTCCGATACGTCGGCAACAGAGAGCGCGACATTCTTGACCACTTCGCCCGATGCTCCGACCGGGCCAAAGGCCTGACCGTTCACGGCGAAATAGAGGCCTCCGCCATTGCCGGTCCGCAGCACAGGCGCCTGTTCCATCGCGGGCACGACATAGCGTTCGCCCGCATCGAGGATTTTCTCGAAAATCACCGAGCCATCGGCAGCCTGCACCCGGACCCAGGACGGGCGCACCGCCACCAGCACAAGCTGCGGCGCATCCCCGGCGGTGACCTGAACCGGCGTGCCGTCCGTCCCGGACAGGGCCGCATCGGCAATCAGGTTGGACATATCGTCGAGGATCGCTTCGCGCTCGGCGGCCTGAGTTTCGCCTGCAAGCGCACCCACGCTGCGCGGATCGAGCGTTGCAATCGGCCCGTCACGCGGCACCAGAACCGGCACGTCGAGCGCCTGCGGACGATAAAGACGATCCAGCGCTTCGGCCGAGGGCGTGGCAAGGCTCACACTTTCGTCCATCCCGGCCACAACCGTCCGATCACCGCCCAGCGGGGCCACTTCGGAAATCACGCCGGGGGCCTGATCCACAGGGGCGAGTTTGACCTTTTGAATTTCCTGCAACACGGTCCAGCCGCCGTAGCCGATCACGCCCAGAAGCGCGAGCAGCACCGCAGAAGAACCCAGCGCACCCGGTTCGATTCGGGAGAAAAAGCTTTGCCCACGCGGCACGAAGGGCGCATTGGGATCGGCGAAAGGATCGGACACCGTGGTTTTTTGTGCCGTTTTGGTCGGCCCTTTGCGCTTGCTCGACGCCTGCGGCGACATCCCGTGAACAACGGCAAAACCGCTCTCCTGACAGAAACGGGAAAACGCCCAGTCGGGATCGAGATCGAGATAACGGGCATAGGAGCGCACGTAACCTGCGATGAAGCCCTGGGTTTCGAAAACGGAGGGGTCGGCATTCTCGATCGCGGCGATATAGGTCGCCTTGATCTTCAGCTCACGCTGCACGTCGAGAAGGGATTTGCCGATGGTTGCGCGTTCACCGCGCATGATGTCCCCGAGTTTCAGCTCGAAGTCATCAAACCCACGAGGATGTTCCAGTTCCTCGACAGGTGGTTTGCTCCACCGCCCGATCATGAGCCTGCCCCAAGTTGATCCTGTCCCAATGGGGTTCCTGACGATTCGCCGAAACCCCTTGGAACAGTGTTACCACATGCTCAAACCGACCGCACAGCAGATATGCGTTTCAGCCGGCCAATTCGGCACGATTCAGCGCACAGTGGCTCCACAAAGCGTCAAGAGCCTTGATCAGGTGATCCATCTCGTTCGGACCGTGCACCGGCGAGGGCGTAAAGCGCAGCCGCTCGGTCCCGCGCGGCACGGTCGGGAAGTTCACCGGCTGCACATAGATACCATACTGTTCAAGCATCATGTCCGACATCAATTTCGTGTGTTTCGGATCGCCCACGATCAGCGGCACGATATGCGAACCGTTATCGGTGATCGGCAGACCGAGGCCTTTGAGACGGGTCTTGAGGATTTTCGCCTGGGTCTGATGCGCTTCGCGCAGTTTCACACCACCCTCGCCCTTCAGGAAAGCGATGGAGGCCGCAGCGCCTGCGGCCACCGCCGGCGGGATCGAGGTCGTAAAGATGAACCCCGGCGCATAAGACCGTATGGCATCACACATTTTCTCGGAGGCTGCGATATAGCCGCCGAACACACCGAACGCCTTACCCAGTGTGCCGTTGATGATGTCGATCCGGTCCATCAGACCGTCACGCTCGGCCACACCGCCACCCCGCGCACCGTACATGCCCACGGCATGCACCTCGTCGAGATAGGTCAGCGCGTTGAATTCGTCGGCGATGTCGCAAATCTCTCTGATCGGGCCGAAATCGCCATCCATCGAATAGACCGACTCGAAGGCGATCAGCTTCGGCGCTTCCGGATCGTCGGCGGCCAGCAGCTCGCGCAGGTGATCGAGATCGTTGTGGCGGAAGATACGCTTGGCGCCGCCGTTGCGGCGGATGCCTTCGATCATCGAAGCGTGGTTCAGTTCATCGGAATAGATGATCAGCCCCGGAAACAGCGTCGGCAGGGTCGAAAGCGTTGCGTCATTGGCAATATAGGCCGAGGAGAAGACCAGCGCGGCTTCCTTGCCATGAAGATCGGCCAGTTCGGCTTCGAGACGTTTGTGATAGACGGTGGTGCCCGAAATGTTGCGCGTGCCGCCGGAACCGGCGCCGGTGGCGTCCACGGCTTCCTTCATCGCGGCGATCACAACCGGGTTCTGCCCCATGCCGAGATAATCGTTGCCGCACCAGACGGTGACCGGCTGTTCGTTGCCATCGGGGCGGGTCCATGTGGCGTGCGGGAATTGCCCGCGCTTGCGCTCGATGTCGATGAAGGTGCGATAGCGCCCTTCGTCGTGCAAACGTTGGATCGCCTCGTCAAGCTTCGCCGTGTAGTCCACTTTTTATCCTTTCGCGCGTCTCAGGTCTGCCTCTTTTAGCGGCACAAAATGAAAATTGCGACTCATATTCACATTTCGCAAGATAATGCCGCGACCAGACCCCTGTCAGTGCTGAGTAAGCCTTGTCGTACCCCGCCCTTTTAGAATGACTAAAAACCCCTTCTGAATGATCTATGTCAACCCGTGCTCGCGACTGGACACCAGGTTTCAGAAGCGTAAGCTGCGGCAAAACATCCCGAGCACGATCAAAGGTTTCCGATAATGAACACACGTCTCGATCCGGTGCTGTCGCGCATCGACGCCGATCTCGACCCTGCCCTCGAACGGTTGATGACATTCCTGCGCATCCCGTCGATCTCCACCGACCCGGCGCACAAGGCCGATTGCAGGACTGCCGCGGAATGGCTTGTTGCCGATCTGAAATCCCTTGGCGCCGAGGCCGAGCTTTGCGACACGCCCGGTCATCCGATGGTCTGGGGAAAGATCGGATCAGGCAGCCCGCACCTCTTGTTCTACGGTCACTATGATGTGCAGCCGGTCGACCCGCTGTCGCTTTGGGATCACGATCCTTTCGCGCCCTTCATCGAGGAGCGTGAGACCGGAAAGGTGATCCGCGGACGCGGCGCATCCGACGACAAGGGCCAGCTCATGACCTTCGTCGAGGCCTGTCGCGCCTGGATCGCCGAGCATGGCACTCTCCCCTGCACCATCACCTTCTTCTTCGAGGGAGAAGAGGAAAGTGGCTCGCCCTCGCTCATCCCCTTCATGGAGGCCAACAAGGACAAGCTCGCGGCCGATCTCGCCCTGATCTGCGACACATCCATGGTTTCGCCGGGCGTGCCCTCCATCGCCTCGCAACTGCGCGGCATGCTCAAGGACGAGTTTACCCTGATCGGCCCGTCGATGGACCTGCACTCCGGTCATTACGGCGGCCCGGCACTCAACCCGCTGCGGGAAATCTCCAAAATTATCGCAAGTTTCCACGACGATCAGGGCCGCGTCACCGTCAAGGATTTCTACGACGGCGTCGAGGAAGTCTCTGCTGAACAGCTCGCGCAATGGGAAAACTGCGGTTTTGACGAGAAGGATTATCTCGGAAACGCTGGCATGACGGTGGCCCATGGCGAGGCTGGCTATTCCACGCTGGAACAGCAATGGGCACGCCCGACGCTTGAGATCAACGGGCTCTGGGGCGGCTATCAGGGCCCCGGCTCGAAAACCGTGATCCCCTCGGAAGCGCATTGCAAGATCACCTGCCGCCTTGTCGGCCAACAAGACCCCGACAAGATCCGTGAAAACCTTCACGCCCATGTCGAGGCCCGGCTACCGGTCGATGCAAAAGTGGTCTGGGATCAGGACCTCGAAGGCTCGCCCGCCGCCGTGATGAACACCGCGCGTCCCGAATTCGAAGCCGCACGTCAGGCGCTCTCGGACGAGTGGAACCGTGAGGCGGTGTTTGCCGGCATGGGCGGTTCGATCCCGATCGCGGGTTTCTTCACCACCATTCTCGGTCTCGATTCCATGCTGGTCGGCTATGCCGACGACGACGACCGCATTCACTCACCGAACGAGAAATACGGGCTGAAGAATTTCCACAAAGGTATCCGCTCCTGGGCCCGCATCCTCGACGCGGTATCGAAAGCCTGAGCGGTGCCCGCAGTCTGGCGGAAACCAAGCCTTTTGGGATCACTCCGGAACGCCCCGCAGCGTTCCGGAATTTGCTGAGGATCAAAGTGTATCGCAGCGTCCCGCATGGACCACGAACGAATTGCGCCGCTTCAGCCATGCGACAGAACCTCAAACATGCGCTTTGGGATAATGCAGGTTGACGCGCTGCGCGTCCGACATGCTGCAACCAATGTCTCCAAGACCTTGGTTTTGAAACCGAAGCGCTTTTCATGACGCATGCGACACGCCACAAGTATCGGCGCGGCCAGCTCCCCCAGACGCAAAACACCTCAGCCTTCCGCCGGTCTCTCCCCGCGGATCAGCTTCACGACCAACAGAACCCAGGGCAGCCCATGCATCGCCAGATCGAAAATGTCGATCAGTCGCGTGAGCGTCCCGGAGGCAAGCATCTTCAACTTCTCCCAGATATGCGGCTCCGGCACGAAAGGCGCGAGGCCAAGCGTGAGCGCCACCAGAACGAAAGTCGACAAGGGAATGGAATCGATCATCTTCATTCTCCTTTCCTGCCTGTCTTTCTCGCCCGGTCCAAGGCGTTTCTCATACACACCGGCTGTCGGCATACCCCTGGGGCATAACAGGACGCACCCGAAAAGCGAGCACACACCCGAAAGCCTGACTCCCACTCATCTCAGTTTTCATTTTCTCAGCGAAAAGGCCTCCCCCAAATCGGGTCGCCACGGCGAACAAACACACCAAGCCTCTCCGCAAAACCCGCTTTCAGAACAGTTCCAGATCGCTCGTTTGCTCCGTCACCGGCACAATCTCCACAACCAGCGATGCATCCGGGACCAGTTTTTGCCGGGCTTTCCCCAGAGCAGGCATGAATTCGACCCGACGCGCCAGCGTCCCGCCAAGGCTTTGGCCGTCACAGGGAATGTTCTCCCGCGCGAGATAGGACAGAACGAACATGCCATTCTGGGTTCCGGCATCAGTCAGGCCCTTGTACATTTCCGCGCCGCCAAACACCTTGGCCCTGAGCCGTTCGCGCCTGGCACCATGGCGGACCAAGCTGTTGATCAAAAGCTCCATGGCATGCGCACCGAACGAACTGACATCGCTGCGCATGGCTGGACCTTCGGGCAAAAGAAAATGGTTCATTCCCCCGATCCGCGCCACGGGATCCCACAGGCAAGTGGCCACGCAGGATCCGAGAATGGTGGAAATCACCACCTCTTCGCCGTCCCCGATCGCATATTCCCCTTGGGCAATATAAGTTCGGTTGCCAGCGTTCTGCTTCTCGGAAATCGCCGTCATGACGCCCCCACATGCACCGGGCTTTCGCATAGACGCAGGATTTCGTCGCCAAACACATCGAGATCGGCCCATTGTTCGACCCCGCCAAGCTCTCCGGCCACACGTGGCATGCCGAAAACGATGCAGCTTTCCTCGCTTTGCCCAAGCGTTCTGGCTCCGGCGCTGCGCAGCGCGGCCATGCCTTCGGCTCCGTCGCCCCCCATCCCGGTCAAAATGCCCGCCACCACACACTGCGCTATCGGTACGGCCGAGAGGAACATCGAGTCGACGGAGGGTCTGTGTCCGGAGACCGGCGAACCTTCATGTAGCCTGACCCGCAGACCGACAGGGCCATCGACAGGGCCACAGAGATTGAGATGAGAGGCGCCTCCGGGCGCGATCATCACCTTCCCCGGTTCCAGTTTGGCCCCATCACTTGCCAGCCCGACCCTGGGCGCGACCAGAGTATCGAGGCGCGCAGCAAAGCTGACCAGAAACGGCTCCGGCATATGTTGCGTGATCAGAGTCGGCGGACAATTCGCCGGGAATCGCTGCAAAATGCGTTCGATCGCATCCACGCCCCCCGTCGAGCCGCCAATCAGGCAAATCCTTTGAAAATTCCTTTCTCTATCCGGTTGCGGTCGGGGCAGCAGAGCACTGCGCGGAGTGGGAAGGCGCGCCCGCGCCGCCAGAACCACCATGTCCGAGAGTTTCGAAAAGTTTTTCAGCCCATCCCCGAACCTTGGCTTTTCCACACAGTCGACCGCGCCGAGGGCCATGGCCTCCACCGCAACATCGCTGCCATGGTGCGTCAGGGTCGAGACCATCACCACAGGCATCGGCCGATGCCGCATGAGGCGTCTGAGAAACTCGATCCCGCTCATGTTCGGCATCTCGACATCGAGCGTCATCACATCGGGGCGATACATGTTTACCGCGTCCCGAGCTTCGCGCGCCGTCGTCGCCTCGGCAACCACGTCAAGGCGTGAATCTGCCTCAAGGATCGAACGAATGAGACGACGCATCGTGGCCGAGTCGTCAACAATCAGAACACGTAGCGGTTTCAAACCAATCTCCTTTTACCGGCCCGGGCGCCGCACGCAGGTGGATCAGAAATCTTCCCAGTCATCTTCGACCGGCGACGCCACCGGGGCGGGTGCATTGACGACCTGTTTAACGGGCGACCTAAGAGGTTGGCGTTCTGGCTCATATCCCTCCATGGCTCTGATCTCCACCGACTTACTCATGCTGCGTTTGAAATCCACCTGAACAGGCGCGAGGGGCTCAGTCTCTGCATTCTGAACTGTGCCGATCGCAAATCTCGACGTGGTCACATTCAGGTTTTCCGCTTCACGGGTCAAAGCATGGCTCGCGGCCGTGGTCTGTTCGAACATGGCAGCGTTTTGTTGAGTCACCTGATCGAGTTGGTTCACGGCCGCGTTGATTTCCGCAAGACCTGCGGACTGCTCCCGCGAGGAAACTGCAATTTCCGACACATTGTGAGAAATTTCGGACACCGACATCACGATGCCGCGCAATGCCTCGCCCGTCTCACCCACCAGACTCACGCCACGTTTCACTAAGATACCGGATTTCGAGATCAGATCGTTGATCTCACGCGCCGCCTCGGAAGACCGCTGCGCCAGGGCACGTACTTCGGAGGCCACCACCGCGAAACCGCGCCCCGCTTCCCCCGCACGAGCGGCTTCGACACCGGCGTTCAACGCCAAAAGGTTGGTCTGGAAGGCGATATCGTCGATCACCGAGGTGATCTTGGAAATCTGGTCGGAAGAGGTTTCGATCTGACTCATCGCCTCGACCGCTTCCTGAACCACTTTACCGGAGGCCTCGGCATCGGCCTTGGCCGTATCGACCATTTCGGAGGCCTGTTTCGCCCCGTCTGCGGCCGAGCGGACCGAGGACGTCAGTTCATCGAGCGCCGTCGCGGTTTCTTCGAGCGTTGCAGCCTGTTTTTCGGTCCGGCGCGACAGGTCGTCCGCCGCGTTGGAAATCTCGGAGGCCTCGCCTCGGATCATATCGGCATTCTCGACCACATTACGCATGGCCGAAAGCAGGTTTTCAATGGCTTGGTTGAAATCGCCACGAAGCGTTTCGTATTCGGCGGAGAATTTCTCGTCGATACGCGAAGTCAGATCGCCCTGCGCCAGTTTCTTGAGACCGACCCGCAAACCTTCGACGACCCGATCCTGTTCCGCTTTCATTCGCTCGCGTTCGGCTTCCGCCGCCGCGAGAGCCGCCTGACTCTCGGTGATATCGGACCCCAGGAGGATGATACGGAAGGGGCGCCCGGAGGCATCTTTCACCGGGCTGAAGGTCCCTTCGAGGAGGGAAATGTTGCCCTCCTTGTCAAGCAGTTTGAACCGTCCGTGGATACTCTCTCCCTTGTTCAACCGCTCCCAGACATCGCCACGCTCAGCCGCCAGTTTCGCATCGAAGGCGAAAATCGCCTCATGGCCGCGACCGACCAGATCGGACGGGGCAACCCCCAACATGCGCGCAAAATTCGCATTGGCTTTCATCAGACGCCCGTCGATACCGAACTCCGCCTTGGACTGGTTGCCATCGAGCGCGGTGATGACGGCCTCGTTGGTGCGAATGTCCGTGACATCCTTCCACTCCATCACGCAACCTATCTGTTCGCCATCGAGATCGACCACTGCGTTGACGTCCAGAGCGAAATGCACATCGCCTATCTTCATATCCGTCGAAAAGGGCATCCTGCCCGTGTCGGAGAGGATCGCGCGGATGCGATGCGGGTCCTTATGGAAAACGTCGATATTCTGCCCGACGATATGGTCGGCGTCGAACGCGCCAAACATTTCACGGAAAAGCGATTCATTCTTCTTGAGTAGCGCATGCACGGCTGAGTTCGTATAGGTGATCGTGCAATCCTGATCGACCATCATTAAGGCCGCCGAGGACCCCTCGAACGCGGCTCCTTTAAAAAGACCGTCCCGCGTGGCCCGGTCCGCACGTCCGAGCGCATGGCGGAAATCGTCCAGAGCTCTGGCGATCTGTCCGATTTCATCACCACGTTCGACGCCGGGCACATCCACGGAATAATTGCCTTCCGACACGGTGCGCATCGCTGCCTCCACACAGGTCAGCGGACGCGAAATCGTCCGGGCGATTAGATAGGCGATCAGAGCGACCAGAGCGGTCATGACAGCCCCCTGCCACATCATGGTCCGGGCCAGTGTCGTCGCAGGTTCCAGAATTTCCTCGATCATCTGCTCCGCGATCAGGCCCCAGGTCACGCCGTGATATTCGACCGGAAAAAACGCCGCGAGATGTTCATGAGGCTTGCCGTCATCAATCTCCAAATCCATCTCACGCAGGAGACCCGTTTCTCCGGCAATCACACGTTTGGCGGACTCCATGCTCAACGCGACATTGAGAATCTCATTTCCACTCCCATGGATCGTGTTGGAACGCAGGAAAAGATCGGAACCGACCAGATAGGAATCACCGGTTCTTCCAAGCCCCGTCGAACGCGTCGTGATCCGGTCGATTCGGTCGATGGGCATCTGGAAGGCGATCACGCCCCGCGTCTCTCCACGCCGGTCCAGAACCGGAGCCGCAAGGAAAGCCGCCGGAGCGCCATGGGACGGCGCATATTTTTCGAAATCGGCAAAGAAGATGCCTGGACCTTCCGCCGCAAGAGACTGTTGCAGGACCGTTCCGAGCCCCGTGTCGGCATAGTCCCCGTGCAGAAAATTGGTGGCGTAGTCCTGTTCCTTGAACACCGAATAGATCAGATCTCCGGAAAGCGAGAATACGAAGACATCGTAATAGCCCTTTTCCTCGACCAGATTACGGAAATATCCGTGATAAAGCTTGTGAACCTGACTGTAGGCCGAGCCATCCTGTGCGTAATCGAGCCGTTGCCTGAACCCCGGATCGTTGGGGTTGCGGTCGATATACCATTCCTTGAGATAAGCCGTGCGGTCGCCCTCCAGCGCCTCCCAAGCCTCCCCGAAGCCCCGGATGGCCGAGAGCACCGTCGGGTTTTCCGCCTGACTGCGCAGATCAATGTCGATCCCGTCCAGCCAGCTCTCCAACTCAAGCGCACGCGCCTCCGCCACGGTCATCAGCGCATCTTCCGCCTCTCCGAGCAAAGATTGGGACGCATTGCGATAGGATACGAGGTTCGCAATCGCGATGGTCACAACGGTCAGGCCGATCATGATCGCCGGCAGCTTTTTCGCGAGTTTGATCCTGCTAAAAAAATTCATCTCATATCTCCAGGCATCGCATCCCGCAGAAGAATTTCGGGATCAACGATGTATCGGTCCGCTTTCAGGCACAGCTGCCCCTACATCACGATCCATGCCGCCAAGGAGTGAATCTATGGACGCCCCCTGCGCAAGGTGTTTTTCAACTTCGGTCCCAACGGCATTGGATGCGTGAATCTATCCGGCCTTTTGCGAAGCTTACCT